>DATLVR010000122.1:0-24915 GCA_035577265.1 Verrucomicrobiia bacterium | reverse complement strand
GATTTGCCCGCCCCTTTGACTTCAAATTCCTCGGCCACCGTTTGGTGAACCGGGCGTGTGCCCGACGATTGTGTTGTTTTCATCTACCACCAATCAATTCCCATTCGGTGGCATCTTTTCAACTACATTGATCCGGCTAAGAGGCTCGAACTCTTGACCCCCACAATGCCATTGTGGGGAAAATTTCCAAATCATTGGTGATTGCAGGTTTTATCGCGGTGTTGCCTTTTGTTGCCAAGACCGCCGCCATCACTCTGGGGGGCACTTAAGAATGAAACATCGAACTTTCTGAGGATCACGACACGCCGCCATCATTGGTTCCGGTTGCACCCCTCGATCCACGATGCGGAGGTGTGGGCGGTTTTACGAGGGTTCGATTCCCTTCACCCGCTCCATTTGTTTTCAAGTGCTTATGTGGCAACCGCGCTGCTTCAAGTCAAACCGCCATGCGGCTTTTGCAACCCTCTTGTTCCCATGGTTTCTCACCCATTTGCCGCCCGGCGGAACTGGGACTGTTGCAAATATTTTGCGGCGGCTTCACCACGCGAATGAACATGGAGCTTGGTATAAATATGTTTCACATTCATGCGGATGGTCTCGATGCTCAACGACAGTTCGTCGGCAATGTTTTTGTAGGCCATTCCCTTGGCGAGCAATTCCAACACCTGCAGTTCGCGCGGGGAAAGCGCGGCCGTATCCGATTTGGCCGCGCCCATTTCGTTGAAGTAAGCGACTACTTTTCGCGCGATGCTGCTCGACATGGGCGACCCACCGTCGAGCACCTGCTGGATTGCCTCCATCAACTCGGCGGTGCTGGTTCGTTTAAGCAGGTAGCCGCTCGCCCCGGCCAGCAGCGAATTGAAAATTTTTTCGCTCTCTTCATAGACCGTGAGCATCAGGCATCTCACTTCGGGGCAATCGGCGCGCAACTGGCGCATACATTCAACGCCGTTCATGCCCGGCAGGTTGATGTCCATCAACACCACGTCCGGCTGGTCCGCCGGAATTCCCCGGAGCGCCTCCTCCGCCGTGCGATAATCGTTCACGCAATGAAAGCCGGGCGAACCATTGATTTCGCGCACTAAATTTCCCCGCATCCAGGTGGCGTCTTCAACGATCACCACTTTGATGGTCCTGGCCGGCGAACTGTTTTGGCGATGGGCTGGGTTCATGGCTCAACCGTCCTGTCCAGTGGGAGCAATACTTGGAGGCGCACGGTCGTTCCCAGGCTTGGCTGGCTTTTGATGTCCAGCACCCCGCCGATGGCGCTCATGCGCCGGCGTATGTTTTCCAAACCATTCCCAGCCTTCGCCGTTTTTTCGATTTGAAACCCTCGTCCGTTGTCGGTGATTTCAACCTCCAGCTTGTCTGTGTGGTAATTCAATCCAAACTTGACGTGGCTGGCCGCCGCATGTTTCACCGCGTTGTTCAAAGCCTCTTTTACGACCATGAACAAGTTATGCCGCACTTCAGCGGTCACCAGGATGTCGGGTAATTTCAGCGGCACATCCAGTGCGCAGGCAATGCCGGAGGGCCGCAAAAAATCTTCGGTGAAAAATACCAGGTAGTCGGCCATTTCCTTCAAGGTGTCGTTATGAGGATTTACCGCCCAGACAATTTCATCCATCGTTTGAATCGTATCACGCGCCGTGTCGGAAATTGTTTTTGAGAGTTGATTTGAATTCGTCTGCGTTGCGGTGTGTTGATCCATCATCTCGGCCAGCTTGTGGATTTTTGTCAGACTCGCTCCCAATTCATCATGAATATCGCGCGCAATGCGGGCGCGCTCCGTGGCCACGGCGCTCTCCTGTTCGAGCTGCCGAATTTGCCGCTGGGCACGCCGCCGTTCTAGCAGCCGAGCTGTAGTTCCCACTATCAAAAGCAATCCCCCCATGGTCAGTCCAACCACCAGTTTGCGCTGCCAAAAATGCGGTTGGGCAAAATCCTCAAACGCGGTGGCGAGGGCCAGGTCGCTGATTTTCCAGCCGTCGCCCGCCCCGCGATGGATCAGCCGGATTTCATCGAACGTGGCGTTCGCCTCAAATTGAGTGATCAGGTTGGTGGGCTGGTTGTTTTCCGTCGCGCCGGAAGCCAGGTTCGGTGTCAACCAAGCTGTGATGCGGGCATCGTGATCGGGATGGTATTCAATTTTTACAACGATGGTGCGGGGGTTTCCCTTGCGGACATATTCCCATTCCTTCCCCAAATCCGGAGTAGCCGAGTAAAGGTCTTGCAGCCCCTTCTTCCCGCCGTTCATATTGATGGCGCTATAGGCCAAAGCCTCCCAGCCATTGCCGACACCCAGATGCTCCACGCCCTTTTCATAAAAATACAGTCCGCACGAGTAAAAAGAAATGCCCTCCGTGGCGGCATCCGAATAGGGGTCAATTCGCAGCTTTAGATAGAGCGTGCGGCTGGAATTCGCTCCCTGCGGTGCAATCGCCCCGTGCAAGATGTCTTCGCCCGGATTGTTGTCATGCACGAGGAAGGTTCCGGTTTGACTCCACAACATGGTCGCGTGTGCGGAAGTCGAGAACGTCATGATTGCGCATGCAATCATGACCACTGAAAACCCGGGTGCTGCCAGTTGAATTGTTTTGTGAATACGATCGAGGTGGAACACGAAAATAACATTAAGTTGGCCGCCGCTGAAAGTCGATAGGACTTTTGTAAAATGACCGGGCGGGGCTGGTTTTGCCGGGGCCTGGCTTCGGGTTTTAGGGCGTTTTCATAAAACTTATTTGTCTGTCCACCGATGATCACCAAAGGCGCGGGCATATTTCAACACGCCGTTCTTCCGTCAAGTGCATATTTCAAAATGAAGGATACCCATATTCATGGGTATTGTTTTCCGATAGCTTGGGCCTAATCTTTTTTCAAATCAGAGCATATTACAAAGTCACCTGTTGACGTGTGAAAACACTTTGGAACCAAACTAAAAAACCCAAAAACAACAATGAAACGACAAATACATACATTAATCCCACTGCTCGCCATTTCTGCGCTGAGTCTTACCGTGTGCAATGGTTCCATGGTCTTCTTGGATACCTTCAGCGATGCTCCGGGAACTTTGATTGTCGGAAAAGCTGCGGATATTGGAGGGAGTTGGACACAAAACGGGACAGGCGCGAATGGTCTTACCATCAGTGCAGGGAACTCGTTAAATACCCAAGGAAATGGCCGGCAAGTTTTCGACTCATTCACCTCGTCTCTGGGTGCAGGTCAGGTGCTGACGCTTTCCTTTGACACCGTGACCCCGGCGGCGGCGCTCGTTAACGGGTGGGCCGGCGTTAGCTTGTATAGTGGTTTTACCAGTGGCTCTTCTCCTGGATCTGAACAGATGTTTGCGGGAAATCCTACTGCGTCCAACTGGGGCACTGATGGCAATATTGGCCGCTTCTTCGGCTCGGACAACGCGCTAATCAATCACCTTACCCTCACCTATGCGTATGATACCGGTGATTGGACATTCTCCTCGGCTGGATTCTCTGCCAGCGGCACCGGACCGGCGAACTATGCGCTGAACGGATTGAGAATTGGCAATGGTGGCGGTGCTGACATCAATTTGGATAATCTGACCGTGGACATCACCGCGGTTCCGGAACCGGCCTCCATGGCTCTGTTCGGACTCGGCGGACTTGGCCTCGTGCTCTGGCGCCGTAGCCGCTGCTGATGGGTTTGATTTTTCGCGAACAATTGAACCCGGCTTTGCTAACGCGAATGCCGGGTTCACTTTTTGAGCCGCTGCCAAACTTGACATTGAATTGCCGTCTGGCAAATCTCCGCGCTACGTGACCGCCTCGACAATCAGTATCACCCAGCCCAAACGCTTCCTGTTCCGGGCACTCGCGTTGCTGTCACCGGTCGCGTTGCTGTTGTTGATCGAACTGGTGCTGCGCTTGTGCGGCTTTGGCGGCTACGCGCCGTTTTTTCACAAAGTCGGACCAGTCCCGGGCGGCACGCTCGTCGTGACGGAGCAAGCCGGCGCCGATTCTTGGTTCTTCAATTCGGGCCTGGCCGGCGACACCACGCAGTATTCCTTCCTTGATCCCAAGCCCACGAACACCTTCCGCATCTTCATCGTGGGCGAGTCTGCCGCCAAGGGCTATCCCCAGCCGCGCAACCTCGCTTCATCCGCCTTTTTGCAAGCGATGCTTCAGGACGCGTGGCCGGAGCGCCGCGTCGAGGTCATCAATCTCGGCACCGTGGCCGTTGCCAGTTATCCCGTGCTCGGCATCATGACCGAGGCGCTCGAGTTCAATCCTGATCTGATCATCATTCACACGGGACATAATGAATTCTTCGGCGCTTACGGCGTGGCTTCCAGCAGCCGCGCGGGCAGCAAGCCATGGATGCTGGCGGCAACCCGTTTTCTTCACTCACTCGCCATTGTTCAGGGATTGGAAAAACTTCTGCGCCCGAAAAAGCAGCCTGGCCTGCAGCACACGCTCATGGAATCCATGGTCGGCCAAAACTACATCGCACCCGATGACTGGCGGCACGCGGCGGCGGCCAACAATCTTCATCACAACGTCGCCGCCATGATTGAACGCT
Organism: Verrucomicrobiia bacterium; assembly: GCA_035577265.1. Taxonomy (GTDB): domain Bacteria; phylum Verrucomicrobiota; class Verrucomicrobiia; order Limisphaerales; family UBA11358; genus UBA11358. Next base: position 20,361 of record DATLVR010000122.1, on the reverse strand, counting down.
GTCAGGCGCATGACGTTCCCGTGCTGATCTGCACCTTGCCGTCGAGTGAAAACAATCTCGCGCCCATCGGACCGGATCCATCAAATTCGCCGGCGAGCGAAAAAGCGGGCATTCATTTTCTGAACGCCCAGACGCTGGCGGCGGAAGGAAAATCTGCTGAAGCGCTGACAGAATTTATGAAGGCGCGCGATCTCGACACGATGCCGTGGCGGGCCACTTCCGCGGCGCAAGAGGCCATCCTGCGCGCAGCGCACGAGCAGGGCGCGTCCATATGCGATCTGGTGACGGCGTTTCGTCAGGCCAGCCCCGGCGGCGCGATTGGCTGGGAATTGATGGACGATCACGTGCATCCGACTTTGCGCGGTCAGGCATTGATGGCTGAAACATTTGTGAACTCCATGACCAACGTTTCGGCGGCAGCGCGCGCACGGATTGCGCCGTGGGAAGTTTATGCGCGAAAACTGGGAGACAATCCCTACGACCGTTACGTGGTTAATCTCAACATGCGCACGATTTTCAACGCGCCTTTCATGCGCGCGAACAATCCTGAAGCTTTTCAACGCTTTGATGAAGCCGTCACGCAATTTGAAAACTCGGTTGATCCCGAAGTGGGCACGGTTATGCGTGAGTGGTTGAATGCTTCTCCGAGCGCGGGAGGCCGGCGTCCGCTGACCAGTTTGGTGGCGCGGGTGCTGTTGGAGAAAGGGAAATTCGCCGAAGCGCTGGAGCTGTTTCAGAGTGCCTGGCAGTCCGTGCCGGAATACACCTCGTTGCACATGGAGTATGCTTGTCTGGTGTTTGAATGTAAAACCAGGCTGCAAGGCGACCTGGCTGCCGCTGATCGTGAGGCGATTGCGCGCGAGATTGAACAGGGGCAAGTTTTGAGCCAGCGTGGATTATCGAAATCAGGTTTTACGGAATACTACCTTGCGCGGCTCCATCACTTGCGCGGTGAATATGCGGAGGCGATTCCATTTCTTAACGCGAGCCGGCGGAAGCTTTCCGGCCCCGATCTTTTCGCGGCGGACCACGCGTTGATCATTTCCTACCTCAAGACCGGAGCGGCTGACCGGGCGATCCAGATCGCCCAAAACGGCCTGGAACAGGGGGGGCGGTATGCGCCGAGCTACCGCAGCCTGCTGTCGCAAATCGAGGCGTTGACTGCAACCAACACGCCCACAGTGAAGTAGAGACAGCCCATCCCCATTTGTCCCCATCTGGCTACCCATGTTTATGTGTATGGTTTCATTCATAAACAGGCCTATGTTAATGACATTCTCAAGAGCAATCTCTCTATGCCAAATTTATTGGGATTGCCTGCGAAATGTTAAAAATAAACCTGAAACCAACGTCGGCCAGATTATGAAACAACGAACACACTTATTGATTCCACTGCTCGCCATCTCCATGTTGGCTGTTCCCGTTTGCAAGGGCGCAGTGGTTTTTTCGGATGACTTCAGCGAAGCTCCGGGAACCGCGATTCTCGGAAAAGCCTCGGATGTCGGCGGCGTATGGACGCAGGGATCCGCGAATGGTGTCACCGTCAGTTCCCTGAACTCATTGGACACGGCTGCACTGTCGGTGCAAGTTTTTAACACATTCACCTCCACTTTGGGTGCAGGTCAGATCGTTACGGTGCAATTTGACAGCTTGGCTCCGGCATCGGGGACCTTTTTGCCGGGCAACACCAGTTGGGGCGGTATCAGCTTATATACTGCTCATACTAGTGGTGGTAATGGGAATGAAGTGATGTTTTTGGGCAATCCTTCTGCGGGCTTTTGGGGCACTGACGGCAACACGACTGGCCGTTTCTTCGGCACGGACACAAACGAGTTTAGTCACGTTACTTTCACCTATGTCTATAGCACCGGTGCCTGGACATTTTCCACGAGCACGGGATATACTAACAGTGGCACCGGAGTGGCGAACCGGGCCGTTAACGGGCTTCGGGTTGGCAATGGCAGCGCACATCCCAATTTTGATAACATCACCGTGGACATTAGCGCCGTCCCGGTGATCACTTTCGGTGCGGTGTCGCCGGCGAATGGTGCCTACAGCGGTTCGCGCACCAGCGTCAGCTTGCAAGCAACTGATGGCCTTAACCCCGTCAACACAAATACCATTGTGATGAAAGTGGATGGCGGCACTGTCACTCCCGTGATTACGAAATCTGCCAATGTCACGACGATAAACTACCTTCCCGGTTCACCCTTGAGCGCCGGGGCATTACACACGGCCCAGGTCACGCTGGCGGATAGTGGTGGTACTTTATACACAAACGCCTGGAGCTTTATCACTGCCTTTCAGTCGTTGCCATCAGTCTTGGCTGGCTCCATTGTTGTCAGCAATCAAAACGCGGGAATCGTCGTTTTCTCCACCAACGATGCTTGGATGGGAGCAAATTATGGAGCCTCTTCCGGCAGCACAATTTATACATGTTTCAGCATGGAGTTCGACAATTTGAACGGCGAGACTGGCACCGGCGGCGGTTACGGCGGATTGCAATTCATTTTGGGCGGAATCAACGGCGCGCAGCATGTCATTGCTGGCAATGCCTGGGCATCCACAAATTGGAGCATGGATCCTTTCCCGGCACCCCAAACTGACCTGAATCCCGTCACTGGAATTGTATTTGGCCAATGGCACACCATTGTTGAGCGGGTTGATTTGAACCCGGCAGGAAACGCCACCGTAAGCACCTGGCTGGATCCAGACTTCACCCAGACGGAAGCTGCGCAGCCCAATGCCCCGGTTGTCGTCTCCACGGTTGACACTTTTGACACCGTCGTGTTGCGAACCGGTAACGGCACCACCAGTGCCACCTTCAGCAACATCGTCATGTCCGCGACGTCGGCTGGTGTGGGTTTTGTCGCCCCGTCGGCCCCGCAATTCCAAAATTTAGTTCCCGCCGCAAACGCGCCTTCTGCCTCGATAAGCACGCCCATCGGTGCATATCTAGTGTTTGGCACCTATGGTATTGGCACCAATCTTGTAACTCTTACTTTGGATGGCAGTCCGATCTCGCCGGCTTTTGCGGTTACCCCCAACTCAATTACGGTCAATTATCAACCACCAACGCCTTTTGCGGCAAGTTCGTCGCATACTGTCGCGTTGAGTGTCACCGACTCAAATGGCACGCCCTATTCCATAAGCTGGTCGTTCACTGTGGACTCATATCCCACACTGCCGGTTTCTATTGCCGGGCCGATAGATGTTAGTGGCGGTGGAGCAGGCGTTCAGATCTTTGGCAGCACGAACGGATGGATTGGCGGCAATTATCAATCAACCTCAACGAACACGCTTTACACGCGCTTCAGCATGACGTTTTTCGATGTGAATGGTGAAGCTGCCGATGATGTGGGCGGTTGTTTCGGCGGGTTGCATTTCTACGAAGGCACTACCGAGCGTCTGTTGACAGGAGAGACTTGGTTAAGAAATTCTTGGAGCATAGATGACAAGGCTGGCGGCGAGGGAGGCGAACTCAGTTTGGTGTCGCCCCCCGTCGTCGTCGTGTTGGGTGAATGGCACACCATGGTCGTCAAGAGCGTGTATTCCTCCAACGCAGCTACTGCGGAAACAATCTGGCTTGATCCTGATTTCACCAGGTCGGAAGTCACCCAGCCGCAGGCGCCGCTGATTGTCTCCATGGACAACACGTTCGACAATATCCATCTCCGTTGTGGCAATGGCTCGGCCTTTGCTGAATATACCAACATCGTGATAGCGGCGACGGCCACCGGAGTGGGATTCGCGCCGGCACCGCCCCTGATGAGCCTCCAAGGACTGAACCTTTCCTGGACTGGCGCTGGCACACTTCAGCAAGCTCGTGTGGTTACGGGACCGTGGACGGATTCAGGGAATCAATCCAATCCGCAAGTCATAGTCACAACTAATTCGGCGATGTTCTACCGCTTGCGGCCATAGGTTTGAACACAACCTGCAGGGATACACTTGCGAAGGTGGCGGGACATCGGGTTCCGCCACCTTTCTAAAATTTTTAGAAATAGGAAATTCTCGCCCGGTCAAACTTGGGCCAAATCAAACACATGAAGAAATATTTGTTGTTGAAAGAACGCTTCAGACCTGTAGCGGCGACCTGCGAGCGCCGTTTTCGGCGGCCACAGACCGCCGTTACAATTAAATTGGCACACGACCGGCGCGGCTTCACGTTGATTGAATTGCTGGTGGTCATTGCCATAATTGCGATTCTGGCAGCCATGTTGCTTCCTGCCTTGTCTTCAGCCAAAAAGCGGGCGACGCAGGCAACCTGCTTGAGCAACCAGAAGCAACTGGCTCTGGCCTGGGTGATGTATAACGGAGATTTTTCAGAAAAGGTTGTTAGTTTTGCCACGGCGGCCACTTCGGACTGGCGCATACAAGCCGATCGGTTGCAATCAGTGTTAGGGATGACACCGCCGGCAAGTTTGACTGGTGACGAGGCGAACAAATGGCGTTTTCAGATGGGCTATATAAATGCTGCACTGTATCAATACGCGCCCAATCCGGATGTCGCCCATTGCCCCGGCGATATTCGTGCTGCTACGGGTGGAAAATTCTTCTGCTGGTGTAGTTATGCAGGAGTGGGTGGCTTTACTGGCGGCAATGCGGCAGCGTATCTTGGTGGAGCAAATTTAATTACCAAACAAACAGCATTATTGCACCCAAGTGAGCGTTTCCTTTGGGTGGAGGAATGTGCATCACAATATAAAGGCTCGATTAACTGTATTGAGGACGACAACACTTGGGATATGTATCCGGGAAGTCCTTTGAATCCACCCAGCCCCTTTTTCACGGCCAATTGGGTTGACTCGCCGGCGGCGTTTCATGGCAACAACAGCACATTCAGTTTTGCCGATGGTCATGCGGAATCTCATAAATGGCTGAATACAGAGACCGTGATCTATGCAAACAATATGGATCCAAACAAATACACCACCAGCCTGCCGAGTCAGGCCGCAACCAGGTCAGATTTGTATTACCTTGCCAGCCATTATCCCACCTCGTTCAACCCATGAACCAACCCAGCTTGAACGCACAAGTTTCCATCCAATGTTTTTTTACTCGTCTATGACTCATTCAATGTGGTTTCGACTTGGCCGCAAACTCGCTTATCAAAAACCCCGCACTCTCAAAACAAACCTCCGGATTCTGGCCCTTGGTCTGGCCGCCATTGGTTGTATCGGAAATATAAATCCGAAACTTCTGGCCAGCGATAATGTCATCGTTGGTTCAGTTCGCGTGCAGGTGCTTTCCAGCTCGCTGGTTCGGCTGGAAGCGAAAGGGGCGGAGGGATTTGAAGACCGGACTACCTTTCATGTGGTGGAGCGAAACTGGCCGGGGACGGCTTACGCCAGCAATCTGGTTTCCGGCGAAGTCATCATTACGACGGCGAATTATGTCGTTCACGTCCCGCAAGGGGCCGCTTCATTGACAAGTTCTTACGTTGCCTCCCCGACCGGCCAGGTTCTTTACCAATTCAATGGAACACTTGCGAACAGGGTGTGGCTGCCGGGACCGGCGGACAATCCGACGGTGCTGTCCTTCGCCGACTCGCCGAGGCTGATTCCGCCACCGGGCGGAGTGGTGCCAGCTCCGGCAGGTGACCCGTTGCTCGCGTCCAGTGGCTGGGACACGAACAATGATGCGGCTGATGTTTATGTGTTTGTTCCCAATGGAAGTTACACCCAGTTGCGGAGCGATTTTCTCAAGCTGACCGGCCCGACGGAAATGGTGCCGCTCTATGCGCTGGGCGCTTTTGACAGCCGTTACTACGATTATAGCGAGGCGACGGCACTGCAAGAGATAGCGGATAATCGTTCGCGTCAACTTCCGCTGGACGTGCTGGTGATTGACACGGGCTGGCGGCAAAACGCCTCCACCGGTTATCAGCCCAACACCAATTTATTTCCCGATATGTCGCGCTTCATTTCGGAAGCGCACACCAACAATGTTCGCCTCATGTTCAACGATCATCCGGAACCGGTCGCGCCGACCGCGCTTGATCCTGTCGAAGTAACCTATCGCTACACCAATCTGACCCAGCTTTTAGGTCAAGGCGTGGACATCTGGTGGTATGACCGTAATTGGAACATCAGCTTGAACTCACCGTCGCCGAAATTGCGGCACGAGGTCTGGGCGATGGCGGTTTATCAAGATGCAACCAAGGCAACGAATGCGCCGATGCGCCCGATGATAATGGTCAACGTGGACGGCTTAGATAATGGCATTCGCAATAATCCGATGAACGTGGCCGCCCATCGTTATTCGATTCAATGGACCGGAGATATAGAACCCTACATGAGTTACCTGGGTTATGCCGTTCAAAATGCCGTGCATGCCGGTGTGCAGTCGCTTTTCCCTTATGAAAGCGATGATCTCGGCGGCCATCGCTCGGATCCGAGTCCGGGGGATTATATTCGCTGGATTGAATATGGCGCCTTGTCGCCGATCTACCGGCCGCATTGCACCATGGGACTGACGCGGATGCCGTGGACGTTCGGGCCGGAAGCGGAATGGATGGCGCGGAGACTAATCAATCTGCGTTACCGGCTATTGCCGGAATTTTACGCGGCGGCGAAGAACAACTATGACACCGGCGAGCCGATTCTCCGGCGGTTGGACTTGGATTATCCGGAATACACCGAAGCCAGGCGCGAAGGCCAGTATCTAATCGGCCACTCGCTTTTGGTGGCACCGGTGACACAGGGCGGAGTTACGACGGTGCCGGCTTCATGGCTGACGACCACGAATAATAGTCAGGCCGGCTTGAATGCGTTTTATTTTTCCAACATCAATCTTGCCGGTGCGGCGACGCTGACGCGGGTTGATGCCAACATAGATTTTAATTGGGGAACCGGCAGCCCCGGCGGATCGGTTGGCAGCGATAGCTTCAGTGTGCGCTGGATGGGAAACATCACCGTCCCGGCTTCCGTGGGCGATATTGTGCTGGCGGCAACGTCGGACGATGGTGTGCGCGTCTGGCTGGATAACCAACTTTGCATTGATAACTGGGGACCGAACGATTCGGTGACGAAGCAATCAACGCTGACTGTCACCGCAGGGCAAACCCATCAGTTGCGTATCGAATATTTAGAGCTGACCGGTAATGCCATTGTGGGGCTGAAATGGCGCGGGGCAAACCTCGCGCAAACCGTCCCCGTGTGGATTCCGCCGGGTAGTTGGATCAACGCCTGGACTGGTGCGGTGTTGAAAGGTCCCGCGACAATCTCGGATAATGCTCTTTTGGATCATATTCCTCTCTACATTCGTTCCGGCTCCATTTTTGCGCTCGCGCCGCAAATGCAATATACGGGGCAGTTGCCCTGGAGTCCGGTTACTTTGGATGCTTATCCCAGCACCACCGAGGTAGATCAAACGACCCTCTACGAAGATGACACGCTAACCACGGCCTACAAGCAGGGCCAGTTCCGCAAAACTTCCATCAAGACGTGGGCGAACGATGGCAACAAAACCGTCTCGGTGAACATTGACGCGGCGGCGGGCAGTTACCCGAATGCGCCTGTGCAGCGTTCGTGGGTGGTGCGGCTGCGGCGTCCGCCGGACTGGTCGTCGGATTTGACTCCGGTATCCGCCACGTTGAACGGCAATGCCATTGGGCCGATTGTGCGTTGCGTAAAAAACATTTCCACCATGCCACTCGGTGCGGACAACGGCGCGCCGGATGGGGATATATTTGAAGTTACAATTCCTCAAAGTCCTGTCCTAGCCAGCAACCTGCTTATTGCTAACTTCGCCCCGGTCATTAGTCCGTGGAGTTGCAGCGACATTGGATCGGTGGGCGACAAAGGCAACGTAGTGGAAGGTGCATCAACCTTGTCCAATTCCGTTTTCATCGTGCGCGGCGGCGGAGCGGGCATCGGTGGCACGAACGATGGGTTTCATTTTCTGTATCAACCATGCGCGGGCGATGTGCAGATGACCGTCAAACTACTGAACCAGTCATCGGCCAGTTCCCTGGCAAAAGCGGGCGTCATGATTACCGATAACTTGAGCCCTTCGGCGCGCAGTTCCATGCTCACGCTGACGCCGGGACAGCAGTTGCTTTTTCAAAATCGCTCCACCGCCGGAAATGTTGCGCCTACGAATGCAAGCGGGAGCCTCGCCACGCCGTGTTGGTTGCGGTTGGTTCGCACCGGGAATGCGTTTGCGGCTTATAGCTCCGTCGATAACACCACTTGGACACTGCTTAACTCGGCGGCGATTGCCGGTTTCGATTCACATGCCTATATCGGCCTGGCCGTCACGGCGGGCATCACCAATGCATATAGTGTGGACGACACAAATTACAATGTGGCTATTTTCAGCAACGTGACGCTAAACAACCCGGCCAGCATCTCCACCGTGCCCAATCAAACGACAGCTTGCTTCACTCCGACTCCGGCGATTCCGTTCACGGTGGCAACGACAAGCGGAAATTTCATGACTGTGTCTGCAAGTTCCAGCGATACCAACCTGCTTTCCGTGCAAAACATTTCGCTGGTTGGAAGCAGCGGAAGCCGCTGGGTAACACTTGCTCCGTCGCGTGGTGCAAGCGGCAACTGCACGGTGACATTGACCGTGAGTGACGGCATCGGAAACGCCAGCACCCAGTTCACCTTGACCGTCCTGCCGTGGACGGGTGTTTTGCTCACTGAAAATTTTTCCAATTATCCGTCGGGAAACCTTCCGGGCCAGCCTTTCCTCGGAACGGGCTTTGCCACCAACGGTAATTGGATTGGACTGAACTCCTCCTTTGGCTCCAGTGTATCAGATGCCGGAGTTGTTTCCTTTCCCGGACTTACTTCGACTCTGATTACTGCCGCTGGCGGCCTGGTCACGGTCAAAGGCGATGGCTCCAATCTTCAAGGGGTTCCAGACCTTTCAACCGGTGGTTCATTCGCAGCGGCGGGGTTGCTGGATGCCGCCAGTGGCACCATTGGCGGCGGCAATGTGGCCGGCTCGCTCTACATCAGTTTTTTGACTCGTGCCCATTTCCAGATCGCCAACAACAGCGCTTACGGCGGTTTTCACTTGAGCCGCGGGAATGACACCACCGGTGCTTTGATCGGGAACAGTTGGGTCGCGTCAGCTTTCAGTATTTATTACGCTCCGACGGATTCGTCATTTGATTTGCTCAACAACAACGGCAGTGGCGGCTATCTTAACCTTGATACCAACACCCACTTGATCGTAGCGCGAATCAATTATGCGCCGGGCGGTGATTCACTGAAGGCCTGGCTTGATCCCGACACCACGCTGGATGAGGGCAATCAATATGCGTCCACCGCTTATCTGGGAACCTTGGCCGGGGATTTGAGCTTCAACCGTTTTTTCTTGCGCGGCGGCAATAGCAACAAGCAATTTGACTTCAGTCAAATCCGGTTCGGCACCGACTGGCGCTCGGTATTGCCGGCGGTTGAGGCGGTCACAGTCAGCACGCTTTCCGTGCTCGGGGCGGTCATGCTTTCCGGTGGGAATTTCAATCTGAACGTCAGCGGGCCGGCCGCCCAGCCCTATACAGTTTGGGCCACGACGAATCTGGCCTTGCCGCTTCAAAGTTGGGCCAGCATTGGCGGCGGCACGTTTGGTTTTGAGCCGGTGAATTTTACCGACCATGACGCATCAAATCTACAGTCACGATTTTACCGAATCACATGTCCATGATATCCTCCATGACTGCGCCCGGTAACTGCCGATATGGCAGGTATCTGGCGGCCATCGGCGGACGAAATCAAGTGACTCAAGACAACTTTTCAACATGAATTTTTCAGTGTTCACCCTCAGCGGGTTCAGGCTCCTGTTTTCTTTCTTGTGTCTTTCGCTGCCCGGCGTGTTGGAAGCCAGCGGGACATGGACGGCGCTGGCGCATACGCCGCCGACGGGAGTCAATAACGCTCTGCTGATGAGCGACGGCACGGTGATTTGCGGGGACGGAGGCCAGAACTGGTATCGTCTGACGCCAAACCCGCTTGGAAGTTATGTCAACGGCAGCTGGAGTCAGATTGATTCCACCGCCTACACGCGGCTGTTTTATGCCTCGCAGATGTTGACCAATGGCAATGTCTTTGTCGCCGGCGGCGAATATGGCACCGGAAGAAACCAGGCGGAACTGTATGATTCAGTGAACAACAGCTGGTCGCCGATTGCGAATCCAAACAACAAGGCATTCTCGGACTGCGAATCAAAAATTCTGCCCAATGGAAACGTGCTGGTCGCGCCGGTCGGTGATTTTGGCGGTTGCGTCATTTACAATGTGGCGACGAATGGTTTTCAGTCTGCCGGATCCGCGCTGAATCAGAATGAAGCAGCCTGGGTCAGGTTGCCCAACGACAACGTCGTTACGATTGATGCGTTTGGCCAGCAATCGGAACATTATGTCCCTTCGTTGAATCAATGGTATCCCGACGGGAATCTTCCCGTGGTCATGTATGGTTACGGCGGTGAACTGGGTGCGGGTTTTGTGCTGCCCAATGGGAAAGCGTTTTTCATCGGAGCCACCCCAAACACTGCCATTTATACTCCTGGAGCCACGCTCACCAGTGCGGGCAGTTGGGTGGCCGGTCCCACGATGATGGACGGCGTCAATGGACTGGGTGCTGTGGATGCTCCTGCGGCCATGATGGCGAATGGCAATATTCTTTGTGCCGTCGGACCGACGAACGGCTTTAATGGGCCGACGACTTTTCTGGAATATGACTACGTTGCCAACTCGTTCACACAAGTGGGCGCACCGGGCGGCGGTCTGACCTACAACAACGCTCCCTTTGGCTCCAGCATGCTGGATTTGCCGGATGGGAGCGTGTTATTCATTGGCGGCCAAGGCACCACTTCACTTTACATCTATAAACCCGATGGCACTCCACTGGCCGCCGGACAGCCGGTCATCAGCAGCATCACAGAAAACGCGAATGGCTCCTATCACCTGACCGGCACGGGACTCAACGGCATTACCGGCGGCGCGGCGTATGGCGACGACTGGCAGATGGAAACCAGCTATCCGTTGGTGCGGATGACGAATAACTCTTCGGGCAATGTCTATTATGCGCGAACCTATAACTGGAGCAGCACCGCAATCCTGAACCCCAATCCGGTGACGACGGAATTTTCCTTGCCGGCGAACCTCCCGGCGGGAACGTATTCATTGGTCGTCTCCGCCAATGGCAATCCTTCGCTGCCTATCACGTTTAATTACGCCCCGCCTGCCGCCCCGACGGGCGTGACGGCAACTGCAGGCAATGCCCGGGCAAGCTTGAATTGGAACTCCGTCTCCGGAGCGACTGCCTATAATGTGTTGCGTGCGACGACCAGCGGTGGGCCGTATTACGTCCCCGTGGCAACCGTGACCGGCACGAGTTACACGAACACGGGAATGGTGAACGGAATGACCTATTTCTATGTCGTGACCGCCGTGGGCAGTGGCGGGCCGAGTGCGTATTCATCGGGCGTGAGCGCCACACCGGTTGGACCGCCGCCAACGCCGGCGGGTTTGAGTGCGGGGACGGATTCGCCCACGATGGTGACGCTGTCTTGGAACGCAAGTTTTGGCGCGACCAGTTACAATTTGAAACGCGCGACGACCAGTGGCGGGCCTTATGCGACGGTGGCCAGCCCGGCGGGCACGAGCTATTCCGATCTCACGGTGACGGGTGGCACGACTTATTATTATGTGGTTTCGGCGGTGAATCCGAATGGTGAGAGCACCAACACCTCCCAGGTCAGCGTCACGCCGCTACCACCCCCGTGGGTGACGGTGGACGTGGGCAGCGTCGGCCTGGCGGGCAGCGCGGCTTACTCTGGCAGCACATTCACCTTGAAAGGTTCTGGGGATGACATTTGGAATGCGGCGGACGCCTTCCGGTATGCTTATCAAGCTGTCAGCGGCGATTGTTCCATTACGGCGCGGGTGACCAGCCAGTCTAACTCCGATGTTTGGGCCAAGGCGGGCGTGATGATTCGCGAAACCCTCGACGCCGGATCCACTCACGCGCTGATGGCCATCACTCCGGGCAACGGTTTTAATTTCTTTTATCGCCCCACCACCGAAGCCAGCAGCAGCAGCGCCTCCGGCGGAAGCTTGAATACATCCCCAAACAACTGGATGCGGGTGGTGCGCAGCGGCAGCACATTCACAGCCTACAAGAGCGCCAACGGCACAACCTGGACTCAAGTAGGGTCGTCGCAAACCATCACCATGGCGTCCACCATCTACCTCGGTCTGGCCGTGTGCGCGCACAACAACAACGCACTTTCCACCGCCACGTTTGACAATGTGACCGTCTCCGGCAGCGCCCCGGCGATACCTGCGGCACCCACCGGATTAAGTGGAACAGCCGATAGTTCGCAGGTGAATTTGACCTGGAACCCCAGCGCGGGAGCGACCATTTACAATGTGAAACGCGCCACGACCAGCGGCGGACCTTATACTCCCGTAGGCGCGCCGCTGGCTCAGACCAAGACTAACTTCTCCGATACGGGACTGGCGGGCGGGACGAACTATTACTATGTGGTCTCGGCGGTGAATGCCACCAGTGAAAGCGCCAACTCCTCCGAATTCAGCATCACGACTTTGCCTTCGCCGTGGGCGACGAGCGACATCGGCTCCGTGGCTACCAATGGCAGCGCGAGCTATTCCGGCACCATCTTTACCGTGAATGGCTCCGGGGATGACATCTGGAATTCAGCGGACGCCTTCCGGTATGCCTATCGGACCGCGAGCGGCAATTGTTCCATTACTGCGCGGGTGACCAGCCAGTCGAACACCGATCCCTGGGCCAAAGCAGGCGTGATGATTCGCGGGTCACTTAGTGACGAGGATGCGCACGCGCTGATGGCCATCACCCCAGGCAATGGTTTTAATTTCTTTCACCGGAATACGGAAGGAGTTTCCTCCGCCAGCGCGTCCGGCGGAAGCTTGAATTCGGCTCCGAACAACTGGGTGCGGGTGGTGCGCAACGGCAGCACGTTCACAGCGTACAAGAGCGCCAACGGAACAAGCTGGACGCAGGTGGGGACGCCGCAAACAGTCAGCATGGGACCGACCGCTTACATCGGCCTCGCCGTGTGTTCACATAATGACGGCACGCTTTCCACCGTCACGTTTGACAACGTGACCGTCATCGCCGGCCCCGATGCGCCGACGGGATTGCTCGCAGTCGGCCGCAACGGACAGGCAAGCTTGTCTTGGAACGCAAGTGCGGGCGCGACGAATTACAACGTGAAACGCACGACGACCAGTGGCGGAACTTACACGACGGTTGTGAGTTCGACGAACACAGGCTATGTGAACACCGGTCTGGCCAATGGGACAACCTATTACTATGTGATTACCGCCGTGAATGGCAGTGGCGAGAGCGGCAATTCACCGGAAGCCAGCGCCACTCCGTTTTTGCCTCCGCCAACCATGCCGACGAGCCTCGTTGCAACTGCGGGTAATAGGCGGGTGGATCTTTCTTGGAATGTCAACTCCGGCGCAGCCAGCTATAACGTGAAACGTTCCCTGACCAACGGCGGAACTTATTCGATTATAGCGAGTCCGGCCACTCCCGGTTACGCCGACGCCGGATTAACGAACAACACGACCTATTACTATGTGGTTTCCGCTGTGAATCCTTCCGGCGAAAGCACCAACTCGCTGCCGGCCAATGCCACGCCGGTTGCGCCTGCCCCGGCGATGCTGATGGTCGGATCACAAATCTCCGGACAATTTAGTTTCTCATTTTTGGGCCAGATCAACCAGTCTTACATCGTGGAAACATCCAGCAACCTGACTGATTGGGTTCCATGGTTAACCAATGTGCCGGCAACCAATGGCCCGGTTATATTCATTGATACCAACCCGACCAACCTATCGCGTTTCTATCGCGTGACGCTGCCTTGAAACTGAAGAAAATGTATTTCACAACCGCCAACGGCAAGCTTGTAGTCACGTTGCCGGTCAGCATTGGAACTTTTTTCAACTGGTAGACACACGGCAATTGCAATCCTATAAATAAGTATGCGACGAAAAATATCATGGCTGATTGGCGGGCTGCTGGCCTTGCTTCAATTGATGGCCAATCCGCCCCGGTCATCGGCGGGCACGGCGATGATTTTTTGCAATGGCAACGACAATACTTACAACATGGGCAGCGCGAGTGGTTTGACCACTTCGCAGATCAACGGTTTCAGGGCTTCGGGTTTCACCACCATGGTGCTCTTCACGATGAGCGTTTTAACTAATGGCGACTTTTATTATGCGGGCCAGACGATATGCACGAACGGTGTCTATAATGGGCCGTCCAACTGGGGATCGCTGCTGGCTCAATGCAAGACAGCGCCGTCGAGTGTCACTCGGATTGAAATGGGACTCAGCGGCGCGGGCGACACCAGTTGGACCAATATCAAAAATCTTATCGCCGCCAACGGCACCAATTCCACCACTGTCCTTTACCAGAACTTGAACGCCTTGAAAACTGCGCTGGGCATTGACGCCATTGACAGCGATGACGAGTCGGCCTTTGACTCGGCTTCCGCCATAAAATTCGGCAAAATGTGCGGCTCGGTCGGCTTGAAGATGACCCTCTGTCCTTACAACAATGGTGGTGTTTCTGGTTACTGGGCGACAGTCCAGGCCGGGTTGGGCACCAATTGCGACGCCATCTATCTTCAATGCTACGATGGCGGTGCGGGCAATGATCCCGCGACTTGGAACACCTACTTCAGCGGTTTGAAGGTCATACCGGGTTATTGGGATTATGAGCGCAGTTCCATTTTTCTGACGAACATGATGACCTGGAGCAATGCCGGCGGCCCCGGCGGATTTCTCTGGCCTTCCTGCACCGGCTGCAATCCGCCCGCCGGTCCCGGCGAAATGCTTCAGTATGCGGGATGGATTCAGACCGCCTTCGACAGCATGGTGGTTACGCCGGCCACTGGTTTTGCCGGCGCCGCCGCTTACAATCTTCGTGCCTTGCCTGCGAGCATGCCGTTCACCATCACGAACTCCGGTGCCAGCACGTTTTCTTGGAGTCTGATCAACACTTCGAGCTGGTTGAATGTTTCCAGCCTGTCAGGCACGCTCACGGGCGGCACTGTCACGACGACAACCATCAGTCTGGTCGCTTCGGTGGCGACCAATCTGGCGCCCGGCGTTTATGCCGCCACCGTCATTTTTAGCAATCAAACAAGCAAGGTTACGGTGTCGCGCAATTTCACATTGAACACAGCCGTTTATAATTGGCCCATCGCGCTGACGGGATACAATGCCGCGCTGCTCGCGAGCAATAACGCCACCGCCGGCAGTCCCGGTGCCACGGCGTTTGATATTCCGAATAATTATTGCCTCTACCAGCAAGGCTTGAGCGGCAGTACGCGCGGCCTGCCTTTGAACGGCATTTTTCCCAGCCAGAGCGACAGCAGCACGGTCTTTCAGTTTGGGCCTTACGGTGCCGCCGACGCGTTGATCTTGGGCGATACCTATGCCAAATCCGGGACGTTGAATCTGGCCAATCCAGATGCTTTCAATTCGCTGACAATTTTAGCCGCGTCCGCCAACGGCGGCGGGCAGGGGACCTTCGTGCTGAATTTCACCAACGGCACCAAGAGTCCGGTCTTGGCGTTCAATTGCCAGGATTGGTTTGGCACGGTCACCAATGTCGCCATCCAAGGCTTTGGCCGACTGCAACTCGGCGCGAGTTTGACGGTGCAGGATAACGGCAGTTCTAATCCGAACCTTTACCAGACGACGTTCAATCTCGTCGCGCTCGGTTTGACGCTGCCGGTAGCGTCCATCACCTTTTCCAATCCAGCCACAGCGGGCGCTTCGCAGACAACGGCGATTTTTGGAATCAGCGGAATGTCCGGCAACGTTCAACTGCAACCGCCGACCGGGCTGACTGCCATTCCGGGAACCAATGGAACGGTGCAGTTGAGTTGGAAAAGTTCCGTAGGCGCGACCAATTATATCATCCGGCAATCGCTCGTCAGCGGTGGTTCCTATGTGCCAGTAGGCAGCACTACGGGAACGGGCTTCGCCATCAGCGGACTCGCGAACGGCACGATATATTACTTCGTTGTCTCCGCCGTTGGTGCGTTCAATGAAAGCGCCAACACCAGTCAGGTCAGCGCAATGCCGGGATCTTATCAAGGCTGGATGTTTGGCGCAAATCCGACGGCTTATTGGCCGCTGAACGAAACCGTCGGTCCGGTGGCGAATGAAATGGTTCGCGGCAGCAATGGTGTTTACAACGGGTCCTATTCTCTTTTGACCGGCGGGGCCTCGGGCGCGGGTTTTGCCAGCCCGCACCGCGTCGTGTTTTTCAGCGGCACATCTGGATACACGCAAATCCCCAGACTCATCGGCAACACGAATTTTTCCATCGTCTTCTGGGTTAAAACTTCAGCCACCGGCGGCACGCCAAACTGGTATAACGGTCAGGGCCTGGTGGACGGTGAAGTTGGTGGCGTGACCGGCGATTTCGGCGTGGCACTCGTTGGCGGCAAAGTGGGTTTCGGCATCGGCAACCCGGACACCACGCTGACTTCCGTTGCCGCCATCAATAACAGCGTCTGGCATCAAGTCGCCGTCACGCGCAATTCCGGCAATGGTGCGATGACTATTTGCCTTGATGGCAAATTCGATAGCACTGTGACCGGTCCGACCGGCGCACGCACTGCGCCACCGAATTTGCGGATCGGCAGCATTCAATCCGGTGGCGGATTTTTTAACGGTTATCTTTCCGATGTTGCATTGTATGAGCAAGTGCTCACGACCAATCAGATCGCCATACTTTACAGCGCCGCCACCGGCCTGTTTTACAACGTGACGCTGACGAACAATTGGAGCGGAGGGAACCTGGTCTTAAGTTGGCCAGGCAATGGTAAACTTCTCGAAACCACCAACCTCTCCGGGCCGTGGACGACGAACGTCAGCGCTTCACCCGCGACCATCGCGCCGAATCAACCGCAAAAATTTTACCGGATTAAAACGCAATAGCACCTGACATCGGCAACCGCCATTCGCTCAACTCGGAAAGCTCCAGCCATTCTTAATATGGAATCAAAAACAATGCGTCGCTTTCAAGGAGTATGGCGGGTGCTAACATCAGCCCTGCTCGTTGTGGGTGGGATTGGAACCTCCTCGGCTTTTACCGCCAGCGATCGGGATAATTGCTGGAACGCTTGGAACAATAATTTTTATCTCACGCTCACCGGCCCCAACCGGGCCTATTATCGGAACCAGCAAGGAAGCAGCAGTCCCTCATCATTCTGGCAGTCTGCGGAAGAAATCGAGATCGCCGAGGATGCCAACGATACCAACAGGGTCATCCTGCTATGCACCGGGTTTACACAAAATAATGGCACCGACTGGTCTGGTAACACTTACAATGACGATCTGGAATGGGCTTCGATTGCCTTTGGCCGGGCCTACCAAATGACCGGCAACATCACTTATCGGACCCTCGCAAAAAACGGTTTCGATGTGGCGTATAACCGCGGCTGGGATACGGCCGGCGGCGGTATATGGCAGAATACGGCCGGTGCCAGCGGTCCGGGGAAACTATCGTGCGCCAACGGTCCGGCGTGCATTGCGGCGTGTTTGATTTATCAGAACACGGGCGACATCAATTACCTGGCCAAGGCGCAAACCATCAACGCCTGGCAGAAGGCGAACAATTACGATGCCGCCACCGGCCGGGTCCGGGAAAGCAACGTCCAGAATAATACCTGTTACAGCTATGATTCAGGCACCTTCGCTGGCAGTTGCTGGTATCTCGGAGACACCAACACGGTGCTAAAATGCGGTGATTGGGTGAAAACCAATTGGGGAATCCCGATGCAACATTTCGGCACCGGTGCCGATGCTGGCGGCTTCAATGGCATCTGCCTGCGTTGGCTGGGGAAAGTCGGCTATGACCCCGGTTTTTTGCGCGCGGTCTGCGACAATGCCCTGGCTCTTCAAAATTCGGTTGGACTGGTAAGCGACGGCTGGTATGGGTCGCCGACTTCGGATACCAACGTTTTATATGCTTGGGATTGTGGCAGCATCGTCGCGGCCGTGTTTGCTGTGTCTCCCACCAAGCCGGGGCTGGTCAGCGGGCAAGTCTATCAACTCGAACCGCAAAACGCGCCCGGCAAGCGCCTCGATGTCCGAAACGGCGACTCCACCGATGGAACGCAGGTTCAAATTTATACCTACAACAACAGCCCCGCCCAAAAATGGAGACTCATCGCCGTTGATGCAACGAACTGCATCTACTCGTTGGAACCGCAACACGCGCCCGGCAAATGCCTTGGCGTCCAAGGCGGTCTCTCCGCTGATGGCACGCCCGTCCAGATTTTTACCACCAGCAACACCACCAGCCAAAATTGGAAGTTCATCGTCATTGATCCAACGAACGGCATCTATTCGCTGGAACCGCAAAATGCCATTGGCAAGCGCCTAGACGTCCATAATGCCAACTCCGCCGACAGCACGCCCGTCCAGATTTACACCTCCAACAGCACCGCTGCCCAAAAATGGAGGCTCTACCCTTTCCCGGCACCAGCCGCCCCGACATTCCAGGGGCTCGTTCCGAGTGACGGCTCCACCGATATTCCAGTGGCAACTCCTATCACCGTGCAAGTGGTGCTTGGCGACCTGCCCATCACCAACCTCTTGCTCAAAGTGGACGGCAGCACCGTCATCCCCGGCACGAGCACGAATGCTGGCATCATCACTGTGAATTACCAACCCAGCCCGGCCTTGAGCGGCGGGTCGCTTCACACGGCTCAAATCATCGTGAAGGACAACAGCCCCAGGATATTCACAAACACCTGGAGTTTTACCACCGGTTTTCTCTCGTTACCGGCGGCCTTGCCCGGCCCCATTACCGTTGTCTACGCTACGAATAGCGATGCTGGAGTCACCATTTGCTCCACGAATGGGGACGGCTGGATTGGAACAAATTATCAAAGCAGTTCCAGCCGGACGCTCTATGTCCGGCACACGATGATGTTTGGAAATCTCAATGGTGAGGTTATCGATGGCCAAGGCAAATGCTACGGCGGCTTGCATTTCTTTCAGGACAACACCGAGCGATTGTTGGTGGGAGAGAGCTGGCTGAGAATTAATTGGAGTGTGGATGATAAGGCAGGAGGACAGGGAGGCGAAATCAACTTGTCGCCTGTCACCCTCGTCGTTACCAACGAATGGCACACCATGGTTACGAGGATTGATTACGCGCCGGGCGGAAACGCGGCGGTCAAAGTCTGGCTTGACCCGAACTTGAGCCTGATGGAAACCAACCAGCCCAATGCTCCTATTACATTTTCGATGAACAATACTTTCAACAACATTCGCCTTCGTTGTGGAAACGGCTCGGCCTTTGCCGTGTTTACCAACATCATCATCGCGGCGACCGCTCCCGAAGTGGGATTTGCGGCGCATCCGCCCACCGCCGTAATGAACATCACCACCTCGGGTGAGACCGTGAGTCTTTTCTGGACCTGCACCGGGACGCTGCAGCAAGCTCCCGCAGTGACAGGACCTTGGACGGACGCGGCCAATCAAGCCAATCCGCAGGTTCTAAACAGGACTAACTCGATAATTTTCCACCGGCTGCGACAATAGATGTTTTAAGCGAAACTTTTGTTTCTGAGATGGTTGAATTCATGTTTATACCAAAGAACAGCAGGGATGCAGTAGAGTGCCACGACTATCGCAAGTCGAAAAGACAAGACAGGAGCTAATGAAAAAAACATTCCCCTTGATTGCCCTGCTTGTTGCCGCCGCTTTGGTTGTGAGGGCAGAGACGCCATTGACCGCGTTTGTGGACCCGTTTCTCGGCACGGCGGCATTGACAAACGCGGCGGACATCGGCTTCACGCCGCCGTGGCGCGTGTGGGCGGGGTTGACGTTTCCGGGCGCATCGCTGCCGAACGCGATGGTGCAATTGAGTCCCATTACCAAGTTTGGAAGCGGCGCGGGTTATGAATACGAGAACACCAAAATTCGCGCGTTCGCCCATTCAAATAAAGGGCATTGGAATCTCTGCTACGTTCCCATCCTGCCGGTGAGCGGCGAGGTGAACCCGGATGATTTTGCTTCGCCGTTCAGCCACACGAACGAGTCGGCCTCGCCCGGCTACTATCAGGTTTTTCTGGAGCGCTGCGGCATCAACGCGGAGCTGACCACGACGTTGCGCTGCGGATTTCACCGCTACCGTTTTGCCGATGGGGTGGACAAAAAACTCATCGTCAATCTGGGCGTTTCCAACGAGCGCGTTTCAGATTGGAAAATCAACCGGGCGGGCGACTGCGCGTTCAAGGGTTTTCAGGTGGCGCGCGAAACCGTTTATTTCTACGCAGTGGCGAACCAAAAAATTAACCGCATCAAGATGCTCA
>DATLVR010000121.1:0-95484 GCA_035577265.1 Verrucomicrobiia bacterium | reverse complement strand
CCCCACCTGTCCCAAGTGCGGCAACAAGAAGATGTCCAAGCAGCTCAGCCGTTTCAGCATGCCGCGCGGCCACAAGGCCCCGACCGGTGCGGATAATTCGGTTCCCGGCGGCGAGGCGATGCCGGACCTGGACGATCCGCGGGTGGCGCGCGCGATGAACGAGATCGAGCGCGACATGGAGCGCATGGATGAGAACAATCCGAAGCACATGGCGCAGATGATGCGCAAGATGAAGGACATCATGCCGCCCGGCTCAATGCCCAAGGAGATGGACATCGCCATCAAACGCCTCGAGGCCGGCGAAGACCCTGAAAAAATCGAAGCCGACATGGGCGACATCCTCAATTCTGTGATGGGCGGCGAAGGCGGTCCCGGCGGTGGCGCTTACACCCACGACAGCGGGCTTTACGATTATTGAACCGCAGCGGCTTTCTGCCCAACGCCGCGATGCGGTTAATGTTTTCTCTGGATGTTGGAGCTTGAATTTTGGATGTTTGCGGCCGCATGGCGCATATTCATGAAAAAATCGATTTCACCGTGGCGATTTTCGTCGTTCACGACGCCAAAATCCTGTTGATCCATCACCGCAAGCTCGACAAATGGCTTCCGCTCGGCGGCCACATCGAGCTCGATGAAGACCCCGAAATCGCCGCGTTGCGCGAGGCCAGGGAAGAGAGCGGCCTCGACGTGGAGTTGCTCGGCGAGCGCCCGCCGACCACCGAGCCCGGCACCCGCGCGCTCATCGCCCCGCGCTTTCTCGACATCCATCGCATCAACGACACGCACGAGCACATCGGCATGATCTATTGGGCGCGGCCGGCGGCGCCGGCGGGCCACCAAACGCCGCGAGGCGGCGCTTCTGCAAATCCAATTTTGGCCACTGCCGAACATCACGACATCCGCTGGTGCAGTATGGAAGATCTGGAAAAACTTTCCCCGCCGATGACCGACGCGGTGAAATGGTATTGCCGCCAGGCCATCCAGGAAATTTACCGCGCGTGAATCCCGCCAGAAAATTTCGCGCCGCGTGCTACACCATCGAAGGTCTCAACTCCTTCGCCACGGTGATCTATTTCAATTACCTCTATTTCTTATTCCGCAACCGGTTCGGTTTCGACAACAAACAGAATCTCGCGCTCGCGGCGTTGATCGGTCTGATTTACACGTTCGCCTCGTGGCAGGCGGGGAAGTTCGCCCAACGCTACGGCAACTTCACCGCACTGAAACTTGGTTTTGGAGTGATGTCAGCGGGACTGGTGCTGGGGTCGCAGATCGGTTCCGTGACAGGCCAGATTGTCGTCGCGTGCGTCATCAATGTCGGGATGTGTTTCATCTGGCCCGTGCTGGAGGCGCTGGTCAGCGAGGGCACCGGCGCCGCGCGCGCCGTCGGCATCTACAACATCACCTGGGCCGTGAACAATGCGCTCGCCTATTTCGTGGGCGGCGCGATCATCGAACACTTCGGTTACCAGAGCATCTTCTACGTGCCGCTGACGTTCATTCTCGCGCAACTCGGGATGGTGTTCTGGATTGAAAAGATCCACCTCAACCACGTCGCGCCTGCCGCCGGCAACGGCCTGCCGCCCGAACCGCATCGCCCTTCGCCGGAAAAAGCCCGCAGCTTTCAGCGCATGGCGTGGCTGGCGAACCCTTTCGCCTATATCGCCATCAATACGCTCCTCGCCGTGATGCCGGGGATCGCGGCGCAATTTCATCTGTCCACCAGCCTGGCCGGGTTCGTCTGTTCGCTGTGGTGTTTTGCCCGCGTGCTCGCCTTCATCGGCCTGTGGCAATGGACGCGCTGGCATTATCGCTTTCGCTGGATGGCGACGGCGTTTGCACTGCTGATTCTTTCGTTCGTGGCCATCCTTTCCACGCCCAGCCTGATGCTGCTCCTCGTGGCGCAGGTCTTCTTTGGACTCGCCATCGGTTTGGTCTATTACTCGTCGCTGTTTTATTCCATGGACGCGAGCGATACCAAGAGCGAGCACGGCGGCATCCATGAGGCGGCCATCGGCATCGGCAACTTTGTCGGCCCGGCAGTGGGCGCGGCGTCGCTGCAGTTTTTCCCGCAATACACCCACAATGGCGTCATGGCCGTGAGCGTGCTGCTGCTGGGCGGCTTCGGCGGGGTGGTGGCGATCTGGAAAAAAGGGCTTTGAAGTCGTGGGAAACATCGAACATTCAACGCCCAACATCCAACCTCGAAGGAACCTGCTGCCGCCCGCGTCTTGGAAGTTCAGTGTTGAATGTTGAAAGTTGGCTGTTTCCCCACTTCTTCCGCTTTGTTTCTTGGTTCCTTTGTGGTTAGATTTTTTTCATGCGCTACCTGATGAAGCAAAAGTTGTTTTGTTTCGGCGACGACTTCACCGTTAAAAACGAAGCGGGTGAAGATGTTTTCTTCGTGGATGGCAGGGCGTTCAGCATCGGAAACAAACTTTCGTTCCAGGACATGAACGGCCGGGAACTCGCCTTCATCCGGCAAAAGCTGCTGTCGTGGGGGCCGACTTACGAGATCACCCGCGAGGGCGAACTGGCCGCCGTCGTGAAAAAACATCTGTTCACCTTTTTCCGCTGCGCTTTCACCGTGGATGTGCCCGGCCCGGACGACATCGAGGCGCAGGGCAATTTCCTCGACATGGAATACACGTTTGCGCGGGGCGGACGCACCGTGGCCGAGGTCTCCAAACGCTGGTTTTCCTTTTCCGACACTTACGGCGTGGACATTCCCGACGGTGAGGATGACGTGCTCATCCTTGCCAGCACCGTGGTCATTGACATGATCTGCCACGCCGACAATAAAAACCGCTGAAAAATGAGAAAACATTCAACAACCAACATCGAACGCCGAACATCCAAAGGGAAGGAGTCGGTGCCGGGTTTCATTGGATGTTGGATGTTGAATGTTCAGTGTTGGACGTTCCCAGCTTCTTCCGCTTTGTTTCTTTGTGCCTTTATAGTTAGACTTTCCTCATGTCCGCTGAACTTTAACCGCAGATAGACGCAGAGGATACTGGGCAAAAACTAAATTGCCAAAAGTGCCTGCATTCACTAATGTTTTCGCGTGTCCAACAAGCTGAACACCACA
This sequence comes from Verrucomicrobiia bacterium, assembly GCA_035577265.1. GTDB lineage: Bacteria > Verrucomicrobiota > Verrucomicrobiia > Limisphaerales > UBA11358 > UBA11358. Next base: position 92,396 of record DATLVR010000121.1, on the reverse strand, counting down.
ACTACGATTTAGCGTTCATCTCCAACCGGGATGAACGCCAACGCCTCTGACCAAATGTCCGGGGCGTTTTTGTTTCTCTGAACCGCTAATCATCGCTAATCTGCGCTGATAAAGGCCGATTAGCGAAGATCAGCGCGGATTAGCGGTTGAAAAATTTTATGGAAAACGAACGCAAAACTTTGGACGACCGCGCGAAGATGACCGAACTCGAACGCATCCGCCACTCGGCCGCGCACGTCATGGCCACCGCCATTCTGCGGCTTTGGCCGGAAGCCCAGTTCGCCGCCGGGCCGCCGGTCGAGAACGGCTTTTACTACGACGTGGATTTGCCGCACCGCATTTCGCCGGAAGATTTCGAGAAGATCGAGGCGGAGATGAAGAAGGAAATCAAGGCGAACAATGTCTTTGAACGGATCGTCGTCACGCGCGAACAGGCCATCGCCGACGCGCAGAGCGGGCGGCTGGGTGGCTTGGCCGAGCGGCCGGGCAATGTGAGCAAGTTCAAGATCGGCAATCTCGAGGCGATTCCGGATGGCGAAGAGATCACTTACTATCGCAACGGCGATTTTCTGGACCTCTGCGCCGGACCGCATGTGATGCGCACGGGCAACATCGGCGCGTTCAAGCTCACCAACGTGGCCGCCGCGTATTACAAGGGCGACGAAAAAGGCCCGCAACTCCAGCGCATTTACGGCACGGCGTTCAAGAACAAGACCGCGCTCGACGAGTATTTCAAGATGCTCGAGGAGGCCAAGCGCCGCGACCATCGCAAGATCGGCGCGGAGATGGGGCTGTTCGCGATTGACACCGAATTTGTCGGGCCGGGCATGCCGCTGTGGCTGCCCAAGGGCACGGTGCTCGTCGAGGAACTGGAGAAGCTGGCCAAGGAAACCGAATTCGCCGCCGGCTACGTCCGCGTCCGCACGCCGCACCTCGCGAAAGAAAAAATGTATCTGACGAGCGGTCATCTGCCCATTCTTTACAAGGATTCGATGTTTCCACCGATGACGTTGCTGGAAGAGCAGTCCCGCGAGCGCAACGAGCAATTGACCCGGCGGAAGTTTGCGATCATGGATGATTTGCTCAAGTTCAAGAGCGAGGGGGCAACCGCCAATCCAGAACAAGTTCGCGCACTGGAACAAGAGGCTTTTGATATTGCTTTGCAGCAGGACGCCCTTGGCGAGCGTTATTACCTCAAAGCCATGAACTGTCCGCATCATCACCGCATTTTTGCGGCTGAGCCGCGCAGTTACCGCGATTTGCCGCTGCGCCTAGCAGAATACGGCACGTGCTATCGCTACGAGCAGAGCGGCGAGCTGTTCGGCCTCATGCGCGTGCGCTCGCTCAACATGAACGACGCCCACATCTACTGCACTGAAGACCAGTTCGCCGCCGAGTTCAACGCGGTGAACGATATGTATCTGAAATATTTCAAGATATTCGGCATCGAGAAATATGTGATGCGCTTCAGCACGCACGACCCGTCGCGCCTGACCGGCGAAAACGCCAAGTTTGTCAACGAGCCGGCGCTTTGGAAGAAGACGGAGGATTTGGTCCGGCAGGTCTTGATTGATTCCAAGATTCCCTTTGTGGAAGTTCCAAATGAGGCGGCGTTTTACGGGCCGAAGATTGACGTGCAGGTGTGGAGCGTCATCGGCCGCGAGTTCACGCTGGCGACCAACCAGGTGGACTTCGCCGTGCCCGCCAAGTTCGGCCTCACCTACCGCGACAAGGACAACTCGAACAAGACGCCACTGTGCATCCATCGCGCGCCGCTCGGCACGCATGAACGGTTCATCGGCTTCCTCATCGAGCATTACGCCGGCAACTTCCCGCTCTGGCTTGCGCCGGACCAAGTGCGTGTCATCACGCTCAACGACGACGAAGCGTTGATCAACTACGCCAAGCCCATCGTGGCCGAACTGCGCGCGAACATGGTGCGGGTGGACGCGGACTTCAGTGCCACGCCGTTCAAGGCGAAGATTGCGGATGCGGAGAAAACCCGCGTCCACACGATGCTGGTCATCGGCGGTCGCGACATGGAAGCCGGCGTGGTGAGCGTGCGTCTCCACCACGGCGGCCAGCAAGGCGCGAAGCCGAAGGGGGAGGTCGTCGCGGATATTCTGGCGAGTATTCGGGAGCGGCGTGCGTGATTACGACTCGCAGACAAGCTGTCTGCGACACAGCAGATTAACAATCTGCGCTACGGTTCAGATACCCGCGCGACGGGTGTGAATTGCGCCCGTGTAGCGCAGACAGTCTGCCTGTTGTGTCGCCGACTGGCAGTCGGCAGGGCGCGGCTACGAGCGGTGCATTCCTAAATTGCGGCGCTCCGCAGGTTGCCAATCTGCGCCACAAGCGCGTTGCCTGTCGTGATGCAACGTTCTATCATTTCTTCGTGAGCTCGGACGAGTCCAATCCCGGATTGGAGCGCGTGAGGTTTCAATTGCGCGCGGATGGCATGCCCGACGAATCATCCAATCCGCTTCGCGCCGGCATTCACTCGCGCGGTTACCTGCCGCACGTCAAACGCGAAGGCGCATCTTACTTTGTCACTTTCCGGCTCGTGGATTCGCTGCCGAAAGAAGTGCTGCTCCGCTTCGAGCAGGAATACGCCGAGTCATTGCAACGACTCTCGACGAAAGCCAACAGTGATACCGCCGAAGAAATTCATCGCGAACTACGTCGCAAGATCGAACGTTACCTCGACCAAGGCGCAGGCGAGTGCCATCTACGCCGACCGGACATGGCCGACATGGTGGCCAATGCGCTCCGGCATTTTCACGGCCGGCATTATCTGCTCGACGACTGGGTGGTGATGCCCAATCACGTCCATGTGATTCTCTGGCCGATGCCGGATTTTACGTTGAGCGAAATCCTGAAGAGCCGCAAACGTCACACCGCACGGCAGGCAAATCTGATTTTGGGAAGAACCGGCGAAACTTTTTGGCAACGCGAATCCTACGACCACTGGATTCGCAATGATGACGAAAAGGCGCGCATCCGGCGCTATATCAGGATGAATCCGGTGAACGCACGGCTCTGCAAAGCGCCCGAAGACTGGAAATGGAGCAGCGCATGGCCCGGTTGGAAAACGGCGGAACAGCCGCCCCGAATGTAGCGCAGACTGGTAGTCTGCTGTATCGCAGGTTGGCAACCTGCGGGCGGGTGACGGCAGGCCGACTGCCAGTCGGCGATACAGCAGATTACCAATCTGCGCTACGGTTGGTCATCGGCGGTCGCGACATGGAGGCCGGCGCGGTGAGCGTGCGTCTCCATCACGGCGGCCCGCAAGGCGCGAAGCCGAAGGGGGAGGTCGTGGCGGACATTCTGGTGGGCAGCAAAGACCGCAGGGCTTGAGGCTCCGCCGCATTCAATCAGCCGCCAGCGCAGCCAAAACGGCGGTGGCGGTTTAGCTTTTAACCGCCCAGCCGCGATTCGCCGCCGTGATGGCGTAGAACAGGATGGCGCTGGTGATTTCCTTCGGGACGGATGCGGGCAGCAGATAGTTCATGCCGCCGGGCCGCTCCACGCAGTTGTTGGCAGACTGAAGTTGAGCGTGCAGGCGTTCGGTCAGGTCGCCGGCCAGTTTCAAGCCGTCGGTCGCGTTCGCCGTGATGAGTGAGGGAAGTTGGTGGCTCATGGAGTCGGGGATCAGGGGTTGAAAGCGGGTTGCGGTTGGTGGCGGCGAAACCGACGGGCGACAAATCGCGAGCAGCGCACCAGCCAGCCGGCGGAGATGCCCAGGCGGTTGCGGCGTTTGAGCGATGCGCCATGCGCCCGTAATTGTTCGACGACGTTTGCGCGTCCGAACAGGGCGGCGAACATGAGCGGCGTCATCCCGCCGCCGTTGTCGGCATCAATGTCCGCGCCGTGTTTCAGCAACAGCGCGACGATTTCCCCGCCGCCTTTGAACGCCGCACCGCCGAGCGGCGTCTGGCCGCGGGCATTGCGGCGATCCACTTCCGCACCGCGTTCGAGCAGCAGGCGCGCGGTTTCCAGATGGCCGTGGTAGCTGGCCAGCATGAGCAAGGTCTGGCCTTTCGCGTCGGCAAGATTCACGGGCAGGCCGTGGGCAATCATCGCGGCAAGCTGACCGGTTTCGCCCTGGCGCGCGAAATCAAGCGCCAGTTCCTGCAACTCGGCGTAACGTTTCTCTTCGGCTTCGGTGACAAGCGTTTGCATTTTTCCTGGTAGGGCGGCGCTGCCGGGCTTTGGTCACTTCCCCGCCGCGCCATTTTTCACGCCGAGCGCCTTCGCCACACCAACGGCGTAGGCGGGGTCAGCCTTGTGGAAATGCACGAGTTGGCGCTGCACGATTTCCCCGGGCACGCCCGCCATCGCGGCGGCGATATTTTTGAACAAACGCTGCTTCTGCTCCGCGTTGAAGAGGCGAAACAGATTGCCCGGCTGCGTGTAATCGTCGTTGCCGTCGCGATGATTGTAGCGATCCGCATCGCCGGAAATTTTCAGCGGCGGTTCGGCGAAGCGCGCGTCTTGTGCCGGGCCGCCGAAGCTGTTGGGTTCGTAGTAGGCGTCCGTGCCGCGCGGGGCATCGAAGCGCATCGGGCCGTCGGCGTGATATGTGCGCACGGAGGCTTTCGGGCGGTTCACCGGCAGCAGTTCGTAGTGTGTGCCGACGCGATAACGGTGTGCGTCAGCGTAGGAGAAGATGCGCGCCTGAAGCATTTTATCCGGTGAGAAGCCGATGCCGGGCACGATGTTCGACGGGCTGAACGACGCCTGTTCCACTTCGGCGAAGTAATGCTCGGGATTACGGTTCAATTCCAGGACGCCCGCGTCCAGCAGCGGATAATCCTTGTGCGGCCAGACCTTGGTGAGGTCGAACGGATTCCAGCAATCCGTCCCGGCGTCGCGCTCCGGCATGATCTGCACACAGAAACGCCATTTCGGAAATTCGCCGCGCGCGATGGCCTCGAACAAATCGCGCTGGGAACTTTCGCGGTCTTTCGCCACGACCTGCCCGGCCTCCTCATTCGTCCAGTGCTGGTGACCCTGCAGCGTTTTGAAATGGAACTTCACCCAGAAGCGTTCGTTCGCCGCGTTGATGAAACTGTAGGTGTGGCTGCCGTAGCCGTTGACGTGGCGGTAATCCGTCGGCAGCCCGCGGTCGGACATGAGAATGGTCACCTGATGCAGCGACTCGGGCGAGAGCGACCAAAAATCCCACGCGGCTGTGTTGCTGCGCAGGTTGGTCTTCGGATGCCGTTTCTGCGTGTGGATGAAGTCGGGGAATTTCAGCGGGTCGCGGATGAAGAACACCGGCGTGTTGTTGCCGACCAAATCCCAGTTGCCTTCGTCCGTGTAGAACTTCAGCGCGAACCCGCGCACATCGCGCTCGGCATCCGCCGCCCCGCGTTCGCCGGCGACCGTGGAAAAGCGGAGCAGGCACTCCGTCTTGCTGCCGGGCTTGAACACCGCCGCCTTGGAATACTGCGTGATGTCGTGCGTCATCGTGAGCGTGCCGTAGGCCGCCGAGCCTTTGGCGTGGACGGTGCGCTCGGGGATGCGCTCGCGGTTCTGGTGCGCAAGCTTTTCGAGCAGTTGATAATCCTGCATCAACAGCGGTCCGCGCGGACCGGCGGTGAGGGAATTCTGGTTGTCGGCGACGGGATTGCCCGCCGAGGTCGTCAGGACGGAAGAGGTGTTGTTCATAATCACGTTTTCGTTTCCACAAATGGAACCATGATCCCAGCCATTGTTGAAATACTTGTTTCCTGTGGTTACAATAGGCATTGCCTATGGAACTGCATCAACTCCGCTATGTCGTGGCCGTGGCGCGCACGGGAAATTTTTCCCGCGCCGCCGAGCAATGCCATGTCTCGCAACCCTCGCTCAGCCAGCAAATCCAGAAGCTGGAAGACGAGATGGGCGAGCGGTTGTTCGACCGCCTGAAACGCGCGGCGAAGCTGACGCCGCACGGCGAAATGTTCCTCCGGCGCGCGGTGAAAATTCTGGAGGAAGTGGACGCCGCAAAACGCGAGGCGAAAGATGCGACGGAGCTGTTGCGCGGGACGGTCGCCATCGGCGTGCTGCCGACCATTGCGCCCTATCTGTTGCCGGCAGTGCTGCCGGTGTTCGCGGACCAGTATCCTGGCGTGGAACTCGTGTTGCAGGAGGACACGACCGCGCACCTGTTGAAACTCCTGCTGGCTTGCGAGATTGATTTCGCCCTGGCCAGCCAGCCGATTCATGACGGACGGCTGGAAGTCCGGGAGTTGTTCACGGAAGAGCTGTTGCTGGCGCTGCCCCCCAAACATCCCCTCGCCCGCAAGCGCACGGTGAACGCTGACGATTTGAAACAGGAACGGCTCATCGTGATGAAGGAAGGGCATTGTCTCGGCCAGCAGGTGCTGAACTTCTGCGACCGGCGCGATGTGCGTCCCAACATCAGTTTCCGCAGCGCGCAACTGGAGACGATCCAGTTGCTCGTCAGCGCGGGCATGGGACTTTCCCTGATTCCCGAGATGGCCGCAAACTCCGTGCACCGCGACCGGCTTGATTATCGTTCGCTGCAATCGCCAAAACCCGAACGCCGGATTGTCGCCGTCTGGCCCAAACAGCGTCCCCCGGGCCGCGCCGCCAATGAATTCCTGAAGCTGGTGACCGCGCGATCCAAGAAGTCCCGCGGCTGAAGCGCCGCCTTTCCAGCGCGCTCCCCTCTGGCTCGCGCCGAAGCCGGTTCGGGCGTCATCCCGGCGATCCGCAGGCGTGAACGGAGCGAGGCGGTGTGTGTAAACCTCAGTTGCGCTCCCAGGTTGGGCTGCCGATTTGATTTGAGCCTCCTCACGCCGGCTGCTACCAAAAAGGCATGAACCTCAAAGTCACCTACTATCTCGACGTCACTTCATCCTGGTGTTACTGGGCCGAATCGGCTTGGGCGGAATTAAAGCGGCGCCATGCGAAGTCGCCGGTCGAGTTTGAATGGCAGATCGCCTTGCTCGACGCGGAAAGCATGTCGAAATCGCGCGGGCAGGCGGACTGGTTTTACCGGCGGAGCGGGACGATTGTCCGGTCGCCGTTCAGGCTGCATTCGGGCTGGCTTGATCCGGTGCAACCGGAATTTCTCGCGGCCAACTGCGTGGCGGAAGCGGCGAAGGATTTTGGCGTGACGGATGACCGCGTGCGGCTGGCGCTGATGGAGGCGGCGATGCGCGAGGGACAGAAGATCGCGGACTGGAATTTATCCGCCGCCATCGCCGCGAAGGCGGCGGGGTTGAATGAAGCAACTTTGCTGGCGAAGGCGCGGTCGGCGGAAGTAGAAAAGCGCGTGCGGTCGGCGACGGCGGCTTTTCATGCGTTGCAAGTGACGCAAAGGCCGGCGTTCGTGTTGGACTCCAACATTGGAGATCGCGCGGTGTTCTCCGGTTTCTGGCGGCTTGAGCCGTTGATCGCGGCCATGGAATCCATGCTGGCGGACGCAGCGGCTTACCAATCCTATCAAGCGCACTTCGGTGATCCGCCGGCGGCATGACGTGGTGCGCGTGCGTCTCCACCACGGCGGACCGCAAGGCGCGAAGCCGAAGGCGGAAGTCATTGTCGACATCCCGGCGGACATCAAAGAGGGGGTGGATAAAATTTTGAACAAAACCGCACCCGAAAACATCCAATCCGGGACTATGCAAACCATCAAAGGATTGATCGCATTGGCGTTGGTGGCGGTAACGGTGTTTACCGCCGTGGTAATCTTCAACCGGGTGACGGATCCCGGATATGAGGCGGCGATGGAGAAGCCCGCGGTGGCCGGCACCGGCCAGCCCGGAATTGATAAAACGTCCGGGGCGGATTCACACCAGAAAAATCAAAACGACCGTCTTTGATGATCCTTCGCCGGGCATTATCGGCCGGCAGCCTGATCAAGACCGGGAGGGGCGACACAATTAAGTTTTACGAACGGTCCCGATTTCGCGATCATTTCCCGGCAAAGATCGTGAAACTTTTTTCCAAAGTGCCCAACACCGCGGCCACCTGGCTTGGCGATTGGCGGTGGCATTCCCCGCGCTGGCCGGCATTGCCGTGGTCGCGGCCGGCTTCGAGTGCCGGGCCCGCTGGAGGCGTTGAGTCGTGGTAAAAATCAAACCGCACCTGATGTGATCAAGGATGGGACAATACTGGCATACGTTCAGCGAATTGATTGTAACGCCGTTTGAGCACGCCGTGCTGATCTGGGGCATTGTGCCGCTCTATTTTGGCCTGCTGCTGAATGAACTGACTTCGGACAAGGCGAGTTTCCGCACGGCGATCCAGACAGGATTCAGCTTTCTCTGGGCGGGCGCGCAGTGGCTCTGGCCATTCTTCATTCCGCATGCCGCAAACGGGAAGTATCTGGAATGGGAGGCGATGCTGCCGGTCAATCTGCTCGTCACGTTTCTGGTCATCGCGCTGGGGGTGGTGGCGCTGGTGAGCGGGTTCCGCAAAAAATTTCCGAAGCGTTTGCGTTTCCTGGGCCACACCCGCTTCGCAAATTATTTCATGATCACCCTCTTCCCGATCCAGGCGCACATCGGCATGGATTGGACCTGGGACCGCTTGATCGCCATCGTGATATTCGCGGTGCCCGTCTGGTTGGCACTGCACTTCGGATTGATGCCGCTCCGGAACCGGTGATAAGCAGCCTGTTCCCGGACGCGCGCGGCGCGGGTAAATTGTTTCAAGAAGTAGTTTCTTCGGGAAAGCGAATGGGCAATATTCCCCCCAATGCGAAATTTATGGGCCGTCATCTTGCTGATTTTCGGCTGTGCGGGGGTTCACGCCGGAATCCTCCCGTTGCATGAGCTGGACCGCGCCGGGCAGAATGAGCGTATCGGTGGCGACTTGAAATTAGCCGCCGTCTATCGGACCGGGCTGTCGAACACGGTTGCGTTCGCCCGAACCCAGACCAATCTCTTCCCGCTCGACAAGACCACTGAATTGCGCCTGCCGCGCCGTGAGGAAAAAGAGGTATTGTGGCAGGCATGGAAGACATATTTGGATTACCTGGTGGCCTTGGACGCGCTGGATGCCTATCACGCCGACTGGTTCCAGCTTTCGGGCGAACGCCGGGAAAAATCCTTTACCATCGGCTACGCCGCCTTTCTGGCGAAGTATCGGTTCGGCCTCGAATTCGTGGCGTTGGCCGGGAAGAATCCCTTTCTCGACACCATTCTGAATGAACCCGTGCCCGAGCTCGGCCTGCCGGCGGGAACCTATTCCAAACTGAAATTTCGCTTTCTCAACGTCGCCACCGCCACGGATTTCGGCGCGCAGGCGGTGCTGTTCAAAACCATGCGCGGCCAGGCGCCGGCCGGGTTGCAGGCGACGATGGACGCTGACGCCGACGCCATCTTGAAACAGGGCCGGGGCCAGGGCGAACTGCTCACGGCGAAAAACGCGCTGAAGATTTTGCAGAACGCTGGCAGCTCGGCGTGGTTTCCGGTGCAGGCGGGCGTGTCGGAATGGATGGGGGACACAAAAGTTCACCGGATGGATCATGCGCTGATCACCGCCGCGCAGATCGCACGGTTGCGCCAGGTGCTGCTTCCCGGCGATGTTCTGCTGGTGCGACGGGAATGGTTTCTGTCCAACATCGGCCTGCCCGGATTCTGGCCGCATGCCGCGCTCTACATCGGCACGCCGGAGGAACGCTTGCAATATTTTTCCGATCCCACGGTGCTGGACTGGATAAAAACCCAGAACGAAACCAACAGCAATTTTGAACAGCTGGTTCAGGCACGTTCCTCAAACAACTATCTGGAAAGCCTCAAGCCGCACGAGCACGGACATCTGACGCGCGTCATCGAGGCGATGAGTGAAGGAGTTTCCTTCACCCCGCTCGAACATTGCGCGGATGCGGATTCGGTGGTGGTGCTGCGGCCGTTGCTGCCGAAGACGGAAAAAGCCGAGGCGATCCTGCGGGCGTTCCATTACGCGGGGCGGCCTTACGATTTCAATTTTGATTTCGCGACCGACTCCGAGCTGGTCTGCACCGAACTCGTTTATAAATCCTACGAGCCGGCGCAGGGCATGACGGGACTGCATCTGCCGCTGGAGGAAATGCTGGGGCGTCAGCTGCTGCCGGCGAATCTGATCGTCCGCCAGTTCGATCAACAATACGGCACGACGAATGCGCAATTCCAGTTCGTCGCGTTTCTCGACGGCCATGAGCGCGAGGGCAAGGCGGTGGAATCGAACGTGACGCAGTTCCGCCAAAGCTGGCAGCGCCCGAAGTGGCATGTCCTCACGCAGGAAACCGTGAAGTAATCTTTTCGAGGGTGCCGGCCGGCGCTGCAGTCAATACGCCTTTTCCTTCCGCGGCAGATACGCGCCGCAGGATTCGCGAACAACCAGCTGCGGCGTCAGCGACAACGCGCGGGCCGGCAGTGTCGGTTCGGCGATACGCTCGATCAGCGCCCGATACGCAATGACGGCAATTTCGCGGCAGGGTTGATGAATCGTGGTGAGTGGAACGCTGACCGGCGCGGCGTGATTCACATCGTCGAAGCCCACGATGCGCAGGTCGCGCGGCACGGAGACATTATTTTTATACAAGGCGCGAAGTAATTGGGCGGCGGTGACATCGTTGGCGCAGATCACCGCGTCCCAGCGCCGGCCGCCGGTCAGCGAGCGGACAAACTTCACGTCTTCCACATTGCCGATGTGGATCCAGTCGGGCGGCGCTTCGATCCCCTGACGCACCAAGGCTTCGCGCACACCGGCGATGCGCGCCTGCACGGTGGAGGGAAAACCGGGCCACGCCGCGAAGGCGATCCGCCGGCAGCCGAGTTTCAATAAATGCTCGGCCAGCAGACTGCCGCCCGCGATATTGTCGCTCGCGACTAGATCGAAACGGCTGCGTTGGGGAAACGGCACGAGGTCGCGGTCGAGCAGCACCACGGGAATGCCCGCCTGGCTGAAGCGTTCGGCGATGCGGTGATTCACGTCCGCCTTTCCGTCCGCCAGATCGAACGGCGCGAAAAAGACGCCCGCCACACGGCGCGCGATGAACTGGCCGCACAATTCAACGGCATGCTCCCGGCTCATGTTCTCGTCCTGTCCGGGTTGGGCGGAATCGCCCCACAGAACGGTGTAGTCCTGCGCGCGGGCGAGGCTGGCGATCTCGCCGCAGATGATGCTGAAGATTTCCACCGCACCGAGTCCGGGAATGAGGAGGCCAAGTTGACGCGTGTTGGCGGCCGAGCCGGTCTGGCGGCGCACGTAGGTGCCCGAGCCGGCCCGCCGTTCGATCAGGCCCTCATTCTGCAATTCCCGAAACGCGCGGGCGACCGTCGGACGCGACACGCCGAAGCGTTTGACGAGCTGGGTCTCGCTCGGCAGCCGTCCCGCCGGGCCGTACTTGCCGACCGCAATCTCGGCCAGCAGTTGCCGCGAGATTTCGCGATGTTTGGTTTCGATATTCATTCCCTGCCGCGGGCTGCTGACAGCTTCGGAAGCTGTCATGTCAACTTCCTCGCTGTCTGTTCCACCCTGCTCTGGTGCGGGGGTTGTGCACACGTTAGGTATGGAGTGGATGAGGGTAAAAAGCAAATCGTTGATGGCGCCACGCCGGCGGTTCCTTGAACTGCTCTGGAGCGTTGGGGAATCATTTGTGGTGCGCATCCGTTCAATGTCACGGAACACCTTCAACCGTCCGCGGCGTGGTTTCGCGGCGGGCCACCTCATCGGACAAAGAAACAACTATGAACACACCAAACCAAACGAACGGAACGAATCAGTATCTCGTCGCCAGCGACTTTGACCAGACGCTGAGCTTCAACGATTCAGGTCTTGTGTTGAGCGAACTGCTGGGCATCAGGGATTTTGAAGCCAAGGTCGCGGGCCTGGCGTATTCAAACCTGGTGCATCAGGGCGCGGAGCTGGCGTATCTGTTGCGCCATGATCCGCAGTTTCGCAGCGTGCGCCGTGAGCATTTGATCGAAGCCGGCAGGCGTGTCCGCTTGAAGGACGACGTGAAATTGTTTGCCGACGCGTTGCGGGGAGATTTTGATGGCAACCGTTTTCATTTCTACGTCATCTCCGCCGGGCCAAGGCTGGTGGTCCAGTCCGCGCTGGAAGGAATTGTGCCGCCGGAAAATGTTTTCGGGACGGAGTTCAGTCACGACCGGATTACGGGCGAGATTGAAAGCGTTTTGCGGGCGCCGGCCGGTTACGGCAAGATCGCCGTGCTGCAGGAGTTGGAGGTTAAACTCAAGATCAGTCCCGACCGCGTCATCTACGTTGGCGACGGCAGCTCCGATCTCTACGTCATGCACCACGTCAACAGCCGCGCCGGCCACACCATCGCGGTGTCCGAGACGAAAGCCATCGGCCGCATCGCCAAACGCACCGTGCTGAGTGACGACGCGTTGAGCGTGCTGGTGCCGATCCTCGAAGACATCCTCAAATGGAACGCGCGTCAGATCCGCGAATTGTTCACGTCCCACGGGCTGGCGTTGCAGGACTGGGACAAAATCCGCACCGACCGGCTCACGTTCCATAAGGCGGCCGATCGAATCGATGGCAGACAGATGGCCTTGGTTCACTGAGGACACCATCATGCAAGAAGCCGTTCTCAATCAAGCCTGGGTCGCGCCCGCGCCCATGCCTCCGCGACTGCGTGCCGCCCGGCTGGCTGTGGCGGCGCTGTTCTTCCTGAACGGAGCGTTGTTCGCGTCATGGGTTTCGCGCATTCCTGCCGTGAAATCAGCCCGCGCACTCGGTAACGGGGAGTTGGGAATGGTCTTGCTGGCCGTGGCGCTCGGGGCGGTGGTCGCGATGCCCTTGGGTGGAATGCTCAGCGGCCGGTTCGGCAGCGAACGGATTTCAAAAGTGACCGCGCTGCTGTATTGCGCGCTGCTGCCGGTGCTGATTCTCGCGCCAAACGTGACGGCCTTTGTCTTCGCCCTGTTTCTGTTCGGCGCGTTTCACGGCGCGCTGGATGTGGCGATGAACGCGCAAGCCGTCGTCGTCGAAAAACTTTACCGTCGGCCGATCATGTCGTCGTTTCATGCATTGTGGAGCACCGGCGGTCTGGCGGGCGCGGCAACCGGCGGTTTGATCGCGTCGCAGGGCGTGACGCCGCTGGTTCACTTGGGCCTTGTGGCGCTCGTCTCGTTTGCCGGGGTCTTTCTCATCGTCCCACATCTGCTCACCAGCGAACCGGTCCACGCAGCCGTGCATGAGAAGAGCAGGAGATTTCCGCGACCCACGGCGGGACTCCTGGCGTTGGGAGCCGTAGCGCTGTGCGTGATGGCGGGCGAGGGCGCGATGGCCGATTGGAGCGCGGTGTATCTGCGAAACAACCTGCTGACGGGCGAAGGACTGGCGGCGGCGGGTTATGCGGCGTTCTCGCTGGCGATGGCGGCGGGACGATTCCTGGGCGACGGACTCTCGGCGCGTTTTGGACCGGTGACGCTGGTGCGCGCCGGAGGAATTCTGGCGGCAACCGGGCTGGCGATCGCCCTGGTCTTCGGGCAACCGGTCGCCGCGCTGATCGGATTTGGCTGTGTCGGGGCCGGATTTGCCACCGTCGTCCCGATGGTCTTCACGGCGGCGGGTCGCACGCCGGGAATTTCGCCCGGCGTCGCCATCGCCTCGGTGACCACGCTCGGCTATCTGGGTTTTCTGGCCGGCCCACCCGTGATCGGCTTCGTGGCCGAGTTGATTGGCCTGCGCGAGGCGCTTGGAATCCTCGTCCTGACGAGCTTGACCGTTGCATCGCTTGCATCGGCTCTTGAATCGTCCCGGCCAGGCCTCGATACATCAGGCTGATCAGCGATCCACCCGGCAATGAAGGCCCGACGCGTCGGAAAATTGGCGCGCAACCAAATACCAAACTCATCGCCGTCATTCTGGTGGCAGTCAGGCAACGGCGGGCTTGACCTGCCTGCCATCCAGCAGAAACAATTTCAAATTATGGAACTCGATCTGGAAGGCAGACACGCCGGCCGCGCTTACGCGCTGCTCTCCTCGCTGGTCACGCCGCGTCCGATTGCCTGGGTGACAACGCTCGGACCCGATGGCGTGGTGAACGCCGCGCCGTTCAGCTTCTTCAATGTGCTGGGGGCGAATCCGCCCATCGTCGGCTTTTGCCCCGGCGACCGCGAAGATGGCACGCCCAAGGACACCGCGCGCAACATCCGGTTGACGCACGAATTCGTCGTGAATCTCGTGGATGAAACAACGGCGGCAGCGATGAACCTCACGGCGGCGACGCTGCCTTATGGCGAAAGCGAATTGAAAAGCGCCGGCCTCACCACTGCGCCCAGCTCCGTCGTGAAACCGCCGCGCATCGCCGAATCCCCGGCGAGTCTCGAATGCCTGGAATGGGGCACGCTGCAGATCGGCGGCAACCGGCTCGTCATCGGCCTCGTGAAGCGCATCCAGGTGCGCGACGAACTGTTCGACCCGCAAACGCAGCGGATTCGCAGCGAGTTGTTTCACGTGGTCGGACGCATGGCCAGCCCGAACTGGTATTGCCGCACGACGGATCGTTTTGAAATGAAGCGGCCGGCCTGATCCGAATTCCGAAGATGCAGTTCCAATGCTTTACGGAAGTCGCATGATCCCAGCGAAGCTACCGGCCAGGCCTGCCACGTGGCGCAGCGGGAAGTTTCACACTTTGCAAAGTGTGGAAATGGCAGGCCCCTCGGCTTTGTCGCGCCGAATCCAATGAGATCGTGAAACCTCCTTTTTGGCATCGTAACGGCGGCAACTCGATGTGGCGCTTCCGGGCAGGTCCGTCTCTGGCGTAATTCCACACTTTGCAAAGTGTGGAATAATTGGCCAGCCCCAGCCGGCGGAGGTTTTCCACGGTTCAAGTTTGCTGGATGGCGGCTGGCGGCGCGACGTGCGGCGACGTTCGTTGCCACTTCGGAGTCCGGGTGTATCCGGCGCGGGACAACGGCGGCATGTCCACGGCGCGCACGGCGGTCATCGCGTCATCGGCGGGCAGGTTTTCTCCCCGACCAAAGCTCCTGCGCAGTCCAACGCGCCGCCGGCACCGAACAAACCGATGGCCGCCGCAGATTTAAAAAATTACGGCGGGTGTTCTTGCCTATTCGTCGGTGTTGCCGCCGCCGGAACCGTTTTTCTTTTCCCAACTGCGCCGCGCGCGTTCGGGCAGGCTGGTGTCCACCTTCGCGTAATACGTGTCCTCGCCGAACCGGGAATCCACCGCCTGCTGCAATTGCAACGACGGGGCAACCCCAAACCGTTCATTCGTGTCCATGAAAATGGTTTCACCGGCCGGACGCATGAAGCACAGCAGCAACGGACACTTTCCCGGATGCGTGGACACCAGTTCAAACGCGGCCGCCATGTCATCCGGTTTCAAATGCGCGGTGTGCAGCCGCAGATGAACCTGTTTGGTGTATTTCTTCGGCGCGTCCTCGAGCGGCATGATTTCCTGCGGAAAAATTTTGGGCCGGTCTTCGCCGGTGTTTACTTCGCCGATGACGAGGATCGCCTTGTTCTCCACGAACAGCCCGCGGTATTTGTCGTAATTCTCGTTCATGCAGAGGATCTGCACCGAGCCTTCGAGGTCCTCAAGCGTCACCATCGCGTAAGGTTTGCCGCTCTTCTTGGACATGCCCTGCTGCACCGCCGCAATCAGGCCGCCGATGCGGGTCAGGCTGCGGTTCGGCAATTCCGCCAGCTTCGCGGTGGTCGCGAGGCAATATTTTTCCAGAATCGGAACGAACGGCGTGAGCGGATGGCCGGTGACGTAGAAGCCGAGCAATTCCTTCTCGTGCGCGAGCAGTTCATGCTGCGGCCATTCGGGCAAATTGGAAATGGCTTCCGGCATCGGCGGCGATTTTTCTTCGAGCGCTCCGAAAAGTGAACTCTGTCCCTTCTGTTTGTCGGAAAGGATGCTGGCCGCGCGCGCCAGGGTGCGCTCGATCTGGGCAAACAGGGTGGCGCGCGTCTGGCCGAAGCCGTCGCACGCGCCGGTCTTGACCAGGGCTTCAATGGTTTTGCGCGTCAGCGAACGGCCGTCCACACGTTCGCACAATTCCGAAAGGGTTTTGAATTTCCCGCCTTCGTTGCGCGCTTTCAAAATGGCTTCAACGGCGGCTTCGCCCACATTCTTGATCGCCGCCATGCCGAAACGGATGGCTTTGCCATCGGGTGCCGGCGCGAAATACATCTGGCTCTCGTTCACGTCGGGTGGCAGCACCTCGATCTTCATCGCGCGCGCCTCGGCGATGTATTGACTCAATTTTTCCGTGACGGCCATGTCGTTCGTCATCATGGCGCAGAAAAATTCCACCGGATAATTCGCCTTCAGATACGCGGTTTGATACGCGACGACGGCATACGCGGCGGCGTGCGATTTGTTGAAGCCGTAACCGGCAAACTTTTCCAGCAAATCGAAGATCGCGTTCGCCTTGGCCTTGGGGATGTTGTTCTTCTCCTGGCAGCCCTTGACGAAGGACTCGCGCTGCTTCTGCATCTCCTCGACTTTTTTCTTGCCCATCGCGCGCCGCAAAAGATCCGCGCTGCCGAGCGAGTAGCCGGCCAGCAACTGCGTCGCCTGCATGACCTGCTCCTGATAGATCAAGATGCCGTAGGTCTCCTTGGAAATCTGTTCGAGCAGCGGGTGCTCATATTTGATCTCGATCTCGCCGTGCCGGCGCTTGATGAAGTCGGGAATGAGATCCATCGGGCCGGGACGATACAGCGCCACGAGCGCGGTGATGTGCTCCACGGAACTGATCTGGAATTTTTTGCACAGGTCGCGCATCCCGCCCGATTCCAGCTGGAACACGCCCAAAGTTTCCGCGCGGTTCAACAGGTCGTAGGTCTTCTTGTCGTCGAGCGGCAACTGGTCAATGTTGATCTCAATGCCTTGCGTGCGCTTGACCATTTCGCAAGTGTTGCGGATGACGGTCAGCGTTTTGAGACCAAGAAAATCCATCTTCAGCAAACCGAGATCGCCGACGGGCCCCATCGCATATTGGGTGACGATCGCGCCATCTTCGTCGGTCTTGAGCGGGAGCAGATTCACGAGCGGCTGGTCACCAATAACGACGCCAGCCGCATGGACGCTGGCGTTGCGGGTGAGATCCTCGAGAATCAGCGCGGTGTCAACCAACTCACGGGTGACTTCCTCGGTCTCGTAAGCCTCCTTGAATTCCGGCGATTGTTTGAGCGCTTTTTCCAGCGTCATCTTGAGATCGAACGGAATCATCTTCGCGAGCCGGTCGCATTCGCCGTAGCCCAGACCCATCACGCGGCCCACGTCGCGCACGACGCTTTTTGCCCCCATCGTGCCGAAGGTGATGATCTGCGCGACGGATTCATTGCCGTATTTCTGGCGCACGTATTCGATGACGTCCGCGCGTCGGTCGTCGGCGAAATCAATGTCGATATCCGGCGGGTTCACGCGCTCGGGGTTCAGGAAGCGCTCGAACAGCAGCCCGTAGCGGATCGGATCCACGTTAGCGATCTCCAGGAGATAGGTGACGAGCGAGCCGGCGGCACTGCCACGCGCCACGCACGAGATGCCTTTGCTGCGTCCGTAACGGATGAAATCGCCGACGATGAGAAAGTAGGAGATGAACCCGGTCTTCTCGATGACTTCCATTTCCACGTCCAAACGGTCAATCACAGTTTTGACGGCGGCGGCCACGGCGGGATTGCTGATGTCGTAGGAGCCGACGTGAGGAGGCTCTAACTTTTCTCCCGAACTTGGAGTGAGACTCCTCACGGCGTCTTCTGCAGAAGATTGATAGGTCGGCAGCCGCGTGGGATCATCAATTCCCTCGACCATGAACTCCTTGCCGACTGCCTTCGCATGGATGGTGTAGCGGGTGAACAGTCCTTCCGCCAGCCATTGCCGCAAAAATCCTTCGCGCGTGAAATGTTCCGGCGGATGGAAGACCGGGTAATGCAGTTTGCCAAATTCGATCTCCAGATTGCACATCTCCGCAACCTCCCGCGTGTTCAAGACGGCCTCCGGCACCTCGGCGAACCGTGCCTTCATTTCGTCGGCACTGCGCAGATAAAACTGTTCCGGCACATAGCCCGCGCTCATGCGCTTGGGGTCACTCAACAGGGATTGCGTGCCGATGCAGACCAGGCAATCGTGCGCGTGCGAATGGCTTTTCTCGACGTAATGCACATCATTGGTCGCGACGAGCTTCAGGCCGAATTCCTTCGCCCACTTGATCAAGTGGCTGTTGACCTTGGCCTGTTCCGGGATGCCGTGGTTCTGCAGTTCGAGGAAAAAGTTTTCCGCGCCGAGTGTCTGCTTGAAGAAATCCACGGCGTCGCGCGCCTTGTCCAGCTGGTCCTTCATGATCCAGTCGGGGATCTCGCTGGCGAGACAGCCGGACAGCGCGATCAACCCGCCGCTGTGCGCTGCGAGGATTTCTTTGTCAATGCGCGGCTTGTAATAATAGCCCTCCAGGTGTGCCGCCGTCGTGAGCTTGATGAGATTCTTGTAGCCGGCCTCATCCTTCGCGAGCAGGCCGAGGTGATGATACTTTTCCCCTCCGCTTAATTTTCTTTCCAGCCGGCTGCCCGGTGCGACATAAACTTCGCAGCCGATGATCGGTTTGATGCCCTTCGCGCGCGCGGCCTGATAAAATTCAATCGCCCCATGCATCGCGCCATGGTCGGTGATGGCGAGCGCGGCAAATTTCAACTCATGCGCCTTGTCCACCAGCCGGTCCAGACGGCAGGCACCATCGAGCAATGAATACTCGGTGTGCAGATGCAAATGAACAAAGTCCGCGTGCGACATGACCTGAATTTACCCCCCAGCGAGCGGCGCACGCAAGACAGGGATATTCACACTGGCGGAAAATCAAAGATTCCAGAAATAAATTCGTTTGTGGCTTTGCGTCCTTGCGTCTTTGCGTTAAAATCTTTCGTGCACGCGCGCTTTCTCCTCGGCCCCGCCGGCAGCGGCAAGACGTTCCGTTGCCTCGCGGAAGTGCGTGCCGCGCTGGTGGCCGCGCCCGCCGGCCCGCCGCTGATCCTGATTGCGCCCAAACAGGCCACGTTCCAGCTTGAACGCCAGTTGCTCGCGGACGATTTGCTCCAGGGCTACACGCGACTCCACATTTTCTCCTTCGAGCGCCTGGCCCAATTCGTTCTGGATGGACTGGGCGTCACCCCGCCGAAATTTTTAAGCGACGAAGGCCGCGTCATGGTGCTGCGCGCCCTGCTGCTCCGGCACGCCGGTGAATTGGAATTGTTCCGCAGCAGCGCCCGGCGTCCCGGCTTCGCGCAGGAACTGGGACGTCTGCTCAACGAATTGCAGCAGCACCAGCTCACGGCTGACAAACTGCGCGGGCTCGCCCGGCAGGAAGGCCTGCATCGGGAACTGCGCGCCAAGCTCCACGACCTCGCGCTGTTGCTGGAAAAATATGCCGGCTGGCTGACCGCACACGAATTGCAGGATGGCAATCACCTGCTGGAAGTCGCCACCATCGCGCTGCGGGATCAATTCAAAATTAAAAATTCAAAATTAAAAATTCAGAGCTTGTGGTTGGACGGCTTCGCCGAGATGACACCGCAGGAGTTGGATCTTCTCGCCGCGGTGATTCCGGCGAGTGACCGGACCACGCTCGCCTTTTGTCTCGACCCATCCGCCGCCGAAACGGGTGAGCATTCCTGGCTGTCGATCTGGTCCGCCGTCGGAAAGACGTTTCAACAATGCCGGCAGCGGCTGGAAACGATTCCGGGCTGCGAGGTCAGCCTTGAAACCCTCAAGCGCGACTCAGGCCCAACACGCTTCGCCAAAACGCCGGAACTTGCGCGACTGGAAGTCAGCTGGTCGCGGCCATTTCATGATCCATCCTCCATCATCCATCATCCGTCAGCGGTTCGTGTCATCGCCTGCCCCGATGCTGAAGCCGAAGCCATGTTTGCCGCGCGCGAAATTCTCAAATTCACCCGCGGCGGCGGACGGTTCCGTGAATGCGCCGTGTTGGTCCGGAATCTGGATGCCTCCCACAAACCCCTCGAGCGCGCTTTTGCCCGCTACGGAATCCCCTTTTTCCTCGACCGGCGCGAATCCGTCGCCCATCACCCGCTTGCCGAGTTGACCCGCAGCGCCCTCCGCACCGTCGCGTTCGATTGGCAGCCGGATGACTGGTTCGCCGCGCTTAAGGCCGGCTTTTCGCCGGTGCCGGAGGAGCGGATTGACGAACTGGAAAATGCGGCGCTGGAATTCGGCTGGCGTGGCAAGAAGTGGCGCGAATCATTACCTGACGAAGCCAGCGAGCGATTGCGTAAAAGCATCTTTCCGCCGTTTGAAAAATTCTTCGCAACGCTCGCCAATGCCCGGCCCACCGGCTCGCAGCTCGCCGAAGCGCTGCGCGGACTCTGGAGCGACTTGGATGTCGAACCGACGCTGGAACGCTGGACGCGCGATGAAGAAAACGTGTCACCCGTCACATATCACCTGTCACATCATTCAACGGTCTGGGGCCAGATGAACGACTGGCTGGACAATCTGGCGCTGGCGTTCTCAAACGAACAGCTGACGCTGCGCGACTGGTTGCCCGTTTTGGAAGCCGGCCTGGCGAACCTGACGGTCGGCGTGGTGCCGCCCGCGCTGGACCAGGTGCTCGTCGGCGCGATTGATCGCGCACGCAATCCCGACTTGAAACTCGCGCTGGTTCTCGGCGTGAATGAAACCGTGTTCCCCGCCACCCCCGCCGCCCCCACCATTCTGACCGATGCCGATCGTGACGAATTGCCCGTTTCACTTGGCCCGGATTTGCGCGAACGTCTGGCCCGCGAGCGTTACTACGGCTACATCGCCTGCACCCGTTCCAGCGAAAAACTGGTCGTCTCCTTTTCGCGTCAGGATGCCGAGGGCAAGGCTTTGAACCCGTCGCCGTTCGTCGCGCATCTCCGGCACATTTTCCCGGGACTGGAAGTCGAAGAGTTCGGTGGCGCAATCGCACCCGCCGATGCCGGGCACGCGAGTGAATTGGTGGAGGAGATTTTCAGACACAGCGGTTCCGGCCGGAGTGCGCCCGTCCCCGGGCGCAGCAATGTGACCATGCCAGATCGCTCCGCAACCCCGCAACCCGTCGGCAATTCGGACATCGCTGCATCCGGGGGCGGATGCACTCCGGGCCAATCTGAGAAGGAAGGATTCAACGAGTTGCTTGAACTTCCCGCGCTGAAATCGCTCGCGGAAAGCCTGGGCGCATTGCACGAGCCGGATGAAAAGGAAACCTTGTCGCCGGCGCTGGCCAAAAAACTTTACGGCCCGGTGTTGCGATCGTCCGTCAGCCGGCTGGAAGAATTCGCCCAATGCCCGTTCAAGTTTTTCGTCCGTGTCGGCCTGCGCGCCGGGGAGCGGAAAGTGTTCGAGCTGGACGCCCGCGAGCGCGGCAACTTCCAGCACGACGTGCTGAAAATCTTTCACGAACAGCTCTCGGCGGAAGGCAGGCGCTGGCGCGACCTTGAGCCGGCGGAGGCCCGTGAACGTGTCGGTAAGATTGTGTCGGCGCAGATGGAGCATTTCCGCGACGGGCTGTTCCGGGATTCGGCGGCGACGGTTTTTGCCGCGCGCGTGCTGGCGGAATCATTGCAGGATTTCGTTGCGGTCATCGTGACGTGGATGCGCGCGCAGTATGAATTCGATCCGGCGGAGGCGGAACTCGGCTTCGGGGGCAAGGACGACCGTGCGCCCGCCTGGGAATTGGATCTCGGCGGCGGACACAAGCTGGCGCTGCAGGGGCGGATCGATCGCGTGGACCTGTGGCGCGATCCGGCTGGCGATGCCGCGCTGGCGGTGGTGACGGATTACAAATCCGGGGGCAAGAAGCTGGAAAAAATTCTGGTCGAGAACGGCGTGCAACTGCAGTTGCTCGCGTATCTCGGCGCGCTGCGACATTGGAAAAATCCCCGTGACATTTCCGGGCGGGAAAAAATCATTCCCGCTGGCGCGTTTTATGTCAACTTGCGCGGCGATTATAACGGCGGCGGCTCGCGCACGGAAATCCTGGCGGATGCGGGCGAGTCACGTCGCAAGGCGTATCGCCACACCGGAAGATTTGATGCGGGCGTTCTCGACCAGCTGGATCACATCCGCGCGAAGGATCAGTTCAATTACCGGTTGAAGAATAACGGGGAGCTTTACGCGGGCTCCACCGAAGCCCTGCCGCGCGTCGAATTTGAGAAACTGCTCGACGGCATTGAAACGCAGCTGCGCGCGTTGGGAGAAAGGATTTTCTCCGGCGCAGCGCAGGTGGACCCGTATCGCAAAGGCAAGCAGACGCCGTGTGAATATTGCGACTACCAGCCGGCGTGCCGGATTGATAAGTGGACCCACGAGTATCGTGTGCTACGCGCGGAACAAGTGGAAGGTGCGAACTGAAATGGAGTTTGACGTTGGATAAGGTTTACGGGAGATCGCAGAACAGTTTAATATCGGCTTATGATTTACAATTTCTCGCCGAGGTGGTTGGTCGCCTTGGTTCTGGTTTGCTTTCTGACGAGAGACTCCGTTGCCGGCAAAACGCCCGTGGAATACGCCAACCCGCTCGTCGGCACGGCATCGCTCGACAAACCCGAACTGTTGGGGAACGCCCCGCCGCGCGGTGAAGAGGCTTACAGCGGTTTTACCTTTCCCGGCCCGGCGCTGCCGCATCGCGACATCATTCTGGGACCGATCAACAAGGATTTGACCGAAGCCGCCGGCAATCACGGCATCATTTTTCCCTACGTTCATTCGCGCCGGACGATGCTGGGCTTTTCCTCACCGATGCCGGGATTGACCATCATGCCGGTGGTGGGCGATTGGAATGTGCCGCCCGATCGCACCTACGCGTCGCCTTATGACAAGACGTCCGAAAAAGCTTCGCCTGGTTATTACTCGGTGCGCTTTCCGGACAGCGGCATCCGGACCGAACTGACCACGACGGAACGCACCGGATTTTATCGCTTCACTTTTCCCGGGACGGAACGCGGCACGGTGTTGATGGATCTGGGCGCCGGCGACAATAGTATTGAAATCGTGGGCGACCGCACCGTTCGCGGACGCGGTCAGCGCGGCGGTCGCTGTTTCGTTGCCGAATTTTCCAAGCCCTTCAAAGCCTTCGGCACGTTCCGCCAAAACCAACCGCAGTTGGAAGGGGCGCGAGTGCGGAGGGATGACTCTGTGCGACCTGAGTCGCGCTCCAACTCCGGCAGTTATGCGGGAGCTTACCTCGAATTCTCCGCCACGGCGGGCGAACAAATCCTCGTCCGCATTGCTGCGGGGCGCACGTTTGAAGCCGCCCAGCAACAGTTGGACGCCGATTCCCGCGACTTCGAGGAAGTTCTTCAGCGTGCAAAAGTCCTCTGGGCCGAGAAGCTGAACTTGATTGAAATCAAGGGCGGCACGGAACAGCAGCGCGAAATGTTTTACTCCACGCTCTACAACTCGCTGCTCACGCCGCGGCTCATCGTCAAGAAGGGCGCCCAACTCCGCCGCCGCGACGCCGAAGGCCAGGTCGCAGAATATGACCGTTACAGCCCGATCGCCTTCTGGGACACGGGCCGCAACCAGATCGTGCTGCTCACGTTGCTGGAGCCGGACGTGAAGACCAACATCCTGCGCACGCATCTGGAAATGGCCCGCGAATCCGGCTGGATGCACACCTCCTTCTACGGCGACCATGCGGTGTTCATGTATCTCGGCGATTGGGAGCGCGGCCTGCCGTTCGACTACGCCGCCGTTTACGAATATCTCCGCAAGAACGCCACCGATCCCGCCGGCCCGCGTGGCGATCTGGCCGAGTATCAGAAGAACGGCTGGGTGCATGACGATTTCATGGAACATCCCAGCCCGCCCAATGCCGACGGCCACGCCGGGGCGGACAAAACCCTCGAATACAGCTGGGATGATTACGCGCTCGCCCAGTTCGCCAAAAAACTCGGCAAGGACGACGACTATAAAATGTTCCTCGCCCGCGCGCACAATTACACCAACGTATTCGACGCCTCGACCGGTTTCATGCGCGGCCGGAATGCCGATGGTTCCTGGATTTCACCGTATGATCCGTATGAGCCTTACTACAACTACATGTCGAAGGAAGCGACTGGCTGGCAAAATTTTTGGTTAGTGCCGCACGATGTGCAGGGGCTGATCAATCTGCTGGGCGGACGGACGAATTTCCTGAACAAGCTCGATACTTTTTTCAATACTCCCTACCAGCCCAAGGGCATCGCCCGCGACGTCACCGGCATGGTCGGTCTCTATTGCCAGGGCAATCAACCCGATCAGCAGGTGCCTTACTATTACGACTACGCCGGCCAGCCCTGGAAGACGCAGGAACTCATCCGCAAAATTCTGGCGCTCATGTATGGCAGCGACAAATACGGCCTCGCCTATCCCGGCATGGACGACCAAGGCGCCACGTCGTCATGGTATGTTTTCAGCGCCCTGGGATTTTACCCCGTGGACCCCGCCAGTCCGAACTACGTCATCGGCACTCCGCTCTTCGACGAAGCCATCATTCACATGGGCAATGGCAAGGATCTGATCATCCAGGCCGAGAATAATTCTGAGAAAAATCTCTACATCCAATCCGTCACCTTGAACGGACAGCCGTGGAACAAGCCGTGGTTCAGCCACGTCGACATCGCCAACGGCGGGAAATTCATTTTCAAGATGGGCCCGCGCCCGAATCTGAACTGGGGCAGCGCACCCGATGCCGCGCCGCCGTCCATGAGCCGGTGATTTCTTCTCCCTCGCCCCTCCGAGGGGAGAGGGGTGTGGTTAAGAAATCAACGCACCAGCCAAAGCACTCCGCCATCAATTTTGTAGGAGACGAGGTGACGAGACTCAAATCAAACTCTCAACCTTCAACTCTCAACTAAAAACTTTTACTCAGAGTCTCCTCACGTCGGCTCCTACAATTACAGCAACGACCGCCCTCTCCCCGGCCCTCTCCCCCGAGGAGAGGGAGAATCCTTTCCCGCGCTTCTGAAAATTCCGCCACTGGATTGGCCGGACGCTCAACCGAATCACCGAAAGCGGGCCAGGTTAAAATCCTCTCCCCGGGGGGAGAGGACACAGGTGAGGGCGAGCGTTCCCCAAAAACCATCCTTCCCACGCTACCGTTTCGCATTCGCCGCCGCGCGGAAAACCCGCAGCAAACCGAAATCGTATTTTTCGCCGAGCAGTTCGCGCGCGCCGACGATGTTTCCCCAGCCAGTGCGTTTGAAGGCGGCGGCAATTTCTGCCTGTCCTTCGTCATTGATGAGTTGAGTCAGGTCAATCGCTTCGCCCGCTTCAATCGCGGTGGCAAGATGCCCGTAGATCGTGCCGACGACGAGCTGGCGGCTGGCGGCAATTTCCGCCGGGGACGCGCCCGCGCGAAATCGTCGCAAGGTTTCGCGTGCAGTGTCGCCCAGGCTGGAACGTTGTGCGGCGGGGATGACGAAGGAATCGTCCGCGAAAATCTGGCGCGGATTCGTCAACAGATGTGCGGCGATTTCCAGGAGAAACACTTCGCCAAATTCGCGCAGTTTCTTTTCGCCCACACCGCTGATGCGGGCGAAGTCGCGTTCGCCCTCGGGATAATTTCGGGCCATCTGCCGCAGCGCCACGTCGGAGAAAACAATGTAAGCCGGCACGTCGCGTTCGTCGGCCAGCCGCTTGCGCAGTTCGCGCAGCCGCTCGAACAAAACTTCGTCACAGGCGATTTCGCCGACGTGATGGACTTTCGCTTCCGGCGCGGTGACGGGCTTGGTCAGCGTGACTTTTCGCCGTTCTTTGAGCGCGGCGCGGCCTTCGTTGGTGATCTCCAGCACGCTGAACTTTTCCGTGGTCTGGCGGAGAAAGCCGAGCCGGATCAACTCGCGCCCGATGGCGGCCCACTCCGGCCGGCTGTGTTCCTTGCCGATGCCAAAGGTGGAAAGCTGCGCGTGATCCCACTTGCGGATTTTTTCCGTGTCCGCGCCGGTGAGGACTTCGACCACGTGGTTCAGCCCGACGCCAAAATGGTTTTTCTCACGGATGCGATAGACGCACGAGAGAAACTTCTGCGCGGCCAGCGTGCCGTCGAACGTGGCGCGCGGCGAAAGGCAGTTGTCGCACGCGCCGCAGTTGACTCCCTCCGTAGCAGCCGACGTGAGGAGGCTCTGATCTTTTCCCGGAATCTTGTTTTGAGCCTCCTCACGTCGGCTGCTACCAAAATCAGGCGCAACTCCGAACGCCTCACCGAAATAAGCGAGCAACTCCTTCCGGCGGCAGCCGGCGCATTCGGCGTAGTGGACCATCTGCTGCAATTGTTCGCGGGCGATCTGCTGCTCGTGCGGATCGGTCTTCTCGTCAATGAATGTCGTTTGCTTCACCACGTCGCCGGCGCTGAAGAGCAGGACGCATTCGCCGGGCAATCCGTCACGCCCGGCCCGGCCGGTTTCCTGATAATAACCTTCGATGTTTTTCGGCAGATCGTAGTGGACGACGAAGCGGACATTGGGTTTGTTGATGCCCATGCCGAACGCAATGGTCGCGCAGACTACGCGGATGTTGTCGCGCAGAAACAGTTCCTGATGCGTGCTGCGTTCCGCCGGCGTGAGGCCGGCGTGATAGGGCCTGGCTTTCACACCGTCCTCGCTCAGGCGTTGCGCCACGCTCTCTGTCGCCTTGCGCGACATGCAATACACGATGCCGCTGTCCTTCGGTCGCGCGCGGAGGAAATCCAGCAGTTGATCATAGGGCTTGTTCTTGGCGAGGACGCGGTAGGTCAGGTTCGGGCGGTTGAAACTGGCGACGTAGCACTTCGGCTCATGCAGCTTCAAGTGCGTGATGATGTCTTCACGGACGCGGCTGGTGGCGGTGGCGGTGAGCGCCATGAACGGGACTTTCGGAAAATGCGTTCGCAGATCGGCGATCTGGCGGTATTCGGGGCGGAAATCATGGCCCCATTCGCTGATGCAATGCGCCTCGTCAATGGCGATCAGTTTGACGTTCCAGCGTTGCAGGTCGGCCAAAAATCCCGAAAGCATCAGCCGCTCCGGCGCGACGTAGAGCAGGCGATATTCGCCGTTGTGCAGACCCCGCAATCGCGAGCGGCCTTCGCCCACCACCAGCGAGGAGTTCAGGAACGTCGCCGCGATGCCGCTGGCTTGCAGCGCGTCCACCTGGTCCTTCATCAGGGCGATCAGCGGGGAGACGACGACGGTGAGACCGTCGCGAGTGAGCGCGGGCAGCTGGAAGCAAAGCGATTTGCCGCCGCCAGTCGGCAGCAGCGCGAAAACGTCCTTGCCTTCCAGTGAATCGCGGATGATTTCCTCCTGCAACGGGCGGAACGAGGTGAAGCCGAAGTATTGCTTCAACAGCGGCAGTAGATTTTCCGATCCTGATTTCACGACCAACAAATTAGGACAGGCTTTTCGGGTGTCGAGAAAATTGAAACCACTATTCGAACTCGCCGGGTTTGGCCGGGCGGTTTACGGTTGGTGGAATCAAGGGTGGGGGAACATTGGTCGGTGATTCGTGTTCACGAATATAGCCCAGCAAGGCATCGATCTGCGGAGCTTTCAAGGTGTTGCCAAATGCCGGCATGCCCTTCTCCCCCATGCCCTGCCGGATAATCCGGCGGATGTCGTCATCGTTTTTTGCATATTGCCACTTGGTGTAGATCAGTCCGCGCTGCATTCCGCCGGCCAGTCCAGGCCCATGGCACGGTGCGCAGTAGCCGCCCACCAGCACGCGGGCATTCGTCGTCGCCGGATCAAAGGCCATCGGGTCAATGACCGGTCCGCCCCACGGCGTGGCGAGGCGCAGGCCGGTGGCCGGCGCATTGGTGGGAACCAGCCGTAAAATCATGTCGTATTCCGGACGCGGCGTTCCCTCTGGCGGATCAAACTGCGACGTGGTGAAATAAATGCAGCCGTCCGGCCCCTCGACAACATCGCGGATGCGGCCGAACTGGCGATGCAGCCAACGCTCGCAGTTTACGACATGGGTGCCGTCCAATTGCACGCGCAAAATACCTTCCCCGCGCAGGCAGCCGACCAGCACGTTGCCTTTCAATTGCGGAAACGCGTCACCGCGATAAATCAAAAGACCCGACGGCCCGATGGACGGCGTGAATTCCAGCAGCGGCGAATGCATCGTGGCATTGGTCTGGCGATGGTGAATGACTGGCCAACCGTAGTTTTCCCCTTTGTTGATGAGGTTCACTTCATCGCCATTGTCCGGGCCGTGTTCCGCCGCGAATAAGTCCCCCGTGCCCGGCTGGAAATCCAGGCCCTGCGGATTACGGTGGCCGTAACTCCAGATTTCCGGACGCGCGCCGGGGCGGCCCACGAATGGATTGTCCTGGGGAATCGAACCGTCGGGATTCAACCGCAGGATTTTTCCGGAAAGCTCGCCGAGCGACTGCGCGGCAGGCGGATTGTTGGCGTCGCCGGTGGTGATGTAGAGCCGGCCATCCGGTCCGAAGCGCAACCGGCAGCCGGTGTGATTGAGAAACGCCGGAATGTTTTCGATCAGCGTGAGCGGCCGGATCAGCTGATTATTCTTCTCCTCATAACGCACCACCCGCAGCCGGAAGGCGCCGGCGGCGTTGGTGTAATTGTAGGCGAGATAAAACCAATGGTTCGTGGCAAAGCCCGGATGAACCGCCATGCCGAGCAAGCCCATCTTCACTCCCAGGACGACGTCTTGAAGCATCAACGCTGGCTCGTCCAGCAACTTGCCCTGTTCCATGACGCGGACGCGTCCGGGGCGTTCTGAGAAAAACATCCGATCATCCGGCGTAAAAACGACCGACCACGGCGCCTGCAAACGCGACGCGACGATTTCGACCCGGCAAGGCATGGGCAAGTCGCGATCCGGCGGCACGGGGGGATTGGTCTGGGCGATGCCGGCCTGCGGAAAAACCAGCATGGCAACCACGGCAGCGGCCAGATATTGGCGGATATCGGATGGATTCATGAGCGTATCAACCCGCGGTTGATAACGAACCCGGGCTTGGTGCGTCAATGACAATAGCGGTCTTCGGTTTATTCCGCTGTCCCGGCAATTTGTGCGCCGGAAACAGGCTCATTTTTAGTCTGTCACTTTGAGATTGGCGGGCACGTGAACTTCCTTCAACTCGCCGGTGCCGCCGGCCTCCGCCTCGGTGTGGCTGGGTCTGTGCGGAAGCAAAATGAACGGCGGACACCAAGGCGGCAACCGCCGGTATTTTGAGTTTTATCAAGGCTTGGAGGGAATCAGACGCGACGCCGTTACAAATTGCTGAAAGGAGCGCGGACGGCTCGAGTTCACAACGAAACATCAACTCGCGGGCGGGCCGCCCGCGCTCCGTCAGTGATACTCCTGCACGGTCTTCACCGCATAGCCGGATTTTTTCAGCGCCGCAATGCCGAGCGCGGCGGCCTTGGCACCGCTCAACGTCGTCATGATCGGCGTATTGGTATAAACCGCCGTCGTGCGGATCTTGATCTCATCCTCGCGCGGCGACTGGCCGGCGGGCGTATTGATGACAAGCTGGATCTCCTTGTTCTTGAGCAGATCCACCACGTTGGGTCGGCCTTCGAGCAGCTTGAGAATGCGCTGAACTTTTAATCCCGCTTTTTCCAACACGGAGGCTGTGCCGCTGGTGGCCACCAGTTCAAAACCCAGGCCGGAAAATTGTTTGGCGACCGCCGCGACTTCGTTTTTGTGCGCGTCGCTGACGCTGATGAAAATTTTTCCGCCCAACGGCAGCGGCGAGTTCGCGGCCATCTGCGATTTGGCGTAGGCCACACCGAGGTCAGCGTCGAGGCCCATGACTTCGCCGGTGGAGCGCATTTCCGGCGAGAGCAAAATGTCCTGGCCCACGAACTTGTTGAAGGGGAAAACGGATTCCTTCACCGCCCAATACTTCGTCCAGATCTCCTCGGTGAAGTTCAGCTCCTTCAACGTCTTTCCCGCCATGACTCGCGCGGCGATCTTGGCGAGCGGCCTGCCGATGGCTTTGGAGGTGAACGGCACGGTGCGCGAAGCCCGCGGGTTCACTTCGAGAACATAGACCATCTCGCCTTTGACGGCGTATTGCACGTTCATCAGGCCAACGACTTTCAGTTCGCGCGCCATGGCGTGCGTGTAGGTGCGGATGGTTTCAATCACGCTCTGGGAAAGCGTGTGCGGCGGCAGCACCATCGCCGCGTCGCCGGAATGGACGCCGGCAAATTCGATGTGCTCCAGCATGCCGCCGATGACAATGGTGCCGCCGTTCGGCAATCCGACGTCGGCAATGCAATCCACGTCCACTTCGGTGGCGTCTTCGAGAAATTTGTCCACGAGCACCGGGCGTTCGGGCGACGCTTCGACGGCGAACTTCATGTAGTGCGACAGCTCGGAATCCGAATATACAATCTGCATCGCGCGTCCACCGAGCACGAACGACGGACGGACGAGCACGGGATAGGTCAGGCGTTTGGAAATGACGAGCGCTTCTTCGGCGGTGGTGGCAAGGCCGTTCGGCGGCTGCGGAATGTTCAGCTTGTTCAGCATCGCCGCGAACAGCTTGCGGTCTTCAGCGATCTCGATGCTCTGCGGCGAGGTGCCGATGATGTTGACGCCGTTCTTTTGCAGACCGAGCGCGAGGTTCAGCGGCGTCTGCCCGCCGAATTGCGCGATGGCGCCCCAGCA
This sequence comes from Verrucomicrobiia bacterium, assembly GCA_035577265.1. GTDB lineage: Bacteria > Verrucomicrobiota > Verrucomicrobiia > Limisphaerales > UBA11358 > UBA11358. The sequence continues at coordinate 61,792 of DATLVR010000121.1, read as the reverse complement.
TTTTTCGCGTTCATAAATGTGCAGCACATCTTCCAGCGTGAGCGGCTCGAAAAATAATTTGTCGCTGGTGTCGTAATCGGTGGAGACGGTTTCGGGATTTGAATTCACCATGATGGTTTCAAATCCATCCTCCTTCAGCGCGAACGCGGCATGGACGCAGCAGTAGTCAAATTCAATGCCCTGCCCGATGCGGTTCGGCCCACCGCCGAGAATCATCACCTTCTTCGCCGTGTTGCCTTTGACTTCGTCGTCGCCGCGGTCGTAGGTGGAGTAATAATACGGCGTGTAAGCCTCGAACTCGGCGGCGCAGGTGTCCACCAGGCGGTAGCTTGGCACGAGGCCGATGCGTTTGCGCTCGGCGCGGACGGCGTCCTCGGTGGTGCCGGTGAGGTGGGCGATCTGCCGGTCGGAAAATCCGAGCGACTTGGCTTGGGCAAGTTTTTCAACGTTGAGTGATGACATCGGGCGAAATTAAATTCGTGATAGTAAGCCGGAAAATCTTTCACGTGTCCAGCCCGAGGGTGCATTCGCGCTTGCCGGAAGCCCGGCTTTGGGTTACGAAAAGCGGTGTGATGAAACTGGGTCAACGGCTGCTGTGCTTGTGGCTGCTCGTCCCCCTGCTTGCTTCCGCGCAAATTGACCCGGCCCGGCGCGACCTGGTCCAGTTCGGTTACAACCAGGCGTTTCAGGGACACGTGCCGTTGGCGGGCTACGCGTATTATTATCACAACCAGCCAAATTTTCTCCAGACGAACCTCACGCTGCGGCTGGCCGTCGCGCCGGTCTATCTGGATTCCGAATTTGGCTTCGTCAACGGCATCGGGCCGAACACGGATTTTGGCCTGGGGGTGGCCGGTGGCGGTTTTGCCGACAGCTACAATGAAATTCATGGCGGCACGTATTTCCCGAGCCAGTCCTTTGAAGGCAATGGCGCGGAAATTTCCGCGAGCCTGTATCATCTGTTCAATCCAGCGAGCCTGATTCCGCTGAACTACGTCCTGCGCGGCAAGACGCATTATGCTTCCTACAACCGCACCGGCGAAACCGCCTCCGATTTTCAGCTTCCCAACGACCACACCGAATTCAGCGTGCGCACCGGTCTGCGCTGGGGCGGCGTGGAGCCGACCTTGTTCCCGCCGCTGGCGATGGAATTGTCCGTGTGGTATGAAGGCGCTTTCCGCACCGACCCCGGCGCGTATGGCATCGACCACGCCTACGAGCTGGAACAGCAGTCGCATTTGTTCTGGTCGGAGGCCGCGCTGGCCTACACGCTGCCGAAGAGCCAGCAAAGCTTTTATGTCCGCCTGACCGCCGGGACGAGCGTGGACGCCGACCATTTCAGCGCCTACCGGCTCGGCGGCTTTCTGCCGCTCATTTCGGAATTCCCTTTGTCGCTGCCCGGCTATTATTTTCAGGAGATCAGCGCCCGGCAATTTGTGCTGTTGAATGCGAACTACCTTTTGCCGCTTAACCCCAGAAAGACCTGGAGCCTGGACCTGAACGCCTCCACGGCCATCGTGGATTATCTGCCCGGCGAAGGGCAGCCGGGCAACACGCTGACCGGTGTGGGTGGCGGCATTTTGTATCATACGCCGTCCCAGCGTTTGAAACTCATGGTCAGCTACGCCTATGGCATTGACGCCATTCGCGCCGCCGGGCGCGGCGCCAGCAGCATTGGCGTGCTCATGCAGATTGACCTGGGCTGGATGCACAGTCAAAAATTCAGCCAGCCGCAACCCGTTCCGCTGCACGGCTGGCAACGGTTTTTCGACTGAAGGCCCGGCGGCGCGGCTGGCGATTCAACTTGCGCGTCGGGCCGAGGCTTGGTTTATTATCCACCGGTTGCGCATATGGTGGAATTGGCAGACACGCTACTTTGAGGTGGTAGTGCCGCAAGGTGTGCAGGTTCAAGTCCTGCTATGCGCACCACTTTTTCGAACGAAAATTAATGGTTCTGGTAAGTCGCGCACAGTTTCCGCACAGTTTTTGAAGGAATGCGGCTTGCCGGCAACTCGCCAACGGTTCGCCGCTCCCGGACTTAATGCCGCCCGCGCGCCGCGAGAAACTTCTCCACGTATTTACCCAGCATGTCGGCCTCCAGATTCACCCCATCACCAGCTTTTCTTTCCCGCAGGGCGGTCACCGCGAACGTATGCGGAATGATCCAGGCCCGGAAAGTTTTTTTGCCAACGCCTGCCACGGTCAGGCTGATCCCATCAATTGCGATTGAGCCTTTGTGAATGATGTAGCGCATCACGTCCGGTGGCGTGGCGATTTCGAGCACGTGATCCGCGCCGGATTTTTCCCAGCGGACAATCTTCCCGACACCATCCACGTGGCCGGTCACGAAGTGCCCGCCGAATTCGCCGTCCGCGCGGAGCGGACGTTCCAGGTTCACCAGCGAACCGGGCCGGACAAATTGCAGGTTGGTCAGCCGCCACGATTCTTGCAGCACGTCGAACTGAAGCAGCCTGGATTTGCCGCGCGCGGAAATTTTCACGACCGTCAGGCAGCAGCCGTTCACCGCCACGCTGTCCCCCAGTTTTACGCCGCGCGCGGAAACGCCGGCGCGCACGGTCAGCGCAATGGACTTTGTGCCGCGCGCAATCTGCTCGACCGTTCCGGTTTCCTGGACAATGCCTGTAAACATAAAGTAGCGCAGGCGTCCCGCCTGCGCCGCGAGCGCGACAGCGCGAGCAAGATCGAAAAACGCAATGTTTTTGCAGGCGGGACGCCTGCGCTACTTTACCCGCGCCATCAGCAATAAATCCAGTCCAAGTTTTCGCCATTCGATTTCGCGCAACTGGATGACCTCGCTCAAGGATTTTGCGCCGTCGCCCGCGACGCCCTTGCGTGAATCCCGGCCGCCCAAAATTTTGGGCGCGTAGAAGAACGCCACGCGCTGTGCGAATCCGCCGAGCAGGAACGACGCATTCACCTCGCCGCCGCCTTCAACCAGCAGGCTGGTCACGTTTTCCTTCCCAAGTTTTTCCAGCAGCCATTTTAAATCCAATTTTGGATTTTGAATTTTGGATTTTGAATTGTTTGCCGGCGCGACGATGACATTCACGCGTTTGGCCAAAGCCGCGATGCGCTTTTTCGGGGCAAGCTTGCTCACCACAATCGTGGTCAACGCCGCAAATTCATCGCTGACAACTTTCGCATCCAGCGGTGTCCGCGCCATGGAATCGAGAATGATCCGGCGCAGCCTTGGATGTTGAATGTTGGATGTTGAATGTTGAATGTTTCCCTTTTTTTGAATTGGGCTTCTCACCGTCAGGCCCGGATCATCCGCCAGAATCGTATTGATTCCGGCAAGGATGGCATCGCTGTTTCGGCGCAGTTTCATGCCGTGCGCCCGGGCCTTTTCGCCGGTGATCCATTTGGATTCGCCGCTGGCCGTGGCAATCTTCCCGTCCAGCGTCATCGCTGCTTTCACCGTTACGAACGGCGTGCGGTGGACGATCCAGTGGTTGAACGCTTCGTTCAACTCCGCGCATTGATAAGCTAAACGATCTTCTTTTGAATGTGACTTCATTTTCGGAGTGGAGCGCCCCCTCACCCCGTCCCTCTCCCCCGCTTGGGGAGAGGGTGGCCGAAGGCCGGGTGAGGGGGAATCGCTGCCAAGGGAGACAACCTCGATCCCCGCGCGCCGCAAAATCTTGAAACCTTTGCCGGCATGTTTCGGGTTCGGGTCCGTCGCGCCGATGCTGACGCGCTTGATCCCGGCGGCGATGATGGCTTCCGTGCAAGGCGGCGTGCGTCCGTGCGTGCTGCACGGCTCGAGCGTGACGTAAAGCGTTGCGCCGCGCGGGGAGTGTCCGCGCTTTTGCGCATCGCGGAGCGCCTCGATTTCCGCGTGCGGCCCGCCCGCGCGCCGATGCCAGCCGCGCCCGATGATTTTTCCGCCCTGCACCAAAACCGCGCCGACCATCGGGTTGGGCGAAGTCGCGCCGAGGCCGCGCCGCGCGAGGCGCAAGGCGAGCTGCATGAAAGGGGCATCGGTCATGGGCGCAGAATTTCACAAACAAACGTGCTTTGCCACTTTCTTCTCGACACGGGATTTTTGCAGAGACAAAGTCAGATAATCAATGGAATCATATTTTAATGGCAAAAGTTGGCTCTTAATTCCAATGTTGTTTCTATTTCTGGCAGAATTTATTCCTGTTGTATTTGCTGCGGATAATCCGCCTGCATTTTTGTGGGCAAAACAGATGGGCGGCACAAAGGAAAATTCAAGTGAAGGTATTGCTGTGGATAAAGCTGGTAATATTTATGTCACCGGCCGGATGGATTACGAGCATCATCAATCAATTGGAACACATGGCTGGTCTCACAAGGGCGGAAAAGTTTTTGTAGCCAAGTATGATCCATCCGGCAACTTGCTTTGGCTTCAAAAATCCGGAGGAGGCAGCAACGACCACGCCATTGGAAATGGAATTGCGGTGGATGGTTTGGGCGATATTTATGTCACGGGTTCTTTTTCGGGTGAAATTAATTTCAACGAAACAAAGCTTACGTCCAAAGGTGAACTGGATAGCTTTCTGGCAAAATATGACGCAAATGGAAAATTGATTTGGGTAAGGCAGGCGGGTGGCAAGAACTGCTTCTGCGAAAGCTATGCAATTGCTGCCGATAAAAAGGGGCGCATTTATATCACTGGTAATTTTGTGGGCAAAGCGGCGTTCGGAAGTGATGACATGATCAGTCGTGGCGGCATTGAACCTGGTCATGACTCAGATGTTTTTTTAGTCAAATATAATTCTTCATCCGGCGACATGGTTTGGCTGCGTCAAGCGGGAGAAGCGGGTGAAAACACCGGCCATGGCATCGCGGTAGATAACAATGACAATGTTTATGTGACGGGACGTTTTTCCGGGGGACAGGGGGTCTATGTCGAAGGAAGCGGGGTGAGATTGTCCATCAGCTTTGGAAACGTAAAAATCACCCAGATGGAAAACATAAAAAATACTGACACCAATGGAAATTGCCTTTTCAATTTTATCACTAAATACAATGGTGATGGAAAAGTGCTTTGGGCAAAGCCAACTGCCGGACTTTCAACTTATGGCACGCAAAATTCAATGGCGATAAATAAATCTGGACAGGTCTACGTTGCCGGCAGTTTCAATTTCGCGCTCAAGTTTGACGGCATATCATTAACAAACACGCAGGACGGAAACGATGAAATTTTTTTAGTGAAGTATGACGCGAACGGCAAAGTTCTTTGGGGGCGAAGCGCAGGAGGGAAAGCTCATGATGAATGCTTTGGTGTGGCTGTAGATAATGCCGGGAATGCTTATATTGCAGGATATTTCGACGAAGCTGCTATGTTTGGCGGTGTTCAATTACATGCAATTGTCCATGACCCGCAGTTAAGTTATGCGCCTTCATTTGTAGCTAAATATAATTTGTCTGGAGATGTTGTTTGGGTCAAAAACATAGATACGGCACACGGATTTTCCCCAATTGAGGCAGTTGCGCTAAATGAAAGAGGAGACATATACATTACTGGTCCATTCAGTGATGGGATAAATGTTGACGGCGCAATCTTGAAACCGATTAAGAATATTTTTGGACAAGTAAGCGGCGATATATTTGTGGCAAAACTTGGAATGAGCGGAAATTAAATTGTTTGGACCATTTCCACCGGACATTTCGGCAGCGACACTAATCATTTCTTGGCCGGCCACCAGCAGGCCATGGCCATCAGCCCGCACAGCCCCGTGAACGCCACCGGCGCGAGGCGTTCCTCCACGGTCATCGCCGCGCCGCCGAAATAGGCGAGCACGTTGGCCAGGGTGAAGCCCGCCCAGAGTTTGCCCTCCGCCGGTTGCGGTTTGCGCAGCATCTCCACAAAGCCCGGGATGCCGGCGATGCAGATCGCGGTCGTCACCGCGATGGTGGCGTTGCGCGGACTGCTGAATTTCCAAACCGTCAGGCTCGCCAGCACCATCAGGGCGATGATGGTTTCAAATTTCCCCCACGCCCAGCCGCCCTGCACCAGCAGCACCACCGCCAGCGCAATGCCGCCCACCGCGAACCCGAGCGAGAGCAGATAATTTCCGTGCTGCTGCCAGAGCGTGATGGTCAGGATGCTATCCAGCACCGCCCACAGTCCCCACGTGGCGAAGCTCTGGCCCGCGCCGCGCGCCCGGATGATTTCCACGATCATCGGCCAATAGAGGCCCATGGCGATAAGTCCGCCCGCGAGTTTGAGAATTTCGTGTCCGCTCATATGCAAAAATTTCCCCGGCGGGTTGCCGCCTCAAAAGACTTGTTACCCGTGTCCGCGCCCAATATCGTGAACCCTAATTTCACCAACCACATTTGACTCATGAGAAAAATATTTTTGATTCTTGGCGGCGTTCTGGGTTTGTTTGCGGTCCAGATTCAAGCCGCAGAAACCAATCTGCCGCCGGTTCGTTATGCCATCATCGGGCTGGTGCATGATCACGCGCGCGGTTTCATTCCCGGCGCGATGTCGCGGTCGGACGTCCAGCTCGCCGGCATTGTGGAACCCGACCGGCAACTGGCCGCCCGCTACGCCGTGCAATATCATCTCAACACGAACCTCTTTTACGCGAGCCTTAAAGAGCTGCTCGCCAGGACGAATGTGCAGGCCGTGGCTACATTCACCAGCACGTTCGATCACCGGCGCGTGGTGGAGGAGTGTGCGCCGCTCGGCATTGACGTCATGATGGAGAAACCGCTGGCGGTGAATCTGGCCGATGGTCTGGCGATGGCCGCCGCCGCGAAGCAGGGCGGCATCCAACTGATCGTGAATTATGAGACCACCTGGTATCCGGGCAATCAGGAAGCTTACAAAATGGTTTGCGATCAACACGCCATTGGTGATTTACGAAAGATTGTCGTGCATGATGGGCATCAGGGGCCGAAGGAAATCGGTTGCTCACCGGATTTCCTGAACTGGCTCACCGATCCGAAACTCAACGGCGGCGGCGCGCTGATGGATTTCGGTTGTTACGGCGCGGACTTGATGACGTGGCTCATGCAGGGTCAACGTCCCACTTCGGTTTTCGCCGTGACCCAGCACATCAAGCCGGACGTTTATCCCAAGGTGGAAGACGAGGCGACGATCGTGGTGACGTATCCCAAGGCGCAGGGAATCATCCAAGCTTCCTGGAACTGGCCTTATAATCGCAAAGACATGGAGCTTTACGGCCAGACCGGTTACGTGCTGGTGCCGCACAGCGATGAGTTGCGGGTGGTGACAAAATATAACGGACCGGAAACTCAATCCACCGTTCCGGCGCTGACCGGAATCCAGTCCAACCCGCTTTCGTATCTCGCGGCCGTGGTGCGCGGTGAAATCAAGCCTGCCGGCCTGTCATCGCTCGAAGTGAATCTGGTCGCGATGGAAATTCTCAATGCCGCGCGTGAGTCGGCGAAAACCGGAAGGCGGATTGATCTGCCGGCGCAAGCGCCGTCAATCCCGTAGTCAAACAATCTCCACAGGACACTTCGGCAGCGCGTCAATGAACGCCTGGCCGTATTGCTTCGTCAAAATCCGGTTGTCCAGCACGACCACGATGCCCGTGTCGGTTTTGGTGCGGATCAGCCGCCCGACGCCCTGGCGGAATTTCAGGATCGCCTCGGGCAAAGAAAATTCGCCAAAGGAATTGCCGCCGCGCGCCTCGATCGCCTCCAGCCGCGCCTCGATGAGCGGATGGTCCGGCACCGCAAACGGCAGCCGCGTGATGATGACGTTGCTCAATGCCTCGCCCGGCACGTCCACGCCCTGCCAGAAACTGTCCGTGCCGAACAGCACCGAGTCCGTGTCGTCCTTGAACTTTTCCAGCATGGTCGAACGCGGCGTGCCGGTACCCTGCACGAACAGCGCGAGACCGAGTTCGTGAAAGAACGGCTGCATCCGGTCGGCGACTTCCTGCATGAGCTTGTAGCTCGTGAAGAGCACGAACGCCTTGCCGTGCGTTTGCCGCACGAAATGTTCAATCCAGTGAATCAAAGCATCGGCGTAACCCGCTTCCCGCGGGTCGGGCATTTTTTTGACGGTGAACAGTTTCATCTGCCGCTCGTAATCGAACGGCGTGCCGACCTGTAATTTCGTGGCGGACTCCGCGCCGACGCGGCGGGAGAAATATTCCAAACCGGTGCGGCCTCCCTGCTTGTCGGGTGATCCATGGTCAGCAGTTCTTGCCGCCGGACGCCTTGCTGCTGACGACGGACGACTGACCACGGACTGCGTCGCCAGCGTCGCGCTGGTCATGATGACGCTCGTATCCGTTTCAAACAGTCTGTGCCGCAGATACTCCGCCACGTCCACCGGCGCGGCATTCAGCGAGAGATTGCGTTGCGTCTTGCCGCCGCGCTCGACCCAATAAACATGGTCGTCCGCCTGCTGGCTCAGGAATTCCACGACCTCCGCCTTCAATTCGCCCAGCCGCCGGTTGCATTCAACGAGTTCCTGCCCGATGTCCTTGTCCTCGCTGGTCTTGATCAGTTCACTCACCGCTTCGCGCAACCTTTGGATCGGCAGTGTGACATTGTCCTTCACCAATTCCGCGCGCCGGATGCGCAGCTCCGTCCACGCGCGTTTGCGTCCGTCGCTTTCACCGCCGCCAAATTTTGGTTTGGCCGTCGCCTGAATTTCTTCGCACGCGCCTTCGACGTTCTCGAAAAACTTGTCCGACTCGCTCAGGATTTCCGCGACAAGCTTCACCGCCCTGCCCTGGTGCAACGTGGCCAGCAGCCCTTTTTCCGTGCGCGGATTCCACAGCCGGCTCAGCGAATAGCGCACCTGCCCGCTCGACACGCTCAAGCCGATGTGCCGCGACGCCACGCCCTCCATCGTGTGCGCCTCGTCGAAGATCACGAAGTCGTTTTTGAACAGGATGCCGCCTTCCATCTCCTCATTGATGCCGCCGAGCAAGGTGAAGAACAACGTGTGGTTCAGAATCACCACGTCGGCGGACAGGATGCGGTTGCGCACACGCTGGAAAAAACAGGCCTCATGGTCGCGCGCAAAATCCGACTGATGCCCGCACGTTTTGGGCGAGCATAGCCCGCGTTCGGAGCAGACCTGCCCCCACACTTTTGGGTCCGGCTCGATGGAAAAGTCCGACAAGCTGCCGTCCTTGGTCGTCTTGGACCATTCGTAGATGCGCTGCAGTTCCTCGGCCTCCGACGACGTGAAGAGATTGCCGCTCTGTTGCATCGCCTTTTGCAGGCGACGGGTGCAGAGATAATTGGCGCGGCCCTTGAGCATGGCGTAGCTGAACTTGACCGGTTCCGGCAGCGAACCCAGCACGGCGGCCAGCATGGGCAGATCCTTTTCCGTGAGCTGCTCCTGCAGGTTGATCGTGTGCGTTGAGACAATGGCCTTTTTCTTCCGCGCGACGGCGAAGAGAATGGACGGGATCAAATACGCGAGTGACTTGCCGACGCCGGTTCCGGCCTCGACGGCAAGGTGCTCCTGATGCTGCAACGCCCGCGCCACGGCCACGGCCATCTCCTGCTGCTGCGGGCGGAATTCAAAATTGCTCGCCTTGGAGAGAACGCCCGATGGCGAAAAGATTTCCTCCACTTGGGAAACCAGATCAATGCCGCTGGGCTGAATTTCAGAAAGGGAAATCACTTGGAATTTATTTCAACATTTCTCCGAGTAGATCATCGCGTCCCGAAAGTGGACGGAGCATTTTCCCAAGGCGCAAGGGCTTCAGCACTGCAACGGTCGTGCGTAGACGGGATTCGCGGCCGCGCGATGAATCGCGTCTAAATGTTTTTGCCGTTATTCTATTCACTCGGTGCCAAATATAATGTCAGGTCTTTTCGCTGCGCAAGACGACTTTCAACGCCGAAGTTTTTCCCGGCGCGAGGGAGATTTTGTTGTGTTTCACGTTGCCGGATTCCACGCAGACCATGCGCTGGTGTTCCGCCGGGTCAAAGTCGTCCGGCAGTTTCTGCGTCGTCCACGGATTCCAGACGACGGTGGAATCGGAGCCGGATTTTTCCACGCGGATGGTTCGCTTCAGGCTTTCGTCGCGGATTTCCACGGGTGTGGTGGTGTCTTGATACAGCCGGTTGGTTTCCCGCGCAATGTGCAGCAGGGCTTCACTGTCGGTCTTGAGGGCGCCCCCGCCATCGCCGGCATTGTCCACATACGATGCCCCCTGCAAACCGGAGATGCTCACCGCACCGATTTCGCCGACATGGAAATACGTGTGCAGGCAGTTCTCGATCTCCAGCGTTTCGTCGCAGGAATCGTTGGCGGCGACCAGTTCCATCGTGAGCGTGTCGGCCACGGTCACAATAAATTCCGTCCTCAGGTTCTTCCACGCCTCGCGTCCGGGAATTTCCGGCAGCGCAAAATGCAGCGTCACCGCCCCGTCCGCTGCGGCGGAGGTTTTGACGAGCTGCCATTCCGTGATGCGCGCGAAGCCGTGCGACGGTTCGCCATCACGGTTGCCGAACCACGGGATGATGACCGGCACGCCGCCGCGAATCGCCTTGCCCGGCGCAAAATAACTTTTGCGGCTCATGAAGATCAGCGGCGGTTCGCCGTTCTTCTGGAAGTGCGTGACGTGCGCGCCGTGCAGATAGATTTCCGCCGTGCTGACGTTCGTGGTGACGATGATCTTGGTCAAGCTGCCGTTGCCGGGCACAATCGCCACGCGGCCCGAAATTTGTTGCCCTTGAAGTTGTCCGATATTCTGTGTCATAGAAGTCGGTTCATTCTAGCCCCGCCGGAAAACTGACGCAGCCATTTTGTTGGACTAAATTGATTGCCTTTTGGGTCGGCGCGGACGATTCTGGCCCGGTCAGAGGCGTTCCAATCAATCCCATTCATTACTATGAACGAAACCATCCCTCCCCCGCTGGAAACTTCAGCGCAACCAAAAACCTCCGCGCTGGCCATCTGGAGCCTGGTGCTCGGCATCTTGAGCCTGATGTGTTTTACGATATTCACTGGCATTCCCGGCGTGATTTGCGGGCACAAGGCGCTGTCGCGAATCAAAAAGTCGGGCGGCGCTCTGACCGGGCAGGGACTGGCCATCGCGGGTCTGGTGACCGGCTACCTTGGAATTGCGTGGGCCATCTTTGTCATTCCGTTGATGCTGGCCATCGCGATTCCCAATTTCGTCAAGGCCCGTGACACAGCCATGCAGAATGCGTGCATCAACAACCTCCGGCAGATTGACGCCGCCAAACAACAGTGGGCCCTGGAAAACAATAAAAAGTCCGATGACGTCCCCGTCGCGCAGGATCTGAACCCCTACATCAAGGGCGGATTTGCCTCGCTGCACTGTCCGGCGGGTGGTTCATATACGATTGGCCCGGTGAATCAGGAGCCCGTCTGTTCCATTCCCAAGCACGAATTGCCACAGTGAATTTTCCTTGGGCCGGCGGAGATCGTTTCGGGTGCAAGCAAAACTGGCTTGTAATTCCTTGTCGGGTGGTTGAAATGAAGCCATGAAACATTTCTGCTTGCTGGCCCTGGCCATAGCATGCTGTCTGGCGGCAGGCTGCGCCCACACGTCGAACACCCGCGCGGATTTCTTCAAGCAGGTTGACCGCCCGCGTGTTCCGTTGTCAGCGAAGGTGCGGGAGTTGCCGGCGACAAACGGCCTCGCACAGTTTCATTTTTCCTTTGCGTCTGATGTCCGCAATCGTGTCCCTGGCGTGTTGCTGGTATGCACCAATTCCCACGGGCGCCGGCCGGTTGTCATCGCGCTGCACGGCACGGGCGGAAGTAAAAACAACATGCTTGTACTATGCCGCAAGCTGGCGGATGCGGGTTTTATCGCGGTGGCCATGGACGGCCGCTATCACGGCGAACGCATCAACGTCGGCAAGGGCACGACCGAATACAACGAAGCCATCGTCCGCGCGTGGCACGGCAGCGGCGAGCATCCGTTCTATTACGACACCGTCTGGGACGTGATGCGGCTCGTGGATTATCTCTCCACCCGCGACGACGTGGACGCAAACCGTATCGGCCTCATCGGCATTTCCAAGGGCGGAATCGAAACCTATCTTGCAGCGGCGGCGGACGAACGCATCGCGGTGGCGGTGCCCTGCATCGGCGTGCAAAGCTTTCGCTGGGCGCTGGACAACACCAACTGGCAGGGGCGCATTGCGACGATTCAACCGGCGTTTGACGCGATCACGAAGGACGCGGGCGTGACGAATGCTGGTTCCGCATTCGTGGAAAAATTTTACGACCGCGTCGTGCCGGGCATTGCGGGTGAATTCGACGGACCGGAGATGCTCGCGCTCATTGCGCCGCGCCCTTTGCTTGTCATCAACAGCGATTCGGACAACCACACGCCCTTGCCCGGCGTGATCGAATGCGTTAACGCCGCCCAGAAAGTTTATGCCGCCGACCACGCGTCAGATCATTTCGCCGTAATCATCCAGAAAAACACCGGCCACCAGGTGAAACCGGAATCCGAACGCGCGGCGATCGAGTGGTTCGTGGAATGGCTGAAGCCGTGAGATATATGAATAAGAAATCACTTTTCCTTGGCGTGCTGGTTTTGCTGTTTGCCATTTCAGCATTTGCTTGCATTAACAAATCAGGAACGAAATACGGTGGAGGCAGCGGTTCATATTTTGGCTGGCACGGACTACAGGCAGCCATAAACAAAAATCTCCATGAAGACGGTGTAGAAATGGAGATCAATCTCCGTGGCTCAACCAATTTCAACGACCGCAGTGATTACGCGGTGGCATTGATGTTTCTTGGCAGAAGCACAGAGGCGGTGGAGCAACTCAACAAATTGGAACAAGAAAGACCCGGAGAGTTTTTTATTGCGGCCAATCTTGGAACAGCTTACGAGCTTTCGGGAAACAATCTAGAAGCGCTTAAGTGGATTAATGAAGGCATTCGGCGCAATCCGAAAGATCATGAAGGCACGGAATGGCTCCATGGAAAAATTCTAGCAGCAAAAATTGCCCAAACAAAAGACCCGCATTACTTCGATGATCATTCGGTGCTGGAACTTCGACCAGATCAAATTGGTGAAAGGATGACCATTGATGGGAAAAATATGTCAGCAAAAGAGTTGGCTGATGCCATCCAATACCAGCTCGGGGAGAGATTGCAATTCGTCAAATCAACCAACCCGGCAGTAGCCAGCTTGCTTTATGACTACGCCTCCATTGAAGCTGCCACCCGGTCAATGGAGTCGGCAAAGCACATACTAACGATGGCAACTGATTATGGTTATCCCGCTGCAAAGGTTGATGCCTTGAATAAGGAATTTGATCGCCGACTCGCGTGGGAACACTTCAAAAGCCATATGTTTTATTGTTTGATTGGCGTTTTATGTATCGCACTGCTGGTTTTACTCTGCAAACGTGGAATCTTCGTTCTTTCAAGCAAAGATTTGAAACGTAAATAGCCAGTCATCCAAACAAATCCATCTGCGGCGCGGGCGCGAGCGATTTTAATTTCTCGCGATCCTGCTGGCGGCGGGGCTGGCGCACGTTGCCTTCCGGTGTGAGTTCGGATTCTTCGAGGTTGCCGAGGATTTGTTTGGCGCGTTCCAACACTTCCTTCGGCACGCCCGCCAGCCGCGCCACCTGGATGCCGTAACTTTTGTCCGTGCCGCCCTCGACGATTTTGCGCAGGAAAACAATCTGGTCGTGCCATTCGCGCACGGCGACGTTGAAATTTTTGATGCGCGGCAAACGTGCCGAGAGTTCGGTCAATTCGTGATAATGCGTGGCAAACAGCGTCTTCGCGCCGACGGCGTTATGCAGATGCTCGACGATGGACCACGCCAGACTCAATCCGTCGAACGTGCTGGTGCCGCGGCCGATTTCGTCCAGCACGATCAGGCTGCGCGCTGTGGCGTTATTGAGAATGTTCGCGGTCTCGGTCATCTCGACCATGAACGTGGATTGCCCGCGCGACAGATCATCGCTCGCGCCGATGCGCGTGAAAATGCGATCCACCAGATCAATCCGCGCCTCCGCTGCCGGCACAAAACTGCCCGTGTGCGCGAGCAATGTGAGCAGCGCGACCTGCCGGATGTAAGTGGATTTGCCCGCCATGTTCGGCCCGGTGATCAACGCGATTTGGTCTTTGCAGACGGCCACCTTATCGGTCGCCGGTTTTTCAGCGGCAATGCTCGCAAGTGCAACATCATTCGGCACGAAGCGTTCCTCAACGAGTTGTTGTTCCAAAACCGGATGACGGCCATCACGAATTTGAAGCACGCCTTCGTCGGCAACTTGCGGACGGCAATAATTATGAATCCGCGCCGTCTCGGCGAAGGACGCCAACACATCCAGTTGCGCCAATGCGGAAGCGGTCTGCTGGATTTTCGGCAACTGGCCTAATATTTCCTCGCGCACGCGCTGAAACAGTTCGTATTCCAGTTTCACGCTACGCTCCTCCGCACCGAGAATTTTACCCTCCATCTCCTTCAACTCTGGCGTGATGAACCGCTCCCCATTGGCCACGGTCTGCTTGCGATGATAATGCGGCGGAACCTTGTCGAGATTGGATTTGGTGACTTCAATGTAGTAACCGAAAACGGAATTAAATCGCACCTTCAACGAGGAAATGCCCGTGCGCTCGATTTCATCCGCCTGTAATTTGGCGATCCAATCCTTGCCGCCGCGCGTGGCGTTGCGGAGTTCGTCGAGGTTCGTGTCGAAGCCGTCGCGGATCATGCCGCCTTCCTTGATCGGCAGCGGCGGTTCGTCCACGATGGCGCGCGAAATCAGTTCGACCAGGTCGGGCGACTCGGAGATTTGAGAATCCAATTCGTCAATCAAGGTAGGGGCGCGTTCCGCCGCGTCCACAATTTCTTCTTTGATTAGGGACGCGGTGGAACGCGTCCCTACCAATTCGTGCAGGGTGCTCTTCAGCGTCGGGATTTGCTCCAGCGCCGTTCGGAGCGCGACCAGATCGCGCGCATTGCCGCTGCCGGAACTCAGGCGGCCCAGCGTGCGTTCCAGATCACGCACGTTGGCAAGCTGCTGGCGAAAGGCGTCGAGACCGAAAGTATTTTCGATGAACGTCTGAATCGCATCCTGCCGCTGGCGAATTGGCTCAACGCGTGAGAGCGGCTGCGAAAGCCACTGGCGCAGCAACCGCGCGCCCATCGGCGTGGCGGTGCGGTTCAGGGCGCCGTAAAGCGAGGCGTTGCGCGGGGCGTCGTGATGCTGTGGTTCGAGAATCTCCAGATGCCGCAGCGTGGTGTAATCGAGCGTGAGAAAATCGCTGCGCTGATAAAAGGAAATCCGCGTCAGATGCTTCACGTCGCGCCGAAGATTTTGCGCGAGATAATGCAGCGCGCCGCCGGCCGCGCCGATGGCGGCGGTCTTGTCCTTCAGCCCGAACCCATCGAGCGAGGCGACTTTGAAATGTTCCTTCACCGTGAAGAACGCGGTCTCCGGTGCAAACGCCCAATCGTCGTAACCACTCAAAATTTGGAACGCCCCGCGCAGCTGATCGCGCAGCGAAACCGCCTCGGTCGGGAAAATAATCTCCGCCGGGCGCAGGCGTTCCAGTTCAGCGAGCAGCGCAGAATCATTTTCCAGTTCAGTCGTGAGAAAATCGCCGGTGGTCAGATCCACGAGCGCGAGGCCGAAGATTTTTCCCGATGGATAGACGGCGGCGAGAAAGTTGTTCCGTTCCGCGACGAGCATCCGTTCGTCAAAATGCGTGCCCGGCGAAAGGATTTGCGTCACCTCGCGCTGCACCAGCTTGCCGGGCCGGGCTTCCTCGGTCTGATCGCAGATGGCCACCTTCCGACCGGCTTTCAGAATGCGGGCGATGTAACCGTTGGCCGCGTGATGCGGCAGGCCGCACATTGGGACGCCGTTGCGCGCGGTGAGCGAGAGGTTGAGCAATTGCGCGCCGTCCTTGGCGTCTTCAAAAAACATCTCGTAGAAATCGCCGAGACGGAAGAGCAGCAGCGCGTCTTTCGGCAGTTCGCCTTTGATGCGGCGATACTGCGCCATCATGGGCGTGAGTTGGGTTTCGGCTGACATGCGACGAACACGTTACGCGGGAAATTTCATCAGGTCGAAGCGAAATTGTTAACAAAGTCGAACATTGCCTTCACGCCGCCCCGGAGCGCGGCTGTGTCGCAGACCAGCCGCAGCCGCTCTGCCGCAAACCGTCGCTAAAATCCACCTGATGATTCCAGACATTTTACATGCTGCGGCAGGTCGAGGACGACACAGCCGCGCTCCGAACTATTGTGTGAAGATGCGCCCCGAAGTCATATTCCGGCGCGGTCGAGCCGCAAGAGTTCCGCGCTGTAGCCCTCGCGAAAGGTCGGATACTTGAAACGGTGGCCAAGCTCCATTTTCAATTTGCGGTTCGAGACGCGCTTGTTGGTCAATCCACGACGGCGGTTGGCGTCGGGGTTTTCCGGCACGGACGGCGGCAGCGGCTTGTTCACCGCCTCGGCGAGCCATTGGAAAAAGTGCAACTGGCTCACCGGCTCGTCGTCCACTGCGTTGTAGATTTCCCCGGCGCGGCCGTTCTTAAGCGCGGCGATGATGCAGCCGACGAGATCGTCGCGATGGATCATGTTCAGCCAGCGCGCGCCGTCGCCTTCGAGATACGCGAGTTCCTGCATGAACTGCTTGAACCAATGACCGCGATCCGGTCCGTAGATTCCGGCGACGCGCAGGATCACAGCGGGGAACGCTGGCAACTGTCCACCTTGAGCCTTTCCCATTTCCGTCGACACCGCCCCCTCATCCCGTCCTTCTCCCCCGCTGGGGGAGAAGGTGGCCGGAGGCCGGTTGAGGGGGAGGCCGGCAAAACCAGAGGTTGATCTGGCCACCGAGAGCAGCAAGTTTTCCGTAGCGACCAGGATTTTCGAAGTCTCGGCGAGCGGTTCGGCGGGGCTGGATTCCTTGACCTGCGAGCCGTCATTCTGCGCGTAAACGCTGGTGCTGCTGGTGTAAACAAACTTCTTCGGTGGATTCGAGGCGAGCCGGTCAATCAGGTTGCGCGTGCCTTGCAGATAGATTTCCCGGTAATTGTCCGCGTTGCCGCCGGCGGCGACGCAGTTCACGACCCAGTCAAAATTGCGCGGCAACGCCGCCAGCGTTTCGGGCCGGGTCACATCGCCGATGAGCGGCTGGATGCCGGCGGCTTTCAATTCACTTTCCGCCGAATCGCTGCGGCGCAGGCCAAAAACCTCATGGCCGAGCCGGACCAGTTCCGCACCCAGCGGCACTCCGACGTAACCACAGCCGACGATCAAAACGCGCATGAACGGATGATAAACCTTGGCGAAGCGCAAAGCGAGTGAAGCGTCGGGCTTCTGATCTGCCATCCACATGCACCTGCCTGGGACGGGCCTGAATTCACGGGAGGGACGGCCGTGCCATGGGGCGCGTCCAGTCGCAGGCTTGCATCCTGACCAGTGGGAATCTTACTCTGCGGGCGACATGAACCGACGTTTGCGGAAATCATTTATTCCGGCCTGTGCCCTGGGACTGCTGGCGTGGTCATTGACAGTGCGGACTTGCCCGGCGCAAAACTTGGCATTGCAGCTCGATGGCAAGGGCAGCTACGTCCAATTGCCGCCCAATCTCTTCACCAATCTCACCGAGGCCACCATCGAGGTGTGGGCCAAGTGGGAGACCTTCGCAAACTACTCGCGAGTATTCGAATTCGGCGCGCCCTGGCACTCCTTGAGCGTGTTCAACATCCGGAGTCAGCCCATCCTGCGTTTCCATGCCTGGCCACGTTACGCCAAGAACGACCCGGCGTTACAATACAAAATCGAGGTGCCGGGCGTGTTGCACACCAACGAATGGATTCATATCGCGGCGGTGTCGGGGCCGGGCGGGATGCTGCTTTACCTCAATGGCCGGCTGATCGGCCAGCACACGAACGAGGCCTCGTTCGCGGCTCTGGGCGGAACGCCCGCCAATTATCTGGGCCGCGGCATGAGCGGCAATGTCACGGACCGGGATTTCAACGGCGAGATTGATGAATTGCGCGTGTGGGATTACCGGCGCAGCGAGGCGCAGATTCGCGATGACATGTATAAGCGGCTTTCCGGCAAAGAGGCCGGCCTGGCGTATCTCTTGAACTTCGACGATGCCACGGTCAGTGACGCGACCCGGCATGCCGCTCCGGGAAAATTGCTGGGCCGTGCGCAGATTGTGGCCTCGGATCTAGGCCTTGTCGCCTCGCCGCTGCCCGAACCACCGGTCGTGTCAGGCGCCGCCGCCAGCCTTCCCGCCGCCGCACCGGTCGCTGCTTCAACCCCGGCTCAAAGCATGGCAACCTGGTGGATTGCCGGCGGATTCGCGGCGGTGTTTGTGCTATTGGGAATGCTGGTCTGGATGGTGCGCCGCAGCAGTGCGGGTTCAAGCCGGTTGCCGGTGCCGACTATTGTGGCCGGGTCGTCGGGCCACGCGACTCCGGATGAATTGAGGCGACAGGCGCTGGATGAATTAACAAAGTTTGCCAAGGAAAGTCTGGTGCAAGGTCTCTACTCCCAGCGCGCCGCCTTGCTTGAAGCCCACAAACAGGCGGCCGAGGAAGTCGTTAAACTGGAAATCAGTCTGATGTCCATGCGCCTGCCAGAACGCATCCGGGGTTACGAACAACGCATCGCCGAACTGGAAAGAGAACTGGCTTCCCGCGATGGCGAACTCCGAGAAATGACACTCGCCACGCTCCAACTGCTCCGCCGGAAAGTGACCGAAGAAAAACGCGAGACGCAATCCGGGCGCGGGATGAATTAAGGCTCGCGCTTTTAAAGTCGCTTAATCCATCACCGCCGCAAAGCGCAGGCCGCGGGTGCTGACGCGGAGTTCCTGGAAACCGAACTCCTCCATCACCGCCTCGTAGATGATGACGCCGGTGAGGATCACGTCGGCACGCAGCTTCGGCAGGCCGGGGATTTCCTTGCGTTCGGCCAGCGGCAGGCTCCACAACTGTTTCCGGTGTGTCTTGACCTGGGTCAGGCTTAGTCGGGCACCCTCAATCCGGTCACGGTCGAAACGTTCAAGCTTCAGATCAATGCGTGCGAGGATGCTCGTGGTGCCGCCGGTGCCAACGAGCTGGATTTCGCCGGCTTCATCTTCCAAGGCCGGCGCGAGCTGCGGACGGACCTGGCCGCGCAGAAAATTTTTCACCCAGTCCCGGCAGGCGTTGAATTCGTCGCGGGTCGGTGGATCGCTGTGGGGGAATTTTTCCATCAGCCGCACGGTGCCAAGGGGAAAACTGTGGGCGAAGTGTTTTTTGGTGCCGTGGCCAAGAATGAATTCCGTGCTGCCGCCGCCCACATCCAGCAGCAGCAGCGGGCTGGCCGCCAGTTCCACATCCGTCGTCACGCCCAGAAACGCCCAGTCGGCCTCGCGTCCGCCGGAGATGATTTCCGTTTTCAGGCCGGACGCGCGTTCAATGGCCATGGTCAGTTCTCTCGGGTTGACCGCGTCACGGGCGGCGCTGGTGGCGATGACGCGGGTGGACACGGAATTTTGTTTGCGCGCGATCTGTTCGAATTCCGCCACGGCCTCGGCGGTGCGCTGAATGCTTTCGGGCTGAAGCTGGTGGGTTTCGTAAAAGCCCTTGCCGAGCCGGGTCTGCCGGCTTTCCTCGCAGACCGGCTGCACCGTGCGACCCGACACATCGGCGATAAGCAACTTGACCGAGTTGGTGCCGACATCAATGACGGCGCGGCGGATAGTCTCCATGCGGGCGGGAGGTTACGCGGGTAAAAGCCGAAAGCCAAAGTGAAAAAGTGTTACAAATGCGGAAACGCGCGCAGCGGCTTTCGGCAGAAAGCCGGAAGATTCAGGTGTCTGAAATAATGCGGCGGTCTGCCGACCCGCCGCTACGATGGATTCTAGCCGATCCGGAAGGAAATCTTCTGAATCATTTCCCGGCCGAAGCTGTGCTGCAATCGGTCGAGGATTTCCTTGCGGCGATAGCGGACGATTTCCGTCAGCCACACGCTGTTGTCCACGTTTACGAAGAGCGTGCCTTTGTGCAGATTGGCCGGCTGCGCGTGGGCGGTGACGATTGGATCCAGCAAATCATTCCAGACCTTGACGATCTCGGCCTCGCCCTGACGTGCATCCATCCGCAGGTCCTTCATCAGCTTCGGCATCACGGCGGCGGCGGTGCGGGCGGGCGTGGCGCGCATCTTTTCCAGCGGCGCGAGGTCCACGCCGCGCCATTGCGCCAGCACCCGCTGGCGATTGGAGCTTCGCTCCGGCCCCGGGCGCGGCGCTGATTTTTTCGGCGGCAGTTTCAAAGCGAAATAAAATAACCACAAAGAGGCCGAGGACACCAAGCAAAACAAAAAAAGTTCAACCACGGATGGAGACCGACAGGACGGGTAAATGGATTGCAGGATAAGTGGATTGTTGGCGGAGGTTTGACCGTCGGCTGACTCATCCATCCATCCATCCATCCATCCATTAATCCATTAATCCATTGATCCACGCATCCATTTATCCGTGCTCATTTTGCGCTTGCCGACTTATGCTTTGCAGTGCAAAGTTAGTGCATGGAACCGAAATGGGCCGAAGAAAATCTCCAGACCATCCGCACGCTGATGGAGCGTTCCGCGCTGTATCGCCGGGCGCTCGCGCCGGTCATGCTGATTTGCGGAATTTCAGGCTTAGCGGGCGGTGTCGCTGGGTGGCAATGGCAATTAAATTCCTATCTTGAATTTGGATTTGTTTGGGTCGCCACCGCAATTTTTGCGTTAGGTTGCTCAACCTTGTTTGTTCGTCAGCAAGCGTTGAAAGACTCAGAACCGTTTTGGTCGCCGCCAACGCGACGGGTCACGCAAGCATTGACCCCGCCATTTTTGATTGGGGCTGTCATGTCGGGCATGATGATCTTTTGGGGAAACGATGATCTGGCGAAACAGCTCGCCATTTTAATTTGGTGTCTGACATTTGGATGCGGAATTCACGCTGCCGGTTTTTTCATGCCGCGTGGCATCAGGTGGTTCGGTTGGATTTTCATCTTGGCTGGCTTTGGTTTGCTTGCCGGCCTAGTCGCCAAAAACGATTTGGCGAGCTTGCCTTGTTCACCGCATCTGCTCATGGCAGCCATCTTTGGCGGCTTACACCTTGCTTACGGCATATACCTCTACTTCACCGAAAAGAAAACCCCTGTCGCGTGAACCCGGAACCGTTCTTGCAGCTGGATCGGTTGATCCATGAAAAGGGCCGGCTGGCCATCATGTCCATGCTCGCGGCCTCGCCGGAACTCACGTTCACCGAACTGCGCGACGCCCTCAGCATGACCGACGGCAACTTGACGACGCATATCAAAGCCCTGCAGCAGGAAGGCTATGTGTCCGTGGCCAAGTCGTATCAGAACAACCGCCCGCTCACGACCTGCTCGCTGACAGCGGCGGGGCGCAAGGCCTTCGCGGAATACATCAATCTGCTGGAACAGATCGTCCGGCAAAACAAACCCAAATAAAAAATCTTTTGAACGAATCCGGACCTGCTGGGTCTTTTACTTTGTGACACAAAGTTAATATGAAAATCATCCGGGCTGAACATTTGGGAATGTGTTTTGGGGTCAGGGACGCGATTACCCTGGCAGTTGAAACCGCCGCACGCGAGCCGCTGACCGTTCTGGGCGATCTCGTCCACAACGAAACCGTGCTGGCCGAATTGCGCATCAAAGGGATCAATTTTGAGCAGAAATCGGCGACGGTGCAGACGCAAACCGTGATGATCACAGCGCACGGAGCGTCGGAACGGGCGATGCGGGAGACGCGCCGGCGTGGTTTGAATGTGTTGGAGGCGACCTGTCCGCTGGTTCACGTCGCGCATCGCAGTCTGACGAAGCTGGTGACTGAAGGCTTTTATCCAGTCGTGATCGGCAAACGTGATCACGTGGAGGTTCGCGGGATGACGGAGGATCTGGCCGAGTTCGATGTCGTGCTGGACGAAAATGACGTTGTCAATCTGCGGGAGCGTTCACACTTCGGCGTCATTGCGCAAACCACCCAGCCGATCGACAAAGTGCGGCGGCTCGTCCGGCTGATCCGCGAACATTTTCCAAAATCCGAAGTGCGCTTTATTGACACCGTCTGTCGGCCGACGAAACAACGCCAGAGCGCGGCCGTCGAGCTCGCGCAGAAATGCAGCGTGGTCATCGTCATTGGCGGCGCGCACAGCAACAACACGCATGAGCTGGTGAAAACCTGTTCGCGATTTTGTCCACGCGTGCATCACGTCCAGACGGCGGGTGATTTGCGCGAAGAATGGTTTTGCGCAGACGATAGCGTGGGAATTACCGCCGGAACTTCCACGCCGGATGCGGTGATTGACGCAATTGAACACAAGCTTCGCCAATTTGTTTTCATTCCAAACGAAACTTCGAACACCAAGGAGAACTATGAACTACGCCAAATGGATTGAACATTTCACGCTTAACAAACAGAACCGCCCGGAACCGGACTGGTCAGCACCGCTTAAAATTCCTCCGGCCGTGCTCATCCCGGTATTGCGGTCGGTGGAACAATTCCGGCTCGGCGATGGCGGCGGACCGGCGTCGCTCATTGCATTCAATCGCGAAAATTTCTGCAGCCGCACCGCTGAGATTCGGCGGATTGTGGACCTGTGGTTTGCCGAGGAGGCGGAACACTCAAGACTACTTGGCTGCGCGGTGCGGAGATTCGGCGGGCGCATCATCACGTCGCATTGGAGTTTCACGGCGTTTTGTCTTTGCCGGCGCGTGCTGGGCGTGCGGTTTGAGTTGCAAGTGCTCACTCTCACGGAACTCGTCAGCACGGGCTACTATCGGATGCTGCGACGGCATTCGCCCGACGGTCCGCTCGCGGCGATGTGCGAACTGATCTTGCGCGATGAGGCCGGCCATGTGGCGTTCCAACGCGACCGGCTGGCGGAGGCAGGCTGTCCCAAACCCAGCTGGCGCGGATGGTGTTGGCGGCTCCAGTTTCTCGCCTGCGGTTACGCGGCGGGAACGGTGCTGTGGATCAGCCACGCGCCGTGCTTGAAAGCGATTGGTGGAACGCGCGGCGAATTCTATTCGGAAATCACGAGGCAAATGACGCGCTTCATCCGCCTGCTGCGAAAATCTCCGGCGCCTGGGATTATTCCCGCGTCATGGGCAAAACCAATCATCACCCCGCTTCAACTTGCGAAATGAAAACGGACGCCCGCAAATCGGATTGGGACCGCTGGTGGCTGGTTGTGATCTACGCCATCGCCATGGCGTGGGTCGAATCCGCGGTGGTCTTTTATCTGCGCTCGATGATCGACCGCATCGAGCCGTATCAACCCAATCCGCTGCCGATCATCGGCGGATTCGGGGCCGTCGAACTGCCGCGCGAATTCGCCACGCTGGTCATGCTGTTCGCGGTCGGCGCGCTGGCGGGCCGGACCTGGCGGGCACGCTTCGGTTATGCCCTGGTGGCATTCGGCGTCTGGGATATTTTTTACTACGTCTTCCTGAAAATGATCTGCGGCTGGCCGCACTCGCTGCTGGATTGGGACATTCTGTTTCTGCTGCCGATGCCGTGGTGGGGGCCGGTGCTCTCGCCCGTTCTGATTTCACTGCTGATGATCTTGTGGGGCACGTTCGCCAGCCAGTTTGAACGAACAGACACCCCGGCGTTGTCCAACTGGCGCGTGTGGATGCTAAATTTCTCAGGCGTGGCGCTGGCGCTTTATGTCTTCATGGCGGACACCATCGCCGCTTCACATCACGGGCTGGATGCGATACGCAACATGCTACCCGAACAATTTAATTGGCCGGTGTTCTGTGTGGCTTTGGCACTGATGTCCGCGCCGGTGCTGCGAATAAGCTGGCATTTTTTGATGCAAACACGGACAAAACCTGAATCCCATGCGTTGGTCAAAGAATTCAGATGCGCGCGAGACCCGCAAAATTAAAAATGCACCCGTCAGAAATCGCCACGCTGCTGCGCGGTGAATCGGAAACCATTTCCGCGTGGAGCGAGTGTTGGAATGCGCGACGATTCGCGCTGCACGTCGCGGTCATTGTCCTGAGCGCGGGCTGTTACGGCGCGGCGATGGGCTGGTGGCGCGATCCGCAGCAGGCGCTTTATGTCGCGATCAAATTTCCGCTCATCATCCTGCTCACGACGCTGGGCAATGCGCTCATCAACGGTATGCTCGCGCCGTTGCTCGGCTTGAACATTCCCTTCCGCCAGTCCTTCTCGGCGATCGTGATGAGCTTCACCATCGCGGCAGCGATTCTCGGCGCGTTCAGTCCGCTGATTGCGTTCCTTGTCTGGAATGCGCCGGATATGACGGCAAAAAATCTATCCGGCTCAACTTACAATTTTATTCTGTTGGCACACGTTTCGGCAATCGCACTGGCTGGAGTGATTGGGAATTTAAGACTGTTCCAATTGCTCGCGCGGCTGGGCGGCAGCCGCGCCGTCGCGTTTCGTGTGCTACTGGCTTGGCTGAGCGGGAATCTGTTTCTTGGCAGCCAGCTTTCGTGGATTCTGCGTCCGTTCATCGGCTCGCCGACGTTGCCGGTGGAATTCGTCCGCAAGGCGGCATTTCACGGCAACTTCTTTGAGGCCGTTCTCCATGCACTCCGGCAAATTCTACAATTCAACTGAACCATCAACACCACTGAACTATGAATGAAAACACACCCGTTCCACCGAGAATCCCGCCACAAATCCCGCCGGCCGCCGGCCTCAGCGAGCCGCGACCGCTGGGTGACGACCCCGCCGAACGCGTGGCCATCCCGCACGCATTCGCCGCCATCGAGGCGTTGCTGCGCCAGCCGCGTCGCCTGCTGTTTCAACTGCGGCAGCCGGGCGCGGGGAAACTGATCGCCGGGATGTTGTTCACCGCGCTGCTGTGCAGCCTGATTTACGGCATGGTGGCCGGCACGTTTTCCCTTGGCACCCAACTTTGGGCCGCGCCCGTGAAAATCGCGGCGGGCCTGATGATTTCGGCGGCCATCTGCCTGCCCAGCCTTTACATCTTCACGTGTTTGAGCGGTTCCCAGGCGCGGCTCATGGAAGTGGGCGGCCTGCTCGCGGGACTGCTGATGCTGATGACGATTTTGCTCATCGGTTTCGCGCCGGTCGTGTGGATTTTTTCACAGTCCACGGAATCACTCGCCTGGATGGGCTCGCTGCATCTGATCTTCTGGTTCGTGGCCACCCTGTTTGGCGTGCGATTCATGAAGGCGGGGTTTGCCCACGCCAACGCCAGATCCCAGGCGGGCATCAATGTCTGGATCGTGATCTTTCTGCTCGTCGCCCTGCAAATGACCACGGCCTTGCGTCCCATCATCGGCAAGGCCGACACCTTTTTTCCAACCGAGAAAAAGTTTTTCATCGGCCACTGGGGCGACTGCCTGAAGTCGCGACCCGGCGACACCAAAACGGATTCGCGCGATTGAGTTCGAAAGAAAATCTTTGTGAATCGCGAACAATTTCTTCGCCGTCGCATCAAGATGCTGACGTGGTTGTTCATCGTCGGCCTGGTTTTGAGCGGTGCGACGGCGATTCCACTCGTTTCGGAACTGGGCTGGCTGGTCGACCTGACTGGCGCGCGTCAACTGGTCGAGTCACCCGCTTCCGCGAACGCTCCCAATTGGGCGACCTGGCTGATAAAGGTGCAGGCGACCCTGCAAGAGACCCACGACAAAAATCCGATTCTCTTCTACGGCACGGACTGGCTGGCATTCGGGCATTTCGTCATCGCGCTTGTGTTCGTTGGCGCCTTGCGCGACCCCGTCCGCAACCGCTGGTTGTTTGACTTTGGGTTGATCGCCTGTGTGCTGGTGATTCCCTATGCGCTCGTGTTTGGCGGGCTGCGCGGAATTCCGTTCTGGTGGCGGCTGATTGATTGTTCCTTCGGCGTGTTTGGATGTATTCCGCTTTGGTTGTGTCGCAAATGGACAGTTGAATTGGAGCGTCAGTAGTGGCATGGGCGTCCCGCCCGTGAGTTTCTGTTTGGCGCAAATCCTGGCTCTACTCTTTCAACACCCGGGCGAGACGCCCGCGCCACTAAAAACTAGACAAATTCGTCCGCCGGGCGCGTCATTATGAAAATGCCCGGCGGAAACGACATCGAACGGCTCTACGACGAGCACGCGCAGCCGCTTTATGCCTTTCTCCTGAACTTCACCCGCGACGAGGCCGACACGCGTGATCTGCTCCAGGAAATCTTCGTCAAACTCGCGCGCGGACCGAAACTGCTCGACGGCGTCCGCGAGGAACGCGCCTTTCTCATCCGGCTCGCGCACAACGCGGCGATCGACCTGATGCGCCGCCGCGGCACGCGGGACCGGACCAAGGAAAATTTCGCGGCGGAATCCATCTCCCCCTTCGCGCCGACCCGCGATCCCGACGAAAAACTTTTCCGAGAAGAACTGGCATGGGCGCTGGGCGAATTGCCGGAGGAACAGCGGGCCGTCATCCATTTGAAATTGTGGGCCGACCTGACGTTTGAGGAGATTGCCGCCGCCCTGGAAATTTCGCCAAACACCGTCGCCAGCCGGTATCGCTACGGGTTAGACAAATTGCGCGGCCGGCTGCGTCCACTTTACGAAGAAATCAAATGAAACCGACAAACGAATTAACCGCAGAGAACGCAGAGAACACAAAGACTGGAAACAAAATGTGTTTGTCGTCGTTTCTTTGCGCGCTTTGTGTGCTTTGCGGTTGAATCATTCCCATGAAGCCAGACGAACTTGAACAAAAGCTTTCGCGCCAGCCGTTGCGGGAAATTCCCGGCGAATGGCGCGGGAAAATTTTATCCGCCGCCCGTGCCGCGCAGGAGGCTCGTCACGCATCACGCATCGGGCATCAGTCTTTTCTCTCAACTCTCAACTCTCAACTCTCAACTATCTTCTGGCCTCATCCCACGGCCTGGGCGGGACTGGCGGCAATCTGGATTTTTATTTCAGCTGTGAATTTTTCCATGCGGGACACGTCGCCGCGCGTGGCAGAAAAATCCGCGCCACCGTCGCCGGAAGTGATTGTGGAATTGAAAAAGCAGCAGCTTTTGTTTGCCGAACTCGTCGGCCTGCGCGAGCCGCTGGACGCCGACCGGCAGAAAATCTTTCTGCCGAAACCGCGCAGCGAACGCGTGGAAATTTTAATGACGTAAATTTATGGATGAAAGACCGAAAAGCATCTGGAAAAAATCATTGAAAGGCTCGAACGAACTTTGGCTGCTGCTTATCCCATTCTCGCTTGTTTTTGCCGTGATTTATGCCGGCGGCGATGTCCCGGCTTCGCTAAAAAATTATTTGGGGCTTCCGGCTTACGCGCTGTTATTTTCCCTTTTCGTCACGCTACTGGTGCTGCTTGCTGTCAAATTTTTCCGCTGGATTTTTTCCTGGCGCAATTTCAAACGGTTTCTTTTTGGCTGCGCATGCGCCGCCACTTTAATTGCGCTGTTTTACGCCGAGGAAAACTGGCGCGGCAGACATGATTGGGAAAGATACAAACACGAATGGGAGGCCCGAGGCGAAAAATTTGATTTCGCCGACTTTGTTCCGCCGCCTGTGCCTGCTGATCAAAATTTCGCGCTGACACCCATTATTTTCACCAGCTATGGTCAAATGTTGACGCGCGATGGGAGAATGATTTCACCGGACAAGCGCGATACGAATTTTGTCAACCGGCTGAAGATGGACATTGCGCGGAATGATGATTGGGCGATGACGCATTCGACGACAAATAGCATTGGCGATTGGCAGACAACAAAAACAAGTGACTTGAAAGTTTGGCAAAACTATTATCGCGCACTGGCGGCACCGACGAACGAATTTCCCGTTGCGCCGCAGCCACAATCGCCCGCTGCCGACGTGATGCTGGCGTTGAGCAAATACGATCCGGTGATTGAAGAATTGCGTGAAGCGAGCAAACTGCCTTATTCGCGGTTTCCACTTGAATATGACAAGGATGATCCGGCCGCAATTTTGCTTCCGCACCTGGCCGTTTTGAAGCAATGCAGCCTGGCCTTGCAATTGCGCGCGCTGGCCGAACTGCAAAACGGCCAGACGGAAAAATCATTCGATGACATAAAATTATCGTTGCGGCTGGCGGATTCCATCCGCACGGAACCATTCATCATCACTCATCTCGTCCGGATGGCCATTTTGCAAATCACACTGCAACCGATTTGGGAAGGTCTGGCGGAACATAAATGGTCGGATGCTCAACTTGCCGAACTAAACCTGGAATTATCGAAGCTGGATTTTCCGGCGGATTACGCACATTCCGTCCGCAGCGAACGGGCCTACCACGGAAAAATTGTTGACTGGATCGAACAGAAGCGAAGCCGCTATTGGCTATTGGTTGACATGATCAACAATAATAATCAGCCAAACACGATGGAGAACTTTTTGGAAACAACGGCATTTTATTTGGCGCCCAAGGGCTGGTTTTATCAAAATGAAATCACCATTGCGCAAATGGAACAGCAATGGAATCTGCCGCTCGTGGATGCAACAAACCGAATCGTCTCGCCGAAAATAGTGGAACATGCCGGAACCGCCCTGGCATCATCGCTGCGCCCGACACTTTTTAATTTCTTCGCGCGCTTGTTGCTGCCCGGGCTTGGCAATTTCGCACAAAAAACCGCTTATGCGCAAAATGCAGCGGACTTGGCGCGCGTGGCGATTGCGCTGGAACGTTACCGGCTGGCGCACGGGGGATTTCCTGAATCGCTCGAAGCACTCGCAGCACGGTTTCTGGAAAAAATTCCGCACGATATCATCAACGGCGAGTCGCTGCATTATCGCCGCACGGGCGACGGACAATACATTCTCTACTCCGTCGGCTGGAACGAAACGGACGACGACGGAGTGGTTGGTCTAACTTCAAACGGTCAAAGCGCAGACAACCGCAAAGGCGATTGGGTCTGGCGGTATCCGGCGAAATGATTTTGGGGGAACATTCAACATTCAACATCGAACATTCAACCTCCAAAGAATGTTGGACGAACGCGCAATGGATGTTCGGCGTTGAATGTTCAATGTTCGATGTTTCTTCCTTTTGAATTCTGTGTCCCTCCGCGTCCATCTGTGGTTCAATCATTCGGTGAATATCACAAATTTGAACCCGGACACGGACATTGGCGCGAGTTCGTGGCTGGTGGAGCTTGACGAACACCGCCTGTTGCTCGACTCGGGGATGCACCCGAAACGCGAAGGCCGCGAGGGTCTGCCGTTGTTCGCCCGGGCGGGAAACAACGACGTGGATGCGATCGTGATCTCGCATTGCCACCACGATCATGTCGGCTCGCTGCCGGTGGCCTTGCGGCATTTTCCCAAGGCGCACGTGCTGATGAGCGAGCTGAGCTATTTCATCATCGAGCGCGTGCTGCACAATTCGGTGAACGTGATGACACGCCAGCGGGATGAACTGGGCATCCGCGAATACCCGCTCTACACGCACGACGAGGTGGACGACATCGCCTCGCGGTTTCAGGCGTTCAAATACAACCGCGAAGTGGAGTGGGCGTCGTTCAACAAGCTGCGCGCGGGGCTCACCTCGCCGACGCTGGAATTTTTTGACGCGGGACACACGCTCGGCTCGGCGGGCGTGATGGTGCGCGGCAAGAAGGAGACCTTGTTTTTC
Source organism: Verrucomicrobiia bacterium (assembly GCA_035577265.1). Lineage (GTDB taxonomy): Bacteria > Verrucomicrobiota > Verrucomicrobiia > Limisphaerales > UBA11358 > UBA11358. The sequence continues at coordinate 32,225 of DATLVR010000121.1, read as the reverse complement.
ACGGGCGACGTGTGTTTTCACGACCAGACGATCTTGCGCGCGGCGCGGTTTGAGGACGTGAAGGCGGACGTGTTGATCATGGAAACAACGCGCGGCAACCGCGCCGTGCCACCGGGGTTCACGCGCGAAGGAGAAATCGAACGGCTCGTGGCGGCGATCCACAATGCGCTCAAACGCAAGGGCAGCGTGCTGATTCCGGCATTCGCCCTGGGCCGGACACAGGAGATTCTGGCATTGCTGGCGTTGTTGATGCGCGAGGGGAAATTGAAGCCGCAGCCGATTTACATCGGCGGGTTGGGGCGCGTGTTCACGGAGATTTATGACTTGGAGGCGCACCGCGCGCACCGCCTGCACTCCAATCTGAACTTAAATCAGGCGTTGAATCTTCAGGTTCTGGAAAAAGGCCAGTCGGAGAACATGAAGCTGACGGGTGGGAAAATTTTCGTCATCACGGCCGGCATGATGAGCGAGAACACGGCGGCGCATAATCTCGCCATGCGGATGGCCGGGGATGAAAAGCACGCGATTTTCTTTGTGGGTTACGCCGATCCCAGCACGCCGGGCGGGCGTTTAAAAGCGGCGAAACAGGGCGAGACTTTCGTATTTAGCCCGAGTGCCGGACAGATCACGCGCAAATGCGAGATCCAGGATTTTGACCTGACGGCGCACGCCAACCGCGAGGATTTGCTGGATTTTGTGGGGCAGGTTTCGCCGCGCACGATTCTGCTCGGACACGGCGACGATGATTCGCGCGCCTGGTTCGAGGACCAGATCCGCTCGCGCCACCCGAAAATCAAGATCATCCAGCCGCAACCGGGCACACCGGTTCAGGCATAGAATATCGAATCGGGGAAAGCAAAACCGCCGGACGAATCCGAGTTCGTCCGGCGGTTTTTTTGTCAGGTGCAAATGGCTTAGTGCCCGCCGTTGACGATGTTGGCGAGGTTGAAAATCGGCAGGAACATGCAGATGACCATGCCGCCGATGACGACGCCCAGGAAAACGATCAGCAACGGTTCAATCAATGACATGAGGCCGGAGAGCGTGGTGTCAATTTCTTCGTCCAGGAAGTCGGACACGCGCTCGAGCATGTTGTCAATGTTGCCGGTTTGTTCGCCGGCGCTCAACATGCGGATGATCATGCTGGGGAAAATGGGGTTTTTGCCGAGGGCGGCAGAAATGCCTTCGCCGCGCTCGATGTCCGTGGAGGCGACCTTGATGGCTTTTTCCATGATGACGTTGCCCACGGTCTGGGAAACAATTTGCAGGACTTCCAGGATCGGGACACCGCTGCGGACGAGCGAGGCGAGCGTGCGGGTGAACCGGGCCAGACAAATCTTGTGCGCGATGACCCCGAAAATCGGGAGCTTGATGCGGCGGGCGTCCCAGAATTCCCGGCCGGTTGGGGTCTTGATGAAATAAAGCCAGCCCCAAACCGATCCGACCATGGCAATGATCATGTATACAAAGTAGTGCTGGACGGCGTCGCTGATGTTCATCAGGAACTGGGTCGGGCCCGGCAGCGCCGCGCCAAAGCCGCTGTAAACGTCCTTGAAGGTGGGGATGACCTTCACCAGCAGGAAAATCGTGATGCTGATGGCGACGACGGTCACAGCGGTCGGATACATCAAGGCGGTCTTCACTTTCTTGCGGAGGCGCTCGGTATTTTCCAGGTAAGTGGCCAGACGCGCCATGATTTCGGCAAGCAACCCGCCTTTTTCACCGGCGGAAATCATGGAATAATACAACCGGTTGAAGGTCTTGGGGTGTTTTTGCAGCGCTTCGGAAAAGCTTTCGCCGCTCTCCACACGGGAACACACATCACGAATCACGTCGCGCATGACCTTGTTGGGTGTTTGTTCGGCGAGCGCCTGGAGCGCCTGCACGATGGCGATGCCGGCGTCAATCATCGTGGCGAGCTGGCGGGTAAACACCACCAGATCGGCCAAGGCGACCTTGCCGCCCTGCATTTTGCCCTTCTTGGCAATCTTTTCCTGGATGGAAACGACGAGCAGATTGCGGTTAAGCAATGCGGCGATGGCGGTCTGTTCGTTGATCGCCTCAACCGAGCTGCGGATTTCGCGGCCCGTGGAGGTTTCTCTGGCAGTATAGGCAAATGATGGCATAGACTTAAAAAAACCGCTGTATCCGTGATAAAAATTACCTGGTTCAATTGCAAGCCTGCAATTCAGCTTTCGCCACCTGCATAGCACCAACTGTTCCAGTTTGAGAATGCCATGGTTAAGCAGGGATTTGAACAGCGGGTCTGTTTTGTCCCGGAAAAGAGTGTCCTACTTTCAAGCAATCGCCGCCTAAAATCATGGAAAAAGGCTAAAAATCGCGGATTTCCGCCTTAAAACCGCAGACAAAGCCTGGAGGGTGAAATTTTTTATTGTCAAACCTTGGGATTTTCAATAGGTTCAAATTCAATTGCACCGCGTTGGTGCTTGGGACAAACCGGTTTTGTCTCTACAGGCAGGTAAAACAGGAAACAATTAACAAACAACATCGGAGGAACCAGATGAAGTTTAATAAATGGACATTGGGTCTGGCGGCAGTCGGCGTGGTCAGTTTGACCTCGGCGGCGCGTGCAGACGAAACAAACATGGTGCAGACGGCGCTCTCCAACACGACCATCAGCGGTTATGTGGACGCCTCGGCACAATTCAACCCCGGCGGCGGCGGCAACAACACCCCGAACTACAACTTCGGGAACAAGGCAAACCAGATCAGCCTGAATGTGGTTCAGATCTCGCTCGACAAGCCGCTCGACGAAGCTCCGTGGGCTTCCGGCTATCACGTTGACCTCTGGCTGGGACCGGATGCTGCATCTTTGGGCACCAGCACCAGCGGTGGCAACGCAGCCATCCGTCAAGCCTACATTGCATTGCGCACACCCGTGGGCAATGGCATTGACTGGAAAATTGGCGTGTTTGACACCATCATCGGCTATGAAGGCCTGACCTCGGGCAACAACCCGAACTTCAGCCGTTCATACGGATTCAACATCGAGCCGACGACCCACACGGGCGTTTTGGCTGTTTACCACGCCACCGACTGGTTGACCGCGCAAGTGGGCGTGGCGGACCAATCCTATGGAGCCGGCGCCTACTCTGCCGCGATCAACGGCATTCCGAAGAATGGCAACAATAGCGCCTTGAGCACCCCGACCTTGATGTGGGGACCGACCCTGACGGCTCCCGAAAGCTGGGGCTGGCTCAAAGGCGGCACCCTCTCAGTGGGCACGATCAACACCAGCGGTTCTGCCGGTGCGACCAGCTATTATGCTGGTGTCACAGTGCCGACCCCGATTGCCAAGTTGAAGTTCGGCGGATCGTTTGACTACTTGAATGTTCGTGCCGATGCCAACGGTCCAGGCACCAGCGGCGGCAACACGTGGAACGTGGCCGGCTACAGCACTTATGCATTCAACGACAAATTGAGCCTCAATTTGCGCGGTGAACATCTGCAGGGCGATTCAGTTCTCAACGGTGGTGCGTATAACAATACGACCGCCGCCGGTCTCGCCACCGGCAACAGCAACAATGCGGCTGACGAAATCACCGCCACGCTCCAATACAACCTCTGGGCGAATGTGTTGACCCGCGTGGAAATCCGTTGGGACCATGTGGAACATGGCAACGGTTATGCCAGCACGAGCAGCACGGGAGTTGGCACGGAAAGCGAAGCTTGGTTGATCGGCGCTCAGGCTATCTACACGTTCTAATCTGACTTAGAACCTTTGGCCCCTTCCGGCAATACCGGAAGGGGCCTTTTTGTTTTCAAAATTGCTTGGGTTTATTTTAATCATATCATCACATCATGATACGTTGATTTTTAATTTGCAAAAAACGAACTTTCCCGTAATCTGTCGCCATTATTTGGATTCAAGCCTATGCGATTCATCCGCGAGATTTATGCTGAAAAAATGACCGCCGGCCGGCCGGTCATCTCTTTTGAATTTTTCCCGCCCAAAACCGAGGAGGGCGACCGCAGCCTCTTTGAAAAAACCATCCCCGCGTTGATGCCGGGCAGGCCGGATTTCTGTTCCGTGACGTATGGTGCGGGTGGCAGCACGCGCGACAAGACTTTGATGATGGTGGACCGCATCCAGCGCGAGCAAGGGTTGACCGGACTGGCGCATCTCACCTGCGTCAACCACACGCGCGAAGAAGTGCGAGCCCTGCTGGAACAGATCCGCACCCTCGGCTGCAAAAACATCCTCGCGTTGCGCGGCGATCCGCCGGGCGGCGGCGAATTCAAGGCAACCCCCGGCGGTTTTGAATTCGCGTCCCAGCTGGTCGAACTCATCCGTGAATCCGGCGATTTTTCCGCCGGAGTCGCCGGTTTTCCCGAAGGGCATCCGGCCGGCAAAGACGGCAAATACGCCGACTGGGGGCACTTGCAGACCAAGGTGGACGCCGGGGCGGATTTCGTGCTGACCCAGCTGTTTTTCAACAACGCCGACTTTTTTGAATTTCGCGATCATGTCGCCGGCAAGCTTGGCCTGAAGGTGCCGATTGTTCCCGGCATCATCTCGATCTTGAACGCCGCGCAAATCATCAAGTTCACCCAGCTCTGCGGCGCCAAAATTCCACCTGCCCTCCGGTCAAAACTGGATGCGCTGGGGACGGATGAGGCGGCGGCCACCGAATTCGGCATCGAATACGCCACCCGGCAATGTGAAGAATTATTACGGGCGGGCGTGCCGGGGCTGCACTTTTACACGTTGAACAAGGCGCATTCCACGATCCGCGTTTTGAAAAATCTGGGCCTGGCCTGAATCAGTTGATGAGTTAATGAGTCGAGAGTTGAGAGTAAAGCAGCTGCGGCGCGTGGCCCGCCCTCAACTCATAAACTCATAAACTCATGGACTGACTTAAAACAGCCGGCCGACCACGATGCCGATGACGCTCAACGGGCCGGTGTCCTCGATGCTGTCCGCCGCCTTGTCCAGCTTTTGGAGCGAGACCTTGGCGTTGTTATAAAATTCCTGATTGTTGACGAGCTTGCCGATGGTGCCTTCCCCATGATTGATCTTGAATAAAATCTGGTTCAAGTTGGTCATCGAGGCCTCGGTGGAATTGTAAAGCGCCTCATCATTGACCAGTTTGCCGATCGTGCCTTTCCCGCTGGTGATGCCGTCCACCACGCCCCGCACCTGGCCCACGGCGTCCTGCAGGTTCGTCACGGTGCTCATGGCGGAATTATAGAGTGCGTCCTGATAAATCAGCCTGCCGACCGTTCCCTGCCCGCTCGCAATCTGGCTGGTCACGCTTTCAATATTCGTCACCACCGAGCCAATGTGGCTGCTGTTCTGTTTGAAGAAGTCCGTGAGCGGGCCGAGGATGTTGTCAATCTTGTCGCCGGAGAAGCTGTTCCCGAATTTCTCAATACCCGAGGCGGCCTTGTCCAGCTTGGCCATGATGGCGCTCAAATCGGGTTGCTCTTCGCTGCCAAGCACGGTGCCGTCCACCGCCAGAGGCGCGCCGGGCGAGCCGAAGCTGATGGAGATGAAATTCTGCCCCATCAAACCGGCGAATTTCACGACGGCCAGACTGTCGGTTTTGATCGCGGCATCAGGTCGCAGTTTCATCGTCACCTTGACCTTGTTCTCGTCGAACGCAATTTTTTCAACGCGGCCGATTTCGATGCCCGCCATTTTGACGCTGTCGCCCACCTTCAGTTCCTGCACGGTGTCGAACAGGGCGCTGATGTGGTGGCCGGTGCGCAAGGTTTCGACGCCCCCGAGCATCTCGATGATCAGGATGGCTGCGAAGATGGCCAGGACGACGAAAACGCCAAGCCGGGTTTCGAGCGAGTTTTTCATAAAAATTTTGGGTTCAAGGTTCGCGTTGGAAATCTGCCTGTAAAAATCTCTGGACGAGCGGATCATGGAACCGCTTCACTTCGTCCGGCGTGCCGACGACCACGATGCGGCCTTCGTTGATGAAGGCGATGCGGTCCGCCACGCCAAACGCCAGGTCGCGGTCATGGGATACGACGAGCGACGTGACATGGATGCGGTGCTTCAAACTTAGAATTTCCTCGCCGATGATGACCGATGACAGCGGATCGAGTTCGCTCGTCGGTTCATCGTAGAGGATCAACTGCGGGTCGCTGACCAACGCCCGGGCAATGGCCGCGCGCTTTTTCATGCCGCCGGAAAGTTCGCCGGGCATCTTGTTCACAGCCTCCTTGAGCCCGACGGTATCGAGTTTTTCGGCGACGATCTCGGCAATTTCCTTCGGCGATTTCAGCCGGTGTTCGGTGAGATACAGCCCGACATTTTCGCCGACCGTGAGCGAATTCAGGAGGGCGCCGGATTGAAACACCAGCGCCATGCGGTATTTGGCGGCGATGCCTTCGGTCTCAACGGATTCGCCGTTGATCAGAATCTCCCCGGCATCCGGCGTCTCCAGGCCGATGATGTGCTTGAGCAAAACGCTTTTGCCGCTGCCGCTCGGCCCCATGATGACAAAAATTTCCCCCGGCCGGACCTCCAAGTCAACGCCCTTGAGGACCTCCTGGCTGCCAAAGCTCTTGCGGATCCCGCGCACCTGAACGCTGACCCCCGCATTATTTTTGTCCGGACTGTTCATCATTTCAACAGGAAGCGGGTGAGGATGTAGTCAAAAATCACGATGAGGACGATGGAGTTCACCACTGCCTTCGTGACGGACCGGCCGATCCCGCGCGGGCCACCAATGGTCACCAAACCCTGGTGACAGGAAACCGCGCCGATGATCAGTGCGAAACAGAAACTCTTGAACACGCCATTGGCCACGTCCTTGACCTCGACAATGTTCTTCAAGCCGGAGAAAAATCCCTGAAACGGAACGCCGATATGGCTGTTGGTCTGGGCAATGACCGCGCCGCCAAACCAGCCGACGAGGATGGCGAACACCACCAGCAGCGGCAGCGCGATGGCGATGGCGAGCATCCGGGGCAAAACCAGATAATGGATCGGGTTGATGTTCATCGTGCGCAGGGCGTCAATTTCCTGATACACCCGCATGGAGCCGATTTCCGCCGCCATGGCCGAGCCGATGCGTCCGGCAATCAGAATCGCCATCATCACGGGGGCCAGTTCCTTGGCGACGGAAATGCCGACAATGCCGCCGACGGCACTGGACAGGCTGCGTTCCACCAGCACCGGGCCGGTCTGGAGCGCGATGACCGCGCCGATGAAAAAAGACAGCACACAGACCATCAACAGGCTGGCGTTGCCGATTTCAAAAAACTGGTCATAGACCTTCTGCCGCTGCCGCCATGCAAATGGCAGGGCGCAAATGGTGCGCCAAAACAGCAGCGCGATTTCTCCAATGTTTTGAAACATAACTTATTTTGCCTGCGGGTGTGTTTTGAACACCGGAATGTAAAGCAGGCGCATTTTTTTCATTTCAGCATCAGATTGATACTGGAAAAGACCGAACAGGAGCGAGCATTTTTTGAATCCGGGCGCGGATTCATGGCGATATAAATTCCAGAGGAGCGACTGGCTGCGGGCGTCGTTTTGGGTGTTGTGTTCCGAAACCCAGATGGACCACAGCGGCGACCAGTTGCGTTCAATGCCCCGGTTGTTCGGCAGGACCGGTTCCAGCAGCGCAAGGATTTGCAGACGGCTGCTGCCGTTGTAATCCCGGTGATACGTGAAGAACGGCAGGGCATCCACACGGCGCTTGTATTCACCGGACGCCGTGTTCTTTTGGACGGTGTTTTCAAACAAATAGAACAGGATGCGCGTGCGCTTCAGGTCGAGCGGATCGGAATGGGTGCGCCGGAACGTGTAAACGGGCCAGACATACGAGTCGCTTTGCATGGTGTCATTGTGCGACTGGCTGAACAGCGGCCAGACGCGCGAGGTGGTTTTGCCCTCGCCCCGCGCGAAAATCACAAACGGCCAGGGCCCCTGCCACTCGTTGTAATGCTTCCCGCGGTCTTCGATCCAGCTAAAAAAAGGCCAGAGCACGGTGGTGGAATCGCGTTTTGGGGAGCGGGTCTGGAGGTAAAGCGGCAGCACGGCCCAGAATCTGGACGGGTCGTCCGTGCCGACACCTTCGGTGTAGTTCCAATAAATCGGCCAGAGCGCGAAAAATTTATTGTAGCCACCGACGGTTATGCTGTCACCAAAGCCGTTGGTGTTGGTGGTTACATCCTTGTGCTCGTTGCCCACCAGCGGCCAGAATTGCCAGCCAAACAGTCCGTCGCCGTGCCGCAGGTGAAAAAACGGCCAGAGATAGTTGTCGGTGACCACGTCTTTCTTTTGCGTCTGGCCATAGATCGGGAACAGGACAAAAAAGATTTTGTCGCGGAACAGCCGGTGCTGGAGATGCCCGTAAATCGGAACGAGCGCGGTGTAGTTCTCCTCCGGATTCGGCGAGCGCTGCTGAAAATACAACGGGAAAATCGTGAATCGCTTCGCCTCGGATTCCGGCGGCTCCTGTCCACCGGCAAAGCTCCACAGCTGGAAAAATTGCCAGCGATATTCCTGACCGTAGTATTCGTAGGTAAGCACCGGGTAAAGAAAGTCATCTTCCCTCGTCTCGATCTCCGGGTCGGTATAACGGGAAAAAAACGGCGGCAGCGCCCAGGTTTTTTCCGAGCCCTTTTCCTCGTCATAGAAAAGCGGACCGACCGCTTCGGTGCGCCGGCCGGAATCCAACGTCAACGGGAATTGATCATAAAGCAATCCCGCATGAAACCCATCTTGCGCAAAAGAGGTGATGGAAAATCCGCAGATCAAAAGACAGCCATAAACCCACCGACGGAAAACAATTTTTCCGAAATCGTTGGAAACGTTCGGCGCAGAAAAAATAAAATGCAAAAATCGGCTCAATTGGCGTTATCGTTATTACAGGTTGTTTGAATGGCGTTTTGGGCGCTATAAAGTCGGGTTTAACATTGAGTTTGACAAATTTGCCATTTTTACTACTCTACTCGGACTTGAGGTTTTTACCTCGGTTCCTCCCGACCCGGTGTTGGCGATGTTCTGCCGACATCGGGTTTTTCTATCAGCGGCCGTCTGCGACCCAGCAGACTTAATAAAGCCGGCAAAAAAGCCAGGCCGGCAATCATGCAGGTGGCAATTCCCGAGGCCATCACGCAACCCAGACTATAAATGCCCTGATGTTTGGCGAGCATGAGACTGCCGAATCCAGCGATGGCCGTCAATCCAGACACCAGCACGGCCTTGCCCGTGCTGCGCGACAAAATCCCCGGGGTGCGTTCCTCGGCGAACCGGTTCAGGATGTGAATGCCGTTCGTCACGCCGATGCCGATGACCAGCGGCAGCGTCATGATGTTCGCCGGATTGAAGGGGATGTTCAGCCAGCCCATCAGGCCAACCAGCCAGAGCGTGCCGATGCCCACCGGTAGCAACGACAAGATCACCGCGCCGGGACTGCGAAAATGGAGGAAGACCAGAATCGTGATGGCGGCGAGGGAATACCAGGCGGCGGTGATGTAACTGTTTTTCAGCAGCGTCGTATATTCGTAAAGCTGGACGGGCGTGCCCGTGAGCTTGGGATAAATCGCCCGCAGATCCTGGATGAATTGCTCCTGCTTGTCCCGTTGCCACACATCATACTTGGGATAAACCTGCAAAAGAAATTTGCCGTTGACCCCGACAAAGCGGTGGCGCAATGCCGGCGGCAGATCCTCGACTCGCAGCGGGGCGCTGTCATCCTGCGTTTGCAACGTCTGGAATGTCCCGCGCACATCGGTGAACAGCGCCTGCTGAAATTCCGCCAGTTTGTCGGCATGGATGGCGAGATCTGTGGCTCCTTCGCTCAACATGTCCTTGCGCAATTGGATGATAGCGTTCCGAAGCGACGTCAACTGCGCCGTCAAGTTGCTGTTGCTGTCCTTGATTTCGTCCAGCGCCGCCCCCAGATAGCCGTAAAGGGAATAGAGCGTCCGGCTGAAGTCCGGCACGTTCACCGGTTTCAAATCCGCCGCCCCGAACCGCAGCGGGGCCACATCCTGCTTGATCTGACCGATGATCTTGAGCTTCCCGGTCTGGTCTTGATTGAGGAAAAATGCGATGGACTGAACACCGTTGGACGCGACGGTCGGCACCGTTTTGATCTTTTCCTCCAGCGCCACCGCCTCCGCCAGGGAATCGGCGACCACCGCGCCGTAAATCACCGATTTGTCCGCCGAATCGATCAGTTTCTGTTCAAACACCACCGCCGGCAGTCCGTGACTCTGCATATTCAACAGATTGTAATCGAAATACACTTTGTGGACCTGCGTCCATGCCAGCGCGCACAACACCGTGACGATGGCTGTCACCAGCACTGGCCGTTGCAGCCAGAGATTTTCGATGCGCTCACGGCGTTCGACCGCGCCGATTTTATGGTCGAGCACGTTTTGCTTCCCCCGCAGGAGCAGCACCGGCAGCAACGTCATCATCGGGATGAGGCAAACCAGCAGGCCGCCACCGCAGATGATGCCCATTTCCTGGATGCCTTTGAAATGCGTCAGGCTCATCACCAAAAACGCGCCCGCCGTCGTCAATGCCCCGATGAATATTCCCTGGCCGGTATAGACCATCGCCTTGACCAGCGCTTCCTGCTCGGTCTTGCCGTGGCGTAATTCCTCCTCGTAACGCGTCACCAGATGCACGCCAAAATCAATCGCCAGCCCGATGAGGATTGGCACAAACGTGATCGTCAAAATATTCAGATGCCCGACGGTCGCCGTCGCAAATGCCAGCGTGTAGCCCAGCCCGACGATCAGGCAGAGGGTGGCCTTGACCGGCCGGCCGGTTTCGCTGTAGCCATAGATAAAAATCAACGCGCACAGGATCAGCGCCACGATGCTCGCTTTGGTCGTGTCTTTTTGCGATTGCACCATTTCGTCCTGCTCCAGCACCGGCTCTCCGGTGAGGCCGACGTTCAGGCCGGGCACTTCGTTCTGCGTTTCCCGGATCAGTTGTCGCAGGCGGTGCACCGCCGGTCCGTTCAGGTCATGCACCGGCGCATGCGCTGTCACGAGAAAAATATTCCCGTCGGCGAACGTGATGTAAGTCTGCCGCACCGCCTGGTCGCCCGCGTCAAACAGCGCCGTGACCCCCGGCGACGGCGGGGTGCCAAGCTGGAACAACGCCTTGTCTGCCTGGGTCACGATGCGTGTCAGTGCCGGCAGCGACTGGATCAATGACTCCGTCTGGGCGTTGGTGTCGCGCGACGCCGTGCGGAAGGCGGTGTTGATCTGCTCGAAAAAGGAAACCAGGTTCGTCGTCTGGGTGAATTTTCCGATGAACGGCAGGTCATCGTGCAGCGTCTGTTTCAGGCTGGCCAGATCCTTGTCCGGCACGAACAGCAGCGCCTTCGCCCCCATCATCGGCAGGTCGCCCTTGTAAAAAACATCGGTGAACAGATTCGTTTCCGCCTCCAGTTTCGCACCGATCCGCTCGGCAAACTGCCGGTTCTTCTCGATGTTTTCACTTTCGATGACGACGACGAGATCGCTTTGCTGGGGAAATTCCTTTTTGAGCGCGAGAAAATTCTGCTGGTCGGGCGCATGCGGATCCACCAGGGCGTCGCGGTTCGTGTTGAATTGGAGGAAGCAGACGGTGTAAACGACGCAGGCGATGAAGAGCGCGATCTGCGGATAAAAAAACCAGCGCGGATGACGGCACACCATCTCCGCCACCCGGCTGAGCAGTCTTGCCAGAATTGTATCAGGACTCAGTGCCTTCATGCCGCGCGCCGATTAGGGCTTCACCGCTTCCACCGACACCGCCGTGCCGTAGCACAGCACCTCGGTGATGCCCTGCGCGATTTCGGTGGCGTCATAGCGCACGCCGATGACCGCGTTCGCGCCGAGCTGTCCGGCGTGCGTCAGCATCTTGTTGAACGCCTCCTCGCGCGTCTGTTCGCACAGATCCGTGTAGAGCGAAATGTTCCCGCCAAAAATCGCCTGGATGCCCGCTCCGAAATTGCCGATCACCGAACGCGAGCGCACCACGATGCCGCGCACGACGCCGAATGATTTGACCACGCGATAGCCGGTCAGTTCAAACGTCGTGGTGGTCAGGGGATGTGTCAGACTCATGGCGCAGATTGAACACGAGCGGATGCCCTTGCAAAAGTAAAATCCCGCCCTTTTTTGTAACCATTTTGTAATGATTCACGGCTTGAATTCGGTTTGAAGAATCGTCATTTTTCAACCATCGAGAGAGTCGGGAATTTTTGCATGGTAAAAATTATAATCGATCCGCCAGGTCAAAAATATGTGAGCAAAACATTATTTCTATCCCCTCCGAGTTTTGACGGCTACGACGGCGGTGCCGGTGCGCGCTGCCAGACGAAGCGCGAAGTGACCAGATGAACAATTATTAATCTGTCCGTCATGCAATTCCCAGGGCGATGGGTTAGGATGTCGCCACATGTTTTACCAGTCTGACCGCAGGAAAAAATGACAAGCTTGAATCGGAACACAGCTATTCTGCCATCGGCGATACCGCATACGTCGTGTCTCTGGGATGGGAAATGGCTTTCAGGCGTATTCGAGAACATGATGATCCAGAGGCGTAAATTCTCCAGCCCGGCCGGGCACAGGTTGACAGGTGTCGGCGAAATGGTTTTGCTGCTGTGCCGCGTGCGTATCGGAAGGAACCCCGAAACAAACTAATGAAACCACTATTTCAAGCAGTGCTGGTCTTTGCGGCATCCATTGCCAGCCTTTCGCTCGGCGGCATTCTCCTGAAAATGGGCATGGATCGGTTCGGCGCCTTCACCGCCTCCGGCGTCCCGATTTTTCAAGCGCTCGTAAAGTCACCACAGCTGCCCGCTGGCGTGGGGTTGATGATGGTGCAATTCCTCGGCACGCTCATTCTTTTCAAATGGGGATGGGACGCGAGCGTGGTGATTCCCATCATGGGGCTGTGTTATGTCGGCACGGCCTTGCTGGGTAAATGGCTGCTCAATGAGCCAGTGAACTCATTGCGCTGGCTGGGAATTGCGCTGGTGGCCCTCGGCGTCTGCTGCATTGCGCGTTCGGTCACCCAGGTAAAAATCCCATGATCTGGCTCTGGCATGACGCGACCGCGCTCGTCGGGCTTCTGATCCTGATGGGGCTGGCCACCGTCATCGTCGGCTTCTTCGCCGCTCGCAGTCATTATTCCAAAAAAATCCCGCCCACCCTGGTGGAGCCACTGCCGAAGGTCAGCCTGCTCAAGCCGGTGGAAGATGCGGGGCCCGATGCCTATGATGCCTTCGCCTCGTTTTGCCGGTTGGAATATCCGGGGGAAGTGGAAATCCTCATCGGCACCATCAACCGCGATGATCCGACGGTGGCAATGGTCGGGCGGCTGCAAGCGGAATTTCCGGAGCGTGACATCCGCCTGGTGTTCGCCGGACTGCAAGGCGCCAATCGCAAGACCAGCATCATGGAAACGCTTTGGCACAGCGCCTCCGGGCAACTCCTGTTTTTTTCCGACGCGGATGTTTTCGCGCCCGTTGATTACCTGAAACAACTCGTCCCGCGACTGGCACAGCCGGACGTGGGCTGCCTCACCTGTCTGCCGCGCGGCATCCGGGCGGAAACCATCGGTGGAAAAATAATTGCGTTGCATTACGGATTTAATTATCTGCCGCAATGGATGCTCGCGCAGCAGACGACAGGAATCCATTGGGCCATCGGGCACACCATGGCGGTCCCGCGCTCCGTGCTGGAGAAGCTGGGCGGCTTCCGCAATTTCCTGGATCATCTCGCCGACGATTACGAGCTGGGCCATCGGGTGTCGCAACTCGGCCTGCGGGTCATCGTGGCTCCGCTGCTGCTGGATTGTGCGATGCCGGAGGAATCCTTTGCCGGGTCATTCTCCCGGATGCAGCGCTGGAAACGCACCATCCGCCGGTCGCGCGGCTTCCAGTATTTCGGCGTCATCCTCACCTGCCCGGTCTTTTGGGCCCTGCTGCTGGCTCTGATGCATCCGCTGGCCTGGTGGTCATGGGCCGCGCTGGGCTTGGTGCTGGCGATTCGCTGGCTGCTCGCGGCGGGATTGCAACGGATTGAACGATTGCCCGACTGGCCTCACGCCTGGTGGCTGTTGCCGGTCGTGGATGTCATGGAAGGAGTCACTTTTTTTGGCGCTTTTTGTGGCAACGAGATTTGCTGGGCTGGGCGCCGCTACTCACTGCTTAAAGATGGAACTCTGGAACTGCGTGCTGTAGAAGTTATTCAACCAACATTCGCCAAAAATTGACTCTACGGTGAGAGAAACGCAAATGCGGGCAGATTCCGCAGCGCGGCAAACAGCAAGGCAGTGATGAGCATTCCCCACAAAATCTTTGGCGGCACTTTAAATGTTGTCGGTTGCCGCCGCATCTTCTGCACGGCGAGTCTGGCGCCCCACACCGCCGCCAGCGCCAGCAAGGCCACGAACAGCGCGTTGTCCTTCAAAGCCACCATCAGGTTTCCATGCAGCAGCGCATACAAAGCCCGCGTCATCCCGCAACCGGGACAATTCAAACCCGTCAACTTATGAAACACGCATACCGGATAAAACCGGTGCGTGCTGGGGTTGAAGAAAAAGACCATCGCGCCCACGCCAAGCGCGGTCGCGCCCAGCAGAACCGCCGCAAATGTCCCAAGCGACATGGGCCCGGAAGTTTTTTGCGGAATGACTTTTGATTCGGCGCTCATGACCACACTTTAGAAATGTCCCGCGTGCCACATGACCTGCGGCTGGCTCATGACCAGGTTCGTCAGCATCGATCCCGCGCCCAGCAGCAGGCTCAAGCTGGAGAGCACCAGTCCGGCGATCGCCATGCCGCGGCCCTCATATAATTGGGGATTCGCGTTGATCTGCGACAGCCCGATGAGCGAGAAGACGAGGCCGAGGAGGCCAAAGGGAAATCCGCAGCAGCAACACGTCACCGACAAGATCCCGCAAATCATTCCCGCCTGCGCGTAGGAATTGGTCTTCGCCAGCTGGCCGGCGGCTGAACTTGTCCGCGGTGGCGGCGCAACGGCCGGTGGAGTCACGGGCGTGGCGAAGCAATTTGCGAACTCCGGCAGCAGTCCGACAAAATTCCAGTCCTTCGCGCCGGCCACAAATACCGGCGTCCGGCTCTCCACACGCCCTTCGACGATCCATTGCCGGATCTGTTCGTGGGTCGCCGGACCGTATTCCTTGCCGTCCTCGCCGATGATTTTGTAAACCGCGTTCATGCGTCCTCGCCTTCTCTGTTCATGCGGCCGGTGTCGGAACACAGGCCGCGCTTTGCACCCGCCACGAACTCTAGCAAAACCTTCGCCATCGGGCTGCTAAATTTTTTTTGCGCTTCGTTGATCGTCATCCGAAAATTTTTGCTGCTGCGAAAGAGCGCATGATAAAGTTTCTTCAATTCCAGCCGTTGTTCCGCCGTCAGGCCCGCGCGCCGCAGGCCGATGGCATTCAAGCCGCAAATTCCGTTGTCGCCGCGCGCGACGGTGAAGGGCGGCAGATCCTTGCTGATGGCCGCTCCGCCTTGCATGATGGTCAGCGTGCCGACGCGCACGAACTGATGCACCAGGCAGTTGCCGGAGATGAACGCGCGGTCCTGCACGGTCACATGGCCGCCCAGCAACGCGCCGTTCGCGATGATGATGTGGTCGCCGAGCTGGCAGTTGTGGCCGACGTGGCAGTTGGCCATCAGAAAATTATTCGAGCCGATGACGGTCTCGCCATCCGTCTTGGTCGCGCGATGCACCGTGGCATGTTCGCGGAACACATTGTGGTCGCCGATGCGCACGCGCGTCGGTTCGTCCTTGTATTTCAAATCCTGCGGCGCATCACCGACCACACAGCCCGCGTGAAATCGATTGTGCGCACCGATGTTGGTGACGCCGGTGAGATACACGTGCGGCCCGACGACGCAATGCGCGCCGAGTTCCACGGCCGCGTCAATCACGGCATACGGCCCGACTTGCACGGTGGGGTCCAGCTTCGCTTGCGGATGGATGATGGCGGTCGGATGGATCATTTTGGCGGCCACAGATTCCCACAGATTGGCGCAGATGGAAAATGATTTTGCTCGGTCCCCTGTGCTTATTCATGTCCATCCTTGATTCAATTATACCATTTCTCAATGACAACTGGTGGGTCGGTCACCCCTCACCGTGCCTTCGGCCACCCTCTCCCCCACCGGGGGAGGGGGCGTTTGGATATTCCACCGTATCTTATTGGGAATTGGTATTAGGCATAAAAATAACCCAGTTCCCGCAACGATGAATAATCCTTCGCCCGCTCCGCCGTCGCGCGGCCGATGATGACGTGGTCCACCACCTCGATCTTCAGCAGTTGCCCCGCGCGGATCAAATCCCGCGTCACCTTGATGTCCGCCTCGCTCGGCGTCGGGTCGCCGCTCGGATGATTGTGGACGAGCACGATGCCCGCCGCGTTCGCCACAATCGCCGCCCGGAACACCTCGCGCGGATGCACCAGGATCGTGTCGAGCAGACCCTTGGAAATGATTTCCAGGCGGATCAATTTTTTCCGCACATTGAGCAGCAGCACCTGGAACGCCTCCACATTTCCCAGCCGGTTCTCCTCGCGCATGAAGCTCACGACCGTCGCCGGATTATCGAGCACCGGTGATTCGTCGCGCCGTTCCTGCTCCATCCGCCGGGCCAGCGCGAACGCGGCCACCAGCGTCGCCGCCTTGTCCGGGCCGACGCCGGAAATCTGTTTCAACTCGTCCACTGTCGCCAGCGCAAGTGCATTCAACGAGCCGAATTTTTGGAGCAGCATCTGTCCCACCAGCACCACGTTTGCGCCCTTGAGTCCCGTCCGCAGCAGGATGGCGATCAACTCGGCGTGCGTTAGCGCATCCGGACCGCGCGCCACGAGCCGTTCGCGTGGCCGCTCGCTCAACGGCTGGTCTTTGAGCCGAAAGCTGTCTGCCATGAAAAATTAGTAAGCCAACCCGCCGCCAAACGCCAATTCAAAAGCGCGCTCGACGGAAGCTAAAGCGCGGAATACAGTCGTTGCGTGAAACAAAACGGGTTGCAATGAATTACAATCTTGATGCTCTTGCAACGCTATGTTCGGAGCGAAGCCTTCAATTTCATCGCGTAGCTGACAGTGAATTGGAAATCACAGTAGCTACCGATTGCGTCTTGGTTTTTCAGAATCTAATCATCGAGAATGAGACAATTGCAGGCTTCAAAGGAACTCCGTGGCATTTTCACAACACACTAATGTTAATGACAAGTGAATCAACTTGCATTGAATTGAACGAACGAGAGATCATTCAAGGCATGCTTTCTGGTGAAATTGTGATTTTAAGTCGCTACCTGTCCAATAAATTAGAAGACAGACGGCTGGCGCATAAAGCAGAAAAAATTGATGTTAAATATATTGCGCCGGGTGAAACGATGCATATAGAGCGCTTATTTTAAAGACTACAAATCTTGCTTCGCATCGTTCGCGTAAATTTTTCCTGCGCGACAAATCAGTGTTTCATCCGCGCCTATCTGTGTTCAAGCGGTCAAAGCCCGCTAGGAACCGCCGCGCACCCGAAACCATCCGCCAATCAAATTCTTCAGAGGGGGCGGATCTTGATGTTGCGGAAGGAAACCGAACCGTGGTCGCCTTGCAGCGCGATGAAGCCGGTGGGGGACTTGGCAAACAGCGGCATCTTCGCGAACTTGGTCTTGGCCACGCGCGCGTTGAAATCGTCGCTGCCGATGACGTATTCAAAATATTTCACGCCGTTGATTTCATGGACGCATTTCTCCGGCGTGACCAGGAGACGAACGTGATTCCATTCTCCGGCGGGCTTGGTGGCATCGAGAATCTTGCCCGTCTTTTCGTTAAGCGGCGGTTGATAGAGTGCGTAGAGCCAGCCGCAACGCTGCAGGTCGGCCGCCTTGGCATTGTCCTCCAGTTGAAATTCCGGCCCGGTCGCCCACACCGCGCCGCCTTCGTTCGTGATGTGAAAAATGATGCCACTGTTGCCGCCCTCGGAAATGTTATAGTCCAGCTCCAGCTCGAATGCGCCGAACTGGTTTGACGTCACCAGGTCGCCCGCGTTGTGCGGATTGGCGCAGACCAGCACACCGTCCTGGATCTGCCAGCCGGGACGCACGCCGTCTTTCTTGAAATTGTGCCAGCCGTCAAAATCTTTGCCGTCGAAGAGCAATTGCCAGCCGGCGGCCTTTTCCGCCTTCGTCAGCGTGTTGGGCTTTGTCGCGGAATTTGAGGAGTCGTGGCTGACACAACCGGTCATTGCCAGAAGTGACGCTGCCAAGGTGATCATTAGTGCGTGTTTCATGGTCGGAAAGGTAATTGAACCCCGGCGGAACGACGATTGAAATTTTGCTCATGGCCAGGATCGGGCGGCAAATGCAAATCGGTGTTTCATCTGTGCCCGTCTGTCGCTAAAGTTTCCGCCACATGGAACCGCCGCGCATTCCCAACGATTCGCTGACGCCGTCCCAGCGACAGGCGGTCGTCGCGCGCGGCAACGTTCTCGTCATGGCCGGCGCCGGCACCGGCAAGACCAAGACGCTCGTCGCCCGCTGCCTCGACTGCCTCGCCGGCGACGGGGCGTCGCTCGATGAACTGCTCATCGTCACTTTCACCGAGGCCGCCGCCGCCGAAATGCGCCAGCGCCTCCGCCGTGCCATTGAAGAAATCACAGCAAAGGAATCCCTCAACTCTCAACCAACAGTTCTCAACTTCTGGCACAGCCAGCTCGCGCTCTTCGACATTGCGCACATCGGCACGCTTCACAGCTTTTGTCTGCGCCTCGTGCGCGAACATTTTTACGAACTCGGTCTCGACCCGCAGCTCGCCATCCTCGATCAGGGCGAAGCCCGCCAGCGCGCCAGTGAAACACTCAATGAACAATTCCAAGCCCACTATGCCGGCGAAGACGGTTTTTCCCGCGCCGTCCAGAACCTGATCCAGATTCATGGCGGCGGTCGTGATGAAAAGATTCGGACGCTCATTTTGCGCCTCCACAACTATTCGCAAACCCGACCGGATGCCGCCGGCTGGCTCACGGAACAAATTCAAAAATTCTCCTCCCCCGAACCCGCCGAATGGCAGCGCTGGCTGTTGACCGCGCTGGCTGATTGGCGCGATGAATGGCTGCCGGTGTTGGAAAGAATCGGAGCGCCGGGCACCGTCCCGGCCAGTAGCGCGTCTCGCACGGAGCTTGCCGGGACGGTGCCCGGCGTTCCGTCCCATAACGAGAAAGCCTCTGAATTAGCGGGCATTCTCAATCGTTTGCAAAAAAACTTCACGCGCGAACTCGCCGCCGAAGTTCTGGAGCAAATCGTCACCGCCGACGCCAGCTGGCCCGCGAAACGTAAAACCATCTTGCGCAAGCCGCTGGCAGATTTTTTTGACAAAGCCGAATTTCTCGCCGCACTCGCTGTGGTGAAGGCTGGCAGCGATCCCCTCATCGAAGACTGGAGCTGGGTTCGTGGCCACATGGAAACCTTGCTTCGTCTGGCGCAGGAATTCGCTCGCGAGTTTGCCGCGCGCAAGCTGGCCGACGGCGTGCTGGACTTTCATGACCTTGAACAGTTCTCGCTGAAACTGCTCTGGGATTTCCAAGCGAACAAACCCACTGCCGTCGCTGAACTCTGGCGCAAGAAGCTACGTTTTGTCTTCGTGGACGAGTATCAGGACATCAACGCCGCGCAGGACAAGATCATCGCCGCATTGTCACGCGATGGGAGTGCGCCCGTCCCGGGCGCTGCGGCGTCCAAAGCGGAGTCCGGCATCGAAAAACATCACGATCTTCGAACAGCGGACGTTGCTGCGTCCGGGGACGGACGCACTCCGGAAGGCAACCGCTTTCTCGTCGGCGACGTGAAACAAAGCATCTACCGGTTCCGGCTCGCCGATCCAAAAATTTTCCGCGATTACTCGAAGAATTGGCATGGCGCAGACGGCCGGGTCATTCCGCTTTCAGAAAACTTCCGCAGCCGCGAGAGCTTGTTGAATTTTGTAAATGCTGTTTTTTTCCCGCTCATGCGGGAAGAACTCGGCGGAGTGGCCTACGACGAGGACGCAAAATTGAGGTTTGGTTCCCCGGAAACTCGCGGGGATTTCAGTGTCACAAAAGATGCCGCGCCGCGCACCGAACTGCTGTTGCGCTTCAAATCCGGACGCGGTGAATCAACGGCACCAGACGACGAATCCGGTGCCGATGACCTGGCGGATTTGGGCGAGACGGAAAAGGAAGCGCGCCTGCTCGCGCTGCGCTTGCACCAGTTGCGGGCGGAGCAGCACAAGATCTGGGATGATGAGGAGAAAATCTTCCGCCCCGGCGAATGGCGTGACATGGCGGTGTTGCTGCGCGCGATGTCCGGCAAGTCGGAGATTTACGCGATGGAATTTGAACGTGCCGGTGTGCCGCTGGTCATCGCGCGCGGCGGTTTTTACGAGAGCAGCGAAATCGCCGACCTCCTGAGCCTGCTGCAACTGCTCGATAATCCGCTGCAGGACGTGCCGTGCATTGCCGTGCTGCGCTCGCCGCTGGCCGGCTTGTCGCTGGATGAGTTGGCGGAAATCCGGCTGGCGGCCAGGGAAAAACATTTTTGGACAGCGCTGGCCAGAAGCCGGAATTCAGAAGCCGGAATTCAAAAGGAGACGCGGGAAAAGGTCGAAACGTTTTTGGAGCGGTTCACGCGCTGGCGGAAACTGGCGCGGCAGGCGTCGTTGTCGCGCTGCCTTGAACAGATGCTGGCGGAAACGCATTACGCCGACTGGCTCCGAACGCGTCCGCGCGGCGCACAGCGGCACGCGAACGTCGGACGGTTCTTGAGTCTGGCGCAGAAGTTCGACCAGTTCCAGCGGCAGGGTCTCTTTCGTTTTCTGAAATTCATCGAGGCGCAGCGCGAGGCGGAGGTGGAGCCGGAGGTCGCGGCAACGCCGGATGAAAATGCCGTGCGCCTGATGAGCATCCACCAAAGCAAGGGCCTGGAGTTCCCCGTGGTGGCCATCGCCGATCTGGCCAAGCCGTTCAACCAGCAGGACCGCGCCGCTGAAATTATTTTCGACGAGGAACTCGGTCTTTGCCCCAAGGTGAAGCCGCCGCACACGGGTCGGCGCTATTCCAGCCTGCCGCACTGGATGGCGCAGCGGCATCAACGCCGCGAGCAGACGGGCGAGGAACTCCGGCTGCTTTACGTCGCCATGACACGCGCGCGCGACACCTTGATTCTGACCGGCAGCGTCACGGAGAAAAAATGGGCGGAACATTGGATGGAAGCCGGCGCGATCACCTCTCAAAAAATTCTTACGGCGAAAAGCTATGCCGACTGGCTGGGATTGTGGTTTGGAGTCAGCAGTCAGCAGTTAGTAGTCAGCAGCCAGAGGCAAGGCGAGTTGCCGAATCTACGGTGGCGAATTGCAGACGATGCGGAATTGGCGCACGGGTGGGGCGAGACTCCCGGCGAGCCGATCCTTGGAGATGGCGAACCCAGCTCGCGGGGACACTCGCCCCACCAACTGGAAGCGCTTGATGAGGACGCGATACAACGGCTCCGCGAAGCCTTGACGTGGCAATATGGCTTCAGTGCGGCGACGGAACGTGCCGCCAAATCATCGGTGACGGCGTTGCGGCGGCAGGCGGCGGATGAACTGGATGACGAAGCGGAGCCAGTGTTCAGCTTCCAGCCTTCAGCAAGACGGCTCGCGAGGACGCTCTCCCCACCAAGTCAAAATCAGAAATTGAGCGCGTCGGATACTGGCACGGTGCATCATAAATTTCTTCAGCACGTTTCGCTGGAACAGGTGGGCGGAATGACCACGCTGGCAGCCGAGGCTCGGCGGTTGGAGCAGGAAAAAGTATTGTCGGCGGAGGAGCGGGCGGTTCTGGATTTACCGGCGGTGGCGGCGTTTTGGAATTCAGATGTCGGTAAAAAAATCCGGCAGCACGCAGTGAGCGTGAAGCGCGAACTGGAGTTCACGGCAAAGTTCAGCCCGACGGAAATATCGGACCTCATCGGCACAACAGCGTCGCCGGACCTGAAAGACGAATTCATCGTCGTGCAAGGCGTGGCGGATCTGATCGCGTTGCTGCCGGGGGAAATCTGGCTGGTGGATTTCAAGACCGACGCCGTACGCGCGGATGATCTTCCGGCGAAGGTAAAGGATTACACACCACAATTGAAACTTTATGCCAGTGCGCTGGGGCGGATCTATTCCAAGCCCGTCACCCATTGCTGGCTGCATTTTTTATCAGCGCAGCGGACGGTGGAGATTTGACCGGCGCGCGGCGTTTACGCCGCATCAACGCGCAAATTCAAGCGGGCTGGACGTTTTATGCGTTCGGTGGGCTGGAACGTTGAAGCGGGCTGAAGCCTGCTCTCCGGGAGAATTTTCCCCCCGCCTAAAGCGGAAGTTCGTCGTCCGCGCGCTCAGCCGGAACCGGTGTTGCGGGCGGCGCTTTGGGATCGCGCAGGCGCACAATCGCCGGACGCAGCAGTTTTCCCTGATACGTGTAGCCGGCGCCGATGGTTTCGCTGACGACCGCGCCGTCTTCAACTTTTTCCGGCTTGCCCGCCAGTTGATGCCGTGCGGCGTCGAACAGTTCGTCCGGATCGGCGACATACGGCGTGAGCCCCAGGCGCCGCACGGTGTCGCGGCAGGCGTTCTGAAAGTTGGTGATGGGTTCGATGAAGCGCTGGTCGCCGGTGCGGACGGCGCCGGTGTGCAGCGCGAAAACATGATCGAGGACGCGCACGAGCATCTGCAGCCATTCGCCCTCGGCGCGGCGCAGTTTTTCCACCTCCAGCCGCAGCGTGGCCTTCTCGCTGTCATTCGTCTTGACCATGAATTCGGAGAAACGCCGGGCTTCTTCGGTCATCTTGTCGGCGATGTCCTGGGCGATGGCGGCCGTCTTGCCTGATTCTTTCTGGACCGTATCCTGAATGACCGCCCAATGGTTCGTGGCGGATTCGATCTTATCGGAAAGTTTTTCGAGGTCCGCGATTTTTTCCGCGACCGTGGCGAGGGCGTTGACTTCAAGCGCCTTTTCCGTTGCGCGATAATCGAGGTAATACGGGAGGATGCCAATCAGCGCACCCATCGTTGCCGTGGCGATACAGGCGATGGCTTCCCAGTTGGAAATCGGGTGGTGTGATTTGGTGATGACAAAACAGGCGAAGCCGAGCAGCAACAGATCGCCCAGCCAGAACGGCCACTTGGGAACCTTCCAGTTCGTCAGGTCATTCATGATGCCCCAGTTTTGCGGAAACACGCGATGAGCGCAAGCAAACGCCGGTGGCGGCGGGCGTCCGCGCCGGCCGTAGAGCCGGAGCGTCCCGCCCGGCGGAACAGCTGTTTGAACAACAAAGGAACAAAGCAACCAAGGCAATCCTGCTTAACTTTGTTCCTTCGTTGCTTGGTTGTTCAATCCATTTGGAAGTTTTCCGGAATGCGCGACGCTAGCCCTCCACGTCAGGCCGGAGGCCTGACGCTACAATAGCAATTTGTTTTCTCCTCGACTAATCGGTCCGCTCCCAAAATCATCCGCGCGTGCCAACGTGTGTCATTTTCAATCCAGCGGCCCGCGGCGACAAAGCCCGGCGGCTTCGCCGTCAGCTGGACGTCATCGGTGCGCAATGCGCGCTCAAAGCCACGGCCTCACCCGAAGACGCGCGGCGGCTCGCGGCGGAGGCCGTGACAGAAGGATTCGACCTGATCGTGGCAGCGGGCGGCGACGGCACGGCCAACGAAGTGCTCAACGGCATCGGCGATGCGCCGGAGGGATTCGCCCGCGCGCGGCTCGGCGTGCTGCCGCTCGGCACGGTGAATGTCTTCGCGCGTGAGCTGAAAATTCCCTTGAAGGTTGAGCGCGCATGGGAAATTTTGCAGCGCGGGCGCGAAACCAAAATCGATTTGCCGCGCGTGGAATTTTCCGCGAACGGGGTTGTGCAAAAACGCTACTTCTGCCAGCTCGCCGGCGCGGGGCTGGACGCGCGCGCGATTGAACTGGTGGACTGGCAGCACAAGAAGAATGTCGGAAAGCTCGCCTACGTCATCGCCGGGCTGCGGGCGTTGCGCGAACAGAAGCCGCTGGTCACCGTGCGGGTGAATGGACAGAGCGCGACGGGCGAACTGGTGCTGGTCGGCAACGGACGGTTTTACGGCGGCTCGTTTGCACTGCTGCCGCAGGCGGATCTGCGGGACGGCGTGCTGGACATCTGCGTGGTGCCGCGCATCAAGTGGTCGGCGCTGCTGCGCAGCGCGCCGGGTTTGCTGCTGAAGGGAAAGCTGCCGGCAAGCGTCGCGCAACATTTCAGCGCGGCATCCTTTGAACTGACGAGCGAATCGCCGGCGGCGTTTGAACTGGACGGCGAATGGATTGGAAAACTGCCCGTGACGTTTGCCATCGAGCGCGAAAAGCTGCGCGTGGTGGTGCCGTGATTTTTGGGCGCAGTGTTCACGCCGCTTCGGCTTGCGACAAGAAAGCAATTACGGCATTTCCAGCCCCATCCGGTTGTGGACGTTGAAGCGGGTTAAAGGTCACGCCCCGGCAGGTTTTGCGGCCGTAATCTTGACATTTTGTGCCATGTCAGACATCATGTATGACATGAGCGTAATCACCCGCGACTTCATCAAGCGATTTTCACATTTCAAGCGCCAGGCGATGACAGGCACCGCCGTCAAGCTGACCGACCGTGAAGGCCATCGCTTTGTGTTCAAGCTCGAAAAATCCGCCGGCCATTCCGGCGCGGGCAGGAAATTATCCAGGGGCATCCCGCTCTCACCCGCGCCCGTGGACAAATCCGAGTGGAAAGGCATGATGTGATGCGTTACCTGCTGGACACGGCCCCGTGGGCAAACAGTGTTCTGATGCCGGAGATCATTCCCGCCCGCATCCAAAAAATCCTGGACTCGCCGGAAACCAAGGGGCTTTGCCCCGTCAGCCTGTTGGAGTGTGCCATCCATCACCGGCGCGGACGACTGCAACTGAATGGCGAGCTGGCGGAATTTTTCAAGCACGGGCTGGCGGCGGACATTGAACTGCTGGAACTCACGCCCGTAATGGCCGCAGCCACCAATGATTTGCCTGACGATTTTCCGGGCGATCCGTTTGACCGCGTGATTGCCGCGACCGCGAAAGTTTTGAACCTCACGTTGATCACCTGCGACGCGGCCATCCGTGACGCCCGCTTTTGCAAGGTGGAATTTTATCCGTTCAAACCTTCGCGGCTTAAACCGTAACGGCACACGCCGCCTGGCGCATCGGTGGCGGCGTATGAAACGGATGGGAAAACAAGTCAGGCTGAATGTTTGTGCGCTTGAATCCCGGTGGTCACGGAGGGGCTGACAAATCTTTTTTGTCCGGAGTGCCCGGGGACGTATAGACCGGCGGATCATGTTTATCGCCACTCCAGGTCGGGTTGGGATTGATGGCCTCATGTTTGCGGCCTGAGGTGTCCGGACCGGCGGCGCAACCGGTGATGCCGGCGACCACAACCGACAGCCCGAGACCCAGCATCAGAAATAAACCAGCTAGTTTGATTTTCATAATGTTACCGGGGTTTTCCAAATCAACTTCCGTCCGACAATATGCACCGAAGCGCTTGCTTGGCAATAACGCGGTTAAAATTAGAATCCGGGCCGGCTCAACGCCATGGGGTGTAACCCGATGTTTCCAGCGGAACAAGCTGTTAATTGTGGTGCTTAACCTTGAATTGTAGGAGTCGAGGTGACGAGACTCTCAATTGGATTTTGGTTTTGACGGCGGGGAAAAGTCAGAGCCTCCTCACATCGTCTCCTACGATTTTTATTGGCTGCGCTGAAGGCGCTACGGAAAACAGCCCATTCAGGGCATCCAGTTTCCGCCTTCGCGTGTTGAGTTCGACACCTTCTCCCCATCCGCCCCGCCTTCATCTGATTCCGGCGCGACGAGCTAACCCTGGGCTAATTTCCTTTACGCCTTCAGCGTATTCAGTCACGGCTGCGCGGCAACGCAGCCCCACCAAGCATTAAATCAATTCGCGGCAATTCGTGAAATTCGTGTCAAAGTTTTTTGCTGGTTGAAAATTATCTCCGCCCCAGCATTCCCGGCAGGCCACCGCCCATTTTGCCCATCAGCTTCTGCATCTTGCCCATTTTCTTCATCATCTGCTGCATCTGGCCGAACTTGTTCATCATCGTGTTCAACTCGGTCACGGTCACGCCGCTGCCCTTGGCCACGCGGATGCGGCGCTTGGCGTTCAGGAGCGCCGGGTTGCGCCGTTCCTTGATCGTCATGCCGCAGATCATCGCCTCCATGTGCTTGAACTCGCGCTCCTGCTTCGACAAGTCCTGGCCCTTCATCGCTTCCGCGCCGCCGGGCAGCATCTTCATCACGTTCTCCAGCGGGCCGAGCTTTTTCATCTGGCGCAACTGGTCGAGAAAATCTTCGAGCGTGAACTCCCCCTTGCGCATCTTCTCCTCCATGCGCTTCATCTCATCCTCGCTGACGGCTTCGGCGGCGCGTTCCACGAGGCTGACGACGTCGCCCATGCCGAGAATCCGCGACGCCATGCGCTCGGGATGGAACGGCTCGAACTCGTCCAGCTTTTCGCCGGTGCCCATGAACTTGATGGGCTTGCCGGTGACGGCCTTCAGGCTCAGGGCCGCGCCGCCGCGAGCATCGCCGTCGAGCTTGGTGAGGATCGCGCCGGTGATGGACAACGCGGAATCAAAATGCGTGGCGACGTTCACGGCTTCCTGACCGGT
Organism: Verrucomicrobiia bacterium; assembly: GCA_035577265.1. Taxonomy (GTDB): domain Bacteria; phylum Verrucomicrobiota; class Verrucomicrobiia; order Limisphaerales; family UBA11358; genus UBA11358. The sequence goes on along the minus strand of DATLVR010000121.1, from coordinate 5,530 downwards.
GGCGGCGTCGAGCACGAGCAGAATTTCCTGCGGCTTCACGAGGTCGCGCAGGCGCACGAGTTCCTGCACGAGCGGCTCGTCAATCTGCAAACGCCCGGCGGTGTCGAAGATGAGCGTGTTGCGATTATTGGCCTTGGCGAAATCGAGCGCTTCACGGGCGATCTTCAAAACGTCCGTCTCACCGCGTTTCAGGAAGACGGGAATGCCAAGCTGTTTGCCGAGCGTTTCGAGCTGGTCCATCGCCGCGGGACGATACACGTCCGCCGCGACGAGCAACGGGAGGCGGCCTTGTTTGAGCAGCAGTTTGGCGAGTTTGCCGGATGAGGTGGTTTTGCCCGCGCCATGCAAGCCGACCATCATCACGCAGGCGGGATTGCCGGAAAGATCAATGGCGGCGTTGGTGGAGCCGAGCAGGGCGGTGAGTTCGTCGGCGATGATTTTGACGATCTGCTGGCCGGGTTGGACGCTGGCGATGACTTCCGCGCCGAGGGCCTTGGTCTTGACGCGTTCGATGAAATCGCGCGCAACCTTGAAATTGACGTCGGCTTCGAGCAGCGCCATGCGGACTTCGCGCAGGGCGTCGGCCGCATTGCTCTCGGAGATTTTGCCGAGGCCGCGCAGGTTTTTAAAGGCGTTCTGGAGTTTGCCGCTTAACGATTCGAACATCCAAACAGGTTAACGGTTCAGGGCCCGGAGTTCAAAGTTTCTCTCGCGGCCGCAACCCGCAGGCGCGACATTGAACTTTGAACTTGAGCGCGGCGGACGAGTGTGGCTTAATCTGCATCCCTTGCGTGGTAGGTTATCCAAGTGGCTAAAGGGTGCAGACTGTAAATCTGTCGGCTAACGCCTTCAATGGTTCGAATCCATTACCTACCACCATTTTTATTTTATTGGGCAAAAGCGGGTTTTCACCTGATCAAATCGGGTGTGTTGTCAGATCACAGACTTCATTCGGGTGTGCCTAGGTTCGCTTTCCTTCCTTTTCCGACTTCTTCAAAACAGGGCTTAAAAAGTAATCTCAAAGCAGCAAGGCTTGAATTTTTAAGCAGAAGCCCATTGGCCGCAGCGCCGCCGGGAACAGAATGTCCACATGCCCGGCCGCAATTTTCTGAATGATGCCTGTCAAATCCGGTGAACGAGACTGGATGAGTCCATGTCAAAACCCACACTGCCGCCCATGCGGTCGCGCTTGAAAGCACGGACGCCCGGATGGTTTTAAATTATGAACACCGTCATGGTTTCCTGAACAATTCAGATGAATCCGGTTCTCGATTTAATGTTGGACGAAGACGATGGGCCGCTGCCACCAGCGGGAGCCGGGCGGCAGCAATTCCATGCGATGGCCAAACCGATTGGCTCCACCTGCAATCTGGATTGCACGTATTGTTATTATTTGAGCAAAGAGAATCTGACCGGAGGTCCGGGGGCAGGAAGGATGTCAGACGAGACCTTGGAACGGTTCATCCAGCAATACATTCAAGGCGTGACCGGCGGCGAGGTGGTTTTTTCATGGCAGGGCGGGGAACCGACGCTGCTGGGCCTGGATTTTTTCCGCAAGGTCATTGCGTTCGAGCAGAAACATGCCAAACCGGGCCAGCGCATTGAAAACGATCTGCAGACCAACGGCACACTGCTCGATGACGAATGGTGCGCGTTTCTCAAGGAGCATCGGTTTCTCGTCGGTTTGAGCATCGACGGGCCGAAGGAAATTCATGATCACTACCGGGTGACCAAAGGCGGGCGGCCCACCTTTGATCAGGTGTTTGCCGCCGCCAAACTGCTCCAGCGCCGGGGCGTGCCCTTCAATATCCTGACCTGCGTCCACCGTTTCAACGGGCGGCGCCCAAAGGATGTGTATCGGTTTCTGCGGCAGGAACTCGACGCGCGATACATCCAATTCATTCCCATCGTGGAGCACCGCCAATTCAAGCGCGTGGCCCCGCAGACCTGGAACAGCGGCGACTTGCCCAAGGACGGCGAACCGGAGGCGCGGCCCGGTCATCCGAATTCCATCGTCACCGACTGGTCGGTGGATCCGGACGACTGGGGCTATTTTCTTTGTCATGTATTTGACCGCTGGTTGAGCCAGGACATTGGCAAGGTGATGGTCAATCATTTTGAAACGCTGGTGGCCCAGCATCTGGGGCTGCCGTCGCAAATGTGCGTTTATATTGAAAACTGCGGCAAAGGTGTGGCGGTGGAAAACGATGGCAGCGTTTATTCGTGCGATCATTATGTCTATCCGGAATATCGGCTGGGAAACATCCAGACTGGTCGGCTCGACGCAATGGTTTTCTCCCCTGAGCAGATCCAGTTCGGTCGGGCCAAATCCGCAAGCCTGCCGCAGTATTGCCGGGCCTGTGCCTACCTCACGGATTGTTGGGGTGAATGTCCCAAGAACCGGCTGATCCGCACTCCGGATGGCGAGCCGGGATTGAATTACCTGTGCCGCGGGTTCAAGAAATTTTTTGCGCATGCACTGCCGGAAGTCGAACGGATTGCCACGCGCCTGAAAAAAGAACCCCTGCGGTCGAAGCCGCGCCTGTAAAACGTATGAACAAAATACCGCGACGTGAGTTTATCAAAATTTCCGGGGCTGCCAGCGCAGGCCTGGCCGCTTTGCCGTTATTAAGTCGCACTGCCGACGGTGGCTCCCAACCCGCCCGTCCGAACATCCTCGTCTTTCTCACCGACGATCATGGCCAGTGGGCGCAACACGCCTATGGAAATTCCGAACTCAAGACGCCCAATCTGGATCGGCTGGTGGCAAGAGGAGTCAGGATGCGGCAGGCGTTCACGACCTGCCCGGTGTGTTCGCCGGCCCGCGCCTCGTTTTTCACCGGGCGGATGCCGTCGCAACATGGCATTCATGATTTCTTGGGGGAAAAGAAAAACGCGTTCACGCATCCGGGCTTGACGGGCCAGACGCTGATTTCCGAACTGCTCAAGAACGCGGGCTATCACACCGGGCTGGTCGGCAAGTGGCATTGCGGACGCGAGCGCGAACCCAAGCCCGGCTTCGACCGATGGTTCAGTTACTGGCTGGACCAGTATCCGCACGAGGGCGTCCAGCACTTTTCAGATCAAGGGGCCATGGTGGTGGAGGCAGGCCAGCAGTCGGCGTTGCTGACGCGGCGGGCGATTAATTTTCTTCAGGAGCACAAACAGAAAGAAGCGACCGGCGGCAAACCATTTTTCCTGTTTATCAGCTACGTGGATACGCATTCGCCGCACAGCGACGCGCCGAAGGATCAGGTGGAGCAGTATGCGGACGCAACCTTTCGTGACATCCCGGATGAACAGTTTCCCGCCTGCCACGGCAAGGCGGATAATCCGGTTGATCCAAATCAGGAAAATGAACGTCACAAGCGCATGGAATATTACGGCGCGGTCTCCAACGTGGACCGCAAAGTGGGCCGGGTGCTGGCTGAGCTTGAAGCGACCGGCCAGTTGGACAACACGCTGATTGTTTACACCGCGGATCATGGCCTCAACGCCGGCCAGCATGGGATGTGGGAAAAAGGCAACGGCACCATCCCGCAAAATTTTCTCGAAGAATCCATCCGCGTTCCTTGCATCATCAGCTGGCCTGCGGGCGGCATTCGCCAGAACGTCACGTGCGACGATCTGATCAGCCACCCCGATCTGTGGGCAACGCTGTTGGAAATCGCCGGAGCAGCACCTGATGCCGTTACAGCGGCCAGGATAAATTCTCCGGGCGTTTCCTATCTGTCCCAACTGCGGGGCCGGCCGGTTCCAGCATGGCGGCAAACCCTGTTCAGCGAATATGGCAACGCCCGCATGGCGCACACAGTTCGATACAAACTGATCCGGCGCTATCCTTACGCGGGCGTGAGGTTTCCTGACGAGCTTTACGATTTACAGGAGGATGCACGCGAAACCACCAACCGCCGGTATGACCCGACGCTCAAAAGCGTCGTGGAGAAACTCTCGGCGGAGCTGGATCAGTTTTTCGCCAAATACACGGTTCCCGGGCACAGCGGCCTGGATCTGGAACATCAACCCGAATGCACCCCGGCCAGTCCCTGGCTGGTGGCGGCGAAAGAACACCAACAATCCACAGGCATCAAAACCACTGCCGGTCCGTTTCCAGCTTGATGAAGCGCTTGCAAGTTCCAGCGTTGCAACAGGGCTTTTATTTTTGATTTCGGCTTTGCGGTTGCCGATTTCAAATAAAAAAACTCCCGCGAACGAAAGGATTCGCGGGAGTTTGTGTTTCTACCCGATCAGTTCACCGCAACATCAATCTGCTTCGGCTTGGCTTCCTCGGTTTTGGGAAGCGTCACAGTCAGGATGCCGTCTTTATATTGGGCCTTTACCTTGTCGGCGGCGACCGGCGCGGGCAGCGTCAGGGCGCGCTGGAATTTTCCATAGTAGCGTTCCTGGCGGTGCACCTCGACGCCTTCCTCCACTTTCTCGCTCTTGCGTTCACCGGAGATGACGAGTGCGCCATCTTGCAGCGAGACGGCGATGTCTTCGCGCTTCAATCCGGGCAGTTCCACGCGGATGCTGAAGTTGTCGGCGTCTTCTTGCACGTCCAGTGCCGGTGCCCAGCCCGTCATGGGTGATTCAAACAGGCGGTCCAGCTCGTCCTGCAAGTTTGCCAGCCGGCCGAACGCCGGCCAGGCCAATCCAGGTCGTTCATATTTCACGAGTCTCATAATTTTCCTTTGGTTAAATGTTATTTGTTCCAACCACACACTGTTCAGCTTTGGGGATGCCAACAGTGCGGACGGAAGAAAATGGCAGTAAAAGCAATGGTTTTTGAAAATGTTACGCGGCAACCTGGGAGCGAGACTGGAATTTTATGGCACAGGTTCGTGTGCCACGAGTGTGACAAAAGTTCACTGCCGGGGCCGGCAATAAAAAAGCCCCAAGCCGGATGGCCTGGGGCTTGGATGAGAACGGATTTTAGTCGAACGCGTGACCGGCGCAGCAGAGCACATCGCGGACTTTGTGACGAACAAGTTCCTTCACCTTGGCACGTGCCGGGCCCATGTATTTGCGCGGATCAAATTCCTTGGGGCTTTCCGCGAATACCTTGCGGATGGCCGCGGTCATCGCCATGCGCAGGTCGGTGTCGATGTTCACCTTGGTGCAACCCACGCGGCGGGCGATTTCGATGTCGGCTTCCGGCACCCCGGCGGTGTCCGTGCCCATCTTGCCGCCGTATTTGTTGATCTCGTCGGCGAGATCCTTCGGCACGCTGGAAGCGCCGTGCAACACGAGCGGATAATCACCCATGCCGGCGTCGAGCAACGCTTTCTTGATGGCCTTGAGGCGTTCGAGATCGAGGTGCTGTTCGCCCTTGAACTTGAATGCGCCGTGGCTGTTGCCGATGGCGACGGCGAGGGAGTCGCAGCCGGTTTCCTTGACGAATTTGACCGCTTCCTCCGGGTTGGTGTAGTGGCCACTGGTGGAGTGCGCGCCGCCTTCTTCGCCTTCGTCGAATTGCGCGCCGACGAGGTGACCGAGTTCGGATTCCACGGAGCAGTTATGCTTGTGGGCG
>DATLVR010000120.1:0-12571 GCA_035577265.1 Verrucomicrobiia bacterium | reverse complement strand
TCTGGGGCGACCGCATCTTCTCGGACTTTGAACCGCAGTTTCTCAAAAAAGATGTGCAGACCGGTTTGCTTCTTCGGGCTCTCGCTCCTTGGAATCTGGTTAGGCTGGCCTCACCGTCATTCAGCCGGAGCGATTTGGCGGCGGATTATTATGACCACCTGCTCTTCAAAGGCGCGACGTATGCCGATATAATGGCGCAACACGGACGTCCATTTCTCTGCGTCAACGCCACAGATGTCGCTTCCGGCGCGCGGTTCGAATTCACCCAGGATGAATTTGACCTGATCCGGTCGGACTTGTCGCAATTCCCGGTTTCCCACGCCGTGGCCTCCTCCTCGGCGCTCCCTCCTTACCTGACCCCGGTGACTCTGAAAAATTATTCGGCGGAGCAAGCGCAGGCCGAGCCGGAATGGATCCAGTCCATACTAAACGACCCGGCGTCCTCAACTCGGATGAAATACGTTGCTTCACAGGCGCACGCCTATGCGGACGGGCATCGGCGCTTCATCCATTTGGTTGACGGCGGATTTTCCGATTATCTCGGATTGCGGGGCGCCATTGACCGGATCATCGCCCGCGAGCAGTCCGCCCAGGTTCCGAGCGTGCCCTGGAAACTTCCCCGCCGCGTGGCCCTGATCATCGTTGATGCGGATAGAGATTTTGACTACGGCTGGGACTCCAAAGAATACCCGCTTGGCTTTGGCGCGCTGCTCGGCTCCGTTGGCCAGGTGACGGTGAGCCATTATTCATTCGAAACCATTGAATTATTCAAGGAAGTCATGGGCCGCCTTTCTCGTGAGCGCACCGGGCCGGACGATTCCTCGTCGGCGGAAATCGAAACCTACGTCATCGAGTTGCACTTCAATCAACTGCCCGACGAATCCGACCGCCGCTTCTTTAATTCCGTGCCCACGTCGCTTCAGCTTCCTTCAAAGACGGTGGACCGTTTGCGTCAGTTGGCCGCCCGCCAACTCGCCGACAACGTGGAATTTAGACGATTGATATCTGACCTTCGGAACCAGCAATGAAGCAACAAAACAAAATCGCAAAATCGCAAACGCACGAGAAGCCGGAACCAACCAAAGCACGGCCCAAGCCAACGCATTTCTATTACGCCAATCGTGACGCCAAAGCGGTCAGCTTGATTGGAGATTTCAACGAGTGGAATCCCGAAGTGCACCCCCTGCGGCGGAGGGAGGACGGGTGGTGGTTCATCGAAGTGCGGCTGACGCATGGGTATCATCGCTACCTGTTTCTGGTGGACGGAGTGCCGACACTTGATCCGCAAGCCACGGAAGCAACCATCGAAGGAAGTTTGTTGCAGGTCTAGCTCAATGCATCATTTTTGGCGACTCGGGTTCAAATCCGAATTCCCAGGCTGCCACACAGAATGCGACTTGTTCAATCCGCCTCGCAACTGAACCACCCGCAAGTCACCCAACCTTTGCCACGCACGACTTCAAAGCCGGCCTCCACCACGTCCAGATACATGTCCTTGCTGAAATATGGCTGCCCTTCCAGCAGCCGGAAGAAATCCATCATGTCCACGTTCAGGCTGCCTTCAGTCGGCAGCTTGGCGGTTCTCTCGTGCGGCATGAACGAGTAAACATAGTAGCCCGCCGGAGCGTTTGTGCCGGCCCACAGTTCAAACGAAACGTCCTCCACCTTGATGATGTTCGTGGAAATCATTTCGCCGATGGGCGTGGAATTGTTTCCAGCCCACACCATCACTTCCAGTTGCGGCGCGGCCTTCTTGTCATCATGCCGCAAAAAAAGATCGTAGGCAAAATCGCCGCGCATATCCTCGCCGCCGCAGTTGTAGGAAAACGCGCACGGCAGGCTGTTGAGCTCCGACAATTTTTTCGGGAACAAATTGTCATCGGTCGGATTCCAGCCGTAATGCCAGCCGCGGGCACTCGCCGGATATCCGGAAAGACTGTTGGTCGCAAAATCAAAACTGGCTGGCCGCATCCTCCGGGCCCGGATGCCAGCCGATCTCCTTGCCACTCCAGTTGTTTTTGAACGCGTAATACGGCGGGTAAAGGTTGAAAACCCGGGCGTGCCCTGGTTTTTGCGTTCCTAACTTGAACGCGTCGCGCAGCCGGATGTCCCGCGACGAACTGCCGATGAGAATTTCAAAGGTGTCGTTTTGCGCGACCCACGATTTCTTGCCGTCGTCGTAATACTCGAACGCGGATTTCTTCAGCGGGATGGAAAACGTCTGATTCTCGCCCGGCTTGAGGAAAACTTTCTTGAAGCCCTTTAATTCCTTCTCCGGGCGCATGAGCGCAGGATTTTTTTGATGGACGTAAAGCTGCGCGACTTCCGCACCAGCGACCTTGCCGGTGTTCTCGATCTCAAACTGCGCGGTGACGATTTCGTTCGTGCCCGGAATCAGTTTTAGGCCGGAATACTTGAACGTCGTGTAGCTCAAGCCGAAGCCGAACGGAAATTGCGGCTCGATGTTCTTCGTGTCGAACCAGCGGTAGCCGACGAGCAGTCCTTCCACGTAAGTCACTGTGCCGTTCGTGCCGGGAAAATTTCCCAGCGCGTGTGCGGGCGAGTCGGACAGTTTTTTCGGGAACGTCGCGGGCAGCTTGCCGGATGGATTCACGTCGCCGAACAAAACTTTCGCCAGCGCGTTGCCGCCTTCCATGCCCGGATACCACGCCTGCAACAGCGCGGGAATTTGGTCGAGCCACGAATCCATCTCCACCATTGTGCCTTCGAGCACGACGACCGTTCTCGGATTTGCCGCGACGACTTTTTGGATCAACTCATCCTGACCGTAGGGCAGCTTCATGTCCTTGCGATCCGCGCCTTCGCAATCGAAACCCTTGTCGTGGTTCAGTCCGCCGATGTAAATCACCGCGTCCGCCGATTTCGCGGCGGCAACGGCGCGATCCGCCAAATCCGCGCCACCGTCCTTGCGATAGCCTTCGGAGTAGATCACGTTCACCTTGCCGCCTGCGCGTTTCACGATGCCGTCGAGCGGATTGACTTCGTAAAACGCCTTGATGCCCGAACTGTCACCGCCGTGCGCGTGCAGGCGTGTTGCATTTTCGCCAATGACGGCAATGGCTTTCAGCTTCGTCGCATCGAGCGGCAAGATTTGGTTTTCGTTTTTCAGAAGGACAATTCCTTCCTCGGCAACTTGGCGCGCGACGGCCTGATGCGCGGCGGTGTTGAGCGAGCCCTTCTTCCGATCACCGTCAAATACGTGCGTCGCGATCATCACCCGCAGGTTGCGTCGGACTTTTTCATCCAGCCCGGTCAGCGGCAGTTCGCCCGACTTGAGCAGGTTCAAATACGGCTGCGCGAGAAAGTAGTCATCGTATTTTTTCTCCGTTCCCATTTCGAGATCGAGGCCGTTAAGCGCGGCCTGCTTCGTGTCGTGCGTGCCGTCCCAGTCGGACATCACGAGACCTTTGTAGCCCCATTCGTCCTTCAGGATTTTGTTCAGCAGATAATCGTTGTGACAGCAATGCTGGCCGCGCAGTTGGTTGTAGGCGCCCATCACCGACCACACGCCGCCGTCCTGCACGGCGGATTTGAACGCGGGCAGATAAATTTCCCGCAATGCACGTTCGTCCACCTCCACGTTGATCGTGCCGCGGTCACTTTCCTGATTGTTCAGCGCGAAATGTTTCACGCACGAGGAAATGTTCTGCGATTGCTCGCCGCGAATGTAGCCGCTGCACATCATGCCGGAGAGAAGCGGGTCTTCGCCGAGGTATTCAAAATTTCTTCCACAGAGCGGCGTGCGCAAAATATTCACGCCCGGCCCGAGCATGATGTCCTTGCCGCGTGCACGGGCTTCCTGTCCGATGGCTTCGCCCTCCGCATATCCGAGTCCCGGATTCCACGTGGCGGCCAGACAGATGCCGACGGGCATGGCCGTGGCAAAATCATCCGTGCGCCCGGCGGACGCCCAGGTATCCGGCCCGATGTCCTCGCGCACACCATGCGGCCCGTCATCCAACCAGCGGCGTGGAATGCCGAGACGTAGTATGGCGGCGGTGGTGAATTTGGAATCCGCGTGGATCAGGCTGATCTTTTCTTCCAGTGTAAGGCGAGAGAGCAAATCCTCAACACGTGCGTCAAGCGGTTGGTTTTTATCCTGAAAAACCTCGACGGCAGACAGTTTAGCTAGGGGAGCACCAAGCCAAACCAAAAATGTGAAAATACACGCAGCTTTTACAATTTTCATGTGATGCGGGGAGTTTGCCGAAATTGCCAATCTTAATCATGTCGTAAAAATACATCACACGAAATCAATCGAACTCTCGTTACTTTTAATAATCCAAAAATTTTGTCCACTCGATTATTGATTCCGCTCCCTGCTTACAATGTCAGAGTCCCCCTGCTCTGCTTACCCACAACGTCATCAATGGGCATCAAAATGGGCATCGAAAGTGTTGGAAAATGTTAAAGATTGCAGGCGACTGCTGAGAATTGCTGGCTTGATTCAATCATCAAGCAGTGACAATGTCCTTGCTATTGTAGCATTTAGAGAAGTTACCGCTGCCGAACGGTTTAGCTGGGGATTACGATAATGGGGAAATCTGTCCGAGTCCCACCATCGGCACCAATTTTACCCTGTTGTTTTTCAGGAGGATGGTGCGACCAGAAAGGCAGGTGCCAGTGAAATCATTACTCGGGTAAAACTCAATCATTTGGTTAGCTACAGTTTTCGGATGGGTTATCATGAACCGCAAAACCTATTGGTTTACCAAACCCAGCTCAAATTTCTGCGGCACGGCATAACCCCGTTCGTGAGTAAACTGGATGCTTCCGGTTTTATCCGCTCGCAAGGAAGCAACTATTTCACCGTTGGTTTTCAGTTGGTAAAGCGTATTGGGACGCAAATGCGTTACTTCATGCAATGCCGTTCCGTTGGCTTGTGGCGACGTTTCGGTCCACTGGCGCGAGGTTCCCGGATCGTCGGGCCAACTGTCAATTTGAAGCGTCAACGATTGGGCTGCTGGACGCGAGATCGCCATGGCCCAATCCGAGTTTGCGCCCGGAAAATATTCAAATCCTTTGGCAGTGGCACTGATACCAAATGGGGGCGAGTCGCGGAGCGTGCAATCACCGGCAGTAATCGCGCAGCCTTCCGTTCTCAACTCAATTTCATAGGGCTGTCCCCGTAATAGATATCGCAGTTTCGTGCCGTTGATTTCGCCCGTCAGGTGCGGTTCGAGATACAGCCGGTTGGGCTTGGGGCGAATCCCATAGATGTCGCGATACAGCCCCACGATCGGCATGCAATTTCCCGCCAGAATGTCGTCACCTTCGCCACGTTGCGACTGCCGCAGGTAACGCTGAAACGACAATCCATCCTCAGCATAGCGGGCTAGCGTTTTCTTGATATATTTGAGTGCCAGTCCCGGATTGTAAGTAGCATAAGCACGAACTCCCACTTCGCCCCAGGACAGAAACAAATCACCATTTTCATATCGCGGGAACGGGAAATTGCTTCCGGCACCTTCTTCACGTTGATATGGAAAAAAGTTTAATGGCCAGGCGAAAAGATTCTCCTTTTGCATCTCCGTTTCAATCCGGTCGAGAATAGCCTTCTGTCGCGCTGCGTCGTCGCAAAGGCCATAGGCAATCGCCGCGAAATTCACCGGGGTGACCAAGTTGTCGCCGTGAATGGAGCCGTCCTTGTCACGCCAATAGGCATACCACTGATTGGTCGGATCCCAGAAACCGCCTTCAGAAATCGGCTGGTTGAAACTGGTTTTCAATCGCGCTGAAAAATCACGATAGGTTGCCGCTTGAACCGGATCGCCCAGCGTATCCTCCGCGCCAGCCCACAATTCCAAGGCGGAGTAAAGTTCCGCATTGACCAGTGCGTTTTGATAGGACGCCCAGATAATATCAATCCAATCGCTTCCCCGCTGTTCTTTAGCGGACTCGGTCATCATGGTTACGAGGCCGCTATGGCCAACTTCACGACGCATCAGATAATTCAACACTCTTTCGCACGCGGTCCTTTGCCCGGCAAGCCATTGGCGATCCCCGGTCAGATCAAACTGCTCGGCCACATTGATCACGTAATCCGGCTGAGAATCCAGCAGATAGCCCCACTGCGCCTCATAAAAGCCCGCCGTATCATAGGTGCCAGGCATCGCATCGCCGGAATTATAACACCAGCGTGATTTGAGCCGTCCGTCCGGGCCAATCGCATGGTCTCGATAATAATTCAGCGCTTCAGAATAATTGGTGATGTATTCCGGGTCGCCCAAAGCGGCTCCGATTTGCCCAAACCATTGTTCGTGCAGGCAGATGTAGCCAGAGCGCCAGCCGTTGCCTCCCACCAACTTCGAATCGATCACGCCATACCTCGCCACCGTGTTGAACAATTCACGAATGCTCCCGCCGTTTAACCCTTGAAATACGCCCCAGTCATAAGCCTTGTCATAATCCAATGCCTGCAGGACAAATTCAACAGTCACTTCCCCGCCACCGACGTTGAAAGGAGCCCACAAATCCTGCCGATCCGACAGATAGCGATTCAAACCATGCTTGGGTTTCTGTTCCTCACTGCTGACGACATAATTAAAGGAGAAATTGCTGTTCGTCTGATGCGAGAAGCGAACGGTTCCGAATTGCCCCTTGGAAAGATTGGAGCTAATGCGCAAACAATCGTTCTCGTTGCGGTTCCAGAAAGTCACCGTGTCGGCGTGTGCGCCATAAGTCGCATTAGGCGTTTCCAAATATTTGTTCCAGACCACGCCGCCGTTATCGAGCATTCCCCCAGTCCAAGTGGACATGTTGTTAAAATCCCATTCTGGGAATGCGGCGTCTTCCAGCATGGCAACCGTGGAATACTTCCGCGCGATCTGCCAAAGAATGCGATCTGGCTGAACTGTAAACCGCCAAGTCTCGTGAATCTCGCTCCCCGGCTTGCCAAAGATAATCCCGCTCACGACGACGACATTCTTTTTGATGGCCACACTCGGCGAAGCAATGCCGGTCTTGGTGGTTAACCACTGGCCATCCAACCGAATGCCGCTGGCAACTCCCGATTCCGCCGTCACCTCGCGACCGCGCACGATGACTTTATCCAACACACAACGACCATCGCAATTCAACCTCAAGGCCAACTGCCCCTGCCCATCCGTCAACGTGATCAACTTTCGTTTGGCATCCAGTTGAATCGTTCCCTGCTTGAAGTTTTGAGCAATTGCCATACCCGCCATCCATGTGCCAGCTGCCAAAATCAAAGTCCAGCGACGGAGTTGGTTTCGGAATATTTTTGGATTCATTTTTGGATTGAGATAAATAAACGAGGATTTTCAACATCATCCTGACTACTCAGTCACATTTAAGAACAGTTCGAGCTTCCCTGAATTGTTTGGGCAAAGTCGAATATCACCATTGCTCAGTTGCTGACAGGAACCCATTCCGGATGACAGCTTTGGTTCATAGTTCACCCCCGCGTAATGGTATGTAATGCCATTCGAGGCGACCGCCTGCACGACAACTTGCTGCTGCGCACCGCCGGCCAGATTCCAAGCCCAGCGGAGGGGTTTACCGTCTCCATCCACAGCGGTGCAAACAATTTTGGCTTCAGAGCAAATCATGGAAAAAACTCCGCCACCGGCCAGCGGCTGCGTAATGCTCAAGTCAGTTCGATTCAGTTCCTTTACCACCGGCGGACCTTCCGGCGACATAGGTGAAGTGGTGCCGTCGGATGCGAACAAAACCGGCCACATACCTGCCGGCTTGGTTCCTGCCACTGACCAAAGCGCCGAATCCATCATAGGCAAGGTTTCATAGGCCAGAAACGTCGTCGTCAACGCAGAGTCGTGGGTTGGCGAGACCACTTTTTGGTCGAAGCAGTGGAGATCGCGGATAAAAAAGCGACCGTTCTCCCAAAGCATATTGAGACGATAAAACCGGCTGTCATACCACACTGTCTTGCGATTTTCATGTTTCCAATCGTCAAGGGCAACCACTGCGGTCGGAGGCGTAACGATATACTTATGACGGAACCATTCACCCGCCTGCTCCAACGTCATGATCTGTATCTCGCCAGCCTTGGCCTGCCGGGCCAGCAGCGCGATCTGCAACGTTAGTCCCGTTTTCATCGCCTCCCAGCCAAACGAATTTTCCTGCCCTGCCTGCGTGTAGGCAAAGCCCAGTGAGGGTTGCTGGATCATTTCTTTCATGAACCACGCCACCCAGTCCGTCGAACCGCCCGCCTGTGGGTAAACGGGTTCGAGTGTCCACATGCCGGTGGCATAGCCTTGATAAATCGGATCACTGCCCAACATTCTGAAAATCGGCACATTGATCTGCCCGGCCTTGGTCTGTGCCGGCATATAGGCATTAAGCCGGCTCGGATAATAAGCCTGGTTCCAATAGCCTCCCCAAAGCGTGTAGCCATCCGTGCCCACTTGGTCTTTACAATTGCAGGACGCCACAATGCCATAACGTTCGGCCATGTATTCCAAGGTCACTTCATCAATGAACCACGAACCAACCGTGCGCGGATAGCAACCGAAGATGGCCTTGAAATCGGCCATATAGATATCTACTAATTTACGGCGCTCTTCGGGAGTATAGCCCGGAGAGAAACCCACGTTGGCCGTCGAATCCCATTCATGATCATGACCCCGCCATTGCAGGCCGGCCTTTTTAACTAACGGTCGGGGAATCTCCCACCACGCGGCAATCTCATCCTTTGGTCCCAACTGCTCCTTGAAGAGCTTTTGGTAACGCGGATTGATCAAAGCATCATACTGCAAAGCCCAGGTTGCCGGCAGACCGGTCGGTTTGATCAACTCAATTTGCTTCCGGGTGGTTTCATAAAGAACCTCTTCCGAATCAGGAACGCGATAATCGGAATTGCGGACGAAATTATAGATGTTGACGATGCGTGGCTCATTGGCGTCTGCCTTCCCGGCAGCCGACAGAACGGACCCGAACAAGGGCAACGTCGCCAGCAACCAAAAAGCAACGGCTGGCAGAAAGGGAAATTTCTTCATGTTAATTTGGCAGCATAAGCACGGCGCCGCTTGCATTCCCAGTAGATTTTCATTCATAATAAATTAGCATCTGTCCTCATCACCGGTCAGCATTTTTGCACAAATCAAAATTATTCTGATTTGTTACCTGCAAAAACTTGTTATGACAGGTGCATGTATGATGGAAATTTGGAATTCACTTTTCAACCCGGATGCTGTTCGGATCCTGAGTTGAAATATTTCCAATCGGGGCAAATGCCAGATGCACTCATCCGAGCGGCCGCATCGGACGCATTGTTCCTACATCCAATCAAGCGTTGGACACGCGGATATTTTAAACATCATTTTGACGGTGTTATGATTTGACAGAAAACAGATTCAGGTTCTACGCTCTGAGCATGCTGTGGAAACAAAGTGATGACTGCGTGGAGATCCCACGAAAAATCAAACAAGCAATCAGCTCCAACTTTCCTCCTTGTTTCCGTTTACCCGCCCGACTCCGGTCTTAGAATTCATATTTTCCCCCATGAGATTTAGCATCAATACTGTTTTGTTCGTCTCTCCGTTCACGAACAAAGATACCCGACTGTTCAAACGCTTCAAAAAATGGGGATTCGATGCGGTGGAACTGCTCATCGAAGCCCCCTCGCACATTGATCCCGTCTTTGTGAAATCAGAATTGGACAAACAGGGACTGGCCTGCGGTTCCGTTTGCGCCGCGATGAATAAAGATCGCGACCTGCGCGGCTCCCACAAAAGCCAAAGCCACGGGGTTGATTACCTGTGCTCACTTTTGGACCAAATGCGAATCCTTGGTTGTCCGGTGCTTGGTGGACCGGTCTATTCCTATGTGGGCCGGGCAGACGCCGTTGCCCCGGCTGAATACAAGCGCCAGTGGAGTGCAGTTGTTAAAAACCTTAAAATCGTCACCCAATACGCCGAGTCACTTGGCAAGACGGTATGCCTTGAACCGCTCAACCGGTTTGAGACTGACTTCATCAACACTTTCGATCAGGGACTCATGATGATTCGTGATGTGAACTCCTCCGCCCTCAAGCTGCATCTGGACACCTTCCATGCGAACATTGAGGAGAAATATCAAGACGAGGCCATCCGGAGAGCCGGCAAGCATCTAGGTCACATCCATGCCTGTGGCGCAGATCGTGGAACCCCCGGCAATGATCACATAGATTGGAAACAGATTGCGGTAGCACTCAAGGCGATTGGGTATCAAGGCGACGTGTCCATCGAATCCGTAACCCTTGATGTTCCGAGCATCGCGCGCAGCGCTGCCATCTGGCGGCGCATGGAAAAAACCCAGGATGAAATCGCGGTCAATGGCTTGAAGTTTTTAAAGAGAACATTGAAGTGAATCGCCGGGCGCTTGTGCCCGCACCACCGACAATCTGTCCGGTTCACCTTTTTGCGGTTTGCTTCTTGATGGCCAGTCTTTTTTTGGCCGTTTCCGCTTCGGGATGGGTCAGGTAAGCGCCGCAGGACTCACGCACAACAAGATTGGGCGTCAGCAAGATGGTTCTCGGTGTAATGGTAGGATCAGCAACGCGGCTTAACATGGACTTGAAAGCCATGGTGGCAATTTCACGACAGGGTTGATGCACGGTCGTCAGTGGAGGGGAGACCAACGTGGCGTAATGCACATCATCAAAGCCAACGATGCGAAGCCCTCGCGGAACGTTGACCCCGATATTGTGCAAGGTGCGTATCAACACGGCGGCGGTATAGTCGTTTCCGCAAATAATGGCATCCTTGATGCGCCCGGCTGAAACCAACCTGGCAAATTTTGGATCTTCAGGATTTCCAACCTGAAAAAAGTCGCGAGGTATATCCATGCCGGCTTCCAGAACTGCCTCGCGTGCCCCCGCCAGGCGGGATTTTACGGTTGGAGCTGAAAATGGAACGGCCACAAAACCAAGCCGCCGGCAGCCGAGTTTTATGAGGTGCTTGGCCAGGATGTAACCACCTTGAAAATTATCAATGCCGACAAGGTCGAGATCCGTGCGCAGCGGGAATGGACTCATGTCCCGATCCAATAAAACCACGGTAATACCAGCCTCGCGCAGGCGATTGACCAGCCGGATGTTCGTTGATTCACACTGGGGCATGTGTTCAAAGGAACCAAAGAATACCCCGGCCACTTTGCGTTGAATAAATTGATCGCATATTTTTTCTGCATTAAGAAGGGTTGCGACCGGATCCAAATCTTCGGATGTCCCTCCCGTCCACCAAAACATGTAGCCGGCCGAGCGGGCGAGTCGGGCCAATTCCCCGGCAATGACCTCAAAAATTTCTCCGGCCCGGCGCACCCCGGGGATGAGCAGTCCAAGTTCAAGCACCTGATTTGGCAGGGCCTGGGATGGCAACGTCTTGGATGGCACGTTGTTCAAAAATGTGCCGGCACCAACGCGCCGTGTAACCAAACCATCGGCCTGCAGATCGCGCAAGGCACGAATCACAGTCGGGCGTGACACCTTAAAACGCGAGATTAATTGCGCTTCACTGGGAAGCTTACCACTGTCGCGATATTTACCGGCACCGATATCAGAAGCCAGCGCCTGATATATCAGGTGGTGTTTCGATTCTTGAGGCATAAAAAGCTTGGGGTTGCAACTTTGGATGATGACATCGTTACCGCATGCCATTCAACGAAAAAACCTCCAACAACCTTAAATGGTCTGGCAATCGAGGCGTGGCGCCAGATTGCGAAACCACATAGGCCGCGACCTCATTGGCGCACCGATTGATCCGGTCAAGATCCCAGCCGGCCAAAAGGCCCATGGTCAAAACGGCGGTGAATGAATCGCCTGCCCCGACGGTATCCACAACGCTTACAGGCAAACTCTTCGCTTCGGAGTAACGCGCCCTTGAGTATAATAAACTGCCCCTTGCGCCGCGGGTCAATGCCACCAGTTGCAATTCAAAGCGACGCGCCAATTCGGCGACTTGATCCGCCGGCTCGCCATACAAGCTGAAAAAACCCGCAAGCACCGGCAGTTCCTCGTCATTGATTTTCAGAATGTTGGCCAACCGGAGCGAAGACTCGATGATTTCCTTTGAAAAATAATTCTGCCGGAGGTTGACATCAAAGATGCGGAGCGCTTCGGGGCGCGTTGAAGCCACCAGGGAACGGATGGCAGCCCGGGAAACTTCATTGCGTTGCGCCAGCGAGCCAAAGCAAACAGCGTCGGCTTGCGCCACCACGCTCCGGGTAAAATCAGTGGCCTTGATCTGATCCCATGCCACATTTTCGCGAATGGTAAATTTGGGCTGGCCATCCGGCGAAATCATGACCGCAACGGTTCCCGTAGGTGCCAGCGTATTAATGACAACTCCCTCCACCGAAACTTGCATCTCCGAAAGACGCTCCAGAATCTCGCAGCCAAGCGGATCATTTCCCACGCTTGAGACCAGGCAGGCTTCGGCGCCAAGCGTCTGGGCATGATAAGTATAATTTGCCAAGGCCCCACCGATTTGCTTTCCACCAGGCAGCAAATCCCAGAGCACCTCGCCAATGCCGATGACTTTAAAACTCATATTTGGCCTTACTCAATTCCCAGGCGTTTTTGCATCTGCTC
>DATLVR010000119.1:0-206511 GCA_035577265.1 Verrucomicrobiia bacterium | reverse complement strand
GAGGCAGGTCTTTTTCATGGCAGTTTAACATTGGTGTTGGACTGAATGCGGAAGAGGAGTGCATCAAACCTCTTTTGGCATGGGACAGCCCTGTTTATGCTCCAGTAAATCCAGCTTCTTCAGTTTATTAGAAATTGGAAGCAAAAAATGGAATTATTTATCATGAAAACTCACCGTGCAGAGCATCCCCGAAGAAGTTTAGAAAACTGCCGGCCGGTGGTAAGTATCTCCAAGCTGCGCCTGCAGGTGATGACGCACGACACGCTGATGGCCCTGCCGGAATAAGGTGCGACGTGCCGTTTATTGCACCGCACATTCCGCACACAACAATTTCGCCTGCTCCAAAACCGTCTGCGTGGCCTGGCCGTATTTGCGGAGGATGCGGCGGACGAGGACGCGGATATATGCGCTGCCTCGGAGAGGCACCTGATAATAGCCCGGCATTTTAATGCCGGGTTCAATGGCAATTATGCCAAGTCCCGGAGGGACGGCAGACGATTGGACGGGCGAAAAGGATCTTCGGTCGTCCCTCCGGGACTGATGACCATGCACAACCATTCCGGAGACCTCTGCAAAACGCGTGGCGGCGACGCCCTCGTCGCCGGGAACGTGTATCTTTTAACAATTTTCATCCATTGCGCAAGCGACGAGGCGTCGCGGTCGTGTCCTGATTTGAAATTCGGAGCGCGGATTGTCCCCCAATCCGCAGCGCGTGAATAACCGGAGGAGCCTCTGAACAAAGTCCATCCTCATGTCCGTCACTGCCGCTACGAGTTGGGACAACTCGCGCTCCGATCAAACCAGTTGAGTTGGATTACTCATGAGATTGAATCAAGCGGACTTGTCGCGCCCAAGCCATAGGCGAAGGCGGAAGGATGTTGCAATAATTCCATAGTTTTTGGACGAGGTTGGTGGGATTACTCATTCCTATGCCTTATTGACGCAAACTTGGGCTTTGAGAATGCGCATTTTCATTTTTTGAATTTCTGCATCCAGGAGAGCCTTTTTCTCCTCGGCCAATTGGATTATGCCTTCCCGAACCAGGGAATTGCACCGAACTTTGTTTGCATGGTCTTCGATCTGTTTGATTGGGGTTTCCGTCGCCAATTTCCGCAGCTTCTTAATTTGGTCATCGAAACGAGTCTGTATGACGATGTCTGACGGATATTTTAGGTGGTGAAGAATCTCGTTTACCGATTTGGATTTCATAGACAGCTTCTTAAGCGATGCTGTGATCTCAGTAAGCACCCCACCGTCTTTAAATTTTTCAAACTCAGTTACCACATCAAAGAGCAAATCAAGGTGTCGCAACAAAATGTCCTTCTCCTTTCGATCCACGTTAGTATGCCGCTGAAAATACGCAGCTACTAAGAGGCCCACAAACACTGTCGCGGATGCTTGCAGCATGTTTCCGACAGTCAGCGATGGTTCAAATATCAATACATCGTAATAATATAACAGTGCGCACGAAATGAAACCAATGATAGTCCCAGTAGTCAGCAGCAGAATTCGTGAAAGTTTTGAGGTCACACTTTCCCTCCTTTTGCCTTCTCTGCTTCTTCCATGTATTCGCGAATTTCAGTTAGCAAGTCGGGCTCTTCATTTGAGACGAAGTTGAACATAGAATCTAACGTTGCCAGACTCAGATCGTTTTCTCGAATCAGGCCTCCGAAAGATTCTTCTAAGAACGACGTACCGAAACCTGAAGTCCCATCAAGATCGATGGTCAACTTGCATTTCTTATCGCGCGCTTCAAGCACTCTGGGTAGCAGAATCTCTCTGCGGAAAAGTTCACCAGAGAATTTACCTTCCGAAACTTTTCGTGGGCCGGGCGCAGTTGAAAACTCGGAAGCAATTTTAATTTTCATATTTTAGAGATGTGTTGTCGAGTGTGAGTTCCCAGTAAACAAATGTTCCTTGGAATTCGTTTTGAAGGACTCGGTAATCGTCCCCGTTTGAATGGAAATAGACGTTGTTTGTGATCATGGCAAAATTCGATAGTTTATTGTGTTTGAGCGCCTCATAAACTCCCGGAAGACCTTTTCCACGAAAAGATTTTCCACTCGCTGTTTTATGGAGTTCTCCGAGGAATATCAACTTCAGCACATCGGCATTATTACCATAACGAAATCTTTCGTAAAGGCGTTCCAAAACCCCGAAGAACTTGTTGTCTTGCCGTTTATTCTTAAGGTTGTAAAAAACCCCAACTCCGTAATCTACAAAAGAAAAAGCCACGCGATTCTCTTCCTTGATATGTTTCACGCAAAGCCACCAGTGCTTATCGCCTTCTTTTTCGAGCGACGCATGGTTGTTCGTATTCTGCATCAATTCAATGAACGTTCGCTGAACTCCAGGACAACGACGTTTTTCTCCCCATACCGTTTGTGAAGCCGATTCGATCAACTTTTCCCCAAGCTCAGAATCTACAGTCCGCATTGCATGAGTGAGGATTGAATTCTTATCGGTCAAGGTATAGGCGTTTTCGTCACGAAACGTGCCCTTAAGATGGTCAAAAAATTTGGAATCTTCTAGGGTTTTTCGAACTGCCTTGTCGATCGGAAAATCTCCATTGAACTCAATGCGCTTCGACTTGAATCGAACCATGACAGAGAGAAGAACGGTGATGCCATCATAATCAATTTCCTTCACGTTCTTGAGCATGACCCAAACCGGTTTATGCTTGTTAAAGCAATCTTTCAACAGCGCAATAAACGCACACACTTCCTCGGGGTTGCGAACAAAACTTAAAATTTCGGGAGCTTTTACTTTTGTGATCGGAGCGGGTGGATGTTGCAAATGATGACGAAGAGCTAGCTCTTTTTGCGGCATCCCGCCTTCCTCACGGTGCTTTTGCAGCAAGTAGCGTTTGAAGCGAAGTCGCTCTGCGAGAGACCGCCTCGCCCTCCGGCGGATGTATCGTAAGTGCTGCGGACTTTGAGTGTATTTCTTCATTTGCGTTTGGCGGGCGTTTCGGTATCGAGAAGCTCTCCGGTGAATGCTTTTTGGAGGATGGACTGGCGGAGGCGGCTAGCGCTCTGGGGGTTGAATCATTCGCTTTTAGGATCGGAGAAGCCGAACAGTCCTTCCCGACGGGCACCACGGTATTCCGTCTTTTTGCAGCGGGCTGCAGGCGCTGCCTGCTCGGCGGCGGCCCAGAACTGGGGGTCGAAGCCGAGGGCGGAGCCGTTGGCGGTTTTGGTGTTTCCTTGGCCATGCAGATTGGTCGGAATCGTAAGCCCCAAAGGCTTTTAAGCAAGGCAATCTTGAAGGCGTCTCGCGGGAGTCTCGCCCCACCGCACCTGTGTTCATCTGTAGTTACAGTCTCGTTGCTTTGGCGCGTTTGAATTTCTGAAATCGCCCAGCGCGCGTGTTCGGCGATCAAGGGTTCCGTATCGTGCGCGGCTTTTTCCAGGGCGGGCAGGGCGGTGAACACTATGACCAAGGCAGGATGCAGGCGCTTCAGCGCGTCCAGATCCGTCAGCACCGAGTTCCTGACCGGGTCGGAGAAGTGTTGCGTGCGAGGTAGAACAGCATCGCCACTCCCGCGCCGAACAGCCCCGCCGTATCGCCGCCGTCCGGCACGGTAACATAAGTCACATCAAGCTTTGGCTGGATCATGCTCGACCCCGGCCCCGCGAAACCCACCAGCACATTTTGCGACAGCGCCGTCAGCAGGAATCCATCATACGCACTTCCACCCGCCAGCAGACTTTGCACCACCGAGGTCACATTGAACGTCGTCAAACCGTAGGTGGGTGGAACGCCTTCGGTGAACGTGACGATCGCCTGCTGTGTTTTATAATAATCGTCCATGGATGCCGCGCCATCACCGGCGTAGCCATACCAGGTGAATTGGCCGAAGGATCCCGTCGTGCCGCCCCCGGCATAGACATAAACGGAAAGTTTTGCCGAAGTGATCACACTGTTCAATGGAAGGCCAGCCATGGCGAATTCCAAAACGGCCCGGTCGTCGTTGATCTGGTTGAGATTCGCGGCTAACTCGTAATTACCGTAAAGATTGATGAAATTTTGTCCAAAACTATCGTGTCGCAAATTGGCCTCAGCCACCGGCGATAAAACAATCTCGTTGGCGAGTGCCAACTCCGCAGTCATTGTGACCAGAATTGCTGTGAACGCATAAAGCGCCTTGGGAAAATTGCCGCCGCAAATCTTTATCGATGGGAGCATATTGTCTGCCTCATCCTCATCTGTCCACTCGGAACACCACGTGGGACATCACTGGGTTGGGTCCCCCCGCGTGATAATCCTGCACAAACGCGCTCACCATCTGCTTGAACACCTGTTCGATGACATCTGCGCGGTTCAGTGAACTATTTCTTCAGGCGACGCGTATTTATCTTTATTTCGACCGGCTTGGTTTCATTTTCATGGGATTTGCGCAAACCGATAAAAA
The DNA here is from genome assembly GCA_035577265.1 of Verrucomicrobiia bacterium. Lineage (GTDB taxonomy): Bacteria > Verrucomicrobiota > Verrucomicrobiia > Limisphaerales > UBA11358 > UBA11358. The sequence continues at coordinate 202,097 of DATLVR010000119.1, read as the reverse complement.
CCTCTTCCAACTTTTTATCATCAGCATATTTGACCCAACAAAATCCAAGTTCCAATGCGTCTTTGCGTGTAACTTTGTGTTTGTCGGATACGGGGGCCACACCTTCCTGCCGGAGTTTTCCAAGAGCGGCGAGCACGGAGCCTTTGACCGCATCCCAAGCAAAACCTTGGACAATCCCTTCCCACATCACCAAGCCCAGTGCGACCAGCCAGGGGTCGGGCGGTGCGAGCAAATATTCCACGTTTTTGATTCCTTTGCCCCGATCTTCAGCTTCTTGAGCGGCATAAATGACATCTTTGTAAATGGCTGATGAAACCGGAATGCGGGAACGATACGGGTTGTCTTTGATGATGTCCGGTTCGGCGACAGCGATGTTCAACGCTTCCGGCATTTCTGCATCGGTCACACAGACTGTCGATGTCTTCGAGTCGAATTGGATATATCTCATTGTCTGGAAAAAGATTCACACTGCTCATCCGCCATTTTCAGGAACAACAGAAACGTCAACTGCTCAACGTAATCGCCATACAAGAGACCGTCATCCCGCAAGATCGAACAATAGTTCCAGAGCTTTTGAACCAGTTGAGTTGGATTACTCATGAGATTGAATCAAGCAGACTTGTCCCGCCGTAGCCAGAGGCGAAGGCGGAAGGATGTTGCAGTAGTTCCAAAGTTTTTGGACGAATTGGGGTGCGGGGTTGCTCATCGGATATTCATGTTGTCAACTTCACAGGGAAAAAAACGCAGCCGTTCCGCTTTAGGATGTCGTTTGCGCTTTTCATTGGATGAGTTCCTTGCGTTTGAAAATTAGAAATCTAGGTCGAATAAAATTTTAAGAATTTGTTGAACTGTCTCGCTATAGTTTTCAATGTCATCCGGAGTTACCTCGGCAGATGCTCGTTCGTGAACAAGCTTGTTCCTGAGACCATAGTAATGCTTTGCTTTCTCAAGCAGTTTTGGTGGGATAGACACTTTCTTTGACACTGCATCAATTACGAAATGCCGCTTCTCAAAGAGTGCTTTGAGATTCACATTTGGAAACAGGTCGTCGCGGTGGACAACGAATTCCTTTAAGGCGATTTCAAAGTTGCTGTCTAACAGGATCAGAGCAATTCGACTCCGTGTGCTCAATTGTTTCTGTTTTGAAACGAGATCAACTGCTGCGATTGCTTCTACAAGTCCTAGCGTCCAAGGCTGATCTTTAATTTGGTTTTTGTTTTTCGCCTTTAGCTGTTCGACGTGGGGCTTATTGACCCGAGGAAGTGGCGGGAGAATTAACTTCTTACCTTGCGCCATGTCCGACGGACTCATTCTTTCAATTTCGCCATCGGCATGACTAAGCACTTTGCCTTGCCAATCATCCTTGGTTCTACGAGACAAAGCCGTGAAATGGCTTACCAATTGGATAAGTGTTGGTCTGATCTGCTGAAACGCTGGGTGGCTGAAATTGATCCCTGTTTTGCTGCTGGTCCAAGGCATCAGCTTAGCCTTGCCGTTAAATCGAACAATGACGCGGCAAAGCGATGCGTCAGGATGTGGAACACCGGCCTCGGTTGTCACGAAGTAACCCACATCGCGAACCTTTAGTTCTTTTACGATGAGCCGATTGTTGCAATAAAAATAAACCCCATAATTATCAGCCTCTGGATCGCGATCCAAAATAAGGCCTGCGGTGATTTCAACACCTAGTTTTCCGTGTCCGGACAGACCCACATCAAAAGGCGCTTGTCGCGGGCGGTGTTCCGGGGGAAAGGCCCATTTTTCAAAACTCAAAGGCTGGATGGTTACCTCATTGACTTCAATTCGGCATCCATCAATCTGTAAAAACCACTCGTAGGTCTGTCCAAGATGAATGAGTAGATGATCAATGTCGGATTGAGAAACCGTATGCTTAAGCTGTGAAAGTTCGATGATTGTGATACCCGGATCGATTGATGGAATTTCATAAGCGGGCATTTCCCATGTCGGCATCTCAAGCCAATCCTTCGAAATATCGAGCTGATAGCTCTTTCCGTCCTTTTCCCGTGTCTTAATAACCACCTGTTCTGCTAGCGCGACTACCGCTCTCTTGCTTCCAACTCCAAAATAACCAATTGATTCGAAATTTGGATCATTCGTGCTTGCGCCCGGCGTAACCAAGAGCCTTAGATCAGCCTGTGAAACACCGCCGGCATTGTCTTTGACGATGATAAACTGGCGATCGGGATCGAGCCATAGTTGGAGGAGTAATGAACCCCTTGGCTTTTGTCTCATCCAGATATCAATCGCGTTGTCAACGAGTTCACAGATACCTGTAGTGAGGTCGTAATCACTCATTATCGACCAGAACATCCGCTTTTCAGGCGTGCCATCGATTTTGCCAACTTCGGTTTTTTGAGTGACTTCGCTCATAATAGTTCTCCCACGAAGGCCTTTTGGCGGATGGACCGGAGTAGGCGGGTGGCGCGCTGGAGGTTGAACCATTCGCTTCTAGGATCGGAGAAGCCGAACAGTCCTTCCGGACGGGCACCCTTGTATTTCGCGATTTTGGAATGTGGTGCAGGCACTGCCTGCTCGGTGGCCGCCCGAAGTTGGGCTTCAAAATCGAGGGCGCAGCCATTGGATTGTTTTTGGATATTTCCTTTGGCCATGCGAATTGGCCGGAATCGTAAGCACCAAAGGTTTTTAAGCAAGGCAATCTTGAAGGCGTCTCGCCGGGAATCTCGCCCCACCGCATCTGTGTTTATCCGCGTCCATCCGTGATTACATGCTCGTTGCTTTGGCGCGTTTGAATTTCCGAAATCGCCCACTTCGCGTGTTCGGCGATCAAGGGTTCGGTATCGTGCGCGGCTTTCTCCAGGGCGGGCAGGGCGGAGGCGTCGCCGGTGTTTCCCAGCGCCACGCAAACATTCCGCAGCAGGCCGCGCCGTTTCGTCCGCAAAATCGGTGAACCCGCGAAACGGGATTTGAAACCGGCGTTGTCGAGTTGCAATAATTCAAGCAGATCCGGTGTCTGCAAATCTTCCCGGACGTGGGCTTTCATCATTCGGCCTTCGCGGGCGAACCGGTTCCACGGACACGCCGCCAGACAATCGTCGCAGCCGTAGATGCGGTTGCCGATGGCGGGGCGCAGTTCAACGGGGATCGCACCTTTCAATTCAATCGTCAGGTAGGAAATGCAGCGGCGCGCATCTAATTGAAACGGGGCGGGGATAGCGTTGGTGGGGCAGGCGGTGATGCAGCGCGTGCAGTTGCCGCAATGATTTTTCTCCGGCGCGTCCGGTTCCAGTTCCAGCGTCGTGATAATCTCACTCAAAAAAATCCAGTTACCCAAACGGCGGCTGATGAGATTGGTGTGCTTGCCGACGAAGCCCAATCCGGCGCGCTGTGCCAGATCCCGTTCCAGCAACGGCCCGGTGTCCACATACCACAATGACTTTGTTGGTGCGTCTCCGAGCTGGTTGACGAATTGGCTCAGTGATTTCAGCCGTTCGCCGAGAACATCGTGGTAATCGGCAAAGCGGGCGTAACGGGCGATGAGGCCAGTTGAGAGTTGAGGAGCGTAAAGCCCCGTTGGGGCCACGCCCTTTACGGGGTTGAGAGTTGAGAGTTGGGACTCGGACCCCGGTGGCTTCTCGTCGCTTGTCACTTGCCACTTGTCACCTGCCTCATAACTCGCCGCCAGCACAATCACGCTCTTTGCGCCGGGCAACACTTTCTGCGGGTCCACGCGTTTCTCGGCGTTGCGTTCCAGCCACGCCATTTCGCCGTGATGTTTTCCGGCGAGCCAGTCTTGATACTGCGCCGCGGTCGCCGGAGGGGCGGCGGTGGTGAAGCGGCAGTCGTCGAAGCCCAGTTCCAACGCCCGTTGTCGGATGCCCGCCTTCATCGGCGACCTGAAGATTCCAGGCGGAATTGATGGATGACCTGCTGCGCGACTTCGCGGACGGAACGCAACTCGGTGTTCAACAGCACGTCGGCCTGTTTGTAAAACGGTTCGCGCGCGGCGAGCAGTTCGCGGATCTTCGCCTGCGGATCCTTGTCGTGCAGCAGCGGGCGGTGGCCTTGATGACGCACCCGTTCCCAGATTTTTTCCGGTGAGGACCAGAGACAGACGACCAGCGCATGCGCCTTGAGGCTGGCGAGATTTTTGGGATTCACCGGCAGACCGCCGCCGGTGGAGATGACCGTGTTGGCGCGGCCGGCCAGTTCACCGACGGTCTGCGACTCAAGGGTCCGAAAGGTCGCTTCGCCGTCCTTGTTGAAAATATCCGTGATGCTGCGGCCCGTGCCGGTCTGGATCAGCTCGTCCGTGTCAATGAAGTCGAAGCGCAACATATCGGCGACCAGCCGGCCGACGGACGTCTTGCCCGTGCCCATGAAGCCGATGAGCGCGATGTTGACGAATTTGCGGTGGTCATTCACAACATAGTGATTAGCGGAAATCACTTCCCAACGCACGTTTCAAATGAGCGCGGAAGAATTTATTGAGGCGCGTGCCATTGGGTGACGGCGCGCGGGCTGAAGCCCGCTTCAACGCTCTGATTCACGAAACCCGTAAAACCTCCACCCTGCTTGATCGGTTCACGCTGAAGCGGCATAAATGCCGCGCGCCGTCGCGGTGGCTCATTGGAATTGCAGATAGACGCGGCTGCCGTCGGAGCGCACGCCGCCGGTCCGGGTTTGCGTGAGGAACAGGCGGGCATCCTCCACCTGGCCGGTCTGCAGAATGTAGGCGCGCACGGCCTTGGCGCGCCCGGTGGCCAGAGCTTCCAGGTCGCTGTCGGAAACGGGCATCGTGGCGCCCAGCAGCATTTCCATCGGGTCAGCGGGCGGCGGGAGTTTGGATTGCATGGCGCTCGCTTCAACACTGGGCGCATTCGTGGCGATGGCCGGCGCGGATCGCATGAGCAAGGTGGCGCCCTTTTGGAGCGCGGGCCGGCGGCCGGCGATCTGGGCCGCAGCCGCAGCCAGGTGGCTGTTGGTGGCGATGAACGCGGGGGGGATTTTGCCGGCGTCCTGCGCCTCGCTGTAAAGTTTCTGCACCAGATACGTCCGCTGGCCCGGCGTGAGCTCGAGCTGGTCGGGCGTGGTGCCGGCGCGTTCCGATTTGCCGAGCGCTTGCCATTGCAGAGTGCGGAGCTGTTTGTCCAAGGCGGCACGTTGCAGGGCGTCGCGGTCGGTGGGAGCATCCACGCTGCCGGCGATCTCCAGTTGCAGGGCAGGGCGCTCGAACAGCGCCTTCACGAGCGTATCCAGCTTCTTCTGACTGTCAGGCGACAACTCTGCGCTGCCCGGTGCGAAATCCTGATAGCTCAATTCCTCGCCGCCGCCGCCGAACATCGCGCCCAGCAACGAGAACGGCGAGGTGGCGGCTTTCTCGAGAATGTTGACGATGGCCCGCATCACGACTTTGCGGACGCGGAATTGCGGATCGTCAAAGCTGCCTTCCACCGGCACATCCAGAACGATTTTGCCCTCGCGGTCTTTCATGATGGCGACGGCGAGCCGCACGGGCAGATGCGTGGCATCCGGGCTGTTCACGGTTTCGCCGAACGTGAATTGATCCAGCATGATGATGTTCTTGGAAGAAAGCTTTTTGCCGACCAGCTCATACGCGAGATCGAGATTCAATTTTCCCCGCGCGATTCGGTAGCCCGCAAACTTGCCGGCATACGGGCTCGTCGGCGTCAGATCCACGTCCTTCACGGAAATTTGAAGGTCGTTCGTCTGCGTGCCGCTGAACGGATTGAGGTGGCCGGTGATGTCCACCGGGCCGACATTGTCCACCAGCGCGTGCAGCTGGATGTCGGCGTGCTGCAATTGTTCGGAGGAGATGCCGGCAATGGTTCCGCTGAACTGTTCGACCGCCAGATTCACGTCCGGGGTGATCGAATGGTCGGTGAACTGGAAGGCCGCGTTGGAGAGCACGATGCTGCCGATGGAAATTTTCGGGGCCGGTGCCGATGCGACTTCGTTGGTCGCCGGCGTGGCTGGTTTTTCGGCGGCGACGGGCGCGTTGGTTTGCACCGGCGCACTGGTGCCAGCGGGTTGGAGTGCGGCGCCCAGGTTGGTGGTTTTGTTCGTTTCGACGACGATGCGGGCATAAGCGTTGTCCAACGCGATTTCCCTGATTGAAATGATTTGCGGATTCAGGTTCGCGTCAATGCCGCTGATGCGGAGCGAATCCCATTTTAAAAGGTCTTCACCGAATGCGCCGTCCACGGTGTGGAAACCGTCCAGTCGCGTGTCGCCGGTGAAGGTCACCTGCGGCAGGTCATTGGCCGGCGTGCGCAGATGGACCGCGCCGGTCAGCCCGAGTTTGCTGCCGAGGACGAGCAGGTTGACCTTGGTTTCCAGATACGGGTCGAGCGAGCCGAGATCGAGGTTCGTGAGCGCGAGCTGGATGTCGGCCGTCGGTGGCGAAAACGACGCGGCGATCCCGGTGTTGATCGTGCCGTTGGTGTTCCAGCGCAATGCCAGCGCGGCGGTCAGGTTGGTGGTGGGAACATTGGAAATATTTTTCACCTGAAGCGTGATGCCGGTCAGGTCCAGTTTCGCGGGCCGGGAGCTGACGAAATCCTCGAGGTGCAGCGCGCAGTTGGTGAAGTCCACGTCGTGAAGGGTGCCGGCCCACGCGTTCGAGCTTTGGAGCAACATCGCGACGGCGTTGGTGACCGAGCGCAGGAGGAAGATGATCCCGCCGGGCACGACGGCATTGGTGTCCGACGGCTTGGAAATCTCGACGACGTTGATGGCCCGTTCCTTGTCCCGGCTGACGAAGAGATTTCCGCCGTTGGCAAAGAGTGAGCCGATCTCCGCCTGCCGCGAGGCCAGATTGAAGCTCACCCCGCTGACGCCAAAGAGCGGCAGTTCGATGAGGTTGTTGCTGTGGCCGGCTTCCGCGAGCTTGAAATCGCGCAGGGCGAAGGACGTGTTCGTGACGGAGGCTTCCACGTTGGTCCCGCCCATGGCGAAGTGGTAATTGACGTGCAGGGCGATGTAACCGTCGCGGATCTCAAAGCTCACCAGGTCCTGATATAGCGGCCGGTATTTGTTCAGCGGCACCTTGTTGATGGAGATTTCGCCGTCCGAACTCAGCGGCTCGAACGAAAAATGCCCGCTCCAGGAATATTGTTCGCCGGTGTCGGTGGTGCCGTAGAAGGCATACGGATTTTTTTTATTCGGGTCGGTGCGGAGGTCGTGCAGCGCCACATCCAGCGGGCCGAGCCGGCGTTTGAATGGCGTGTGGGACGACAGGTCGGCAACAAACGCCGTGGCGCCGATGATCTGCAGTTTCCCGACGTGCAGGAAGAGCGGCTTGGACGGCTCTTTGGGTTTGGCCTCGGGAGCGTTGGTCGAGAACTTGGCGATGATGTCCGAGAAGTTGAACGTGCGATCGGCATTCATCTGCGCCCGGGCAAATGGCCGGATCATGCTGATTTCCTTGAACGTCCACGCCGGGCTGAACAGCGACGAGAGCTGGAAGTTCACATAGACTTCATCCCAGGAAATAAACGGCTCGCCGTCCTTGTCCTTGATGAGCAGCCCGTCCACGGTGACGGACAGGGCGAACGGATTCAGTTTGACCTTCTGGATCGTGACGTCGCGGTCGATCTGCTGGCTGATCTGTTTGGCCGCGACGCTGCGGATGATGGGAGGCAGGATGAGGAACCCGATCACCGTGTAAGCCAGCAATAACGCCAGCGCCCAGATGAGGCATTTTCGTTTACGCGCCGAAAGTGAAAGCCAGTAAGCTTTGACCATAATTCCTCTGCCGAAAGCATCCAAGTAAAATGCCGCGACGTCAATGTTGGAGCGCGAGCCGTCCCGGCTCGCAGCCGTTAATCAGTGAAAGCTGCGTGCAAATTCAATGCGGCCTTCATTGGCGGGAGTGCGGCGGACGGAGACCGTCCGCGCTCGCTTCAGATCGCGAAGTCTTCGCATTCCAGCCGCACCGCTTCGGTGGGCGCGGTGAACATCCCGGCGGCCACGGTCGCGTTCGTGCCCTGCTCGATCAGGATGAACGAACCGGTCAGGTGGTTCGTGATGTAGCCGTCGAACACCAGCGGCTTGGCCGTTTTCAGGCGGATCACGCCGATGTCGTTGATTGTTAGCGCGGCGGGAGTCGGTTCGGGTTCGAGCGTCTCGAAATTGATCTTGCTGACAATCGACGTGACGACCGCCTGGACGGTCTGCGACGTGTGCTTGAGAAAATATTTTTTGCCCGGCTGCAAGGGGCGCTGGTGCATCCAGCAGACGCGCGCCGTGAACTCCGAACCGCTGCCCGGCAGATTTTCCAGACCCACGATCATGTCGCCGCGGCTCACATCAATGTCGTGTTCCAGGCAGAGCGTGACCGATTGCGGGCAGAACGCTTCCGCCACCGAGCCGTCGTAAGTCCAGATGTCCCTGACCTTCGACTTGATGCCATTGGGCAGCACCACCACGGTCTGGCCCTTGCGCACGATGCCGCTGGCGATCTGGCCGCTCAAGCCGCGGAAGTCATGCAGCGCATGGTCCGTCGGATCGTTCGGACGGTTGACCCACTGCACGGGAAAACGAAGGGTGCCCAGATTCCAGTCGCTGGCAATGTGGACGGTTTCCAGGTGCGCCAGCAGGGTCGGGCCGGGATACCACGGCGTCTTGGGCGAGGCGTCCACGACGTTGTCGCCGTTGAGGGCGCTGATGGGAATGAACTTCACATCGCGGAACACGTCGAGCTTGGGCAGGAACGCCTCGATCTCATCGCGGATTTCCGTGAAGCGCGCCTCGCTCCAATCCACCAGATCCATTTTGTTGATGGCAATGATCAGGTGCGGAATGCCGAGCAGCGCCGCAATGTAGGTGTGCCGGCGCGTCTGTTCGATCACGCCCTGCCGCGCGTCCACCAGCACGATGGACAGGTTCGCCGTGGAAGCGCCCGTGACCATGTTGCGGGTGTATTGCACATGCCCGGGTGTGTCGGCGACGATGAACTTCCGTTTCGGCGTGGCGAAATAGCGATAGGCCACGTCAATCGTGATGCCCTGCTCGCGTTCGGCGCGCAGGCCGTCGGTGAGGTTGGCCAGATTGATCTGCCCGCCGCCGGTGATGTCCGCGCTGCGTTCGAGCGCCTCGATCTGATCTTCCATCAGATTCTTGGAATCATAGAGCAGACGGCCGATGAGCGTGGACTTGCCGTCATCAACACTGCCGCAAGTGTTGAAGCGCAAAAGTTCGATGGGATGTTGCGTGTGTGGCATTGCAATGAGCGGAAAGTTTAATCATTGTGCGGCATCAACCAAGTCAAAACTGTGCACTGAATGGCTGATGGGCGCATCCGGGCACTGCCCCGCCCGCAGCGGTCGTGTTGGCAAGCCAGAAAACTTTCGCTGGTGACGACTTTGCGGCCGCTTTTCTTTTCCAGTTCGCGGCGGGCGTTGCCGGTGTAGCGGCGGGCATCCTGCCTGCCGTAGAGCCGGGCTTCCAGCCCGGCGGAACCGGCGCACGAACTTGCAAAAGTTATCCGGAAATCATCGGGCCATTGATTTGCGGGCGTTTTTTCCGGGCGGCAAGATGCACGCCCTCTGCGGCAGGCAGGATGCCCGCCGCTACGGTCGCGGAGATTCTCCCGCTTGAGCCGCTTGAACTCGGCGTATTCCGTCGGCGTCAGCCCGAACGTGGCCTTGGAAATCCCGGCGTTGTGGATGACCCGGCGAACTTCCTTTCGCTGAAACAACGCGATGCGTTTTTCGGGATTGGAATCGGGTTCGCTCATGGGCCGAAATTATTTCCGTTTTTTGCGGCTGCGGGCGGGTGGAAGCTGACGTTCGCGAAGCAAAATGTTTTCGACGCGAAGGATAAATTTTCCCCGCTCCTGTCGCTCGTTTTCGATGCTGCGCTGAAGTTCAAACGCAAGCTGGCGAACCAGTTGGTTGGTCTCGCCAAGTTGCTCCTTTAGCAAAGCCACTTCCTCTTTAAGCGTGGCAATGTCCTGCTTGGCTTGATCCACGTCACGAACCAGAAAAAGCGTCTGCCGCGCCGCATCAACGACTTGCTTGAACATGGCGGAGAATGGCGCGGGTTTCAGCCTGGCTGCGGGAAATGGCGGCGTCCGCCCGGCGGATACGCTGGCTGGCGGCGCGAATGCGCTGGTCGGAGGATTTCATGCGCCGGCGAATGACGCCCATTTCGGCCAGGCAGGCGTCAATGGTATGGAGCCAGCCGGCTTCTTGCCTGGTCAGGCCGTTGCGGGAAGCCGCTTTCGTCATCATGTTTTCACTTTAGCTTTTTAAGTGACAAATGCAACGCCGATTCAAAATCAAGCCAGATCAAAAATATCCGGCCTTCTTGCGGTCTTCCATCGCGGCTTCGCTGGCCTTGTCGTCGGCGCGGGTGCCGCGTTCGGTCACGCGCGCGGCGCTGACCTCGGCGATGATGTCGTCCACGCTGTCGGCGGGGGATTCAATCATGCCGGTGCTGATCATGTCGGCGATGGTGCGGACCCGGACCACCATTTTCTTGATGGGTTCATTCGGCTTGGGGCGTCCGCCGGCAAACGGATCGGGCCTGGTCGCATCCGTGTGCGGCGGCGGCACGGGCAGCCACTGGCCGCCGCGACGGTAACAGTCCCGTTCGTGGCTGAAGTAAATGTTCGGCACCTCGAGCTTCTCCTTTTTGATGTATTCCCAGACGTCCATCTCCGTCCAGTTGGAGAGCGGGAACACGCGCATGTTTTCGCCGGGATTCACGCGGGCGTTGTAGAGGTTCCAGATTTCCGGCCGCTGGTTTTTCGGATCCCATTGGCCGAAGGAATCGCGGAAGCTGAAGAAACGTTCCTTGGCACGGGCCTTCTCCTCGTCGCGCCGCGCGCCGCCGATGGCGCAGTCGAATTGAAATTCCTCAATCGCCCCGAGCAGAACCGGGATCTGCAGTTTGTTGCGGCTGATCTCGTTCTTGGTCAGGATAACCGTGCCGTTGGCGACGACGTCATCCACGGTGCGGACGATCAGCTTCGCGCCGAGTTCCTTGGCGCGGCGGTCGCGGAACTCGATGAGCTCGGGAAATTCGTGGCCGGTCTCCACATTCAGAAACGGCATCGGGATGTCCGACGGGCGGAACGCCTTTTCGGCGAGGCGCAGGAGGCAGATGGAATCCTTGCCGCCGGAAAAGAGCAGGGCGGGGCGCTCGAATTCACCGGCGACTTCGCGCATGATGTGAATCGCTTCCGTCTCCAGATACTGCAAATGGTCGAGATGATATGAGTTCATGAAAAGGGGATGGGGTCTGGCGTCTGAGTTCTGGGGTTCTTCATCAGTTGTCTAATGAACGGATCAAGCCGCTGATGAGTTTGCCCGATTGAATGCAAAGGTTCTGGAGATGGGTTTGTTCGGTCACAGTTATAAATTTGTTGTCAATCAGCACATACGTCATGGAACGGACTTCGCCGCACGATCTGCGGGCTATGTTATACGCCTGGCGTTTTTCCGCAACGTGCAGACTTTCCCAGCCTTCGGCGACGTTGTTCATGACAGAAACCGACGCCCGCTGAAGCTGGTCGCGCAATCCAGAATCTTTTGCCAAAGGTTCGCGGCGGCAGAGTGAATAGACCTCGTTCGTCAGCACCCGCGCCGACTTCCGCGCTTCCGAATTTTCAAACGGCTCGCCCATGTGATTAGGTTCTTGGGTTTGGCGTCTTGGGTCTGGGGAATTGGTTTTCCCAGAGGCCAGACCCTAGACCCCAGATGCTAGATGCCAGACCCCAATTTCTCGCCGCCCCAGCTCGCATGCAGGCCGCACTCGCGCTTTTCGTCGGCCTTGGCCGGGTCGAAATAATCCCATTCGTTCGGCAGGTTGTGCGCGGCGAGATACTTTTCCATGTCGGCGTCGCTCCAGTAAAACAGCGGACTGACCTTGAGGGAATTGAAATTTTTGTCCTCGCTCACGATGTCGAAGCCGGCGCGATTCGGATTCTGCACTTTGCGCAAGGCGGTGAGCCAGACGGTCGGCGCGAGTTCCTTCATGCCGCGCTGGAACGGTTCCAGTTTCATCGCGGTGCTGAAGGTTTTGATTTGTGCCTCGTTTTCCGGCGTCGGCTCGGGCATGCCGCCAAACGCCGCGTCGTAATGCGCGGCGGTCATTTTTGGAACGAACGCCTTGATGTTCAGCTTGAGCAGTTTTTTCACCTGCTCGGCGTGCCGGTAGGTTGCCGGACGATTGTAGCCGTGATCCACCCAAAGCACCGGAATATCCGGCTGCACCTGGGTGACCAGATGCAAAATCACCGCCTCATAAGGCCGGTAATTCGTGGAGACAATGGCGCGACCGTTCGCTTGCGCGATGGCCCACTTCACGATTTCCAGCGGCGACTTGTTTCGCAGCTCGGCGTTGGCTTTGGCGATTTGTTCAGCAGTCATGCGATTAAAATTCAAAAATAAACAATGTTCTTCGGATCGTATTCGTCTTCCATCCGCTTACGCCAGCCGTAACAGCGAACCATCTTTGCGTTCACGGCTTCCTCGCCATATACGACGCAGCGCGTATGCTTCAGATACTCCATGCGCTCGCCTGGCGTGCGGCTGCGCCAGAACGCAGTCGTTGCCGCCAGTTCTGCTTCGATGGTCTCGAACAGATGGAACGGCTCGCGCGAGCGGTCATTCCATCTGGCTCTTTGCTCCGGCGTCAGTTGTTCAATCCAGTTCAATTTCAATGTAATCGCCCGGACGCAGCGTGGTGAGCGCGGCGCGGATTTTCGGTGCCAGTTTCAGCACGGCAGGGAGATGATTGGTCGGCAACACGAGAATTGCCAGTTTTCTGCCGGACAGATTCTGCTGGTATTTCCACTGCCGGTCGGAAGTGATGATGGCCTCGAATTGCTGTTCGGCGGCGTGGATCAAATCCCCGTTTTCCAAAGTCCCCCAGCCCATTTCCTCCGCCGTGCGGATTTCGTGGCCCGGCAAGTGTCGGCGCAGCGGTCGCGGCACGCACTTGTCTAAAACGATTTTCATGCTGCGACCGGAATTTTGGCGGATTCCAGCGCCTTTGCCTTTGCGTATTCCAAAACGGCCACGGCCTGCTCCCGCGCCAGGCCGAAAGCATCAATATATTCATCCAAGCTCACGCCGCCTTCAAGATTTTCAAACAGGCTGTCAATCGGCAGCCGAGTCTTGTAAAAGCACGGTGCGCCGCTCATCCGTCCGGCGTTGATCCAGATCAACGGATTTTTTTCATCGGGCAGAAACACGTCTTTGTTCATGGCTGGAAAAGGATAACATTACGAACGCCGTTGCACAATATGCGGTTCGGCACTGGCAATCCTACTGAACGTCAGCGGTTGGAATCAATCCACGTGAGCAGATGTTTCTTTGATCTTGCCCCGGTAAATTGTCCTTTAACTTGACCATTGCTGAATAAAACAAAGGTTGGAACTGCGGACACGCGGAAATTCGCCGCGAGATTTTGGTTTGCCGCTGCATCAATCTTCACAATTTTGAAGTTATTTTGTTCAATGGCCAATTCGTCCAAAACCGGCTTCATCATGCGGCAAGGCGCGCAGTCATCGGTATAAAAGTCCACAAGAACCACACCCGTATGTTTTGTGACTTCTGCGTCAAAATCATTTGCGTCAGCTATGGCTTTCATTTTTCAATTTTTAGCAGCTGTTTGTTCGCTCAAAAACACGCGGTCGCACCAGTCACCGAAACGTTCGCCGGCGTTGCGTTCCTTGGCGAAGCGCACGAGTACGGGCCGCAGTTCGGTTTCCAGTTCGGGTTCCTTGATCACGTCTTTCCAGATTCGGTTCAGGCGCGTGCCGGAGGCGTTGCCGCCGAGCCAGACCTGATAGCGGCCGGGCGCCTTGCCGACAAACGCGAGTTCCGCCATGTAAGGCCGCGCGCAGCCGTTCGGGCAGCCGGTCGAGCGGATGATGATCTCTTCGTTGCTCAGGCCGACCTCGTCGCAGAGTTTCTGGATGCGATCAATCATGCCGGGCAGCATGCGTTCGGATTCCGCCAGGCCGAGGCCGCACGTCGGCAGCGACGGGCAGGCCATCGCGGCGGCATGGAGCAGGCTCGCCTGGTTCTCGGTTTTCACGCCCTGTGACGTGAGCAAGGCGGTGATCGCCGCTTTGTCCGCGTCGCTGGCGTTGGCGAGAATCACGTTCTGGTTCGCGCTCAAACGGAATTCGAGGTGCGGAAATTTTTCCGCAACTTCGCGCAAGGCGACTTTCTGCTCATTCTTCACGCGGCCGGTTTCCACGAACAATCCGAGAAACCATTTTCCGTCCGTGGCCTTGTGCCAGCCGAGCAGGTCGGCGGTGGTTGTGAATTTATACGGCTTCGCGGGCGCGAGCGTGATGCCGGCGCGCTGGTTCACTTCGTCCTGCATGAACTTCACGCCGCGTTCAGCCACGACGTATTTCAGGCGGGCATGTTTGCGGTCGGTGCGGTCGCCGAAATCGCGATGGATTGTCAGCACGGCTTTCGCCACGTCCACGAGTTTATCGGGCGTGAGGAAGCCAATGACGTCGGCCATGCGCGGATAGGTCTGCACGTTGCCATGGCTGCGCCCCATGCCGCCGCCAACGGCGAGGTTGTAGCCGACCAGCTGGTCGTTCTCCACGATGGCGATGAAGCCGAGGCAGTTCGTGAAGATGTCCATGTCGTTCACGGGCGGAATGACAAAGCCGATCTTGAATTTGCGCGGCAGATACGTTTTGCCGTAAAGCGGGTCCACGAAATTTTTATTCTCCGCCGCTACGTTGTCGAGCTGCACGCCGTCAATCCAGATGGAATGATACGCGGGCGTTTTGGGCGCCAGCGCCAGCGCGACTTTGTTCGCATCGGCGATGACCTGTTCACGCGCCTTGGTGTAAGCGGGCGTGGGCGCGGCCATGACGTTGCGATTCACGTCGCCGCACGCGGCCAGCGTGGAGAGCAGCGACTCGTTGATCTTCGCGATGAGCGGGCGCAAACCCGATTTCACGACGCCGTGAAACTGGATGCTCTGGCGCGTGGTGATGCGGAGCGTGTTGTTGCCGTATTGGGTGGCGAGCTCGTCGAACACGCACCATTGTTTCGCGGTCATGACGCCGCCGGGGATGCGGCCCCGGATCATCATGATGTATTTCTTGCCGGTCTTGCGCAGGTCGCGGTCGTCCTGCTGGTAGGAGCCGTGAAATTTCAGGAACTGGTTGTCGTCCTCGGAGAAATGATCGGTGCCCGCATCGGCGATGGTGGCGGCAATGGTGCCGGCCAAAGTCGGGATGGCGGCCTTGATTTCTTCGTTGTGTGTCAATTTGACTGGTGCTTCAGCGCTCATAAACGGATGATCAGTCTAGCGGGCTGCGCGGGCATATTCAAGTTCCGCTTTAGGTTGTCTGGTTGGTGAGAATTATGTAACTGTCATCAGGTGTGGCGCGTCTTAATCTTGTTGCCATTCCATAATTCTGATAAACTCTGATCCATTGCGATGAAAACACTGGCTGCCGTCATTTTAGCGCTCGGCGTGGGCTTTGCCACCGCTTACGTCGTCGTCAGCAGGCAAAAGGACGCGCAACTGGAAAAATTAAAAGCGCAGCCGACAGTCGTTGCCGAGGCGGCGCCAGCACCTGAGCCGGTGGAAAAAGTGGTCATGATGTCCGCCCCCGCCGCGCCCGCTGAGGAATCGGCGGAGGATATCCTCAATGATTTGCTCAATGTGAAACTCGGCGTAAGTGGCACGCGTAACACCGGGTTGCGCATCGTGATTTACAAACTGGAATCACTCTCGCAGCGCGGCAAACTGGCGGTGCCGGCCATCCGCGGATTCATCGGCCGTAATGTGGATTTGGCCTACAGCCAGCAGGATACTTCCAGCAGCAACACCAACCAGGCGGATGCCAATGGCGGCAACAACCGGGGCAACAACCGGGGCGGATTCGGTGGTGGCGGCGGATTCGGCGGCGGATTTGGCGGACGGGGCGGGGCCCGTCGGGCTCGTAATCTGGAAACGTTGCAGGCGGACTGGGTGGTGCCGCCGTCGTTGCGCCTCGGACTGGTTGGCACCTTGAAGGAGATCGGCGGCGAAGAATCCGAAGCCGCGCTGGCGGAAATGTTGAACACCACCGGGCGCGGAGTCGAAGTGGCTTATCTTTCCGTCGTGCTGGAGGAGATGGCCCCCGGCAAATACCGCGATGCCGCCGTTGCCGCCGCCAAGGAATTGCTGATGAACCCGCCCGCGATTGACAGTCCGGACCAGCTCGATGACCTGGCCAAATCCTATCTTTACGGCGTGCTGGAATATTTCAAGGACACTTCGTTCGCCATCAACGCGCAGCAGATGCTCGTCGGCAAGGATGGACGCCTGGACCAGGACGCGATGGATTATCTGGCGACGGTGATGAAAGACCAGTCCGTTTCCGCGCTGTATGCCGCCTACGAAAATCCGGGGTTGACCAACCAGTTCGATAAAATGCGGGTTGGACGGGAAGTTCTGAATTACGTCGGCCAGAATTCACAGGCCAATGCCCTCTTCACTGAGACGTTGAATAATCCGGATATTGATTCGCGCATGAAGGCTTTCACGGTCATGCAACTGGCCGGCGGCGATTTCGGGCCGGTCAGCAGCGCCGTTCCAACGGATCCGCAGTTGGCCGTGAACCGGCTCCAGCTGCTGAATTCGTTGCAGCCGCAATTCGCCAATGACCCGACCCTTTCAAAGTTGATTCCTGCGGTCATTATCGCATTGCAAAACAACCAGCCGGTTTCACCAGACGTCATGCGAGATGCCTTTGGAGGTGGCCGCCGTGGTGGACAAGGCGGCAGGGGTAATAATGGTGGTGGCGGTGGTGGTGGCGGCGGAAATCCGTGATGCTTCAGGTTGCCGGCACGAACCGCTGCGCCAGCAGCGTGGTGCCGAACAGTAAAAATAAAGTGATGCCCAGCCAGTGCGGGCATTGCGGCGCAATCGCCAGCCAGTCCACAAAAATGATTCCCGCCAGCAGGCCTGACACGATCCGGCCCACGTTGATGCCGCCGGTTTGAAAAACGGTGCTGATGCAGCGCGCCACCCACAGCGCCAAGATCAACGAAGCAAACAACGCCGCTTTCTGCGCGGCGCCCGTGTCCATCAACAGCGCCAGCCCGATGGGCGCCACCAGCAGGAGCAACGGCCAATACGGAACCGGTCCGCGAAAACTTTCCCGCCGCGCGACGTAGCTCAAGCCCACCACATATAACCCCAGCGCCACGCCGCACCAGACCGGCCAGCCGCTCAAGCCATGCACCCCCGTCGTTCCGGCGATGACATACACCCAGAACCGGCAGGCGCCCATCAGCCACGGCGACACGGTGACCACCTTGTGCGCGGCATTATAGATCAGGATGCAAATGACGAGCACGAAGGCGAGCATCGCCGCAATTTTCCCCAGAAACAGCAGGCAGAAAATCCCCAGCGCCAGCCAGGCCCAGCCGAAACGCCAGACCGTTGGCAACGGGATTTTGCCGGACGGAATCGGCCGCGAAGCGCGGCGTTGCCGGTCAAATGCCGCGTCGAAGGCGTCGTTCAAAAACATGCCGCCGGTGTAGAGCGCGCTCACGCCCAGCAGCAGCAGCGGGAGTTTCCAGTAATTGCCGCCGCCCGAAAGCCACCAGCCGGCCAGACAGTTCGACCACACGGTCGGCAGATTCGACACGCGGCCCAAAACGAGCAGCGTGCGAAGTTGACGGGTGATGTCCGGATTCATCGGATGCAGAGGAAAGCAGAAACGGGCGCGGCTGAAAAGATTGTTCGGTGTGCCTTGAAGCCAACGCGCGTTGCGGAAAGAATCAGACAGCGTGGCCTATCTCGATATTAATTAGGCATCGTCGTCATCTTGCATCCTCGTCTTTGTCCAATCTGCGACGGGCCATCAGCGGGTCAAACGGCGAAATCGGCGAATGCGCATACTCACGAGTTCCCGGCTCATCCGGGCCCACCAACTCAACACGAACCAGACTGACGTCGTCGCGGCAATGGTCAATGAAATACCCGGCGGCCTCGTCTTGCGAGGCGGCTGGCAACTCATCGTAATACATCTTCCCTTGATGCTTCCAGTGCATGCCAAAGATGTAAGTCTGCCACATACGTTCTCGATGCCTAACATGATATTAACCCGAACCGATGTGGCCTGATTTCAATAGGAGACAATCGGGCGCAGTCGGGACTGAAAAGTTTTGAGGTCGGCCCAAACATTTTGTCTGATAGCAGTCCGGCCATGAGTGAATCTTCGCAAAAGGATTCTGCCGCGCAAGCGCAATAACGCCTGGTGAGAAATCCGCAGGAAAATTTGGGGCGCATGCCTGACACGGCCGCCGAAATGTAGCGTCGGGCCTCTGGCCTGACGTAGAGGGCGTGCGTCTCGCCGCCCGGAAAGGCTCGCGATTCGGCCGATGAGCCCAGATCTTCCAAGACCTCTGCGCGGTTCACACGTGTTCCGCCGGGCGGGACGCCCGGCTCTACGGGGGCACTGCCAGGATGGGCCCGGAATTGATCAAGCCAGCCCGCGTTCTTTTAATCGCGCCAGTGTCCAGTCATACTCCGACACGAGTTGCTCAACGACGCTGCGGCTTTTCAATTCCGGCGGCAACACCTCCCATGTGTAGGTTTCCATTTCCAGATGCGAACAGAGCTGCGGATTCTCCGCGAGCAGATCCAGCACGCCGAGCAGATGGTCGTTCGTGTTTTCAAACGGTTTCACGGCGGGCGCGTGCAGCGGAACGTGAAAGTGAATGCGCCATTCTTCGGCCAGTTGAGAGTTGAGGGTTGAGAGTTGAGAGTTTTCGGCGGCGAGTGCGTCCGGCAAATCCCGGTGACGTTTCAAGGTTCCATTTTCGTCGCGGGCGATGACTTGATGCAGGTAAACATCGTCGGCAAAATGTTTGAGCGCGGCACGGGCTTCGGGTGTTGGCCGGGTTTTGAGCGCGGAACTCAAATGAAGTTTGCTGATTTTGATGCCGGCCTTTTTTAGGGCGGTGATCGCCGGGCGCGGTTCCTCAAACTCGATCGCGAAATGGCAGGTGTCGTAGTTGACGCCCAGAAATTCATCGAGGCGCGGATCCTTCTGGTGTTCGTCGCGGAGCTGGTTAAAAAAAGCAATCGTCTCCTGGGAATTTTCCAGCAAACCCAGCGGTTCGGGTTCGAGGCCGAGATGCAGCTGGCGTTTTGATTTTTCGCTGACCCGCGCAATGTGTTCAACGGATCGCCAGAGGTTATCGCGGATTTCCGTAGCGGCGTCCCGGCAGAGCGCCGCTCTTTTGTGTTCATTTGGATTTGCGGCGCTCTGCCGAGACGCCGCTACGAATTCCTTGAACGAACCGGGCAGGGTGCTGACGCTGCCCTGGATTCCCGGAGGCAAAATTTCCGCGAGCAGGTCAAACAGGAGGTTCGTATAAGCCAGCCGGTCGGGCGACGTCCAGTCCGGAGCATACACCTGTTCCTTGACGCGGGTGCCGTGAAACCGCCCATACGGAAAGCCATTGATGGTGAAAACGTAGCAGGCGTTATTTTCGAGCCAGCGTTGAAATTCCACCAGGGCTTTCGGGTCACTCAGTTCCAACGCCGCCTGGCGGCTCAGGCGCAGGCCGATGGCGAACGGCTCGGCCGGGCAGACCCGTTCGCGCACGGCGAGGGCCGACTTGTTCAGCGATTCAAGGGTTTCACGCCACGTTTCACCGCGATGGATGTTCGTGCAGTAGGCGAGGTGCAGGCCGTGATTTAATTCCACGCCTGTAACATGAAATGAAAGCCGGTGTTTGCAAAGCGCAAACGGCGTTGACACCATTCGGGCAAAGGACTACTGTGACGCAAAGTTCAAACAAACCATGATTCGCATTTGTCTTTTAATCGCGTTGGTTGCGGCACTCGCCGTGGGTGGCATCAATTTTTTTGTTGTCAAGGACAAGCTCAACACGCTGGTCACGGATCGCAATACCAACCGCGATAACTGGCACGCGACCCAGGCCGCGCTCTCCAAGACCAATGCGATCCTGGTCAAGACGGAGACCACGCTCAAGCAGACGGAGCAAACCCTGGCCGACACCCAGTCCGAACGGGACAAGGCCGTCGCCTCGCTTGCCACGCAGACCAAACGCGCGAATGATTTGTCCGACAAGCTGGTCAAGACCACGCAGGAACGCGACGACGCCCAGAACCAACTGGCTGCCTATAAGACCACCGGCTTCAGTGCGGAACAGGTGGCCAAGCTGGGTAAGACTCTCAAAGACGCACAGGACGCGATTGATGCCGGCAATCAGGAGAAGGCGGTTTTGCAAAAAGCCATCGCCCGCTTGAATACGCGGCTGCAAAAATATGAGGGCACCAACACGGTGGTTACCATGCGCGCCGATTTGCTGGGGAAAATCCTGGTGGTGGATCCGAAATGGGAGTTTGTCGTGCTGAATATCGGTGAAGACCAGGGCGTGAAGCCGGAAGGTGAACTGCTGGTGAGCCGCGATGGCAAGCTGGTGGCCAAAGTGATTGTCCGCACGTTGGACAAGAACCGCAGCATCGCAAATCTCATCCCCGGCTGGAAACTGGGCGAACTGATTGAAGGCGACGAAGTCAGTCCTGCGCATCCCTCCTCCTCGTAAAATGAGCCGTGCAGTGAAATGGTTTTGTGTCGTTGTCCTGGCCGCAGTGGTTGCCGGTCTCTCCGGCTGTGCCACGGAAGATCCTCAAAATGCCTCGGTTCGTCCCTGGAATTCGCCGCAAAGCTGGGAAGGCGGCCTGCCGGTGGACATGGGCCAGCACCGCTAGTTCGCCGCACTTCTGAGATTTCTCCGGGCGTTGACGATCTTTCCGGGCGTCAAAACAAAATCCACTTTTGCATCGTGCGGTTCCGTCGGGATGTTTTCCCGCAACTGCAAGTCGTAACAGATGGCGCACTTCACACCGCTGACCGCCTGCAACAGCCGGTCATAAAATCCCTGGCCCCGGCCAAGCCGGTTCCCCAGCAAGTCAAAGGCCACTCCTGGCACGAGCACCAGGTCGAATTTGTCCAATGGGATTTCCGTACAGCTTGCCGCCGGTTCGCGCACGCCGAATTTTCCGGGGACTATGTCCGTCGCCAGTTTTTGAATCGCTTTCGCGCCGTAGGATTTTTTCTCCGCATCGAAAAAGGGCAGGGCGCAGGTGGTGCCCAACGCCAGTGACAGTTCCAGCACCGGCCAGACATCCAGCTCGTTTGGCAACGGCGCGAAAAATAAGATCGTGTGCGCGCTGGGCATCTGCGACTTCAACCGCTCGCAGAGTTCGATGGATTCCACCGCCCGCACCGCCGGGGAAATTTTTTCAAGCATGGCGCGGATCATTTGGCGCAAGTCGGATTTTGAATTTGAAGTGAGCATGAACGAATTAAGTGAGAAGTGGAGGCTTGGCAATTGTCAGGGAAGAATTTAATGAGGAGACAAGTCGAACAAAAATTCGGAAAGTCATCGAAGTGCCAAATGCAAGAATTGTCCAAAATAATCCGTTCCAAAACATGATGTCGCCTCGATAATCCCAAGCCTCATCTGCCTGCCAATCACCGCCGTAGCTGTTGGCAACAATGTCTCCGGGGGCACCAAAAATTGTCCACCAAGGTTCTCCAGCGCCGGTGTAAACAGGATCAAAATTATGGCTCCACCATTCGCTGTAGTAGCCCGTTACGATTCCAAGTAAACAACCTGTGAGTGGAATCAGAATCATGGCAGGCGGTGAAATTATCCAACGGTACAAACTTAAACGGCACCTTAATTTCGCGGGGACGACAGCCAGGAGAATGGCAGTGGATAACAAAGTGAGGAAAATTCCGAAAACGGTCGGAACTAACAGAACAGGAATCAAAATTTCAATTAGGTTTTCCACAATCAGATTCAAATGCATGGCGCTGATGAAAGTTATGTCTGCTTCGATTTGTTATCAAGCGCCGCTTGTTTTAGTTTCCGCCAATTTTCGACCCGCTCCTTGATTTTTTTCTCCACGCCTTGCTCGGTCGGTTCGTAATAGCGTTTGTCGGCACCAAGATAATCCTGTGCGACAAAATGATCCTTGCTGTCATGCGCGTATTCGTAGCCGACGCCATGGCCAAGTTTTTTGGCGCTCTTGTAGCTTGCGTCCCGCAAATGTTCCGGCACGGCCAACGTGCGGCCGGATTTCACATCCGCCAGCGCGGCGTCAATCGCCAGATAAGCGCTGTTGCTTTTGTTCGCGGTGGCAATGTAGATGGTCGCTTCCGCCAGGGGAATCCGCGCTTCCGGCCAGCCGACAAATTCCGATGCGGACAGGCAGGCATTCGCCAGCACCAAAGCCATCGGGTCGGCGAGGCCGACATCTTCCGCCGCGCAAATCACGATGCGCCGCGCGATGAAGCGCGGGTCTTCGCCCGCGTGGATCATCTTGGCGAGCCAGTAGAGCGCGGCGTCCGGGTCGCTGCCGCGCATGGATTTGATGAACGCGGAAATCGTGTCGTAATGCGCGTCGCCGTCGCCGTCATACACGACGGCCTTTTTCTGGATGCTCTGCTCGGCGACTTCCAGGGTGATGCGGATGATACCATCCTCCTCCGGCGCAGTCGTGAGCGCGGCGATTTCCAGCGAGTTGAGCGCCTTGCGCGCGTCGCCATCGGAGATGGTGGCGAGATGGCGCAAGGCACTTTCAGCGGCCGAAATTTTCAGGTAACCCAGGCCGCGTTCCCCATCGGTCAAGGCGCGTTGCAATAGCGCAAACAGATCGTCCTCGGTGAGCGGGCGCAGTTCGAAAATCTGCGAGCGGGAGACCAGCGGCGAGTTGACGAAGAAAAACGGATTGTGCGTCGTCGCCCCGATGAGCTTGATAACGCCGCTTTCCACGTCCGGCAGCAAAACGTCCTGCTGTGATTTGTTGAAGCGATGGATCTCGTCAATGAAGAGGATCGTGGGCTGGCCGGTGTTTTCCAGGCGGTTCGCGGCGGCGGATAACACGCGCCGCATGTCGGCCACATTCGATTCCACGCCGCTCAAGCGCTCGAATTTGCTTTTCGTCTGGCGGGCGATGATCTGGGCGAGCGACGTCTTGCCGGTGCCCGGCGGGCCGTAAAAAATCAGCGACTGGATGCGGTCGGCCTCGATGGCCCGACGCAGCAACTGGCCCGGCGCCAGGATGTGCGACTGGCCGGCGTATTCGTCGAGGTTGCGCGGGCGCATCCGCGCGGCGAGCGGTTGATGACGGGGGGCTGCGGGCGTGACGCCGGCTTCCGGCCGGGGTTCCGCCGGAGCAATAAAGAGATCATCGCGCGCCATGACAGAACAGTAACACCGCCCAAAATGTTTTCCCAAAACAAAAAAGCCCGCACGGGTGGCGGGCTTTGATTTCAAATGTGAAACAATTCAGATTTGAAATCTTGAAAGAACCCCCGCCATTGCCGTGTCTGGCTAAACCTTTGAACATGTATTTCTACATGTGGAACTCACCCGGCGGTTTTCGACTTCCAGTGAAGGCGTGTCGGCCACCGCCTGATTCGCTCCGTGATCGTTTAACTTACGGTTCAAGGATTGCTTCGAATCACGAACAGGGCAGGGAAATTATTTTGTCCAAAGATCAATCTTCGTCACTCACCTTACACGGTTAATCATTCGCTCCGTTTGCGAATTTTCTCAAGAAAATTTTTCAGAAAAATTTTCGGTTTTTTGCCAACAAAAACTTGCGCCGGATTTTTAGCGGGCGTTTAATGAACCTCTGCGCGAAATTAAACCCCCGCCCTTGCCGTGTGCAGCCGTGCCAGTGAACTTTGGATCACGCATGACGTGCCGGATCGCTTTCGACCACCAGTGAAGGTGTCGGCCACCACCGAGGCTCACGTCTCAGATCGCATTATTCCCATTCGAGGCCCAAGTTGCGAAGCACGGGCAGGGTAAATTCAAAGATCAAAAGAACGTTGCTGAACCTGAACCATGATTCATGCCAAGCCCGCCGATCCGAAAAATCGCGCTGGGATTCATGTCACGGTGCGCTATTTTCCAGAAACTGTCTTTGGCTGAGGCACGCGCGGATACAAGACGTGACAACGCGCTTCAGTTTTCGCCGCGCCGCGGTGGAATGCGGGGCGAAACTTCCAACTCGCCTTGTTCGCCGGGTTTTGACTAATCTTGACATCTGATTTTGTGGCAGCCGGCGTGAGGAGGCTCCAAATGACCGGCAGGATTCCGATCAGAATGAGCCTCCTCACTTCGGCCGCTGCGGGAACGCGATGCAATGCGCTGCGTTCTGTTGCGGCAATCCGTTTTTGAATTTTGCATTTTTGATTTTGAATTGAAATGATGACCAGCACCCAGATCCGCCAGTCGTTCCTCGACTTCTTCCGGTCGAAGCAGCACACCATCGTCCCGTCGTCCTCGCTGATGCCGGATTCGCCGAACCTTTTGTTCACGAACGCGGGCATGAACCAGTTCGTGCCGATCTTTCTCGGCCAGACCCAATGCCCCTACACGCCCGGACGCGCCGCCGACACCCAGAAATGCATTCGCGCCGGCGGCAAGCACAACGACCTCGACGACGTCGGCCTTGACACCTATCACCACACGTTCTTCGAGATGCTCGGCAACTGGAGCTTCGGCGATTATTTCAAACGCGAGGCGATTGACTGGGCGTGGGAACTGGTCATCGAGATCTGGAACTTTCCGCCGCAACGCATCTACGCCACCGTGTTCTGTCCTTACCTCGGCGAACCCGGTTGGGAACAGAAATGGGCCACTGAATTGGAACAAGTCCTCGCCCTGGCGATGACCTCGCCGACCTACATTCCGCCGAATGCAAACGCGTCGCCATTCGAGATCGCCGACCAGGAAGCCGCGACGTATTGGGCGAAGAAATTCTCCGCCGCCGGTTGCGATCCCAAAGTGCACATCGTCCCCGGCAACAAGAAGGACAACTTCTGGATGATGGGCGAAACCGGCCCATGCGGTCCCTGCACCGAAATCCACGTGGACCTTACGCCTGCCGGCAACACGCGCGGTTCGCTCGTCAACAAAGGTGACGCCCGCTGCATCGAGATCTGGAACAACGTCTTCATCCAGTTCAACGCGAACCCGGACGGCACGTTCGCGCCGCTACCCGCGCAACACGTGGACACCGGCATGGGCTTCGAGCGCGTCACCAGCATCATTCAAGGCACGAAAGGCCTGACGGATTTTGCCAACGCCAAGATTTCCAACTACGAGACCGATATTTTCCGTCCCATCTTCGACGCGATTGAAAAGCTCAGCGGCAAGAAATACGGCAGCACGCTGCCAGATTCCAGCTCTCAACTCTCAACTCTCAACTCTCAACTCTCCATTGACATCGCCTTTCGCGTCATCGCCGACCACATCCGCACGCTCTCTTTCGCGATTGCCGACGGCATCCAGCCTGGCAACAACGACCGCAACTACGTCCTGCGCCGCATTCTGCGCCGCGCCGTGCGCTACGGTCGCACGCTCGGTTTCCGCGAACCGTTCTTTTACAAACTCGTGGACGTGCTCGCCGATAAAATGGGCGGCGTCTTCCCCGAAATTCGCAACCGGAAAATGCAAGTGCAGGAAACCATCCAGCGCGAGGAAGATGCGTTTAACAGGACGTTGGATCGGGGAATTGAATTGTTCAACAACTACGCGGAGGGCTTGGGCGTTGCCGGGGCTTCTGATATCGATGCAGAATTTGCATTCCAGCTCTACGACACCTACGGTTTTCCGCTCGACCTCACCGAGTTGATGGCGCGCGAACGCGGCTTGACCGTGGACAAGGACGGTTTTGAAAAGTTGATGGAGGAGCAGCGCAAGCGCTCACAAGCCGCGCAGAAGAAAACCGTTATCGAATTGGCAAACCAAGAGGTCGCCATGCAAGCGCCGACAGTCTTTCACGGTTTTGAAGATTTGGAACTTCAGTGTGAGGTCGTCGGGCTAGACGGGAATATTCTCATTACAAGGGAGACGCCGTTTTATGCCGAGATGGGGGGACAGGTTAGCGATCAAGGAACGGTGAGCTTTCAGGGTGAGCTTACGGCGATTATTGACACCAAGAAGACCGCGGGATCAGTTTTTCTTCACAAGCTGGAAGAACATATAGGTGTGAAGAAAGGCGATGTCGTGACTTTGTCCGTTGACGCCGAGCGTCGTAACGCCATTCAGCGCCATCACACCGTTACGCATTTGCTCCATTGGGCATTGCACGAGGTGGCCAGCCGCGAGGCTTCGCAGAAAGGTTCGTTCGTCGGGCCGGACAAACTGACCTTCGACTTCAACAGCGCGCCGCTCACACCCGCGCAGGTCGCCGACATCGAGAAGCTCGTCAACGAACGCATCCTCGAAAACGCCGGCGTCTCGTGGACCGAAGTGCTTCACAACGACGTGAAGGGGCGCAAGGACGTGATGCAATTCTTCGGTGACAAATACGGCGACACCGTCCGCGTCGTCCAGATCGGCGGTCACGCCGGGCAGCTCGATGGCTATTCGATGGAACTCTGCGGCGGCACGCACACGCGTGCGACCGGCGAGATCGGCTTGTTCCGCATCATAGGCGAAAGCGCCATCGCGGCGGGCGTCCGGCGCATCGAAGCCGTCGCCGGTCTTGAAGCCTACGGTGTGGCGAATGCGCAGCTTCAACTCATCCGCTCCATCGCCGGCAAAATCAATTCGCCGGTCGGGGAGGTGGAAAAGAAGATTGAAGCGCTGCTCGCGCACCAAAAAGAATTGGAAAAGCAGATCAAGACCGCGCAGCAGCGCGAGGCCTCCAACGCCGCGAGCGAATTGCTGGAGCGCGTCCATGACATCAACGGAGTTCCGGCCATCATCCACAATGTCGGCGGCGTGGACGGAGATTTCCTGCAGGTGGTGGTGGATTCGTTGAAAGGCCGGTTCCAAGGCGTCATCGTTTTGGGCGGCGCGGCCAATGGCGCGGTTGCATTGGTGGCGATGGTGTCGCCCTTTTTTCTCACGAAGTTTCATGCCGGCAAAATCGTCCAAACGATCGCGCCGATTGTCGGCGGCAAAGGCGGCGGCAAGCCGGACAACGCGCGCGGCGGCGGCAAGGACGCGACGAAGCTGGACGAGGCGCTGGCGAAAGCGAAAACGCTGCTGGGTTAGTGGGAGCCGACGTGAGGAGAATTCCACGGCGTGGGGCCGGGCCTC
Organism: Verrucomicrobiia bacterium; assembly: GCA_035577265.1. Lineage (GTDB taxonomy): Bacteria > Verrucomicrobiota > Verrucomicrobiia > Limisphaerales > UBA11358 > UBA11358. The sequence continues at coordinate 175,002 of DATLVR010000119.1, read as the reverse complement.
GCCGCCATGACGCGATCGGAGCGCCGAGCACCGTCTCGGCTCGTTGCCTCATTGGGTTTGAAACTGGCCGAGACGGTGCTCGGCGCTCCGGCGTCATGGATAGGCTCTAATCCAATAGCCGACCCACGATAGCCGATAGCCAATAAAACAATGAGCCGACTCACGTCGGCTGCTACGAAAATTTATTATGACGATCAAAGACAACGAGCACGTTGATCTGCCCACGCCGAACGGGGCGATGCGGACTTTTATTTTCCGGCCGACGGCGGCGGGGAAATACCCGGGCCTGGTTCTGTTCTCGGAAATTTTCCAAGTGACCGGCCCGATCCGGCGGACGGCAGCATTGCTGGCGGGTCACGGCTTTGTGGTGGCGGTGCCGGAGATTTATCACGAATTTCTCCCGGCGGGCACAGTGCTGCCCTACGATCAGGCGGGCGCGGACAAGGGCAATGAGCTGAAGACGGCGAAGGAACTTGCGAGCTATGATCACGACGCACGAACAGTGTTGGATTATCTGAAATCGCATCCGGCCTGCACGGGCAAGCTCGGTTCAATCGGCATTTGCATCGGCGGGCATTTGTCTTTCCGCGCGGCGCTGAATCGTGACGTGCTCGCAGCGGTTTGCTTTTACGCGACGGACATCCACAAGCGCGGACTCGGCAAAGGCATGTGCGACGACTCGCTTATGCGCATCAAGGAACTCCAGGGCGAGATGTTGATGATCTGGGGACGGCAAGACCCGCACGTTCCACGCGAGGGCAGGGCGATGGTTTACAACGCATTGGCCGACGCGGGCATCCATTTCACCTGGCACGAGTTCAACGGCCAGCACGCTTTCCTGCGCGACGAAGGTGCGCGCTACGATCCGGAACTGGCGTTGAAATCCTACGGGCTGGCGCTGGAATTATTCAAACGCAAGCTCGGCGAGGGCGATTTGCCGGCGGCGGAATCCAGCGGGCCGAAGGAAACGAAGCATTAAGTTTGGCAAAGGATGATCACCTACCGCAACAGTAACGATCTTGATCTCGATGCGGTCACTGAATTATACCGCGCCTCGACGCTGGGCAAGCGGCGGCCGGTGGATGATCGCGAGCGGATGCGCCTCATGCTGGCAAACGCGAACCTCGTCGTGACCGCCTGGGATGGCGAATTGCTCGTCGGCATCGCGCGGAGTGTGAGTGATTTTAGTTACGCCACTTATTTATCCGATCTCGCGGTGCGGTTGTCACACCAGAAGCAGGGCATCGGACGTGAGTTGATCCGCCGCACGCAGGCATTGGGCGGCAAGGCGAACGTCATTCTACTCTCCGCGCCCAAGGCAGTGGATTATTACCCGCGTATCGGAATGAAATCACATCCCTCGGCATGGACGTTGGGGGCGGAGGAGCGACTCAGCTGACGAGCTTATGTTGACGAACGCTTCCACATCGCCGCCGGACGCGAACCAAGGCGAATCACTTTACGAGCGCCTCGGCGGTCACGACGGCATTTTGAAACTCATCCAGCCGTTCTACATTGACGTGCGCCAGCATCAGTTGCTCGGCCCGATTTTCAATTCCCATATTCAGGATTGGGACGCGCATCTGGCCAAGATCACGGAGTTTTGGGCGTTGCAGGCGGGCGGTGAATCGAAATATCGCGGCGGGTTTGCCGGGGCGCACATGGGTCTGGGTGTGCAGCGGGAGCATTTCGAGGATTGGCTCGGCCTGTGGGAGTTCAACAACGCCCGCTGCCTCGCGCCACGCGAGGCGGCGGAGATGAACGGCCTGGCGCAGCAGCTCGCCGGACGATTGTTCACCGTCACGCGGGGCCGTTGATTTATTCCATGGAAGTGCCTGCTAAAATCCGACGCAAGCGCGCGAAGCCTTTGCCAGCCGTGGAAATTCGCGAGATGGAGTTGAGGGACGTGCCCGAGGTGTTCGAGCTTGGCCAAAAACTGTTCACCGCCGAGGAATGGCCGACGCTCTATCGCTCCTGGGACGACCATGAACTGGCGCTGCTGTTCAGCGCCGATTCCGAGACGTGCCTTGTCGCGGAAGCGGATGGCAACATCGTCGGCTTCGCGCTTGGGCGGGTGACGGAAAAACCGCGCAGCGCGTGGCGCTACGGGGTGTTGCTGTGGCTGGGCGTCGAACGGCGGTTCAAGCGCAGCGGCGTGGCCACGCGGCTGGTGCGCCAGCTGACGGGCTTGTTCATCGACCGCGACGCGCGGCTGATGCTGGTGGACACGGCGGCCACGAATCACGCGGCGCTGGCGTTCTTCCGGCGCAACGGTTTTGGCCAGGAAATCCGGCACGTTTATCTGTCGCACAATCTGGAGAACCATCCGCGTTACCTGGAACGCAAGGACCGGGAATACGACGACGAGGATTTGACGGGTGAATGAAACCGGCCGGCTTGAGGCCGGCCTTTGATTGAATGGCTGGAGGTAAAGCGCGGGTCGGCGGCAGGCCAACGCCACACCCGCTGCGCTTTGCTCAAGGCACCCGCCGGATGCGATAGAACCGTGATGACGTGTTCGTCAGCGTCCCACTGTCGAGATAACTCGTGGTCGAGCTGCCGTTGCCGAGGATCAGGATGTCGGGGCTGATATCCGTGTAAGCGCCCATTGCGTTCGGTGCTGCCTGGATGGCGTTCGTGGTGCCGCCGGTGGTGAGCCAGGTGATGAGCACATCGTCGTTCGTCGGGAGGATCGAGGTGATTTGGAATGGCTGCACGTCGATGACGGTATTCGCAAGTGAGCGGTCGAACAAAACCAACGGTGCCGGAGCATCGGCCAGGTCATTGAAAACGGTGGCGAAATTATCAATGACGACAATCTTGCCGACGGTGAAGCCGACAACCGGTGCGCTGGCGCTGTTGAACTGCGAGAAAACAAACGAGCCGGATTGCGCCGGCGGTGTGCCGCTGCCGATGTAATGGACCAGGTATGGAGTCTGGTCGGGCAGATCCGGACTCGGCGGATCCACGAAAATTTTCATCACGCTGCCGGCGCTGTCGGCTTCCACAATGACGCGATGCTGCGTTCCGTATTGGAGGCCGATGCTGCCAAACGTGTAGGGATCGCCGGCCTGCCCCGTGATCCGCGCGCCGAGCACAAACGTCCCGGCGCCATTGTCTTTGGCCGTCAGCCGGAAGTTGGCAAAGCCGCCGGCATTGTTCCCCGAGTAAAGCGCGGCGAAATAAGACGGGCTGGCGCCGGTTGGCGCGTTGTTGACGATGAGCGTCATGCCATAAAACAACGTGGCGCTCGTGACGGTGAAATTTTTATAAGCGTCCTGGTTGTCGCCGGATTGCGGGGACGGGACGACCAGGCGGCCGCCGCTGATTTTCTGCGGGAGGCTCGACGACGCGAGCGCCTGCGCCCAGGCTTTCTGGCCGACGAGATTGCCCGCCGGGAAAGTGCTGAAGTCATCGTAGAATCCGAAGCCCGTGACGGTGAGATTGACGCTGCGCGTTGTGCTGCCCGCGGCGCTGGTGGTATTGGCGAAGGTGACGGTGTCCGAATAATTCGCCGCTGCGAGACTGGCGGCGTTGGAACTGAACGAGACAACCACGTTCGTTGTGGCACCGACGGCCAAAGTGCCGTTCGTCGCGGAAATGGCCACCCAATTAGCCGTATGGTCCGCTGTCCAGGTCAGAGTCGCGATTCCCGCATTGCTCAACGTGTAAGTTTGCTGGGAAGGATTAAATGGCCCGCCGATAATTCCCAGCGCAGCCAGGCCGGATGCCGGCGTCACCGCCAGCAGGGCCGGGTCGTTGACGGTGAGATGGACGGCACGTGTCGCCTCGATGTTCCCGCTCGTGGTGTTGCTGAATGAAATCGCGTCGGAATAGGCGCCGGTGGCCAGAGTGTTCGCATTGGTGTTGATGGAAACCGTGATGTTCATGGTCGCGCCGGAACCGAGTGTCCCGGCGTCGGCCGAGACGCTGACCCAGGCGGCTGATTTGCCAATCGTCCAATCTACCGGGCCGGCGGCCGAGTTGCTCACGAGGTAAGTCAAATTGGTATGAACGAACGGCCCGCCTTGAAAGCCGGCACTCGCCAGCGTATCCGGGGGTGTCACGACCAGCGCAGGATTACCGAAGAAATAATTGGCGAACACGCAGTAATGATCGGAGGCATAGTAGCTGTCGTTACCGTAGAAATTTCCGTAGATGCCATGGTCCTGCCAGTCCACGCTGCTGAAGACGTATCCGGAACCGGGCGACAGCCGGTTGGTTGCGGCGAGGACGTAATCAAACCGGATGGACGGCGACGCGGCCTGGCTGCTCCACGTGCGATAGTCGCCGCTGAGCGTGGTCGGCTTGAATTCAACCAGGCTGGCACCTTCACGGATGGTCTGGATGGGGTGGTAGGTGCTGGAAGGCGTGCATTCGTAATTCTGTTCGTCCTCGTTCCAGTCGCCCGCGAAGAGGTAGGGCAGCGAATTCGTCAGGGCAAACGCGGCAATGACGCCGGCATCAAACTGCGCTTCGATCTGTTTTCGCGTGCAATCGTCGGCGCAGCATTTAAGGTGCGTGTGGAAAACTTGCAGGCTGTTCGCGTCTGAGAACTGCACCTGAAACGAATGCAAGCCGCGCAAACCGTCGTCGTAGGTGGTTTCGCCCGCAATCGGGTAACGGCTGACAACGGCATTGCGGTTGAAGCCGTCGCTTTTCGAGGACACGGCAACGTAAAAACTCACGCCCGGTTGCGTGCCGAGATACGGCACGTTGTTCGTGACCCAATTGATGATCGCGTCCTGGTTCTGTGCGGCCGTCAGATTCTGCGCGTCCACTTCACAGAACAGCAGGACATCCGGCTGGTTGTAGTTGACAATGCGGGCGATGGCCTGCGGCTGATAATTGTAGTTGTTCTCAACCCGGCCCAGCCCTTTTTCCACGTTCCATTGCATCACCCGGACGAACTGGCCTTCGCGAATCCGGGCGCTGGCTTCGTTGCTGTAGGGCGAATTGCCCGAGTTGTTGAACGCGCGCACCCGATACCAATACGTTTTGCCGGTCACCAGCCCGGTGTCGGTGAAACTCGTCGCCGAACCACTGAGGTTGGCGATTTGGATCCACGAAGCGGGTGCGCCACCAAGATCCACGGCGCGTTCGATTTTGAAGCCGCTCGCGTTGGTGGACGACCCGGTCCAGGCCAGCGCAATTTGATTTCGAAAGTCATTCACCGCGGTCAGCGAAACTGGCGCGGCGGGCGTCGCATCATTCACCACAATGGCAGCGCTGTAAGGCGAATCGCCGACCCAGTTGAATGCGCGAACGCGATACCAATATATTTTGTTCGTCGTTACGGCGAGGTCAGCGTAGGAGCCATAGTAATAACTGTAAGAGGACACGTTGATTTGAGTCCAAGTTCCGGGCGCGCCGTCATTGTCCGGTGCGCGCTCGATTTTGTATCCTTCGATGACGCTGTTGTAGTCATGCCACGAGAGGTCAATCCGATGAATGGAGGCAACGGTTCCCGCCAGATCTGAGGGGGCTTCCGGCGGAATGATGCTGACGCTGGAGGTCGGGCTGTAACCCGAAATGCCGAGAACATTGAACGCTCGGATGCGATACCAATTGGTGGTGTTTGCGGTCACAGTAGTGTCGGCGAAATAGCCAGAATAATTGTTGGTGGCATTGAGAGTCCCGATTTCGGTCCAGGCTCCCGGCCCGCCCGCGACGTCAGGCGCGCGTTCAAACTTGATGCCGTCCTCGTCTGAAGCATTGTCATACCACGCAAGGTTGACCTGGCCGGCCATCCCGACGCTTGCAGACACAACCGGCCGCGCCGGCGGCTTAATCATCGCGCTGGCCGTTGAACTGTAGGGTGAGTCGCCCACCCAGTTGAAGGCCCGCACGCGATACCAGTATTTGTTGTTCACGGTCAGGCCAAGGTCGGTGTATGAATTAAGGGAGCCAGTGTTTGTCGCGATGGCGGTCCAGGTGCCGGGGCTGCCGCCAGCGTCCAGCGCGCGTTCGATTTTGAAGCCGCCAATTAATCCGTTGTAATATTCATACCAGTTGATGCTGATGCTGTTTTTGAACGGATAGGCGTTGATATGATTCGGTGCGTCCGGCGGGACGATACTGACACTGGCGGGAAAACTGTAATCCGAAATGCCGATCACGTTGAATGCCCGCACGCGATACCAGTTGGTGGTGTTCGCCGTCGCGTTCGTATCGGTGAAATTTCCATAATAAAAGTTAGTGGCGTAGATGGTCCCGATTTCCGTCCACGATCCCGGATTGCCGCCAGCATCCGATGCGCGTTCGATTTTGAATCCATCTTCGTCTTGAGAATAGTCAGACCAGAACAGATTGACCTGGTTGGTGGTTCCGACAGTTCCATTCAAATAATAGGGCATGGCCGGTGGCACAATGGTGACGCTGACTGGATCGCTGAAGGGCGAATCGCCGATCCAGTTGTAGGCGCGTGTGCGATACCAATAAGTGGCATTGGCCGCGAGGTTGGAATCGGTGCAGCTCGTGTTCGGGGTGTTGATGATTTCCGTCCACGTTCCGGGATTGCCGCCCGCGTCCGGCGCGCGTTCGATTTTGAATCCTGAAATGGCGGCCGCATACACATACCACGAAAGATTGGCCCGGTTGATGAAGGGATAAGCCGTTAAATATGGCGCGGGCGGTGGAACCACGGCCACGCTCGCCGGATCAGAATAAGGGGAGATGTCCGCGGCACGGAACGCCCGGACGCGATACCAGTTGGTGGTGTTCGCCGTCACGTTCGTGTCGGTAAAGCTGACGTAGAATAAATTGGTGGCATTGATGGACGCAATTTCCGTCCATAGGCCCGGACTGCCGTCGGTATCCGGCGCGCGCTCAATTTTGAAGCCGTCTTCGTCCTCTGAATAATCATACCAGAACAAGTTGACTTGATTCGTCGCCCCGATGATTCCCGACAAATTGTTTGGCGTGGCCGGTGGAATGATCGTCACGCTGGCGGGAGCGCTGTAAGGCGAACCGCCGACCCAGTTGAACGCCCGCACGCGATACCAACTCGTCGTGCCCGTTGCGCGACCCGGATCGGTGAAATTATTGTCGGCATAGCCGCCGTTGACGGTCGCGATTTTCGCCCATGTTCCCGGATTGCTCCCGGCATCCGGCGCACGTTCGATTTGGAAGGCCGTTATGGCCGCCGAATCAGCGTCTGCACCATACCACGACAGATTCGCCCGATTGCCGGTTGCGTTCGCGGACAAGGCGGGCGCGACTGGCGGCACAATAGCGACGATGGCAGGCACGGTGTAATCCGAAACACCGACCACGTTGAACGCGCGGACGCGATACCAGTTCGTCGTGTTGGCGGTTACATTCGTGTCCGTGTAGTTGCCGTTGTAACCATTCCCGGAGTTGATGACGGCGAGTTGCATCCATGCACCCGGCCCGCCGCCAATGTCCGGCGCACGCTCCATCGTGAACCCGTCTTCATCGGCCGCGGAATCATACCACGACAGGACGGCCTGATTCGCATTGCCAAGAACGGCGCTTAAATAAGATGGTGTGCTTGGCGGCACAATGGTCACGACGGCGGGATCGCAATAGGGCGAGTTGCCAATCCAGTTGAAGGCCCGGACGCGATACCAATACGTCGTGTCTGCCGCCCGGTTTGTGTCCGTGTAAGCAGTGGCATAGTTACTGGACGGATCGAGCATGGCGATTTGCGCCCACGTGCCGGGAGCGCCGTCCGCGTCCGGCGCCCGTTCGACTTTGAAACCCATTACGCCCCCTGAAGCAGCATTCCAATAAAGATTCACGCGGTTGACTAGCGGTGTTGCATTGAGAGCCGTTGGTGCTGCAGGCGGCACCAAGTATATGTGGACGGCGGTGCTGTAATCTGAAACGCCAACCACGTTGAACGCGCGAACACGATACCAGTTCGTCGTGTTGGCGGTTGCGTTTGTGTCCGTGTAGTTGCCGTAGTAAACGTTTCCGGAGTTGATAACGGTGATTTGTGTCCATGCACCCGGCCCGCCGCCGATGTCCGGCGCCCGCTCCACAGTAAAACCGTCCTCGTCGGTGGCGGAATCATTCCACGACAAAGCGACCTGGTTGGTGTCGCCGATGGCGGCGGTGAGATCGGCAGGTTTTGCCGGTGGCACAATGGTCACGACGGCGGGATCGCTGTAAGGTGAATCGCCAATCCAGTTGAACGCCCGCACGCGATACCAATATGTCGTGTCTGCGGCCCGATTCGTGTCCGTGTAACCGGAATAATTATAATTGGCTGAGTCGAGTCTGGCGATTTGCGCCCACGTGCCGGGGATTCCGTCCGCGTCCGGTGCCCGTTCGAGTTTGAAACCCATCAAACCTGTCGATCCAGCATTCCAGCTAAGATTCACGCGATTGGCGAATGGTGTTGCATTGAGAGCCGTTGGGGCAGCAGGAGGCACCGCGTTCAAGCTGACGGCAGCGCTGTAATCCGAAACGCCCACCACGTTGAACGCGCGGACGCGATACCAGTTCGTCGTGTAGGCGGTTACATTTGTATCTGTGAAGTCGCCGTAGTAAGCGTTTCCGGAGTTGATGACGGCGATTTGCGTCCACGCTCCCGGTCCGCCGCCAATGTCCGGTGCCCACTCCACGATAAATCCGTCCTCGTCGTTGGCGTAATCATGCCACGACAGGGTGGCCTGGTTCGTGTCGCCGAGGACGGCGTAGAGATTGAATGGCGCGGCTGGCGGCACAATGGTCACGACGGCGGGATCGCTGTAGGGTGAATCGCCAATCCAGTTGAACGCCCGCACCCGATACCAATACGTCGTGTCCGCCGCCCGGTTGGTGTCCGCGAAAGAACCGTAAGAAAAATAAGTGGGGTCGAGCGCGGCAATTTGCACCCAGGCACCGGGAGCGCCGTTTACGTCCAGCGCACGCTCGATTTTGAAACCCGTCGCGCCTGGGAAACCAACATACCATGAAAGATTCACGCGGTTGACGAACGGTGTCGCGTTCAAACCCATTGGCGCTGCGGGCGGCGCAAGGTTTACGCTGGCGGCGGCGCTGTAGTCCGAATAGCCCAGCACATTGAAGGCCCGCACGCGATACCAATACGCGCTGTTCGCCGGCACATTGGTGTCGCTGAAGTAGGCGGAAGACGTGTTGGAAATGCTCAATGAGGCAATTTCTATCCACGCTCCCGGACTGCCGCCTGCGTCCGGCGCGCGTTCCAATTTGAAACCATCCTGGTCCCCGAGGTTCTCATTCCAAGAAACGTCCACGTTGTTCGTGAATCCAATGTAGGCCGCCATCGAATTCGGCGCTGCTGGCGGCACGATGTTTACGCTGGCTGGGGACGTGTAATCTGAATCACCCACCCAATTGTAAGCCCGCACGCGATACCAATACGTCGTGTTGGCCGATAGGCCCGTGTCCGTGTAGAAGTTGAAATAGGGTCCGAAGTTTGTAATTTCCAACCATGTCCCCGGATTGCCGCCCGCGTCCGGCGCCCGTTCGATCTTGAATCCTGCCACCTGTGAATAGTCATACCAATACAGGCTGGCCGTGTCGGCAAATGCGCTTAGCTGATAAATGTAAGGAGCATTCGGCGGCACAACACTGAGTGACACCGGATCGGCATAAGGCGAGGTGTCCACGACATTGAAAGCGCGCACCCGATACCAGTAGGTCGTGTTGATAGCAATGTTGGTGTCTGTGAAATACGTGTAAAAATAAGGATAAGTATTGACGTTCGTGGCCTTGGCGATAGCAATCTGTATCCATGTTCCGGGAACGCCACTCACATCCGGCGCGCGTTCAACCTTGAATCCATCGGAGCCGGCGGGCCATTCATACCACGATAAATCCACGCCATTTGAGATGTTCAGGTTTGCGGTCAGGCTATCTGGGGCGGCCAGCGGTGCGATGCGCACTGCGATTGGCGCGCTGAAAATCGAGCTGCCGGAGGCGTCAAATGCGCTGACGCGATACCAATAGGTCGCGTTCGTGGTCACGTTTGAGTCGCTGAAGTTTGTTTTGCCCGCCGACACCACGGCGATTTGCGTCCACTCGCCCAGGTTGAAAAAGCCATCTTCCAGCGCCCGTTCAACCTTGAAACTGTGTTTTCTGGAACGGTGGTTGTCCCGGGAATCATCCAACCAGGAGAGAACGATTTGACTCGCGGAAATGACCTTCGCCGTGACCTCGGAAGGTGCGGCTGGCGCGGTTGACAGCGCCAGATTGTGAGAGGCCCGCGCGGAGATGGCCACCACGCCGCTTAATCCTGCCGGCGTCGCCGTTTCGTTGCCGTCATAGCCCCAACTGACGACGCTGCCGTCATCCTTGACGGCCAGACTATAATACCAGCCAGCGGCGATGGCGACGACCCGGGTCAAATTCGTTGGCGGCATGGCTTCGCCGTCATCGTTATTCCCCCAACCGACCACTGTGCCATCACTCTTTAACGCCAGGCTGTGGTCCCCACCCGCGGCGATGGCCACCACTTGCGTCAAATTCGTTGGTGGTGTCGCCTGGCGATAGCGATTATTGTCACCCCAACCAATTACGGTGCCGTCGCTTTTCAAGGCCAGACTGTGCCAGCCGCCGCACGCAATGGCCACCACGCCCGTTAGATTTGAAAGTGGTCCAGATGGGTAGCCGCCGAAACCCAAGCCACCCCATTGGACCACCGTGCCATCGTTCTTCAACGCCAGGCTGTGGGCATCCCCGGCGGCAATGGCGACGACATGCGTGAGGTCCGCGGGCGGCGTTGCCGCGCCATTTCCGTCATAACCCCAGCCGACGACCATGCCATCCGTCGTTAATGCCAGGCTGTGATACATGCCGGCGGCGATGGCGGTCACGCTGGTTAAGTTTGTCGGCGGCGAGGCTGGTCCGTAATTATAGTCGCCCCAACCGGCCACCGTGCCGTCTGCCCTTAACGCCAATCCGTGATAACCGCCGGCGGCGACCGCCACCCAGTTTGACTCTCCCAGCGGAGCGCCGCTGATGCCACCCCACTCCGGCAATGCCAAAGTTCGCGCAGACAGCGTGCGAGCCTTGCGGTCATTGGAATATTTTGAATCGCCCGCCGCGTTGAAGGCGCGCACCCGGTAAACATACGAACTGCCCGGGAACAATCCGGTATCGCGGTAGGCTGTGGTGTTCGGCAACACCTGTGCAATTTGGGTGAAGTGTTTTCCATCCGTTGAACGCTCAATTTTAAAACCGGCCTCGTTGGCCGACTTGTCCGACCATGACAGATTGATCTGGAAAAATGACGCTGTGGCGGCTTTGAGTTTGCCCGGGGTCTTGGGTGGCGCGAGGTTTTTCGCCGCTGCGGGCGTGTCGCCGGCTCCGGCAAGATTAGAAATGGCTGCTGCGCCAAAAACCAACAGCGCGACGAGCAACTGAGACTTTTTCTTCATAGGGTTCAATTCTCCTGAGACGCTGTTCGTCGTGGTCTGATTAAACAGCCATTGATATGAAATGCAAGGACTAACAGATGGAATATGGTCGTCACCTCCAGCAATGCGTCATGCGAGGAGAGAAAGGGCAAAGAAAAGAGCAATGTTGGATTTTGTGGGGCAATCTGCCGATAAACTTCCTTCCGGCCATCCCTATCCGTGCGGCCGGGAAAATCAAAATGCCCCGCGTTTTGAGACGCGGGGCAGGTGGCTTTTCAAAATGATTGGATCAGTGCCCGGGCGGCTTGCCTCCCGGCGGCATGCCCATCCCCCCGCCCAGCTTCTTCATCATCTCCGTTTGCATCATGGTCTGCATGCTGTCGTAGCGGGTGTAACCGGCGGGCACTTCAAACGCGGAGGCCGCCGGTTTGGTCAGGGCGACGTCCTTGAACAGCATGGTGACCTTCATGCCTTGCTCGGCGCGGAATATTTTCACCGGGAATTTTTTCAGATCGGTGGCGTTCCAGACGGTGAATTCATTCGTCGCGCCTTTGCCGTCGGTGACGATGACGTCGTTTTGCACGCACGGATGACCGTCCACAGTTTCCTTGCCCACCTCTTTGACCTCCAATTTGAAAGTGTCATTTGTCCCGTCCTTCGCCGCCGACGAAGTTGCCACGTAACTTTCGAGGCCCGGATAAATCAAATAGACCTGCTTTTTTTCGGGCAGCGAGAGCGTGATCATCTGGTCAAATCCCATGGCTTTCATCTGTTCGGCGGCGCCCGGCGGCATCTTCAGGCCCTTGGCGTCGCCCATGTTCATCTCAAAGCGCACCTTGCCGGTATCAAAGGCCATCTTGCCGGGCATGGTGATGGTATCGCCGGATTCGGGTTGGAGCTGGGTTTCCACCGCGGCGGAGAAGGCGGAATTGTCGCCGAACAATTTCGTCAGCGCGCCGTCAAATTTCGGCCCGCCGGGCCCTTTGCCGAATTGTGCGAACGCCGGGGTCAGGCCCAGGCAGAGCACCGTCGTGGTGAGGATCAGGAAATGTTTTTTCATAGGAGGTGATGGTTTCGTGAAAATAAATGGGGCAAAGCTTGCTTCAAGTCGAGCGGAAATATGACCGCCGGATTATTTCTTTACGGCCCGGAACTGGCGCAGGGCGATGAACGGATCAATCCGCGCCACCAGGAAATGCGCCCACCGGTATTGCCAGCGCTGCCACCAGGTCTGCGCTTTGGACCACGTGCCCGGTTCGATCCGGCGGGAATGTTTCAAGGTGCGCTCGAAAATCTCCTGCGCTCCGGCGGCGATGCTCTTGTCCTCAAACCGCAGCATCAATTCGTAATTCAGGTTCAAGCTGCGGATATCGAGATTGCTGGAACCCGCATAGGTGATGCCGTCGGCGATGATCAATTTCGCGTGCAGGATCTGCGGCTGGTATTCGTAAATCTCCACGCCCGCTTTCAGCAACCGGTGATACAAACTGCGCGCGGCCAGTTGCGAAATCAGCACGTCCGACCGGCCGGCCAGGATGAGTTGCACCCGGCAACCATTTCGCGCCGCACGTTGCAAATATCGCCGGATCCGGCGCGTCGGTAAAAAATAGGCGCTGATGAAGCGGATGTCGCGTGCCGACGCAAGATCGTGATGCAGCGCAAACTGAAACTGACTGGCCCCGCGGCCGGGATGGCTCAGCAATAATTCCTCCGTCGGCCTCGGCTCGGATTTGCGTTTGCGCTTGAAGGCGCGCAACCGCACCAGGGGCTTGCGGTGGAATGCTGCCAGTTTGAACAGTTCATCGAACGATCTGGCCATCGCCACGGCGAGTGCCGGCCCCTCGACCCGCGCCCCCAGATCGCACCAGCCGCGCGTCACGCCGTCGCCGTCGAATTCGTCCGCGATGTTGAAACCGCCGATGAACAGCACGGCGTCATCGCACACCAGCAGCTTGCGATGGTCGCGCACGCCGAATCGCCAGAGTCGAAGCGGGTTGAAAAATTCCACCTCCGCGCCGGCGGCTTGCAGCGGTAGAAAAAAGTCATCCCGCAGCAGCCAGGATCCGAAGGCGTCCACCAGCACGCGCACGCGCACGCCGCGTTGCGCCGCTTCCAGCAAGGCCAGGAGAAAATCGCGGCCCAGGCGGCCATCGGTGTAGATGTAGGTTTCCAGCCGGATCGAGGCGCGCGCCGAACGGATGGCTTCCAGCATGGCCGGGTAAATTTCCTGGCCGGTGCAAAACCATCGCAGGGCCGGTGCTTGAGGCTCGGACATGCGACACGCTAGTCGGGCGGCTATATTTTGGCAATCCGCGTTCAGCCCGGACGTTCATTCAAGATGAAGTTCCGTTTGCGACCATTGCAGAAGAAGCGCGGGCGGCTCGCCCGCGAGTTCAAAGCCAAAAACCACGCGGACGAGCCGTCCGCGCTCCAATCGTCCGCGTTATTTTGCAGGAGTTTCCGTTTCGATTGGCAGTGATTACAAGCGCGCGACCAGCAGCTCCCGCTGGAAAATCAGTTCCTTGGGCAGATGCGAATAGATTTTCATGAACAGTTCGTCCTGTTGCAAGAGTTCCCGCCGCCAGTCATCGAAGTTGATGGTCTGGACGCGGTCGAATTTCTCCGGCGGATAATTGGCCAGGCCTTTCAGGTCGAAATCTTTCGCATACGGCACCCAGCCGAGTTGCGTCTCAACGGCGTTGGCGCGGCCGTTGCAGCGGTCCACGATCCATTTCAGCACGCGCATGTTTTCGCCGAAGCCGGGCCAGAGGAATTGCCCGTCGCTGTCCTTGCGGAACCAGTTCACGTGGAAAATCCGCGGCGGTAATTTGATGAGCTTCCGCATCGTGATCCAGTGACGGAAATAATCGCCCATGTCGTAACCGCAGAACGGCAGCATCGCCATCGGATCACGCCGCACCTGGCCGAGCCCGCCCACGGCGGCGGCGGTCATTTCCGAACCCATCGTCGCGCCGATATAGACGCCATGGATCCAGTTGAAGGCCTGATAGACGAGCGGCATGGTGTCCGCGCGGCGGCCACCGAAAATGATGGCGCTGATCGGCACGCCCTGCGGGTCATTCGCCATCGGGTCAAGCGAGGGGTTGTTGATCATCGGCGCGGCGAAGCGCGAATTGGGATGCGCCGCCTTCTCCTTCGAATCGGGCGTCCACTTATGTCCGCGCCAGTCGAGGCATTCCTTCGGCACGTCGCCGTCTTTGCCTTCCCACCAGACATCGCCGTCCGGCGTCAATCCGACGTTGGTGAAGATGGTGTCGCGGCGGATGGTCTGCACCGCGGTGGGATTGGATTTGGAATTCGTGCCGGGCACGACGCCGAAATAACCCGCTTCGGGGTTGATGGCATAAAGCCGCCCATCCGGACCGGGTTTCATCCATGCGATGTCGTCGCCCACGGTCAGGATTTTCCAGCCCTTGAAATGCGCCGGGGGCACCATCATGGCAAAATTGGTTTTGCCGCAGGCGCTGGGGAAGGCCGCCGCGACATAGGTTTTTTCGCCGGCCGGTGATTCGACGCCGAGGATCAGCATGTGCTCCGCCATCCAGCCTTCGTTGCGTCCGAGGTAGGAGCCGATGCGCAAGGCGAGACATTTCTTGCCGAGCAACACGTTGCCGCCGTAGTTCGACCCGACGGAAATGACCGCGTTGTCCTGTGGAAAATGCGCGATGAACCGGCGGTCGGGATCCACGTCCAGCATGCAGTGCAGGCCGCGGTTGAAATCGTCGCCGGTGCCGAGCTGCTCGTAGGCGACCTTGCCCATGCGCGTCATGATGCGCATGCTCAGCACCACGTAAATGGAATCGGTCAGTTCGATGCCGACCTTCGTGAGCGGCGAACCGAGCGGTCCCATGAGGTAGGGAACGACATACATCGTGCGGCCCTTCATGGCGCCGTCGCACAGTGCCCCGAGCTTGGCATACATCGCTTTCGGCGCCATCCAGTTGTTGGTCGGCCCGGCTTCCTCCTGCATCGGCGTGCAGATGAACGTGCATTGTTCGACGCGCGCCACGTCGTTGGGATTGGAGCGATGGTAATAACAGCCGGGCAGTTTCTCCTGGTTCAATTTGATGAGGATGCCCTGGGCCACGGCCTCGGCCGTCAACGCTTCCTTTTCCATCTCGGAACCGTCGCACCAATAAATCTTGTCCGGCTGGCAAAGTCTGGCCTGCGCCTCCACCCAGCGGAGGACGGATTCATTTTCTGTGTTGCGGTTGCCGAGGGTCAGTTTGCGCATATAAAAATCAAATTAAGTTAATGATGTGATGGTTCAACTCTAATTGCCTGCGACTATACCGCTTCGTTTGTTTTGTCCAAGTCTGAACATATCTTGCGCAACCCTTCCATCCACGGGCAGTGTCCTAATTTGATCGGAGCGCGAGTTGTCCCAACTCGCAGCGGCGGTGACAGACATGAGGATGGACTTTGTTCAGAGGCTCCTCCGGTTATTCACGCGCTGCGGATTGGGGGACAATCCGCGCTCCGAATTTCAAATCAGGACACTACCCATCCACGGCCGCGCTTGTGCTGGCTCCGCGGCGGGATTATTATCCAATCCATGGCTGGTGCAGTTTTATGAGCGTCAAACTCCAAAGCGAAATCAATCCATCGCCCGCGTCTGCGAAATGCCTGACGCGTTCCGTGCTGGATGTGTTGGCGAAGGAGC
Source organism: Verrucomicrobiia bacterium (assembly GCA_035577265.1). Classification (GTDB taxonomy): domain Bacteria; phylum Verrucomicrobiota; class Verrucomicrobiia; order Limisphaerales; family UBA11358; genus UBA11358. The sequence continues at coordinate 158,970 of DATLVR010000119.1, read as the reverse complement.
CGACGCTCGAAGCGGTGACGATTGATGCCGCGCATGAAAAAATTTCCGTGGCCACCCTCGGCCGGGCCGATGTGGAAAAGCTCACGCAAAGCCTGACCGAGAAAATCCACTCCGCCCGTAGCGCCGATGCCGGCCGCGCGTGCTTGTTGCTGGAAGGCAAAAGCGACTGCGCCGCTTGTGACAGCCCTTTGACTGAAATGGAGCGCCAGCGCATCACCGTCAAACATGAAGGCGGTTCCACCACCATCGCCCGGGTCACCTGTCCCACGGCGCCGAAATTCTGGCGCTGGCGCGACCTGCCGTTTCCCAAAGTCGCTCCGCGCGAGATCGAACTGGAACTGGACGAGGTGGAGCACCACGTGGACGAGTGGAAAATGCAGCTCGTGGCCGCAGTGCTCTGCGGCGCGGCCGGATTGCTCGCAGCCTTTGTCGTCCCGGCGCAGTTCAAGGTTTATGCCTTCATCGCCGCCTACCTGGCCGGTGGATTTTATCCCGCGGAGGAAGTCTGGGAACGCCTGCAGAAGCGCATCCTCGACGTGCATTTTCTGATGATCGCCGTCGCCGTCGGCGCGGCCTGCATCGGCGCCTGGGCCGAAGGTGCGACGCTGCTGTTCCTGTTTTCATTTTCCGGCGCGCTCGAACATTACGCGCTGGGCCGCACGCAAAAGGAGATCCGTTCCCTGTTCCGCGACGCGCCAAAGACGGCCACTGCCTTTGATGCACGGGGAAATGAAATGGAAGTCGCCGTGGAAAAAATCCGCGCCGGAGCCCGGCTGCTCATCAAGCCCGGCGCGCAATTTCCCGTGGACGCGGAAATCGTCAAGGGCGCGACCGCCGCAGACGAATCCAATCTCACCGGCGAAGCCGCGCCCGTCGAGAAAACCATCGGCGACACCGCGCTCGCCGGGACGATCAATCTCTGGGGCGTCGTGGAAGTCATCGTCACCAAACCCGCCGCCGAAAGTTCGCTGCAAAAGATCATCACCCTCATCAAGGAAGCGCAGCAGCAGAAAGCGCCCTCGCAGCAGTTCGCCGACAAGTTCAGCACCTATTACACCTACGGCGTTCTGGGTCTGTCGCTCGCGATGTTTTTTGTCTGGCGCTATGCCTTGAATTATCCCGCGTTTACCTCCACCGCCGAAGTTCACAGCGCATTTTACCGGACCATGACGCTGCTCGTCGTCTCGTCGCCGTGCGCACTGGTGCTCTCTATTCCGTCGGCGGTGCTGGCGGCGATTGCGTGGAGCGCCCGGCACGGCATTCTGTTTCGCGGCGGTGCCGCCGTGGAGAAACTGGCGGAGGTCAACATCGTCTGCCTCGACAAGACCGGCACGCTCACCACCGGCGAACTGCGTGTGGAGAAGGTGGAAAGTTTTCCGCCCGGCCGCGAAGACGAAATCGCGCAGTTGGCCTACTCGCTGGAAAAGCTGTCCACGCATCCGCTCGCCCGCGCCATCACGCGCCACGGCAAACAGCGCGGATTGACTGCGATTGAATTTCCCCGGTTTGAATCCGTCACCGGGCAGGGATTGAAAGCCCGGCGCGACGCAAAGGAAATTTTCCTTGGCAAACGCGAGTGGGTGACCGCGGAGCGCCGAGCACCCGCTCGGCCCGTTGATGGAACAGATTCCAGACTTGCCGAGACGGTGCTCGGCGCTCCAACCGCTGTCGGCACCTCGGAAGTCTGGATTGCCGAGGGCGATTTGTCTGGCCGGATCATTCTGCGTGACGACATCCGCCCGCAATCGGCGCAAGTCCTCGACGAATTGCGTCACGAAGGTTTACAGTCCGTCGTGCTGACCGGCGATAACCAGGCCGCCGCCGAACATCTCCGGGTCGAATTGAAATTGGACGATATCCGCGCCGGATTGAAACCGGAGGAAAAAGTTGCCGCCATCCGCGGACTGAGCGGGCAGGGGAGGAAGGTCGCGATGATCGGCGACGGCGTGAACGACGCGCCCAGCCTGGCCGCCGCGCACATCGGCGTGGCGATGGGCGCCCGCGGTTCCGACGCGGCCCTCGAACAGGCGGACGTGGTGCTGATGCACGACCGGCTGGAGAATTTTCTGTCCGCCTTCCGCCTGAGCCAGCGCGCACAGCGGGTCATTAAACAAAATCTCTTCATCTCGCTCGGCACCGTGGTGGTGCTGGTCACGTTTGCGATGCTCGGGAAAATTCCGCTGACGATCGGCGTGGTCGGTCACGAAGGCAGCACCGTGGTGGTGGTGATGAACAGTCTGCGGCTGCTGTTTGGCGGCGGGAAGAAATCGTAATCGTCCTCGTCCTCGTCCTCGATTTTCCAATTGCGAGGACGAGGACGAGGACGAGAACGAGGAGGAACTCAAAAAATCTGTGTCCATCCCGCCTTCGCTGCTTGCTTCGGCGCGGCAGGCCGTGTTAAAAATTTCCCATGAAGGAGAAATTCATGCGGGCGGCCATCCAGCTCTCGCTTTCAAAGATGCGGGCGAACTGCGGCGGACCGTTCGGGGCCGTCGTGGTGCGCCAAGGAAAAATTGTCGGACGCGGGTGGAATCAGGTGACGTCCACCAACGATCCCACGGCGCATGCGGAGGTCTCGGCCATCCGCGATGCCTGCAAGAAACTGAAAACGTTTCAACTGGATGATTGCGAACTTTACACCAGTTGCGAGCCGTGTCCGATGTGCCTCTCCGCGATCTACTGGGCGCGGTTTAAAAAGGTTTACTATGGAAACACGCGCAAGGACGCGGCGAAAATTGATTTCGACGATGACCTGATTTACCGCGAAGTGGCGAAGCCGATTGCCAAACGACTTATCCCCATGAAGCAACTGCTCCGTCCCGAGGCGCTGGAAGTTTTCAAGGCATGGAAGAGCAAGACGGACAAAGTCCGTTACTGAAGGTGTGCTTTTTTGCGGAGTGCGCCCGTCCCCGGGCGCTGCGACTTTCATCTGCGAACGATCGCTTGGTATGACGAAGAACTCTGGATTGAAACACTGGATTTTCCTGGGTCTCCACCACTCCGGAGTGCTGCGAGCGGGGGACCGCTCGCGGTCCGGCGGTTTCGCGCCGCGGACGGTCCCCGAGCGCACTCCGTTTATGAAGCAATTACTCCGTCACGAAGCGCTGGAAGTTTTCAAGGCGTGGAAGAATAAAACGGATAAAATCCGCTACTGAAGTTTGCAGACTAGCAGCATATTAGGCCACTCGTTTTCTATATCTCCAACGTGCATATAAAAAGCAAATAAGTCTGACGAGCAACCAAATTACAAAAACGGCACAGCAGAACAACAATATCCAAGTCGGAAGCATCATCCTATAAAATGACGCCATATCTCGGTGAACTAAAACATTCCCATCGGCTCCGTGCATCGGCAAACCGTCTGAACCCAAAACAGGAATCGGTGCCGGATAATAATCTGTGCTAACCAGCGCGCTCCCAACAAATGAAATGACCGCCAGCAAAATCAGCGTTTTTGTTGAGGGTGCTCGCATTGTGGTCTAACGAAAAATATAGGTTATCCGAAGTCATGCATGCATTGCCAGCGGCTCGTTAACAAGCCCGCGCAGCGGAACTGGCCGCGCCTACTGGCGTTGGCTCCGGCGACTTGATACTATAACTCAGCATACAATTTTGGTAACTGCTCAAACGGAATGACTGGACGCAAGGCTTGCCAGCATCGCTCACTGATCCACATATCAACATCCAACTTGTGAAAGCAATCATGGCAAACAGTCACGACGCGCCAGTCTGAAACTGGACCTTGACCACCCTGACAGTGTATATCTGAAAGCGGCTCTATCGGCTCGTCAACTCTAATGCCATCATCTGGGTAAGGATATGTCTCTTTGAGCTCTGTTTCCTTCACCACGCCACATGCTTGGCATTTCTGCTTCATCGTAATAGGTCTAACATCTAAGCAGACCTGAGTTTTTGTTGCCTGTCATGTTTCACAAATTCGAGATTGCGCCGAATGCAAATTCTTGTCGAGTGGATTTATTTGCCGATGTTGTCGGATGAATGCGCATCAGCAAAAGCGGCGGGACATTCAGCTGAGAGCGGACGCCTTCGGAGTCGCGCGTCACGTCGCCGGGCTTGTCACCGGCCAGCAATGATCTGGTCATACTTGCTGTGATGACCGATCCAAAACCAGACGACATCGTTTTCGCTTTCAACCGCCAATGCGCGATAATGAATGCCAACCCGTGCCGACCACTAACGGTCAACTTTTTTAAAATGGAGTGACGGATGACGCGGGTTGGTTTTAAGCAATTCGAAATTCTGATCGGCCAACGGCTGGATTTCCTCCGGCAGCAGGGCGCGAAACTGCCAGAACTGTGTGCTTGCGCGGTGCTTCACAATTCCTTGCAGCGACCGGCACGCAAGTCGTCCAGCGCCTCAGCCGCCAGCGCGTCCAGCCGCCCGGCGTGGACATCGCTTTCAAACTGCTTGTCCCACGCCCCGGCATCGAATTCCTGAAACCAACTGCGAAAGGACTGAAGTTCGTCGCGCGACAGTTTGCTCACGGCGGATTTAATTTCTTTGACTGTGCCCATGGCGAAAAAATAATACAGCCCACAGGATTCGGCAAGCGGAGTTCGGCCAGACTTTGCCTTTTGTGGATCTGCTGATGGCTTACGAGCCGGTGCCCTGCGATTCCGACCAGCGCACCGCATAGCGGACCAGTTCCACAGCCGACTTCAATTTCAGCTTGGCCTTGATGTTCGAGCGATGCGCTTCCACGGTCTTGATGCTCAAATGGAGTTGATCGGCAATCTCGCGGGTGCCCTTGCCCTGGCCGATGGCTTGAAATACTTCAAATTCGCGATCGGTCAGTTTTTCCACCGGTGAGCCTTCCGCGCCGGCGCGGCGGCCGGAGAAGGTTTCGAGAATCTCCGCCGACATCTTTTCGCTGACGTAAATTTTTCCGCTGAGGACCTGCCGGATCGCCTGCATCAACTTTTTGCCGCCTTCCTGTTTCATGATGTAGCCACGCCCGCCCGCCCGCAGCACGCGCTCGGCATAAAGCGATTCGTCGTGCATGGAAATCACCAGCACCGGCAGACCGGGCCGGATCGCGTGAAAATCCTTGATGAGTTCGAGGCCATTCTTGCCCGGCAACGAAATGTCCGCCAGCACGAGATCGGCGTCCAGCTTGCCAAGGGCCTCCAGCGCCAGGCCGGCGTTTTCCGCCTCGCCACAAACGGCCAGGTCCGGTTCCGCGCCGATGAGCTGGGCCAGGCCCTGCCGCATCATCGGATGATCGTCCACGATCAGGATGCGTTTCTTCGCCGGGGTAGCGGATTTCTTGCTCATAAGTTTTAAGTGGCACGGGCGTCCCGCCCGTGCGATGAAAATCGGAAACAAATGGGCGAGACGCCCGTGCCACTATAGCGTGTCATAAGTTTTTACGGAAAACACAAATGACCCGGGTGCCGCCTCCATCAAAACCGGAGCGTACTTCCAGCGACGCGCCCACGACGCCGGCCCGATATTTCATGATGCGCATGCCCATGCCGCCGTTTTTTTTGGTTTTTTTGGAAAAGCCGATGCCGTCGTCGCTGATGCTCAGCATAAACCGGCCGCGGGCCGGTTTCAGCGAGATCCGAATGCGCTTCGCCTTGCCATGTTTGACGGCGTTGTTGATGGCTTCCTGGACGATGCGATACAGGTGCGTGGCGAAGACGTTGTTCCGGATCAGAACCGGTTCGGGACATTCAAAACGGCATTCGAGGCGGAACAGCTTTTGCACATGTGCCGCCAGTTCCGACAAGGCCGACATGAAACCGTTGGCTTCCAGCTCCACCGGCGACAATCCGCGTGCCAGCTTGCGCGTGTGCGAAATGGCCTCGCGGATGTGGGCGCCGATCTCCCCCACTTGCCTGGCTGCCGGTTTGGATTTGCCGTCCAGTTTTTGTTCGAGCACCTGACACATCAGTTCGATGCCGGCCAACTCCTGGCACAAACCATCGTGCAAGTCCTGGCCAATGCGTTGCTGTTCGCGGTCGCTGATCTTGAGAATTTCCTTTTCGAGCTGTTTGCGCCCGGTGATGTCGCGTGCGACTTTCGAGGCCCCGATGATTTTCCCGTCCGCATCGCGAATGGGCGAAACCGTCACGGAGATGTCGATCAGCTTCCCGTCCTTGCGCCGCCGGATGGTTTCATAGTGGTCCACCGATTCGCCGCGCCGGATTTTTTCCAGAATGCCCGGCTCTTCATCCTTGAGATGTTCGGGGATGAGGACGGAAATATGCCGGCCGACCATTTTCGTGCGTTTGTATCCAAAGACCGTTTCGGCGCCCCGGTTCCAACTGGTGATGAAGCCATTTAGATCCTTGCCGATGATGGCATCGTCCGAGGATTCGACCAGCGCCGCATAATGCAACAATGCCTTCTCGGCGGCTTTGCGTTCGGTGATGTCGCGCACGAAACCGGTGAACAGCCGGCGGTTGGTCATGTGCACCTCGCTCACGGACAGATCCATCGGGAACGTCGTGCCGTCCTTGCGCTGGCCGGTGACTTCGCGGCCGATGCCGATGATCTTCGCCTGGCCGCCATGCCGGTAGTTGGCGAGATAGCCGTCGTGTTCCTGGCGATACGGCGTCGGCATGAGCTGTTTGACGTTTTGCCCGATGATTTCGCGCGCCGGGTAGCCGAAAATCTTTTCCGCCGAGGGATTGAAAGATTCGATGTTGCCGCGTTCATCGATCGTGATGATGCCTTCCACGGCCGTTTCCAGAATCGCGCGCAGCCGTTCGTTGCTTTCGCGCAATTCCGCCTGCGCCTGGCGGCGTTCGCCGGAATGTTTGACGCGTTGCGCTTCGCTGACGCCCGCCTTGAGTTGGAGTTTCACAACTAGCTTGATCAGATCGGCGCGCGTGAGCTGGTTGTACGCTTTCATCGGCCGGATGGTAATAAATACCGGCGATGACACACGCCAAAAAGGGATGCCGGCCTAGGTCCGGGCCAGCTGTTCGCGATAGCCCGTGGGCGACCGCCCCAGAATGCGCTTGAACACGCGGTTGAAATGCGTCAGCGACTGGAAGCCGGCTTCGTAGGCGATCTCCGTCACGCGCAGGTTCGGGTTGAGCAGCAGGTTCTTCGCCCGCTCCGTGCGCACGCGCGAGAGGTAGTCGGTGAAATTGATGCCGGTCCCTTTCTTGAAGATCTTGCAGAAATAAAATTTGCTCGTGTTCACCGCCTTGGCGACGAGTTCCAGGGAAAGCTCCTCCGTCTGGTGCTCGGCGATGAATTGTTTGGCGCGCGTGATGACCGGCATTTCGCCGTTCTGCTCCCGCACGATGATCTGGTTGCTGACCATGGAAAGATGTTCGGCAAAGATGCTCAGCAGCCGCAGGGCCGAGTCGTGCTGCCGCCCAGTGAGGACGCGCGTGTTGAAATAAGCCGCGCGCATTTTTTTTGCATCTGTCTGCACGCCCCATTCCACGAGCAGCTTTTTAACGCGGTTGAACTGGGCTTCCGTCGGCTTTTTGCAGAACACCTGGCCGGTCGTCAGAAAGCCGATCAACTGGTCGCCCATGCGGACCGGCACGGCGATGTCGCACAATCCGGCCTGGCAGGTGACGGTCTTGGGTTCGAGCGTGGCGGTTTCGGAGAGCTGTTGCTGGATTTGCAGGCAGGCGGCGCAGGAGCGGCTTTTTTCGGACAGCATCGCACAAAACGGATTCTCAAAACGTTTGCCATGATGCGGCAGCTGCCATGATTCCACTGAACGCAGGGCGACGGGCAGCCCGGTCATCTCGCTGAAGGCGGCTTCATAGTCCTGATAGATTTTTGAACCGGCCAGCGCTTCGATCAATTGTTTTGCCATAATGTTCTTCTTTCTCTTTGCCTCAAACCATATTTGGTTTGACGAAGACAAAATAAGAGAAGCCGGCGAATGGAACAATGAGGGGCCAGCCTGCTCGTTTTGGCTGGGAAACAATTAGGCCGGCTAGGGAAAACCACTAGGCCCGGTCAGGCGCGCGATGCCATTCCGGCGTTCTGCCCGGACCGCCAGCCTGTCTTCAAATTTGGGCGGAACGCGCCCGTCCTCGGGCGCAGCGATACAGCCATTGTCAAACCGCCGGGAATTTTGGTTTGGTGGAGCGAGGCTCCTGACGAGCGGTTTCACATTGTTTTTCGGCTCGCGAGGACGCTCGCCCCACCACCGAAAAGCCAATGTCTGCCACTACCGGAATTTTCGAGAGCGTTTGCTTTCAAGTCCGTGGCTGCGGCCGGGAGGACGGCCGCGCTCCGTATTTTGAAAACAAGTCCTAAAGCGAGGCAAGGCTCGTCTTCCTGGTTTGCTCCAGCAGTTGACGCCGGGTGGACTGGAGCCGGCCGATGACCACTTCCGCCGTCCGCCGCATCAATTCGAAACCGAGTTGGGGATCGTGCTCGCAAAGTTCGCGCACGCGCGTGCCATAGATGAAGATGGCATTGGTGGGCTTCACCGCCCGGGCATCGAACCGCCAGAAATATGGCGGGAACAGCCAGGACCAGCCCAGCACGTCGCCCGCGCCGAGGGTTTGAATCAGCTGGGGGCCGCCGGCTTTGTCCTTGGCCGCCGATTCCAAGGCGACTTCACCCTCGAGCACCAGGTAAAAGCGGTTGGCCAGCTCGCCTTCGATGAAGATGGATTTGCCCGCGGGAAATTCCACCTCCATGGAATTGCTCAGCAGCAGGTCAAGCTGTGACGCGGACAATCCCCTGAAGAAAGGTTGCGCGGCCAGGGTGGCGGAGGTGATCGGCATAAGTTTGCTTTCGGTTAAACGGTGGCGCCCTGATTTTTAATCCGGAGATAATTTATTCCCTGCGCTGGAAAAAAGCTTTGCATCGCTTGTCCATTGCCGGCCGGATTTTGCCGGAACAGTGGAAGCCGGTTCAAAAGACCTCGGCCCGCAATCCGCTGACGTCCCGCACGCGCTCCGCGATCTGCGAGAGGGCTTTCAGCGGCAGATGGCCGCAGTCCGAGTGGGGTGTCGGGCGGGTGGCCGAATAAATTTGCACGAGCGGAATCTGCGCCCCCGCCTGTTTCAGTTCGCGCAGGCGCAGGGCGTATTGTTCAATTTCACCGGCCGGCGGCTCGTCGCCGTTCCAGCGGGAAAAGAGACTCTGGATGATCACCGGCCGTTTGCGTGCCAGCAGCAGGATGTTCGACAGGATCTTTTCCAGCGTGCAGTCGGGGCGGTTCACCTTGTCCATGAAATCCTGCGTGCCCGCATCCAGCTTGGCCCAGATCTCGTCCGAATCCGTGAATAATTTCAAACCGCGCTGCACCTCCGGCAGGTCCAGGCCGGCGGCATTGGTGATCAGCACGATTTTGAAAAAGGGAAACTGTCGCAGGGCGCGCGCGTGCATGATGGCCTGGACCGCGTCCAGAAAATTGGGAGCCAGGGTCGGCTCGCCGTCGCCGCTCAAGGCCACATGCTTGATCTCCAGCAGTTCGGGCGGCGTGTTGCGATGATGTTCCAGATGCTGCAGCTTGCCGGCTATGGCCTGTCCCAGCGTGCGCTGCAATTCCTCCGCCATCTCATCCACATCCAGTGTTTTTTCCCGGGCAGGCACCGCGCGATCCACCTCGCAATACACGCAGTTGAAATTGCAGTGCTTGTCCGGGTTCATGTTTACGCCGATGGACAGGCCGCGCGCACGCGACGACACCACCACATAGACATAACGATTGCCCAGAAACTCGCGCGGACAGCCGAACGCCGAGCCGGCCAGAATGGCGGGCACCGGGTGGATACCTTTCGACGGCAGGATGGCGGTTTCAGTGGTCATGCGGCAGACGTGTTGACTGGTGGCTGTCTTCAAACGCGCGCAGAGTGGTCGGCCCTCGGTTGGATCGCCGGGAAGCGGGACGGTTTGTCAGTTCGAGGTTGATAAGGCGTAATCGGTTTAGTTTTCCAGCCGGATGAATCTTTAATCTGTCTGGAATTAAAATGCGCGAATTGAAGAAAGTGTGCTTCGCCATTCTTGCCGGACATCCCTCGTTTATTGCCACGGCGAAATGGGTGGGACGGACCAGTCGGGGACGTGCGGCGCGGTAACGATGCCGGGCTGGTGAAGTTGTGCGGCGTTCACAGGGCACCGGCAAAAAAACCACATTTCGCCATCATGGCTGATACCCAAACTTGGGTTGAAACACCCGGCAGCCGTTGCGAGGCAGGACGGGTGAGCAGCTTATTTCACCGGCGACAATTTTCCGCGCAGGACGTGGATGAGCGCCTTGACGGTGAGTTCGATGAAGAGAAACGGTTTGGCGATGAAATCGTTGCCGCCCGCCATGGTGGAGCTGGTGCGGTTGTCGAAGTCGTTCAGGCTGGTCACGAACACGACGGGGGTTTTCTTGTGCTGCGGCAGGGCGCGCAATTTGGTGCAGAGTTCAAAGCCGGTCATGCCGGGCATGTCCACGTCCAGGAACACGAGGTCAAAATGCGTTTCCTGCAGCAGGGACAGGGCGATTTCCGGGGCTTCCACATTGATGGAATGGAGTTGGGCCTTTTCCAGCGCGTAAATGATGGCGCGGCGCGAGATGGCTTCGTCATCCACCACCAGGATGTTGGCGGCGGGCGGTTCCTGGGTTTCGGGCAGCGTGCCGTGCTCAAACAGGAAACCGAGGAAATCCACGCCGGCGGCGACGGTGCGCAGGGTGGAGGCGTTGACGTTTTTCGGCTTTTCGTAGAGCTCCTTGAGCAGGGCTTCGAGGGCGGCGGACATGTGCGCGATCTGGACGAGGCCGGCGACGCCGGCGTTGCCGTTCAACGCGTGGATGCGGCGGTAGAGTTCGTAAATTTCCTTGAGCCGGACCATTTCATTGTCGGCCTTGACGATGGATTGCATCGAGCCGCGCAGGGTGGTGAGCGTGGCGGGCAGGCTGTCAATGAAGGTTCCCCGGAGATCGGCTTGAAACGCGGAATCGGTTGCGGCGTGCAGCTCGATGGTTTTGGCCGGCGCAAAGCTGGCGACCGACGCGTTCCGGCCGGCGACCGGCATCGCACCGCTGTCGCCGACGGTCTGGCGGATGACTTCGACCACTTCCTTCGGCGAACAATTCGATTTGGAAATACATTTGGTCGCCCCGGCTTTCCACGCCTCCTGAATCATGTTGGTCAGGTAGGTGTTGGAAAAGACGATGATGGGGGTCTTGGTGAACGGGGGTTCGGAACGGATCTGTTTGATCACCTCCAGGCCGGAAATCCCGGGCAGCATCAGGTCAAGGATGATGACGTCGGGCTTCAACTTCCGCATGACCAGCAGGCCGCTCTCACCGTCGGATGCGGTCTCCGTGGTGTAACCTTCGACCGCCAGTTTGTTGCGATAGACGTTGGCGACGATCTGGTCGTCTTCGATGATTAGAATTTTTTTCATGATTGAGAAACGGCGGCCACGGTCTCCGCCAGGCCCGGCTGTGTGGCGAGAAATGCCGTGACAGCGGCGTACTCGTGTGCCGCATCCTCGCAGATTTGGGGGGCGCTCGTCAACGCGCCAGCCGCGCCCGCTTTTTCCAGATCCCGCATCAGCCGGCCGAGCCGCATCATGCCGAGCGTGGCGCTGGCACCCGCGCAACTGTGCGCGACCCGGCGGATTTCCGGGCTGTTCCCGTCGGCGATGGCGGCCTGGAGCTGCGCGAACTGGCCGGTGGTCTGTTTGAAAAACATTTCCACGAGTTCGCGCAGGCTGTCCGCATTGCCGTCCGTCAGGTCGTTGAGCCGGTCCATATCGACCGGGGGCTCGGCGGCGGCAACCGTTGGCGTCGGTGCGGTGGCACCGGCAGCGGGGAGATTGACCGGCAGCGCCCATTTTTCAATGATGTTGCGCAGGTCGGCCGGCCGGATGGGCTTGGCCAGATAATCATCCATGCCGGCCGCGATGCACTTGTTGCGGTCGCTCTGCTGGGCATGCGCGGTCATGGCCACGATGACGATGCGCCCGGCGTAATTTGGAAAAGCCGCCGGATTTTTCTGGCGCTCGCGGATGGCATTTGCGGCCTCGAGTCCGTCCATTTCCGGCATCATCAAATCCATGAAGACGAGGTCGTAAACATTGGCGTCCAGCGCGGCGAGGGCTTTGACCCCGTTTTCCGCGAGGTCGGCCTGATAGCCGATCTGGGTCAGAATGCGCGCGGCGACCTTTTGATTGATGGCATTGTCGTCCACCAGGAGAATCCGCAAAGGCAGCCGTTCGGCCAGCAGCTGGCTGGGCGCGGCAGCCACGGCGGCGGCCACTTGTTTCGGACTGAACAAGGCCAGTTCGATGGCGCTGCAAAGCTGCGCCGGTTTGACGGGTTTGGCGATGCTATGGGTCAGGGCCAGGCGCGCATCGCCCGGCATTTCGAGGCGGTTGCCCAAGGGCGAAAGCAGCACCAGCGGCAGCATCGCCGTTCCGCGCAGTTTGCGGATTTCCGCGGCCAGGGAGATGCCGTCCATGCCGGGGAGCTGCAGATCAATGACGGCCAAATCGAAATGGGCGCCGCGCAGGATCAGTTCCAGCGCCTGTTCCGGCGTCTCCGCGTTTTGCGGCACCATGCCCCATTTCGCGGTCTGCTCGGTGAGGATGCGCCGGCAGGCGGCGTTGTCTTCCACGATCAATATCTTCAGGTCGGCGAGCCGCGGCAGGCGGAGTTCGCGCAACGCCTGCGGCTCGGCTTGGAAGGTGGCGGTGAAATGAAAGGTGGAGCCCTTGCCCGGCAGGCTTTCCGCCCACATTTTTCCGCCCATCAACTCCACCAGCTTTTTGCTGATGGCGAGCCCCAGCCCCGTGCCCCCGTGGGTCCGCGCGGTGGAAACGTCGGCCTGCATGAAGGCCTGGAACAGTTTCGAAAGCCGGTCGGGGGAAATCCCCATGCCGGTGTCCTGAATGGAGAAATGCAGGTGCAACGGCTGGGGCTTGCCGTCATCGGAGGGGGGAGCCGAAAGCATGCTGACCCGGGCGCAGACATGGCCGGACTCGGTGAATTTGATCGCGTTGCTGAACAGATTGGTCAGCACCTGGCGCAGCCGGAGCGAGTCGCCCCGGATCTTCGCCGGAATCCCGTCGTCCATCTCATAGGCGAGGTCGAGGTTTTTTTCATGGGCCCGGGCCGACAGCAGGTCGAGCGTTTCCTCGACGCAGGTGCGCAGCTCGAACTCCCGCGTGTCCAGTTCCATCTTGCCCGACTCGATTTTTGAAAAGTCGAGGATGTCGTTGATGATTGCCAGCAGGGATTCGCTGCTGGTGTTGATGGTTTCGAGGTAACTGCGCTGGTCCGGGTTCAACGGCGTTTCCAGCAGCAGGCCGACCATGGCGATGACGCCGTTCATGGGCGTCCGGATTTCGTGGCTCATGGCCGCCAGAAAATCCGATTTGGCGCGGGCGGCCGCCTCGGCCGCGGTGCGGGCCTTCATCAGCGCCAGATTGCGCCGGGATAATTCATCGTGTTCGTTCCGGGCGCGCAGGGCGGCCCGCAAACGGAAACGCATGATTTCGGGCACCAGCGGTTTGTTGATGCAATCCATCGCGTTCAGCTCAAACGCGCGGAGCTTGCCCGGCGTGTCGGCGGCGGCCGTCAAGGCGATCACCCGCGTCACGGGGCGCGGTGGATGCTCCTGGAACTGCCGCAATAATTTCAGCCCCTCGGCCCCGGCGGATTCCAAATCCACCAGGATGAGTTCCGGCGGCCGCGCGTGAAAGGCCTCCAGCGCCTGTTCGGCGGTGCGCGTGAATTGCACCGAAATATGGTCCGGGCACACCGCCGCCGTCAGCACGTCCAAAGTCACCGGGTCATTGCCGACCAGCAGGATTTGCGACGATGACTGGCTCATGGTTTTTTTTGAAAGTTCCGCGGTTGGGCGGAGGAACCCACATTGAACACGAACCGGCTCGCGACGCCAATCCGTTTTTTCATCCAAAAATCTTAATTTAAAATGAAACATTGCTGGCGCGCAGTCTCGACGATAAAATCCGGCCATGCTGCAAACGGTGCTGGACGCCAATCCGGCGGATGAAACGACAACGGCTCGCGACACTACGCTCACGGCGTATCGCTTCATGCTGAAGGCGCGCGTGCTGGACGACAAATTCGCCGCCCTCTATCGCGCCGGAAAAATCCACGGCGGCGTTTTTCTCGGGCGCGGCCAGGAAGCCTTGAGCGTGTCGGTCGGCGTTTCCCTCAGGAAAACCGATGTCTTCGCGCCGTTGATCCGCGACGCCGCCGGGCGCCTGGCGTTTGGCGAAACGCCGTTGGACGCCATCCGGACCTACCTCGGCTCGTCGCTCGGGCCCATGCGCGGACGCGACGGCAACGTCCATCGCGGCAAACCGCAGGAAGGCTATTTCCCCATGATCAGCCATCTCGGCGCGATGATCTCCGTCGTCAACGGCGCCCTGTTTGCCCGGCGCATGAAGGGGGTTTCCGGCACGGTGGGCGCGACCTGCCTCGGCGACGGCGCGACTTCCACCGGCGCCTTTCACGAGGCGCTCAACCAGGCCGCCGTGGAAAAACTCCCGCTCATTCTCGTACTGGCCGACAACCAATACGCCTATTCGACCCCGACTTCGCGCCAGTTTGTGTGTGACGATCTGGCGGACAAGGCGGCGGGTTACGGCGTCGCCTCCCATTCCGTGGACGGCACGGATCTGGCCGCCTGTTTGAAAACGATTGGCGCGGCGGTGGCCAAAGCCAGGGCAGGGGAAGGCCCGCAGCTCGTCGTGGCGAATCTGCTCCGGCTTTGCGGTCATGGCGAACATGACGATTCCAGTTACATTGATCCGAAACTGAAAAATTCCCCGCTCGGCCGCGACTGCCTCAAGGTCGCTGAAGAATATCTGCTCCGGCAACAATGGACGGATGTGGCGACGATCGCCACTTGGCGCAGCGCCATCGTCAATGAAATCGAAGAGGCTGTCGCCCAGGTCCGCCGCGAACCCGCGCCCGATCCTTACGATGAAAAATGGCTGGCGATTTCCTCCAAACATTTGAGTGAGATGCACGAAGAATAAGCCCATGAATCAATTTTTCAGAACATTCAACATTCAACATTCAACACTGAACGTCCAATGGTCGGCTGCACTGCCAAATTCGGCGTTGAAAGTTGAATGTTCAATGTTGGATGTTTCCCTTTCAACCGAAGCATGAGCATCACCTATCTCGAAGCCATCCGCGAAGCGCAGGCCCAGGCCTTGCGCGAAGATCCGCGCGTGTTCATTTACGGGCAGGATGTCGGCGCCTTCGGCGGCGCGTTCAAGGCCACGAAAAACCTGGCGAAGGAATTTCCCGGACGCGTGCTGGATTCGCCCATCAGTGAGGACGCGATGGTCGGCATGGCGGTGGGTTCGGCGATCGAAGGCATGCGGCCGATCATCGAAATGCAATTCGCCGATTTTTCCGTCGTCGGTTTCAACCAGATCGTCAACCAGGCCGCGACGCTCTTCTGGCGCACGAATGTTCCGTGTCCCGTCACCGTGCGCCTGCCGTTCGGCGGCACCGAAGGCGGCGGGCCGTTTCACAGCCAGTCCATCGAGGCGATCTATGCGCACTATCCCGGCCTCGTGGTGCTGACGCCCGCGACGGTGGAGGACGCCTACAGCATGTTGCTCGAAGCCGTGGCGATTGATGACCCGGTGATTTTCTGCGAGCACAAATTTCTTTATTACCATCTCAAGGCCGAGAAATTGCCGAGCGAAGCCCTGCCCATCGGCAAAGCCCGGATCGCCCGCGAAGGCCGCGACCTGACCGTGGTGGCCTACAGCGCCATGGTTCACGAAGCGCTGGAGGCGGCGACGGAACTTTCCGCCGAGGGCTGGGAAATTGAAGTGGTGGACTTGCGGTCGGTGAAACCACTGGACACCGACACCGTCATCGCCAGCGTGGCGCGCACCGGGCGTCTGCTCTGCGTCGGCGAAGCGTGGCCGTGGGGCGGGGTGACGGCGGAAGTCATCGCGCGGGTCGCCAGCGAGGGTTTCGGTCTGCTCGACGTGCCGCCGCAACGGCTGAATGCCAAGGACACGCCGGTGCCGTATCATCCGAACCTCTGGATGGCGCATCGTCCGACGGCCCGCGCCGTTGCCGCCGCCGCCCGGAAAATCCTAAGGCGCTGAACCCGATGAAAAATGCCAAATTAAAAATCAAAAAAGCAGCGATGGGCCGCGCGCGGCTGCCGTTCGATTTTGCATTTTTAATGCTTAATTTTTAATTCCATGCAAATTCCCATCATCATGCCGCAGCTCGGCGAATCCATCGCCGAAGCCGCCATCATCAATTTTCTCGTCCAGCCCGGCGACGCCGTCACGGCCGACCAGGACCTCATTGAGGTCGAGACCAACAAGGCCACGATGACGGTGACGTCGCCCTGCAGCGGGCGCATTGAAAAATTCACCGTGCAGTTGAACGAAAGCTACGCCGTCGGCGCGGTGCTCGGCCAGATTGAAGCCACGAACGAAGAGGCCGCCCGTGTGGGACTGGACGTCGCGGCGCCCGTAAAGAATTCCGAGACCGATCGTATTTCCAAGCCGGAAACCATCGTTCGCAGCGGCCGGGTGCAGCCCACCGTGCGCGGCCTGCCCGTGCCGGCGAATGCGAAGGGCGCGAGTTATCTTTCACCCCGGCTCAAGGCGCGCATGGACGAACTGGGTCTGCACGCCGCCGACCTGGCGGGCATCGCCGGCAGCGGCGCGGCGGGGCGCGTGACGGTCGAGGACTTTGAAAAATTCATCGCGCATCTTGAGAAGCAGCGGATGAGCAAGGCTTCGTCCATGCGCGTGGCCGTGGCCGACGCCATGCGTCGCAGTTGGACGCGCCCGCTGGCGACCGTCGGTCTGCCCGTGGCGCTGGATGCGTTGCTCGCACACCGCAAATCGTCGAATCCCAAACCCGGCCCGGCGCTTTACGCGTTGCGCGCGCTGGCGATTGCGTTGTCGGAAAATTCCGCGCCCGCCGGCCGGCTCGTCGGCAGCAAAATTGTGCATCCGAGTTCGATTGACGTGGGCTTCGCCGTGGAAGCCGAAGACGGCGTGCTCGTTCCCGTGATCCGCAATGCCGACAAAAAATCGCTCAAGGATTTGACCGAGCGTTACAACGAACTGGTGGAGCTGGCACGCCAGCGTAAGTTGCCGGCGGATGCGACCGGCGGTTCGATCGCCACGGTGACGAACTACGGAACATTCGGGCTGATCTGGGCCACGCCGATTCCGCTGCCGGAACAGACGCTGGTGCTGGGCATGGGCGCCGGCCGCCGCGCCCCGTTTTGGGATGAGGCGAAAGGCCAGTTCGTACCTGTGACCGAGGCAAACCTCACTTTGAGTTTCGACCATCGCGTGCTCGACGGCGGCGGAGCCGGGCGCCTGTTGCAACGGATCGCGGAATTGATGCTGAAGCCGGAGAAGTTGTGAGGCGCAGTTGATGGCGTCCCGCCTTGAATATCGGATAAGGTATCAACAATATGCTTTTCGGATTCCAATCTTCCATTCCGGGCCGCGTAACTTTTACGCGCGAACAAATGAATTTGCCCGAGGTGCAAGAGTTCGTGGACCTGCTCATAAAGATCGCCGCTGATGGCGTTCTCGAATACGATGAACTGCAAATGCTGACGAACTGGTTGAATGGCCACGCCGATTCAGAGATTCGCGGCATCCAGTTCATGATAGAATTGATGCTCCACGTATGCGCCGCCGGCAAAATAACCCAAGCCGAAAACTTTGAAATACAACTCGGCATCGAGCGCGTTTTGCCCAAGCAATTCCGCGACCAAATCGCTCATAAACGCAAACTGGCTTACTACGGCGACCATGCAACTGAAAGTCAACTCGATGTTCTCGAACAAGCGGCCAAATCACGGCCGGTTGGCTTGACGAGGGGTCAGGCGTCGGAAGCCATCACCCAACTATTCAATGACCAGACCGCCTCAAACCGGCAGATCATGTTCCTGCGGTTTTGTGACCGACTGGATTTGGTGGCGAAGTCACGCAGTGAAATCGCTGGATGGACGGATAATTTCATCCATGAAGATTATGCCCGCTGGCAGGCTTGGGAACTGTTCAAAATCGAATACAAAGACGACGGCTCGCAGCGTGACCCTTCTTTTGTTCCCATCGGCTGTTACTTAAAATATTTGGAAAAGGTGAATCGCGCCAACGAACTTTTATGAAAAAATAATTGGAGACAGAACAATGGGGGAGCGATTGCCGGTTTTATTTTTCTGTCCGTAAATTTTTCTCTCTAAAATTCGGTTGCACGCCCGGATGAAGAGAACGTCGCCACAATCGGCCGGTGGTCGGAGCCGATGCCCCAGTTCGGTATCGTGAGAATGTAAGTCTCGGTCTTGATCCAGTCGCGCGCCATCGCCGGACTCAACAGGATGTAATCAATGCGGCTGTAGCTGTCTTCTATTCCGTAGTAATGCGTCCAGGTCACGTTCCGCGGCTCGAAGCGCGGCACCGGATTCGGCAGGTTGTCGCCGTTGCGTTCGGCCGGGCGGGTGTCGGTGAGTTTGAATTTGCCGCGCCCGATGATCTCCTTCGTCGAAGCGGAGCTTTTCACGTCGTTGAAATCCCCCAGTACAATGATCTTCGCGTCCGGGTTGGCGGTGAGCCTGGCATCAACGATGCCGCGCAGCACTTTGGCTTCCTCCAATCGCAGCTGGGCTTCATCCGCCTCCGGCACAGGCCGGCGCGATTTCAGGTGCGCGACGATGAGCGTGAAGGTGAAGTTCGTTCGTGCCTGAACGTCCACCTCGGCAAACCCGCGGCTGACGCTGAACCGCCGGCCATCCAGCAGAAAATTGTCGTTCGTGTGCGGATGCCGCGCGGCAAAGGGAAATTTGCTCAACACGGCGACGTGGATGTTTGTGTCGGCGCCGGTGACATGGTCCCAATACGGAAAATCCAGCCCGTCCGTTTTGAGCGACGCGCGGAGTTCCAGCAGCGCGTTCGTGCCGCCCATTTCTTCGAGCGCGAGCACATCGGGGTTCAGCGCGCGGATGCCTTCGCGGATTTTGGCCTTCGCCTCGGCGGATTTGACGAACCGGCGGGATTCGGTCGGCTGGTCGAGATAATTTTCCACGTTGTAAGTGGCGACGCGGAAGGTTCCGGCGGCGAACGTATTTACGCCCAACAGCAGAGCGGTAAAGAACGCGAGGCGGATTGTGATTCTCATCGGAGGTAAAATTGTCAGATGATATTCATATTTCAAGGGAACTTTTTTTGCCAAAGCGGGTAAAGCTGTTATCATCTAGCCATGTCTAAAGTTGCCAAACGCAAGCCAGATCCCTCGAAGCTGGACGACAAACAGAGCGAGCGCGATCACCGCGAACTGCGCATCGACAAGGTTGGCGTGCGCGGACTGCGCTTTCCCATTCAGGTGCGTGACAAGGCGCGCAGCGTGCAGAACACCGTGGCCACCATCGGCATGTTCGTGGATCTGCCGAAGGAATTCAAAGGCACCCACATGAGCCGCTTCGTGGAGGTGCTGAACGCGCACGGCAACATCATCCACGTCGAGAACATTTCGGAAATCCTGCATTCGCTGCAGCAAAAGCTGAAATCCGCCACGTCGCACCTCGAGATCGAGTTCCCGTATTTCCTGTCCAAGCAATCGCCGGTGTCGCGGCTGGAAAGCCTGATGGATTACACCGCGCGCTTCGACGCGGCGGCCTGCGGGAAGGACATTGATTTCGTGCTGACGGTGAAGGCGAACGTGACGACGCTGTGTCCGTGTTCCAAGGCGATCGCCAAATACGGCGCCCACAACCAGCGCGGCGAGGTGACGGTGGCGATCCGCATGAAGAAATCCGTCTGGATCGAGGATCTGATCGCAGTGATCGAAGGCTCGGCGAGTTCGGAGCTATACGCGCTGCTCAAGCGGCAGGACGAGAAGGCGGTGACGGAACGCGCGTATGAAAATCCGGTGTTCGTGGAGGACCTGGTGCGCAACGTGGCGCTGAAGCTGAACGCCGATGCGCGGGTGAACTGGTATAAGGTGGAAGCGGAGAATTTCGAGAGCATCCACAATCACAATGCCTATGCGTGCATCGAGAAGGGGTGAAAGGTTTCCGCAAATCATTTTGGTCAGATAAGGGGTGATGGCATGACAACCTTCCGGGATTGATGGGGTTTTCATATTCCGTTCGTTGCGTGTGGTGGCTGGGGCAAATAAATTTGTTCCCGCGAAAGCGCGTTGTCCAGCCGTTTTCCGATGGATGCCGGAGCGGCCCGGCATGGATTGCCCGGGTTCGCCGGTGACAGCCAAAATTTTTGAAGATTTTAGTGGATTATTCGGCTTCGTTTGATAGATTCGCCAGCCTTTAACGACCCGGTTGAATTATTTTCCGCCGGATCATTTGAGTTTTAACCGTGACAGTGAAGAAAAACGAAATGAAAAAACCGGCCCCACGTGGCAAGTCTCAAGCGTCCGCCACTTCTGCCGCCATTCTTGGCCGGCCGATGAACAAAGGCGTGACTGCGGTTGAAGCGAAGAAAATCAAGCCGGAGTGGCAGGGCTATTACAACTGTCTGCTCGAACTGCGGGAACAGTTGCTCAATCAGATGAGCGGCCTGGCCAAGGAATCCGCGCAGGAGATGGCCGGTTACAGCCTGCACATGGCCGACTCGGGCACGGACAATTTTGACCGGGATTTCGCCTTGAGCCTGCTCTCGGCGGATCAGGACTCGGTTTACGAGATCGAAGAAGCGCTCAAGCGCATCGAGAAAAAGACTTTTGGGATCTGCGAATTGACCAACAAGACGATTCCCAAGGCGCGGCTGGAAGCGATTCCGTGGACGCGGTTCACGGTCGAGGCGCAGGCGCAGTTGGAACGCGACGGCGCGTTGCGGCAGCGGCGCATCGGCCAGCTCGGCACGGTGGACAATGCGGGAGTCACGGAAGTTGAAACCGACGAAGACGAGCCGGAAGAAAAGCCGGTCAAAGAAAAAGAATAATTTATGGCGCGAGAAATCATCACAATCGAATGCTCGGAAGCGCGGAAGGAAGGCAAATCGCCCTCCCGCTATACGACCACCCGCAACAAGAAATTGAAGCCGGAGAAACTGGAACTCAGGAAGTTCAACCCGTTTCTGCGCCGTCATACCTTGCACAAGGAGATCAAGTAATTATGCCCCGCAAGACGAATACCGAAAAGGACAAGCGCGGCAACCGCCGCACCACGGAAAACCGCACGCCCCGCCCGAAGCCGAAAATCGACTTCACCGAGGACGCGCTGGATTTCAAAAACATCACCCTGCTCAAGCAATACGTCACCGACCAGGGCCGCATCCTGCCGCGCAAATACACCGGCATGCCCGCGCATTATCAGCGCCGCCTCACCACGGCCATCAAGCGCGCCCGCCAGATGTTGTTGATGAAGTAACCAGGTTCGAATTTCAAACCGCCCGCTGCATTCGCAGTCGGGCGGTTTTTTATTGGGCAACGGATTTTTCAGCCGGCCGCTCAACTCGTGGGGAGAGGGGGAGGGTCATCATCATCGTCATCCTGCTGGCGCTTGGTGCGCGCAACTCGCGGAGAGCGACGTTTATTTCACCGCTGAAGCCGGACATGTATCACCGCGGCAAACGGTTTCAACGTCGCGGCTCGCAAACCGGTTTCTTTGACCTCTGCCCGGAGCGCCCGAAGACACTCCGGCGAAAGAGAAAAAGCCGCGCTTGCGCGCGGCTTGCTTAACGGAAATGGGTTGAATCTTTCACACGGCTTCTTCGGCCTGCCAGTCGGTCAACTGAAGGTATTCCTTTACCTTTCTGCGTTCGTAGCGGTTTTTCAGCGTCTTCTTCGGCTGATGTTCCATTTTGCGGAACGGGTGGCTGGTGTCACGGATGATCTCGGTGATAGCTTCCATCATTCTTTTCATAACGCATTTTTTGTTTGGTTACGGAGCTTCGCAGCGGCTCAAGCCTTCCTTGTCGCTGGCTTGACTGCCAACTGCCCTCTACGCTCCGTTTATGAGACCAAACATCGCATTTGTCATTCAAAATTTTAAAAAATCTTTCTTAAACGTAACCTTGAAAAAAATGAAAAACTAATGGGAGCGCATTTCACCCAGTGAAAATGCGGGTGAAACTCACTTTGCCGCCAAACGAAACGAACCCGAACGCCATTCTTTTTCATTCTTGCCGGTGACGAATTTCAACCCCAAACCTTCAAACGCGGTCTGCACCAACCCGAATTCGGACTTTAAGATGCCTGCCAGCACCAGCATCCCGCCCGGCTTCACTTGCGCCACGATCCGCTGGCGCTCCGCGATGAGCAGGTTGGAGATCAGGTTGGCGCAAACCAGATCGTATTGCCGGGCCGGGCGCATAGGTTGCTTCGTCACATCATCCTGCGTGATTTTAATCCGGCCGGCGACTTGATTGACGCGGGCGTTGGCGCGCGCAACCCGGACCGATTCCGGATCAAAATCAAAGGCGCGGACCGGCTGGCAACCGAGTTTGGCCGCCGCGATCGCCAAGATTCCCGAGCCCGTGCCGATGTCCAAAAATGATTTTTTGGCGGCTCCCCGGCAGAGAGCCGCATCCTTCGATTCCTTTGCAGTTTGCGGCGGTCTGCCGACCGCCGCTACGATTTGATGCAGGCAAAACGAAGTCGTCGCATGCTGGCCCGTGCCGAAACTTAAGCCGGGATCAAGGATCACGACCGCCTGGTTTTTGCGGGGTTTGCGCTTGATCCAACTGGGTTTGATCAGCAGCGCGTCGCCGATCTCAATCGCCTTGAAATGCCGCTTCCACGATTCCGACCAATCTTCGCGCCGCACCTTGGCCGTGTTGATTTTACCGGAACCGAGGTTCAGGCCGCAGCTTTTGATCCGTTTCAACCCAGCGGAAACTTGACCCCGGATGTCGCCCGCCAGGATGGTTTTCTGCGGAGCGAAAACGCTGACGACGCTGACGAGCGTTTCGACATTGAAATGCGATGAAGCCGGCTGGCCAAAAATGCCGCCCAGCAGTTCAGCCACGGCATCCTCCGCTTCCAGCGTGGTGGTGACGGAAATCCGCCAGAGCGTTTTATTTGTCTTCATGATGGCCGTCCGCCAGGACATCGCGCCACGGCGTGAAATTGAGCAGTTCAATCTCGTTCATGTGCGGATGCATCGCCACTTGCGTGACACTGGTGTATTCCACCTCGAAGCAACCGGTCTTCGGCAGCGGCAGATCCAGCAGGATTGCCAGCATCATGCGGATGACGCCGCCATGACAGAAGATGGCGACCGTCTTGCCGCGATTCTCGCGGATGACGCGGCGCAGGCAGGGCTCGATCCGTTTGCGGAAATGCACCGTGCTTTCCCCGTTCGGCACCACGCCCAGTTCAATTTTCTGGAGCCATTCGTAGGGCTCGATGCCGAACTGCTCGCGCACTTCATCCCAGTTGAGTCCCGTCCAATCGCCGAAATGAATCTCGCGCAAGCCGGGCAGGATGACCTGCTTGACCCGGTGATGCCTGGCCGAGGGCGCGAACGTCTGTTGCACGCGCTTCATCGGGCTGGCATAGATGGCGTCGAACTTTTTCCCGCGCAGAAATTTCGCGAGCGTCCTGGCTTGTTCGTGGCCGCGGTCGGAAAGGTTCATATCAATGCGTCCGCCGAACACACCATGATATTGGGTTTCAACTTCGCCGTGACGGATCAACAGCAGCCGGGTGACGGGTGCGGGCTTCTTTCCAGTTGGATGAAAACGCGGACGTTTGGTGGATGATTTTTTCCGGGAGCGCCGGCGTCTCGCTGGCAAGTTGCTTTGCGATTGAGAAACCTGCCGGCGAGACGCCGGTGCTCCCAGAGTTGGTCTTGATGACATAGCTTGATTAGAGGAGCGCGTTTTTTTGGGCGGCGAGCAATTCGCCGATGCCGGATTTTCCGAGCGCGAGCAGGGCGGCGAGTTCGGATTCGCTGAAGGTGGCTTCCTCGCCGCTGCCTTGCAGCTCGATGAACTGGCCGCTCTCGTTCATCACCAGGTTCATGTCCACCGACGCGGCGACGTCTTCCGTGTAGCACAAATCCAGCAGCGGCACGCCGTTCACAATGCCGACGCTGGCGGCGGCGACGGCGTGGAGAATCGGGCTGGTCGTCAGTTTCTTTTCGGCGATCAACTTTTTGATCGCGAGCGACAGCGCGACGAACGAGCCGGTGATGGCCGCCGTGCGCGTGCCGCCGTCGGCCTGCAACACATCGCAATCCACGCAGATGGTGCGGGCACCGAGCTTTTGCAGGTCCAGCGCGGCGCGCATGGAACGGCCGATGAGCCGCTGGATTTCCGACGAACGCCCGTCCAGCTTGCCCTTGGAGATGTCGCGCGGTTTGCGCTGCAGGGTGGAGTAGGGGAGCATCGAGTATTCCGCCGTGATCCAGCCGCCTTCGACTTTTTGTTCCTTCATCCAGCGCGGCACGGTTTCCTCGATGGTCACGCCGCAGATGACGCGGGTGTTGCCCCATTCGATGAGCGTGGAGCCGGTGGCGTAGGGCGCGATGCCATTTTGAAAACGCAGTGGGCGAAGTCGGCTGGCCGAACGACCGTCGGCGCGGGTGGATGAATCAGGCATAAGCGGCGGCGATGCTAAACACAAACCGCTGCAAGGAAAAGAAAAACCAACCGGCGCGCGCGGGAAAGGAGACGAAAGCAGGCCGGGTCAACAGTTCAGCCACCAGAAATCAAGCCCCGGTGCCGGCGGCACCGGGGCTTATGCGTCCGGCTTATTTGTGCCCAACGACGGGGCACCAATAGACTTCGTCGGTGAACGTCAGCGTGATTTCACCGCTGGCCACGGCGTCGGCGATCTCATCGTCCGAGAAAAGCTGGCGCGGCGTGTGGCCGGCCGTGAACGTGATCTGCACCTCCTGCCAGACCGGATTGAAGCCGTCGCCGGGGATGGCATCAATCACCGAGACGAACGGTTCGCCGCCGGGCAGGCCGGGATCCGACTGGTAGATGAGGTTGATGGATTTATTATGCTGGAGCAGGGCTTTTTCAGCCGCCGGCGAAAACTCCACGAACTGAATTGAGAACAGAACGTGGTCATAATAGGCCGGAATCACGCTGGCCGAACCGTTTGCGCCCGCGGCAAAGGCCTCCTTTGCGGCGAACACCGTTAATGCTGTCATCAGACACAGGATTAATCTTTTCATGGTCAATCTCCTATTGTTGGTTCACTGCGTTTCACGGGCCTGATTGGCCCGCTTAAGGTTAGAGTCGCCAGCCACGATTTTGTTCTAAAAAAAAGAAGAAATTACCGTGCTGCCTGTCGGTCGGGGTGGATGAATCAGGCATAAGCGGCGGCGATGTTAGACGCGAATCGCTGTGAGGAAAACACCACACGAACTTAAGCTGCTGGCGTGGAGCTGCGGCTAATTGTCCAATTCAACCGCGCCTATGTCACTACCGTCACCTTTTTGAGCATTGGAAATTGAAGTATAATCATATGGCCGACGATGCCTGCGCTGGTCGGCGCGAATTCTGAAACTGTTACCTTGATCAATCGCAGGACTTCCAGGCAGTAGCGCGTGCGTAGGTGTAAAACCACCATTCATTTGTAGCGATCCGATGAGTGGGTCTATCGGATTGGCGATGCTGCCAACTTGGTTGGCGTTTATGCCGTTGGTGAATCCTGTGCTGCCGTCGCCGATGCTGACCAGATTAAATCCTTGCGAAGTGAAATCGCCTGCCACGTCGTAGCAGATACCATCAGCGCCAGAATCTCCGATTTGCTCCGTTGTTTGGTAATATTCTATATTTGTCCCGCCAGACCCACCAACATTTATTAAATTAAGCGCAATCAAAGTGTTTCGCACTACCAGGGACGCGTTGTTTGCATTCAAAATGCCACCGCCATCGCCGCCTCGCCCTCCGGAAGCTGCGGTGAGAGAAGAGCTGCCGAAGCTTAAACTATTGCCGCCATTACCGCCAACGCCGGTTTGATTTAATACAACGGTGCACGAACTCAAATCTAAAGAACCTGCGTTGTAAATCCCGCCGCCGCCGCCGGTGCCGCCGCCGCTGGGAGGTAAACTTCCAAAGCCACCAAAGGCTCCGTTGCCGCCCATGCCGCCATTGCCGCAAAAATTTTCACTGATCGTGGAAGTGTTAAGGCTCAAATCGCCCGTATTAAAAATTGCCGCACCACTACCGCCCGCTCCTGCATTTCCGCCTCGGCTAGCACTGTCGCCATTTCCACCATTGCCACACGAATTGCCATTAACGGTGGAATAGTTTAACCGCATTTGTCCCTCATTATAGACGCCAGCTCCGTTGCCGCCTGAGCCGCCTGGTCCACCCAGAGCAGGACGTTGAGTTGTGCCCGATGGATCGCCTCCATTGCTTCCTTGTCCGCTCGTGTTGGCGCTGACTATGCAGTAATTTAATTCGATCAGTCCAGAATTGTAAATGCCCCCGCCGTTGCCGCCCCAGCCACCAGCACCTACCGCATTGCCTTCAGGGCCGCCACCGTTGCCGCTTAGATTTTCAGAAATAACACATGCCGTTAAGCGACAAGTGCCGTCATTCTTTATACCACCGCCACTGCCGCCACCTGCACCATCTGCGCCCGTGCCGGATGAGTTTCCAGCAACGATGCAATTGTTCATAGTCAGTTTTCCTGAACTATAAATGCCACCGCCATCACCACCACTCGTGCCGCCGATGTTGCCTTCAGAGAAATTCCCGCCGCCACTTGAGTTATTGGTGACGGTGCAGTGTTCCAAAAATAGAGTTCCGGCATTGTAAATCGCACCGCCAGCTTCGCCATTGACGAGATAGCTTCTACCGTTTCCGGGCGCAGTGCCGCCTCTTATGACCAAATCTGAAAGCGTCAAATGAGCATTGGAAAACACTTGGAAAACCCGATCCCCTAAACCTGTTGCATCAACGATGACGTTGGAAGTGGCGCCGATGATGGTCAAATTGCCTCGTGTTACGTCCAAATCGCCAGTTCTTGCGCCGTCTTCATCTGCGCCGGAAATATTCAGTGGAAAAATCCACTGCCTTTGCTGGCTGTTGCGGCGTGGTTCAAATGCCTGACCAAGTATGATCGTATTGTTTCCACCTTTTCGATTTGCCTTAATAATTGCCCCGCGCAAGCTGGTTAGGTTGGTCGAATCATTCGTATTGGTGATCAAAAAGGTGGATCCTTCTATGTGGAACGTGAATAAGAAGGCGATACTTACTGCAATCGAAATTGAGCTTGGCGCACGCATAATATTCAAGTAACTAGGAAAAATATGGTAGTTTATTTCCTCTGTTCCGCCTCAATCCCCGCGAACAAACTTTCCAGGTTGTTCAAGGGCGCGCCGCGCTTCGGATTCAAGACCGTGCGCAGATAATCCACGGCTTCGGGGATGTTGCGGATGGATTTGGGGAACATCGCGCCGGAGGCGTTGGCGTGGCCGCCGCCCTGAAATTTCTCCGCCACCTTGAGCGCCTCGCCGTTGCGGCTGCGGAAGCTGGCGATCACGACGTTGTTCGCGCGCTTGAACAGCGTGACCAGCACGGGAAATTTCACCGCCTGCCGCTCAAGCAGTTGATGCACGATGAGGTTGTTGTTGCCCACGACGGTCTCGACGTAGCCGACGGCCGCGCTGATTTCGGTGACGTGGTTTTTGCTCCACTCAAACCCCAGCGGATCTTCGATGCGGCGTTTGACGGCGATGACTTCGAGCAAGGGATGGTTCAGCAACTTTTCGACGTCACCGTCAATGAGCGCGTGCAGGTTCCAGAACTGGTAAATCTTGACGAGATTCGCATAATCCACCGCCAGCTCGAAATCGGGGTCGTCCTCGAGAAACAGGTCGGCGACGTTGTTCAGGTGCGCGAGCCGTTCCAGCGCGGGCGAGTCGAGGCCGTTGCGTTTGCAGAGTTCGTAGCAGAGCAGTCCGGCGGATTTGGTCACGTCGTGAATGAGGTGCGCGTTCTTCGGCACGGCGTCGGTGACGTGATGATCAATGATGACCCATTGCTCCTTGTCGAGGCGCGGTTCGTAGGTGAAGTCGGTGACCCATGCGGCCTTTTCGCGCAGCTCGCGCGTCTTCCAGTAATTGTAATGATACGCCTCCAGCGGGACGTCGCGGTTGTAAATTTTCTTCGCGAGCTTTTGCAACATGAGGCCCGCCACCAAGCCGTCGAGGTCGCTCTCGTGGGTGAAAATAATATCCGGCTTGGGCAGTTCCATCATGGCCGGAGGTTAATCCAAAGCGGAAGGCGTGGCGAGCGGGGATTTTCGGTTGGCCGGCCCGCGTGGCGGCGGTTCTCAAATAATTCTTTTGAAATTCGCCGGGCTTGCCGTCAAGCTTCCGGCAAAGATGTTTTCGAGTTCTGAAATGTGCCGTTGAATTTTCCATGTCCAACACTGCCCACCCCTTGTCGCCGGACCCATTGGCCGGACTGATCCAGAAACACCAATTTGTCGGCTGGCTTGGCGCGGTGGATTTCGAACGGGCGCTGCTGCTCACGAGTGATGTCTGGAAGGCGCAGGCGAAGGGCGTGCCGCACAATTGCTTTTTGCTCGCGGCGGCGGACGACGGCAGGCCGTTCGCGGAAGTTTTTCTGCTGCGGGTGACCGGCTCCGCCACGGCCAATCCGGCGGACAAGGAGCTTCAGGCCCGGTTGCAACAGCTGAAGGCTCGGAAGCCGGTGACGGATGACACGTTGGCCCCGGTGACGGTGGAGGAGTTTCAATTCGGCCTGTTGCAATGCCGGTTGCTGGGAACGTTTTATTTGCAGGATGGCCGGTTGCGTCTCGGCAGCGACGTGGAGAATTATGCGCAAGCGGCGGGACTGGCGGTTTACCGGCCCGAAGGCGCGGCGCTGGAGGCGATCATCAATTACATCAGCCCGGCGCGGATGACGGCGGTGGAAGAGGAGGCCCGCCGGCTGGGGTTGACCGGGGCGTTGCCGCGCTTTCCCATCGGCACGGTGCGGTATGCCTCCACCGAGCGCCTGCATCGCAGCCCGGACGCGGCGCGAGCGGTGTTCCACTTGAACGCGGTGGATTTTCTGGCGCGGCGGACGGCGGTGTTTGGCATGACGCGCACGGGCAAATCCAACACAGTGAAAAAACTGGTCTCCGTGGTGAAGCGCACCAGTGATGCGTTCAAACTGAAAATCGGCCAGATCATCTACGACTCGAACGGTGAATATGCGAACGCCAACCAGCAGGACAAGGGGTCCCTCGCCGAGGTGTTTCCCGGCGACACGGTGCGTTACCGGATGACACCGACGCCGGGGTTTGAATTGATCCTGAACAATTTTTACCGGCAGACCGCGGAAGGGCATAACACGTTGCGTGGATTGATCGAAGCCAGCAAGGTGCCGCGGTCGGCCGATCTGGAGGCGTTTTTGAGCATGGATTTCGAGCCGCCCAGCTTGGACAATTGCAGCGGCGAGGAGGAGTTCCGGCGGCAGTCGGCCCGTTTTCAGATCAAGCTGGCCGCGTATCAGGCCGTGCTGTTCTGCGCCGGCTACGAGCCGCCCGCGAATTTCAAAATCACCTTTGAGGTGAATGCCGTCATCAGCAAAAAAGTAAACCCTTCCGTGAATCCGGCGGAAGGCCTGAGCGCCGCCCAGGTCTGCCAATGGTTTTATTTTGTGCGGCAGATCCAGGATGAACTCATCACTCCCACCGGCGGGTCGTGGGTTGAACCGGACACCAACGTCCTCATCAACCTGTTGCTTCAGAAAAATGACCAGGGCGGCTACATTCCCGGCTTCCGGCTGCTCCAGCCCTACAAGGATTATCATGCGCCCAATCGCAACACGGATGTCTGCGAGGAGATTTACCAGCATCTGGACGCCGGGAAGATTGTGATCCTCGACCTTTCCGTGGGCGACCCGGTCCAGCGCGAGCGATTGAGCAAACGCATTGCGCGCCATATTTTTCACAACTCGATGGCCACCTTCAACACCGGCCGGCAGCCGCCGCACATTGTGCTGTATGTCGAAGAGGCTCATAACCTGATTGGCAAGCAGGAGCCACTCACGGAAATCTGGCCCATCCTCGCCAAGGAAGGGGCGAAGGCCCGCATCGCCTTTGTGTATGCCACGCAGGAGGTTTCCAGCATCCACCCGAACATCCTTTCCAACACGGAAAACATCATCGTTTCCCACCTCAACAACCAGAACGAGATCAGCGAGCTGGCGAAGTATTACGACTTCGGTGATTTCGCTGACTCCATCATCCGTGCCCAGGACGTCGGCTTTGCCCGCATTAAAACCTTGTCCAATCCGTTCGTGATTCCCGTGCAAATCGACAAATTTGACCCGGCAATGGAAAAAGGGCGGCCGCTGACGCCGTGAGCGGAAATTGGCCTGGACCGGATCACCGGTTGCGGGAATTGGCGGATAACCTGCCTGCGTTCGGCCATGGGTTTCAACCGTGCTTTTGCTTTGAAATCATCATCGTTTCCTGCCAACCTCTGCGTTCGCTTCGGCGAAATTTTTAATGAAACGCACGCATCATTGCAACGAACTGCGCCCGGCACACATCGGGCAAACCGTCACCTTGTCCGGCTGGGTCCATTCCCGGCGTGATCTGGGCGGCCTCATCTTCATCGACATCCGCGACCGCGAAGGCCGCACGCAGACGGTGTTTGATCCCTCCGACCTGACAAAGGAACTTTTTGATCAGGCCGCCGCGCTCCGCAGCGAATGCGTCGTGACCGTCACCGGCAAGGTGCGTCATCGGCCCGAGGGCACGAACAACTCCAAAATCCCCACCGGTGAAATCGAGATCGGCGTGGCGTCGCTCGAGGTGCTGAACATGGCGGAGGTGCTGCCGTTCCCGGTGGACGA
Organism: Verrucomicrobiia bacterium; assembly: GCA_035577265.1. Classification (GTDB taxonomy): domain Bacteria; phylum Verrucomicrobiota; class Verrucomicrobiia; order Limisphaerales; family UBA11358; genus UBA11358. Next base: position 128,235 of record DATLVR010000119.1, on the reverse strand, counting down.
TCCCGAAGCCGCGAGCAAGGTGAACGAGGAATTGCGCCTGAAGTATCGCTACCTCGATCTGCGCCGTCCCGAGATGATGCGCAACCTGCGCGTGCGCAGCAAAGTCGCCACGACGGCGCGCGTGTTTTTCGACGAGCAGGGTTTCCTCGAAGTCGAGACGCCCACGCTGTTCAAGTCCACGCCCGAAGGCGCGCGCGAATTCCTCGTGCCGAGCCGGACGAGCGTCGGCCAGTTCTACGCGCTGCCGCAGTCGCCGCAGCAATTCAAACAGATTCTCATGGTCGCCGGCGTGGAAAAATATTTCCAGCTCGCCCGCTGCTATCGCGACGAAGATCTGCGCGCCGACCGCCAGCCGGAGTTCACGCAGGTGGACATCGAGATGAGCTTCATCGAACGCGAAGACATTTACGCGCTGATCGAAGGCCTGCTAAAACGCGTCTGGAAGACCGCGCTCAACGTGGACATTCCCACGCCGTTCAAGCGCATCACATTCGAGGAAGCGTTGAACCGTTACGGCATTGACAAGCCGGACACGCGCTTCGGCATGGAACTGGTGGACTTCACGGAAGAGTTCAAGACGAGCACGTTCAAGGTGTTCAGCGGCGCGATCGCCAACGGCGGCGTGGTGAAAGCGCTCAACGCCAAAGGCATGGCCGGCGCCACGCAGGGCCAGATCGAGACGATGACCGAATACGCCAAAAGTTTCGGCGCGAAAGGACTGGCGTTCATCAAAGTCGAAGGCGGAGAATGGAAATCGCCCATCGTGAAATTTTTCAACGAGGCGGAGAAGGCCGCGCTTGTTTCAAAACTAAAAATCGAGGAAGGCGATTTGATTCTGTTCGCCGCCGACCAATGGCTGACCGCGTGCGAGATACTCGGCAAGATCCGGCTTTATTGCGCCGACGTTTTGAAGGGGCAGGGGAAACTGACGGTTCCGGCTGACCAGTTCAATTTCCTCTGGGTCATCGAATTTCCGCTGCTCGGGTTTGATCGTGAACAGAACCGCTGGTATTCGAGCCATCATCCGTTCACCGCGCCGGTCACGGAAGACATTCCGTTGCTCAAGACCGACCCGAAGAAAGTCCGCGGCCAGCACTACGACATCGTGGTCAACGGCGTGGAACTCGGCGGTGGCTCGATCCGCATCCATCAGCCCGACGTGCAGAAAACGGTGTTCGAGGAAGTGCTGCAGATTCCGCCGGAGATGGTGCAGGCGCGTTTCGGTTACATGCTCGAAGCGTTCAAATACGGCGCGCCACCGCACGGCGGCATCGCGCTGGGCTTCGACCGGCTCATCGCGACGCTCTGCCACACGCCGAGCATTCGCGACGTGATCGCGTTTCCGAAGACCGCGAAGGGCACCTGCCTCATGACGGATTCACCGAGCACGGTTGAACCTAAACAGTTGCGCGATCTGCATCTGGAATTGAAAGTGGCAAAAAAGGAATAGCTGCTTTCGACTCACATTCAGCATTTGCACCGTGATGACCCTATTCACATGAGCAAGCTTCATGAGATCCGGATGAAGGTGCGGGGCGAGTTGGAAGTGCCTCCGGCGTTACGCCATTTTGGCAGTGGTTGGATCAGTGGCGTTCTCGGTCTGGTGCTGGGCATCGCCGGTTTGTTGCTGGTGATTTCACTTTGGGCGCCGGGGGTGTTTGCGTTGCCGGAGACACAGCCGTTACGGTCGAATCCCTGGTTCCGGGTCGGGCTTCATGTGCTGCTGCTGGCCGCCTTCGGCCTGTCGGCCTTGAGTCTGGCACTTCGCAAAGACCGGACATTGGGAACGTGTGGTGTGGCGGTGACATTGCTGGCTGCTTTGATTGGCGGCTCGCAGGTCACGGCAGCGGTGCCCGAGCAGGCGCCCTTGTTTTTCGGCCTGGACTTTTTTGTTCTAAGGATTCTTTTTACCGGTTTTCTTTTTATCCCATTGGAACGGATTTTCTCGCATCGGGACGAACAACCGGTCTTCCGGGAAGAATGGCGTGAGGATCTGTTTTATTATCTGGTCAGCAGTTTGATGGTTCAGGTTTTGACGTTTCTCACATTCGCCCCGGCCAAATCCATCCTGGCCCTGGCGACGCTGACCGATGTGCGCGCATGGGTGGGCAGCCTGCCGTTCGTCGTGCAACTCGTGGCCATCATGTTCCTGACCGATCTGGTGCAGTATTGGGTTCATCGCGCTTTCCACCGGATTCCGTGGTTGTGGAAATTTCACGCGGTGCATCACTCGGCGCGAAGCATGGATTGGATGGCCGGGGCGCGGATGCACTTTCTGGAAATTCTGGCACTGCGCAGCACGACGGTGATTCCGATGTTTGTGCTCGGCTTCAGTGTCGGGGCAATGAACACCTACATTCTGGTGGTCTATCTCTACTCCACGTTCGTTCATGCCAACTTGAACTGGCGTTTTCCCTTGACCGAAAAACTGCTGGTGACGCCGCGTTTCCATCACTGGCATCATGGCATTGAACGCGAGGCGGTGGATGTGAATTTTGCGATCCATTTTCCCTTGTTCGACCGTTTGTTCGGCACTTATCATCTGCCCAAGGACAAATGGCCGTCCGGTTACGGTTTGGAGGGACATCCTGTGCCGCTGGGTTACTGGGCACAGTTCAAATATCCCTTTCGCCGCAAGCCAAAAATGCCGGCAGCGCCGCCAGTCAGCTAGCGGGTGAAATCAAGTGGCAAAAAAAATCAATACCGTGTCCACCGATACTGCGTCAACAAAGCTCCAACTGCCCTGGCGCCGATGGATCAAGCTTGCCCTGTGGACGTTTGTCGCCGGTTATGCCGTGATGCTCGTTTTGTTCACGCTGCTGCAACGCTATCTGATCTATGTTCCGACCAGGCTGACGACACAATCCGCCGAGGAGTCGGCGGCGGTGGTGGGATTCACGCCGTGGCGCAATGCGGCAGGTCAATTGATCGGCTGGAAATCAGCGGCGCGTTCGCAGCCCGTCGGCAGCATCCTGATCGTGCACGGCAATGGCGGCTGGGCGCTGGACCGCGCCTACATGACCACGCCGATCCACGATGCGGCGTCGCTCGATATCTATATTCTGGAATATCCCGGCTACGGCGCGCGCGGCGGTTCGCCGGGCGAGGCCAGCCTGCTGGCGGCGGCGGACGAGGCTTTCGAGTTGCTGCCGAAAAATCTGCCGATCTATGTCATCAGCGAATCGCTGGGCACCGGTGTGGCGGCGCATCTCGCCCAAAAATATCCAGCCGGCGTGGCGGGGTTGGCGATGTTCGTGCCTTACGACAAGCTGGCTTCGGTGGCGGGAAATCATGTCCCGTTTATTCCGGCTTATTATTTGTTGTGGGATCGGTATGATCCGGCGGATTGGTTGAAAGATTATCACGGGCCGGTGAAGGTCATCGTCGCCGGCAGGGATGAAATCATCCCGCCCAGGTTGGGCGAGCAGCTGTATGAGGGCTACGCCGGCCCCAAAACGCTTGAGGTCATTTCCTGGGCCCGCCACAGCAGCACCACCACCGAATCCCCCGAGTGGTGGCAGGAACTGCTGGCCTTCTGGCAGCAACATCCCGTCACTCCTGGCCCGGCGGCCAAACAGACGGCGGCGGTTATTCCGGTCACTCCTGAATGAAGTAGCTCAGGTTTTCCAACTCGATGGCGAGGTTGACGTTGTTGACCATCACATCTTCCGGCACGGCGAGCACGATGGGCGCGAAGTTGAGGATGCCGACGATGCCGCAGTTCACCAGCGAGTTCGTCACTTCCTGCACAACGGCCACCGGCACGGTGAGAATGGCCATCTTGACGCCATGCTGCTCGACAAATGCCGGCAAGGCCTCCATGCCGTAGATCGGCTGCTTGATTTCCTTGTCGCGTTTGCGGGCGGGCGCGGCGTCGAACGCGGCGACGATCTCGAATCCCTCTTTCTCGAAGCCGCGATACGACAGCAGCGCGAGGCCGAGATTGCCGACGCCGACCAAGATGACCGGTTGCAACCGCGACGTGCCGAGTTCGTCCGCGATCTTTTTGAAAAGTTCCGGGACATCATAGCCGAGGCCGCGCGTGCCGAACGTGCCGAAGTAGGCGAGGTCCTTGCGCAACTGCGTGGACTTGACGCCGGCGGCCTTCGCCAGCGCTTCGCTCGAAACGGTGCCGATGCCATTCTCGTGCAGACGCGCAAGGCAGCGCAAATAGATCGAAAGCCGGTAAATCGTTTTACGCGGAATGACGGGGCGTTCGGTTTTCTTCACGCCGCGAAATTACGCGAGGCGTCCGTGCGCGGCAAGCGTTCGTGAAATAATTCACAAGAATTATCGTCGTTCGGCAAGCCGGTTGCTAAACTATTCGGGAAGGTTCAATCGCAGTGGTTTAACGGCAGCGGCCGCGCAGGGTGCCGAGTTCCTAAAACCTGCGAAATGGCTTGCGAAGTCGTTCATTGTGCTTTTTTATCAGGCTGGCGATGAAATTTTTTTCAGGGCCGGCGGATGGTGGAAATTGTCCATGCAGTTCAAAAAATGACTGGCTGATATGCTGAAAGATTACAAGATCCAAGGCGGGTTTGACGAAATGATCGACCAGAAGGCCGGCGTCCGGTCGCATTATGATAAATTTCACCAGCTGTTCAACGCGCTGTCCCCGGCCGAGTTTGAAGCCAAGCGGCAGGCGGTGGACACGGCGTTTCTCCGGCAGGGCGTCACGTTCAACGTCTATGGCGACGCGGCGGGCGCGGAAAAAGTTTTCCCGTTCGACCTGTTGCCGCGCATCATCCCGGCGAAAGAGTGGGAAGTGCTCGAACGCGGCCTCGCGCAGCGGATCACCGCCTTGAACCTGTTTCTCCACGACATTTATCACGACCAGAAAATCCTGAAGGACGGGGTCATCCCGGAATACTATATCCTGTCCGCGCGGCATTTCCGGCGCGAGTTCATCAACTTTGAGGTGCCGAAGGGCATTTACATCCATGTCTGCGGCACGGATCTGATCCGCGACAAGGATGGCAATTACCTCGTGCTGGAGGACAACGGCCGTTGTCCTTCGGGCGTGAGCTACGTTTTGGAAAACCGCCGGGCGATGAAGCGCGCATTTCCGGGAATGTTCGAAGGCATCGGCGTGCGGCCGGTGGAGAATTATCCGCAGGAACTTTTGAAGTCGCTCAAATACATCGCGCCCGCCGGCGTGGCGGATCCGACGGTGGTGGTGCTGACGCCCGGTGCCTACAACAGCGCCTATTTCGAGCATACCTATCTCGCGCGGCAGATGGGCATTGAAATTGTGGAAGGCCGCGATCTGTTTGTGCGCAATTCGCGCGTGTTCATGCGCACCACGAAAGGCCCGCAGCCGGTCCACGTGATCTACCGGCGCATTGACGATGACTTTATTGACCCGACGGTTTTCCGCCGCGACTCGATGCTGGGTGTGCCGGGACTCGTGCATGCCTATCGTGCCGGAAATGTTTCACTGGCCAACTCCATCGGCACCGGCCTGGCGGATGACAAGGTGATGTATTATTTCGTGCCGCGCATGATCAAGTATTACCTCGATCAGGAACCGATCCTGCCGAACGTGCCGACGTATCTCGCCAATGAGGAAAAGGATCTCAAATACATTCTGGAACACCTGCCGGAACTCGTCGTCAAGGCGGCCAACGAATCCGGCGGTTACGGCATGTTGATGGGGCCGAAGGCGTCCAGGGAGGAAATCGAAAAGTTCCGCGAACTCATCGTCGCCGACCCGCGCAATTACATCGCGCAGCCGATGATTTTTCTCTCGCAGCATCCAACGTTCTGCGGCGACGAATTCGACGGCCGCCATGTGGACCTGCGCCCGTTCATCTTGTCCGGCGAACGCACCAGCATCATCCCCGGCGGCCTCACGCGCGTCGCGTTGCGCAAAGGTTCGCTCGTGGTCAACTCCTCGCAGGGCGGCGGCAGCAAGGACACCTGGGTGCTTTATGGAGATGAATGAAAACAACATCGAACATTCAACATTCAACGCCCAACACCCAATGGAAAGACCGTTTGGCACCGCGTTCACTTGGACGTTCGATGTTGAATGTTGAATGTTGAATGTTGAATGTTGAATGTTGAATGTTTCCCCTTTGAAAATATGTTATCCCGCGTCGCCCACTCGCTCTACTGGATGGCCCGTTACATCGAGCGCGCCGAGAACATCGCGCGCATCGTGGATGTCAACCTGCAACTGCTCCTCGACATCCGCAACCTGGATGAGAAACGGCTCGTGGCCTACTGGCTGCCCATCGTGCAGGCGACCGGCGACGAGGAGGCATTTTTCAAACTCCATCCTCACGCCAGCGGCCACGCGGTCACGGAATTCCTCGTGTTCCAGATGGAGAATCCCAATTCCATCGTGCAGTCCATCTTTTCCGCGCGGGAAAACGCCCGCATGGTGCGCGACCAGATCACGCTCGAACTGTGGGAGGAATTGAACCGGCTCTACTGGTTCGTCCGCACGCCGACCGCGCGGCAGGTCTGGAAGGACAGCCCTGGCGATTTTTTCCAGCAGATCAAGGCCGCCTCGCTCCACATCATCGGGCTTTCCTACTCCACGCTCATCCACAATGAAGGCTGGTGGTTTGCGCAGGTCGGCAAGTTCATCGAGCGTGCCGATAAGACGTCGCGTATCCTCGACCTGCGCTACAAATCGCTGCCCGAAAAAGGCGCGCCCAAGACGGTCAATCAGACGGACGTGCTCGAATGGTCGGCCATCCTCCGTTCCTGCAGCGCGTGGGACGCCTACAAATCCATCCACGGCGCGGAGGTCAACCCGGGCCTCGTCGCCGAATTTCTGTTGTTGAACGAGGATTTTCCCCGCTCCGTCCGTTTTTGCATCGGCGAACTCAATGTCGCGTTGCGGCGGATTTCCGGCGTGGCCGAGGATCGTTTTTGCAACGACGCGGAAAAACTCGCGGGCCGGCTCGTGGCGGAATTGCAGTTCAGCACCATTGACGAAATCTTTGAGGCCGGCCTGCATGACTACCTGGACTTGTTGCAATTGAAGTTGAACAACATCGGTGCGGCGATGTTCAACACGTATATTTTCCAGCCCTTCAGCACGCTTGAGGAAGAGATCATGGTGCAGCAGGAGGAACAGCAACAGCAAAGTATGAAGGATGAATTATGAAGGATGAACTCTTCAGCGCGCCGAATTCCGGCTCATTCATAATTCACAATTCATAATTCATCCCTTTTTACGAATGTCTATCCACGTTGCCCTCCACCACAAGACGCATTACAAATACGACCGGCTCGTCAACCTCGGCCCGCAGGTCGTGCGGCTCCGGCCCGCGCCGCATTCGCGCACGCGCATCCTGAGCTACTCGCTGAAGATCAAACCGGAAAAACATTTCATCAACTGGCAGCAGGACCCGCAGTCGAACTACGCCGCGCGGCTGGTTTTTGAAAAGCCCACCCGCGAATTTTGCGTTGAGGTGGACTTGGTCGCCGAGATGTCGGTGCTGAATCCGTTCGACTTTTTTCTGGAACCGGACGCGCAGAAATTTCCATTCACCTACGACCCGCTGCTGGAGCATGAGCTTGCGCCATTCCAGCGCAAGTGTCACCTGACGCCAAACTTCATGCGGTATCTGGCGAATCTGCGTCGCGAACTGCAGGGCGAAGCAAAAAAACGGGCGAAGCCGGATTCGCCCGCCGATGACAGGCTGACGACCAACGATTTCATCGTGGCGGTGAACCAGCGCCTGTGGAAGGACATCAAATACACCATCCGCCTGGAACCCGGCGTGCAGACGCAGGAGGAAACGCTGACGAAAATGAGCGGTTCCTGCCGCGATTCTTCGTGGCTGCTGGTCCAACTCTTTCGTCATCTTGGCATCGCGGCCCGCTTTGTCAGCGGTTACTTGATCCAGCTCAAGCCCGATGTAAAATCGCTCGACGGTCCGAGCGGCGCGGAAAAGGATTTCACCGACCTGCACGCCTGGACGGAAGTGTATCTGCCCGGCGCCGGCTGGATCGGTCTTGATCCGACCTCCGGTCTGCTCGCGGGCGAGGGTCACATCCCGCTCGCCTGCACGCCCGATCCTTCCAGCGCCGCGCCCATCAGCGGTGGCGTGGACGAATGCGAAACCGAGTTCGAGTTCGACATGACCGTGACGCGTGTTTATGAATCGCCGCGCGTCACCAAGCCCTATACCGAGGAGCAGTGGGCGGAAATCAAGAAGCTTGGCAATACGATTGACGTGGACCTGAAAAAGGGCGACGTGCGCCTCACGATGGGCGGCGAGCCGACGTTCGTTTCCGTGGATGATCCCGACGGCCCGGAATGGAATTTCACCGCGATGTCGCACCAGAAGCGGATTCTCTCCGGCGAACTGATCCGGCGGTTGCGCGGAAAATTCGCGCCCGGCGCCTTGCTGCATTACGGCCAGGGCAAATGGTATCCGGGCGAACCGCTGCCGCGTTACGCGCTCGGCTGTTACTGGCGCAAAGACGGCGTGCCGATCTGGAAAGACGATTCGCTCATCGCCGACGAATCCAAAAATTACGGCCACGGCCCGAAGGAAGCCAAGGAACTCGCGACGCGCCTCGCCAAGACGATTGGCGTCAAGCCGGAGCACCTCATTCCCGCTTACGAAGACGCGTTTTATTACACGTGGAAGGAACGCCGGTTTCCGTCGAATGTTACGCCGGAGAAATCGAATCTCAAGGACAAGCAGGAGCGCGAACGTATTGCGCGGATTTTCCAGCAGGGACTCGGCTCGGTCGTCGGCTACACGCTGCCGATCAAGCGCGCGTGGTATGGCAATGAGCAGGGCTGGATGTCGGGCTCGTGGTTCTTGCGCGACGACAACACGCTCTGGCTGATCCCCGGTGATTCCGCAATGGGCCTGCGCCTGCCGCTGGATTCCGTGCCGTGGGTTTCGGAGAAACAATATCCGTGGCTGCGCCCGCAAGACCCGTCGGAACCCGACCTGCCGGAGCTACCGAAGGAATTTCCGTATCGGCAACAAGTCGTCGGTCAACGCAACGCGCCGTTGCCGCCCGGCTACGGGCCGGGTCAACGCGCCCAAAAGCTCGGCAAGCCGGAACCAAAACCGGAGCCGCTCAAGCCGGACGAGGATCCAAATCGCCGGCCAATGCAGGGCGAAAGTGCGCCGTGGATCATCCGCACCGCGCTCTGCGTCGAGCCGCGCGATGGACGTCTGCACGTCTTCATGCCGCCGGTGGAGAAGACGGAGGATTATCTGGACCTCATCGCGGGCATCGAAACTTCCGCCGCCCAAGCTGGTTTGCCGGTTGTCATCGAAGGCGAGACACCGCCGCGCGATCCGCGTCTGAACAAGCTCGCCGTCACGCCCGACCCCGGCGTGATCGAAGTGAACATGCACCCGAGCAAGACCTGGGACGAACTTGTCGAGCGCACGACGGTGCTTTACGAGGAGGCGCGCCAGACACGGCTCGGCACGGAAAAATTCATGGTGGACGGGCGCCATACCGGTACCGGTGGCGGCAACCACATCATCATCGGCGGCGAAACGCCGACGGATTCGCCAATTCTGCGCCGGCCCGATTTGCTGCGCTCACTGTTGACGTATTGGCAGAATCATCCGTCGTTGAGCTGGCTGTTCAGCGGCCTGTTCATCGGTCCGACCTCGCAGGCGCCGCGCATTGACGAGGCCCGCAATGACGCTCTTTACGAACTTGAGGTCGCGTTCAAGGAAATGGACAAGCAGGTCGGCATCCTCGGCCAGACGCCGCCCTGGCTGGTGGACCGGTTGTTCCGCAACTTGCTCATCGATGCCAGCGGGAATACGCATCGCGCCGAGTTTTCGATTGATAAACTTTACGCGCCGGAAAGCAGCACCGGCCGCCTCGGGCTCGTGGAGATGCGCGCGTTTGAAATGCCGCCGCATGCCGAGATGAGCCTCGCGCAGCATCTGTTGTTGCGCGGCCTGGTCTCGAAATTCTGGAAAGAGCCTTACAAGAACGAACTCGTGCGCTGGGGCACGGACATCCACGACCGCTGGATGCTGCCGCATTTTTGCGAGACCGATTTCAAGGACGTCATCCACGATCTGCGCGAATCGGGTTATCCGTTCCAGGCGGAATGGTTCGCGCCGCATTTTGAATTCCGTTTTCCGCGCATCGGCGACTTGGAGCAGCGCGATGTGCAAATCGAACTCCGCACCGCGCTTGAACCGTGGCACGTCCTCGGCGAAGAACCCGGCGGCGGCGGCACGGTGCGTTACGTGGACAGTTCCGTCGAGCGTCTGCAGATCAAGGCGCGCGGTCTCGCCGGCGATCGTTTTGCCATCACCTGCAACGGCCACAAGGTTCCATTGCATCCGACCGGCACGAATGGTGAGGGCGTCGCGGGCGTGCGCTATCGCGCGTGGCAGCCGCCGATCTGTCTGCAGCCGACGATCAAATCGCACGCGCCATTGCGCTTCGATCTTTACGACACGTGGAACCAGCGTTCGCTCGGTGGCTGCACTTACAATGTCGCGCATCCGGGCGGCCGCAGCTACGACACATTCCCGGTGAATTCTTACGAAGCTGAGTCACGGCGCCTCGCGCGGTTTTTCCGGCACGGCCATCAGCAGGGCAAGTTCACACCACCGGTGGAAACCTTGAACAGTGACTTTCCTTTTACGCTGGATTTGCGCAATGTTTGACGCGGACGATCCACACCGGAACCGCAATTAACCGCAAATGCTGCAATCGCAATCCCAATCTGCGACGGGTGAACCCAGCGCCGCCGAAAAGGCGGCGGCAACGGATGATTTATTGTCCGGCTACAAGCAGAGCGCGTCGGTGTTCGACGAGTTCCTCGGCGACGACGGCAAGCCTCGCGCGCATTACACCGGCCTGTTCTCGGCGCTCAAGGGCCTCGGCTCGGCGGAACTCAAACGCCGCCAGGAAACCTGCCAGCGGCTCGTTCACGAGCAGGGCATCACTTACAATGTCTATGGCGATCCGCGCGGCATGGAACGTCCCTGGCAGCTCGATCCGATTCCGTTCGTCATCGCGCCGGACGAATGGCGATCGCTCGAAGAGGGTTTGATTCAACGCGCGACGCTGCTGAACAAGATTCTCGCCGACTGCTACGGCGCCCAGGAACTCATCCGTTCGCGCTGGCTTTCGCCGGCGATGGTTTTCGGGCAGCCGGATTTTCTGCGTCCCTGCCATGGCATCCGCCCGCCGCAGGGAACGTTTCTCCATTTTTATTCCGCTGATCTGGCGCGCTCCAAAGATGGACGTTGGTGGGTGGTTTCGGACCGAACGCAGATTCCCACCGGCGCGGGTTACGCGCTGGCCAACCGTCTGGTGACCTCGCGCATTTTGCCCGAGCCGTTCCGCGACAATCATGTGCATCGGTTGGCGGGATTTTTCCGCTCCGTCCGCAACACCCTGGCGCAGCTCGCGCCGCGTCCGGCGAACGAGGCGCGCGTGGTCATGCTCACGCCCGGTCCGCACAACGAAACTTATTTTGAACAGGCCTATATTGCGCGTTATCTCGGTTACATGCTGGTCGAGGGACAGGATTTGACCGTGCGCGACAATCGCGTCTTCCTGAAAACCTTGAGCGGCCTGGAACCGGTGGACGTGATTCTGCGCCGGGTGGACGATGATTTCTGTGATCCGTTGGAGTTGCGCAATGACTCCATGCTCGGCGTGCCCGGCTTGGTCGAGGCGCTGCGGGCGGGCAATGTCGTCGTCGCCAACGCGCTCGGCTGCGGCCTGCTGCAAAGTCCGGCGTTCATGTCGTTTCTGCCGGGGTTGTGCAAGCATCTGCTCGGCGAAAAATTAAAACTGCCGTCGGTGGCCACGTGGTGGTGCGGCCAGGATTCCGCGCGGAAATATGTGTTGGAGCATCTCGACAAACTGGTCTTGAAACCGGCGTTTCGCACCCACTTCCGCGCGCCCGATCCCGAAAAACCGTTAAGCGCGAAAGAACGTGAAGCGTTACAGCGCCACATTGAATTCGACCCCGACCTGTTCGTCGCCCAAGAGCGCGTGGAACTCTCCACCGCGCCGTCCTGGAACGGCAGCGGGTTGGTGGCGCAGCCGGTGAGTTTTCGGGTCTATCTGGTCGCCAGCGGCGACGGGTATCATGTCATGCCCGGCGGACTCACCCGCGTTGCTCCCAGCAGCGGCGGGCGTTTGCTGGCGATGCAACTGGGCGGCAGCAGCAAGGATACCTGGATCGGTTCGGAAACCCCGGTGGAGGATGTCTCGCTCTTGTATTTGAAGGGCGAAAACATCGAGCTGCGGCGCACTGGAAACAATCTGCCGTCGCGTCTGGCCGACTTTTTTTTCTGGCTCGGCCGCTACTCGGAACGGGCCGACGCCACCGCGCGTCTGCTGCGGACGGCATTGCTGCGGTTCAATCCGGAACGCGCCGGCAGTTCGACCCAGTTGCTGGCGCCGTTGTTGAAAACCCTGGAAGTGCAGGGACAGCTGCCGGGCATTTCGGAAAAGCCGGACCTCCGGCAGAACGCCGAGGCGTTCGAGGCGGAACTGCTCGCAGCCGTTTTTGATCCGTCGCGGCCCGGAAGTCTGCGGAGCACCGTGGATAATCTGCACCGGCTCGCCGTGCAGGTGCGCGACCGCACGTCGAACGACATGTGGCGCGTCATCAGCCAGCTCAATGAACAGCTGAGTGGCCGCGACGCCTCGTCGCCTTTGCGGAGCAACGATCAGCCTGACGCGGCTTCCCGCGATGCGGGCGTCAGGACCTCCGGCGACGAGGCGTCGCCACCACGCCGCGTGATGCTCGTGGGCGACGCCGTGAGCGTATTGAATCAAACCCTGCTCGGCATCGCGGCGTTTCACGGACTCGCGCGCGAGAACATGACGCGGGCGCAGGCGTGGCGCTTTCTGGACATGGGCGTGCGGATCGAACGCGCCATCTATCTTTGCACACTGCTGGATGCCAAGCTGCATTCGCCGGAAGCCGACAATGCCAGCGTCCTCGAAACCATTTTGGAGGTGGACGACAGTTCCATCACGTATCGCTCGCGCTACAGCCTGCTGCCGCACATCGCGGCGGTCTATGATCTGGTGCTGCTCGACGACAAAAATCCGCGCTCGGTTTTGTTTCAATTGAACCAGCTGCTCAAGCACGTCGAGCGCCTGCCGCATGATCGTGACAATGACGGCGTGGGGTCGGGTCGCGCGATTTTGCGGGAATGCATCTCGCGGCTGAACCTTTCCGACGCACGCGAGCTGGCCGGGTTGAAAGCGGCCTGGCACGCGAGCAAGATTAGCGAGACGATCCGGTTCATCTTGCTCGAACTGCCCAAGTTTTCCGATGCCATCGCCGCGGGCTGTTTTGCGCACTCCTCCATCTCGCGCACGGGGCGCGAAAATGCGCCATGAACTACAGCATCACCCATCGCACCGTTTACGAATACTCTGCACCGGTCACGATGTCGCACCATGTGGCGCGGCTCGAACCGTGCAGCATGGCCACGCAGACGTTGGAAAATTTCTCCCTGAAGATTTTTCCCGAACCCGCGCTCCGCAAGGCGCGCGCGGATTATTTCGGCAACCGGCTTTGCGTGTTCAGCGTGCAGGAGGTTCACAGCAAACTTGAAATCATCACGCACAGCCGCGTGACCGTGACCGCAAAAAAGCCGCCCGCGCCGGAATCCTCCCCGGCGTGGGAAGTCGCCGCCCAGATGTTCCGCGATCCGGTTTCGCCGGAGGTGGTCGATCCGTATCAATTCATTTTTGACTCGCCGCAGGTGCGCGCCTCGTTCGAACTGGCCGATTACGCCCGCGAAAGTTTCGGCAAGGACACGCCGCTGCTGGCCGGCGCGCGGGATCTGACGCGGCGCATTTTTGAAGATTTCAAATTTGATCCCAAGGCCACTACCGTCGCGACCCCGTTGGAGGAAGTCTGGGAGAAGCGGCGCGGCGTCTGCCAGGACTTCGCGCATCTCGGCATCGCCTGCCTGCGCTCGCTCGGCTTGCCCGCGCGTTACGTGAGCGGCTATCTGCGCACCCGTCCGCCCGAAGGCAAACCCCGGCTCGTAGGCGCGGATGCCTCGCACGCGTGGTTCCGGATTTTCTGTCCGGGTATCGGCTGGACGGATTTTGACCCGACGAACAATGTGCAGCCCGGCGAGGAACATATCGTGGTCGCCTTCGGCCGCGACTTTGGTGATGTGAGCCCGGTGGCCGGTATTCTGACCGGCGGCGGCAAGCACGTTGTCAAAGTCTCGGTGGACGTGGAACCATTGGCCGAAACTGTTTGAATGAAATTCGATATTCTGCATCGCACCCGTTACGTCTATGCGTCGCCCGTCCGCGACAGCTTCAATGACGTCCGGCTTGAGCCACCTTCGATTCCCGAGCAGACCGTCGAATCCTTTCTGCTGCGCGTGCTGCCCGCGGTGCGCATGAAGCATTACACGGATTTTTATTCCAACTGGGTTCACCACTTCGAGATTCCCGAACCGCATGGCTATCTGCTCATCGAAAGCCAGTCGCGCGTCATCACCCATTGGCCATCGGCCATCCCCGACGATGCGATGCTGTGTCCGCTCGCCAAAATCGGCGAAGTTGCCAACATCGAGCGGTGTTTTGATTATTTGCAGTCGAGCCGGTTCATCGAAATGGAGGCCGACGCGTGGCGACTCGCGCTGGATGCGACCGACGGCCAGACCGACGTTTGGCAGGCCGTGCTCGCCATCATGCGGTTCATCAGCGGATTTCTGAAATACGAAGCCAACTCCACCCACGTCCACACGCACATGAGCACCGTCATCCAGGACCGGCGCGGCGTCTGCCAGGATTTCGCGCATCTGATGATCGGCTTGTGCCGCAGCGTGAAGATTCCCGCGCGCTATATCAGCGGTTATCTGGCCACGGAAACCGCCAGCGCCACGCACGCCTGGGTGGAGGCGTTCATCCCCGGCGTCGGCTGGCGTGCGTTCGACCCCACGCACAACCGTCAGGTGGACGAAACCTATGTGAAGATCGGGCACGGACGCGATTATGCCGACGTGTCGCCCATCAGCGGCAACTACCGCGGCACGCTCGAACGCACCATGGAGGTCGAGGTCAAAATCACTTCCGTCGGCTGAAGAAATAGCGCGCGAAGGAAATCAGCCCGGAGAATTTGTAGCTTGGGTCCACGTATTTCTCGATGACGTAGAACGCGAAATAGTAAGCCCGGCAGAAACTCCACACCGCCACGGCCAGCAACACGGCGGTGTTCCACGTCGGACTGCCGAGGAAAAGCAAAACGACGGCGACAATCCCGATGAACAGGAAGAGCAGCCCCTTCAATTTGATCCAAAACGGATTCGACAGGTCTTTCATAGCGAAATCCTCCATTTATCGTAGCGGCGTCTCGGCAGAGCGCCGCAAATCCAAAATGCGGCTGTCTGCCGACGAGCCGCTACGTCATTGGGCGAAATTGTCATTTGAACAAATGTAAAATCGCCTCCGCCGCACGTCCCGCCGCGCCGGGTTCGCCGAGCGAGGCAATGATTTTTTTTAGTTGAGCTTTGATTTCAGTCCGGCGCGCTTCGTCCTGCAACAATTCCAGCACGGCGCGCGAAAGATTTTCCGGTGTGGCGTCTTTCTGGACAAATTCCGGATAAACCGTCTCGCCCGCCAGCAAGTTTGGCATCGTGAGCGATTTCACGGTGATGATGCGCCGGGCGATCTGATAGGTGAGCCACGAGGTTTTGTAGAGCGTCACCGTCGGCACGCCGAAGAATGCGCACTCCATCGTCACCGTGCCCGTCGAGGCGATGGCGACATCCGACTCCGCCAGGGCCCAAGGCAGCTCGCCGATTTGGATTTCCAGGGTCGCCCCGAGTGATTTCGCGAGCTGCACCAGCGACGGATTCGGCAAAACCATTTTCGCCCTTGCCGTCGGTAGTTTTTCACGGATCGCCTTCAGCGCGTCGAGCATCACCGGCAAATGCCGCTGCAATTCACTCTTACGGCTGCCGGGTAGCAATAAAATTTTCGATTCGCAGGAGACGACGTGAGGAGGCTCTGACTGATTTCGGATTTCGGATTTCGGATTTCGGATTTGAGCCTCGTCACCTCGGCTGCTACGAACTCCAGATGCGCGTCGCGTCGAAAGTAAATCGTCATGCGCAAATCTCCCGATCATGGGATGCCCGACAAATTCCACGCGCAATTGGGGGACGCGTTGGGCATACCAGGCCTTCTCGAACGGGAAAATGCTCAGGAGCAGGTCGTAATCGCGGGCCAGCTTCCTGGCGCGACCCGGGCGCGACGCCCAGACCTGCGGCGAGACGAACTGCACGATTTTCGGATTCCAGTTCACAAACGGATTGTCGCGGACATAGGCTTTGACCGCCTGGCCGAAGCGCAGGTTGAACCCACCATAATCCACGCCGACGACCACGTCCGGCTTGCGCTCAATCGCCAGCGCGAGCAGTTCATTGAATAGCCGGCGAAACTTCAAAATATTTTTCAGCACGTCTGTGAGGCCGATGACCGAGTGCTGCGTCAGGTCAAAGGCCAGATCCACGCCGGCGGCGGACATCTTCGCGCCGCCCGCGCCGAAGAAGGCCGGCGAGGATGGAGAATCAAGGATGGAGGATGGAAGCTTCTCGCGCAGCGCGGAAACCAGTTCCGCCGCGAGCAAATCCCCGCTCGCCTCCCCGGCGATGAGCATGAAGGTTTTCGGTTTCACTCAATCATTTCAATGCAAAGACGCAAAGGCGCAAAGCAAATCATTTTCATCTTGGCGTCTCTGCATCTTGGCGTCTTGGCGTTAAATTCTTTGGCTGTGAAAAGTTCCGCCTGACCGAGGGCGGCGAGATAATTGATGACCGAAGTGTCACTGACGACTGCGGGCATACGCGAGGTCTTCGTCGAGTTCCTTTTGACCGTAGTGCATCGGTATGCCACGCGCTGCCGGCACGTCGTTGAAATCAAACCAGTCCATGCCCGCCAGTTCGGCAGCTTTGCCCTGGCTTAAGGCGTGTTGCGCGTAAAGCGCCACGGCCAGTTCCAGCTTGAGGCGCGGTTCGGTCTCGGCGGGCGTGACGTGCAACGCCTCGTGGATGTTGTCCGGAAGGTCGAGCGTGATGCTCATGGCTATGTTTTACACCCGTTCTGCCGATTAGTAAAGCCGCCCGCCGCACCGGTGATGAGCGTGAAGGTTTCTGGGTTCAACGGTTTTATTTTGCCGCAGAGACGCAAAGGCACAGAGAAACAAATCAAACCGGATCACTCAATTTTTTGATGACGGAACGCGCAAGCTATTCTTTGATCTCGCGATGACGTGGAATCGGCTGGCACATTTTGGTGCGGGGGTTTTGATACCAGTCATGCTTGCCGCGTGCCGGAGGAACACGCAACCCATCTGTGTGAGTTCCTGAATGAGGGTGACCTGCTTCACGCGACCTGAAGTTCACCCAGTTTGCGCACGCAGGGGATGACGCCGCTGGACAGGTCATTGAGAAGGTCGCGGAGATGTTCTTCCAGGTCGGCCAGCGATTCACCCTGTGTCAGGTAGTCGGGATATCCTCCAGATGACCAAGCCACTCGTCACCATCCTGCCAATACACATAGCGGATGCTTTGCATGATCCACTGTTACACCAGCGCGCCGTTTCGGTAAAGCCCGCAATGAATCCCGATGATCTGCTCTTCGCTGAATTTGCTCTGCTTCATAGTTCTGCTGCCTTTCTTTTCGCAGCAGAACTCCACCTTTGTCACGTCCATCTTTTCGGGGTCAGGTCAAACCTGCTTCATTTATTTTCAATCGCTTCAGAAATTTCCCGGTAATAATCTCGGAACAAAGATCTCAAGGAGAGAGGTGGTGTATCGCTGGCTTGCGGGTCAAGGCTGGAATGTTTGCCTCCTAGGTATAGCTGCCGAAGTTTCCGTTGAGCTGCTTCGATAAGCGGCGGGTCTTCGAGATGATATTGTTCCCGATGGAACCACGTTACCCAAAGAGCGTGCCACAACGAAATGGGATCGGTGTCGATTTTCACGAGCTCGATCCAGCCACATTTACAGACGGTAAACGTCAGTTTGATGGGGCGCCGGATGAACCAGCGCCACTTGCCTTGCGGACTGCGGGCAGATACGAATTCATCGGGCGGAAGTAATATCTTGGAGACCCGCTTCACGTCCGTGCGTCCACAGTCCTTCTTGCGACACCGCCGGGCAATCCGCTTGTAGAGACGGCGGAAAAACACTCCAAATGCCAGCACAACTATGACGACGACCGCACCAACTATGAAATGTGCATTCATGACTCGCTCTTATGAGCCGTCAGTTGTCAGGTCTTCACGAAGTTCTGTCTCCGAATATTCCAGCTCAGCCAAAATAGCGCACCGACCAGGAACAGCGGTCCCGCAATAACCAGATAAACCGGCCAGTGGAACCTACCCCAGAAGGCGAAGATGTAAAATGCACCCAGCGCTGGGAACAGTATGCCGGCGATCCATTCCCAACGCCAGGACGCCGCTAAGATGATCAACAGGATGCCCGTTGGTATGAGATGTATCAGCAGTGCGAGGACGATGTTCCAGAAACCGTGGGATGCTTGAAAAACGTCCAACGCGAACATGCTGATGAAGCCGGCAAAGACCAGGCAAAGAATCCTCGGAGTCCATATCAAGAATCGAGATGTGATTGTTTTCATACGGGTGTCTCCATTTTTAGATTAATTCATTTTTCAACTTTCACAAATCACATCAGCAGGCTGAGGCCCGCTGGTAAAATTGATGTTTTTGAGGGAACATTGATGGGAGCAATGATCTTGAGAAAGTGATTGGATTTGATTGGTTCGGACCCACAACCGCTCATTTTTCCCTTGTCTAGCTCCATCTCCTTTCATTTAATAGCCACATGAACATGATAAATTTAACAGCTTCTCAATTACGCCAAGCCGCTAATCTTAAAGAAAAGATTGCTGGCCTTGAAAACGAGCTCGCTCAGTTAATGGGAACAAAGGCTGCTTCAACTGCTACAGCCAAACCTGCTAAAAGGGGTGGAATGAGTGCAGCAGGAAAAGCCAGGATTGCAGCCGCTCAAAAACTGCGTTGGGCAAAAATCAAAGCCGGTAAGCCTGTGGCCAAGACTGCTCCCAAACCCGCTAAGAAGAAATTTACGATGAGTGCTGCGGCCAAAGCCAAGATTAGTGCCGCGGCCAAGGCGAGATGGGCGAAGATCAAGGCTGCGAAGAAGTGATTTGCAGAACATTTTAGAGCGAAGGCCATTCTTGATTGAATGGCCTTTGTTGTTTTCCGGGTAATCGGTTCGGCAGCAAGTCTAGGCTCTTCAGGTTGAGGGTAAAACTGTACTTTTGGCCGGTCCACGTGCAAGGGCGGAGCTCTCATTTCCGGCTGGAACCGCTACAAATTACATGAGACACTGGGCAAGAATGAGCGCCAGCGCATATCGCACGTTTGCTGATCTCGTGTTGATAACACATGTCAGCTTTGTCTCGTTTATAACCGTTGGTTTACTCGCAATACTTTGCGGTGGATTCGCCGGTTGGCGGTGGGTTTGCAATCCGTGGTTTCGCGCGGTGCATCTTGCCGGTATCAGTTTGGTGGTGGTCCAAGCTTGGCTCGGCGTCATCTGCCCCCTTACCACTTTGGAGATGCATCTGCGCGAAAAGGCTGGCGACTCAACTTATGGGGGCACATTCATCGCGCACTGGTTGCAGAAACAGCTGTATTATGAGGCTCCGTCTTGGGTCTTTATCGTGTGCTACACGCTTTTCGGCTTAGTGGTTATCGGCAGCTGGTTGAAATTCCGCCCGCGCCCATTTCGATATACACAAAGTGCCTGACCAGTCGCCGACGCGGGTTGGCGCTGACAGTTCCGCTGCGCGGTCCACGGTTTTTGGTCCGGCGTGGTTCAGCTTTGTTCGTTAGGCGACGGTAAATATTTATGACTATTTTAAGTATTCCGAATCGGTCGGCGTTGACGCTTGTGACGCCGATGAATACGACTGCCAGGTCTGGCGTCAAAACCGGCAGATATGAAGTTTCAACGACACCTTGTATTGAGTTGCTCGTTCGGCATTCTATGCCTTCTTGCAGGCGGGTGCGCCATTGGCCCTAATTTTTCATTTGATCCACTGAGTGGTGTGGAGCACCACGAAGCTGTAGAGTATTACGAAAATCGGGGTGTCAGTCATCAGGAGGCAGAACGTGCAGCTTTTGAAGATAATCTTTTTGACAATATGAATCAATGAGCAGAAACCAGTTAATGGTCGATGCACCTAAAAAGATTTGGGATGGCTCAGCTGTTGTTATCAGGCAAAATCTACCATGAAAAAATTGATACCATTACTGGCGTTTGTGGCCATTGCTGTTGTTATATCAGGTTGCGCAACTCAGAACCCATATGTTGCATTAGCCACACGAACGCCAACGACAGAAGACAACCAGGCTACATATTTTTTCGCGGCGTTTCAAGATGCCAATTTAAAAAGTGAAAAAGCAGTGTATCCGGACGCAGCAATCATTGTCCGCGCGGCGGTTGAGTCAGCATTCGTTAGGTATGGAAAGCATGTCGTTCAAGAAAAAGGAGACATTGAAATAGCAGGAATTGTGACGGCTTATTACCAAGGTTCATTTACGAGGGGATATACGACCGTTGGAATTGATCTCAAGGCTATTGATCGGAAGACAGGCGGCATTCTTTGGACTGCTGCGGGGATTAAATCAACCCAGTATTGGTATCAATATGATCCGGCCAGATGGACTCAAGAAGTTGCGGATGAGCTGGTAAAAGCACTCGTTGCTGCAAGCAAGAAGCGGTGACGTATTTTTTGACTAACCAGGCGCTGCAGCCAACGCCGGGGAGCGCTTTCAGTTCCGCCTTCGCGGTTGACATTGTTGTCCCTTGCGGATCGTTCGACTGCACTTGTTTTCGCAGCGCGCACGATTCCGGCAGAGATTTTTATTGCAGTCGCTCTGTTTTTTGTCGCACAGTGGATTACCAAACGAAGAAAGAGAATATGCCAGCATGATGATGCCTAAATCGCTGCAGGCAACGCGGGATGCCGCTCTCAGTTCCGCTTCGCGGTTCACAGCTCTTGGTCCCGCGTGCCTGAGCTCTGGACGTTGGCTGTGGGAGCATTTTCTGCCATGACGATGATTACAATGCGTTCCAGTACTCCGGAGGATGCCGACGCTGTCTCTGCTTGTGTCGATGCTGTTTCTAGAGAGCGGCGGTATTTGGGGAATACCTCCGGGTTCAGCGCAGAGCAAACTCGTGCGTTCATAGCCTCACTCTCGGACAGCGGCGGGATTCAGATTGTAGTGGTCGCCGACGCCAGGATTGTAGGGTGGTGCGATGTGACCCCAGTTCCTTTTGAGGGGATGCGCCATGTGGGCCGCTTGGGCATGGGGCTGCTGCCGTCTTTTCGTGGCCAGGGTCTAGGACGCCGACTTGTTCGTGAAGCATTGAGCTGGGTCTTTGCCAAAGCCTTAAAGCGCGTCGAATTGGAAGTGTTTGCTTCAAACAAGATCGCTGTTGGACTTTACGAGCGAGAGGGCTTTGTGATTGAGGGCCGAAAGCGGTGCGCGCGGTTTCTGGATGGCGCTGAGGATGACATTGTGATCATGGGTTGTTTGCGGGACGAATGGCTTGTTCTGCCAGCCAACAAACCGGCTGCAGGCAATGCCGAGATCGCGTCTCGATTGACAATCGATTATCATCGGCCCGGCGTGCCTGAGCCGGGACGTTAGGCATCACCGAGTATGACAACAGTTGGTTACATATTGTTCTGGCTGGGTATGATAATTGGGATCGCTGGTAACGTGATGTTCCTGGCTATCGTTTTTCGCCACAGTCTGGCTTGGTTCCTTGGATGCTTGTTTATTCCATTTATTGACCTGATTTACCTTGTCCTCAATTTTAAGAAAACATGGAAGCCGATGCTCATTTCTATATTCGGACTTTTGGTTGCGGGCGTTGGATATTCTGTCGGCGGATTTCATTTTCTACAATGAAGGTCCCTTCAATTAGGATTCATCAGTCCAGTGCTAGGTGAATGGTTGATTCATTCCAAAGCGAACTTAGCCGATAGACCGCCGGATGAATCGCCGCCCATCATGACCGTGTATTTGCCCGGTTCCACCTGCCATTTCTGATTCGCATTCCAAACCGCAAGGTCTGACTGCTTCAATTGAAACGTGACGACCTTCGACTCTGCAGGCTTCAGATGAATCCTTGAAAACCCCTTGAGGGCTTTGACCGGCGTGGCCACGCTCGCGGTTTCCTGATGCACGTAAAGCTGCGCCACTTCATCACCTTCACGTTTGCCGGTGTTGGTGATTTTGCAGGTGATCAGGACATCTTCGGTGCTGCGGGCCGAAGGCGCGGTGACTTTGAGGCCATCGTATTTGAAGGTCGTGTAACTCAATCCGTGCCCGAAGACAAACAGCGGGGAGCTGTCGCCTTCGATGTAGGAATCTTTCTTGGAGGGGAAATGATTGTAGAAAATCGGGATTTGTCCGACGCTACGCGGGAAGGTGATCGGCAACCGGCCCGCCGGGTTGTTGTCGCCCAATAAAGTTTCAGCGATGGCGCGTCCGCCGGATTCACCGGGATACCACGCTTCCAAGATGGCCGGAACGTGTTTGGCCGCCCAGGTGATGGTCAGCGGCCGGCCGTTCTGCAAGACCAGCACCACCGGCTTGCCGGTGGCAGCGACGGCTTCCAGCAGGTCCTCCTGTTTGCCGGGAAGATTCAAGTCGGAGCGATCAAAACCTTCGCCGGAAATTTTCTGCCATTCACCGAGGCCAAGAATCACGACGTCGGCTGCTCTGGCCAGTGCGACGGCCTCTTTGATATTCCCGCCATCGGCGAAAGTCACCTCGGTGTTCGATTTAACCCGCTGCTTGATTTGTTCGAGCATTCCTTCCTTGGAGCCTTCCTGCGCACCTTCGGAATAGTCGCCCAGCCGGGCAAGGCTGGCGTTCGGTCCGATGACGGCGATGCGTTTGAGATTTTTTCCCAAAGGCAGAAGATGGCCTTCGTTTTTGAGCAGGCACATGGACTGGCGCGCGGATTCGAGCGCGAGGCCGGCTTGTTGCGGTGAGTGCCGGACGGTGGCGTCGAGGTTTTCATCCACGAACGGACGATCAAATAATCCGAGCATAAACTTGACGCGCAGCACGCGTGCGACCGCCTGATTCAAGGTGGCTTCGCTGAGCTTGCCATTTTTAACGCCGTTGACGATGGCGTCTTGAAAAATGTCGTGATCGAAATCGTAGAACTGCATGTCCACGCCGGAATTGAGCGCGAGCAAGACCGCGTTGGTGGGCGAATCCACGACGTGATGGGTGTCGTAGAGCCGGCGGATCGCGCCGAGGTCGGACAGGACAAATCCTTGAAAGCCCCATTCGTCGCGGAGAACAGTGTTGAGCAGCCAGGGATTGCCCGTGCAGGGGACGCCGTCAAGGTCGTGGTAGGCCACCATGATGCCATTCACCTTGCCTTCGCGGATGGCGGGTTCAAACGACTTCAGCATGATGGAACGGACTTCGCGTTCGCCGGCGTGGACGGGCGACATGTTGAGTCCGCCTTCCGGGCTGCCGTGGCCGGCAAAATGTTTCGGCTCGGCGATGACGGTGTGATCCGTGTTCAGCGAATCACCCTGCATGCCTTCCACGTAAGCCAGGCCGAGCTGGCCGGTGAGATACGGGTCTTCGCCAAAGTTTTCCTCCACGCGTCCCCAGCGCGGATCGCGGGCGACATCCAGCACCGGCCCAAGGATCATGGCCACGCCGTTGGCACGGGCCTGGGCGGCGATGGCCGCGCCGGTTTGCCGCGCCAATTCTGGATTCCACGTCGTCGCGAGATTGACGCTTTGGGGAAACACCGTTTCGTCAGAATCCATGTAACCGTGCAAACCCTCTTCCAGGAACAGGGCGGGAATGCCGAGGCGGTTGGATTTTATGATCCAGGCTTGCACCTGATTGTAGAGTTTGGCGCGGGGATAAAGATCGTGAATCGAGCCGATGCCGAGCGTTCCCAGATTTTTCTCCGCCATCGCCATATTGAAACCGGCATCCGGCCTGGCGTGGGTTCTGGCGACGAATTGATTCGCTTCCAGAACTGATTCACAGCCAAAATACATGTCGAGCTGCCGCGCTTTTTCCTCCAGTGTCATGCGCCCAACAAGATCCGCAATGCGTGCATCCACGGTGAGGCTTGCATTTTTATAGGGCGGCGGAGCGTCCTGTGCTTGCAAGGCCGGCATCCCGCCTGTCAGGGCTGCAGCCATCACGGACAGGGTGAAAAAGAATGTGTGTCGCTTGTCGCCGGAGAATTTCTGGTTCGCCGGCGCAAATTTTCTGGGTTCGATAGTCATGCGTTAATGACATTGTTGTGTGAAAGTGATTTTTGGTAAGTCCCCGTTTTGGGGGATGGCGGGCCGGCTCATTCGCGGTTACCGTTTGATCAATGACCCAATCAACCGACGTAATCCATCAAGCCACGCGGCCCTCTGCTTCCCCATAAGATTGTTCACTCATATCATCATGCAAACCAGCCGCCCCGCGCAGTCGCCATTATTCAAGCCATCCTCGTTGATCGTGATCAGCGCGATGATGATCGCGATGGCTGCCGCCGCGCAGACAACCACAAATGGCTGGCGGCCGCTCTTCGACGAAAAGCTTTCCGACTGGGAACTGTGGATGGGGGTCCCCCACGCAACCGTCACCAATCTGCCGGCCGGCACGCCAACCAGTCCGGATGGCCACGAAGGAATACCGCTGGGATTAAATCATGATCCCAAGCATGTGTTCACCGTGCAGCTGGAAGAGGGTGAGCCGGTGCTTCACATCAGCGGCGAAATCTTCGGGGGCCTGACCACCCGCGAGAGTTTTTCCAATTATCATTTCCGCACGCAGTTCAAATGGGGTGAACGCAAATGGGAGCCCAAATTGACGGAGGCGCGCGACAACGGCATTCTCTACCATTGCACCGGGCCGCACGGTGTCTTTTGGCACGCTTGGAAACGCTGTCTGGAATTTCAGGTCGAGGAGAACAACATGGGCGACTTGTATTGTCTCGGTGGAACCGGTGCTGATATCACGGCGCGCAAAGGCGCGCGTGACTGGTCCTATGATCCCGGCGGTGAAGTTCAAAAGTTCGGCAACGGGCCGGGCGGAGTCGGCTTCAAGTCCGCCCACCTGATTGGAGATTTTGAGAAACCCAACGGTGAATGGAATGTGCTGGAGATTTACACGATTGGCCAAACCGCCGTCAGCGTGGTCAATGGCCACGTGGTCCAGGTCTTGCAGAACGCCTGCATCATCGACGGCCCGCCGGATATTAAGAAGCCGCTCACGGCGGGACAGATTCAACTTCAGTCCGAAGGTGCTGAAGCCTGTTATCGCCGCATGGAGATTCAAGCCATCACCAATTTCCCTCTGGAAATACAGAATTCAGTGAAAGGATTGAAGTAATGACCCGCTCGCTTCGCTTTTGGGGTTCGCTGATGGTGGTGATGACAGGTCTGTGTCTTGGAGACAAGGCCCATGCCGGAGTCGGCGCGACAACTCCTTTCACGAGTGTGGAGGCCGAAAGCGGCATCCTTGGCGGCGGGGCCGCGGTAGTTTCACTCACGTCGGCTCCCACGACCCAGTATTCAAGTCCAGAGCTCGAGGCGTCAGGTCATGCCTATGTTCAACTCACTGTCACCGGCCAGTCGGTGACGTGGACGAACACCACCGGCCAAAATTTCACGGCGCTGAATTTACGATCCTGTATTCCCGATGCGCCCACAGGTGGGGGCATTACCAATACGATTGACTTGTATGTCAACGGCACGTTCCGCCAGGCCTTCAGCGTCAACTCGCTGCAAAGTTACTGTTACGAAGGTACCAACTACAACGGCCAGGCCGATAAAAATCCGGCGGATGGCAATCCGCGCGGTTTCTGGAACGACACGCATGCCTTCATCACGGGTGCCGCCGTTGCGCCGGGCGATACCATCATGTTGCGTAAGGATTCAACCAACACCGCCTCGTTTTATTACCTGGACGTGGTTGATTTGGAAAATCCGCCTGCACCGCTGACGCAACCGGCTAATTCACTTTCCATCGCAAGCTACTTTGCGGTGTCGAACAACATCGCCGTGGATAATACCGCTGCGATCAATAACTGCTTCATCGCGGCCCAGTCACAGGGCAAAAGCGCCTGGATACCGCCGGGAACCTATTACTTCAGCGCGATCAGCGGCGGAATTAAAGCGTCGGGAATAAAAATTGAGGGCGCCGGGCCATGGTATAGCACGCTGTATCGCGTCACACCGAACAACAATTCACAGGGCGTGAATAATATCATCACGACCACCTCTTCCACATTGCGGGGAGTTGCTTTGGACTGCAATTCTTCCAGCCGGGCGGGCAACAACAATAACGGGGCGGTCAATTTCAGCGGCAACAATTGGCTCGTAGATAATGTCTGGATCCAGCATGTGACTTCCGCCTTCTGGTGTTCCGGTGTCGGCGGCACGGCGCAAAATTGCCGCGTGCTGAGTGTGTGGTCGGACGGTGGCAACTTCAATAACGTGGAGGGCAGTTCCGGCATTGGGATGAACCTGACCTATTCCAACAATTTCGTCCGGGGCACCGGTGATGACGCCATGGCCATCAATTCCGTTAATTACAACGTGAATGGATCGACCGCCACTTACTACACGATGATGAGCAACATCGCTTATATCAACAACACGGCGATCGGGGCGTGGGGTGGCAAGAACATGGCAATCTACGGCGGCATCAATCAGACAGTCACCAATAATTATCTGCATGACACGGCGCGTTACGTCGGGTTGGGCGTGGGCAAGTTCGGCGTGAACGGTTCCGATCTGATTTCCGCGACGGTTCTGGGAAATGTCGTCTTGCGCTGTGGTGGCAATGGTTATCTGCAACAACAGCCCGCCATGATGATCGGCAATGGCGGCGATGGGCAAAGCGTCGGCACGGTCGCGAATACCTATTGCGCTTCGAACATCATCACGGATTCACTCTTCAGCGCGGTGGGATTCACAACCGGCACGAACAATGTTTTTCAATACAACACGATCATCCACCCCGGCCAGGATGGCATCATGGTCGGGGGCGGCAGTTTGGGGACGGGTGTCACGGGAAATGCCATCATCAATTCCAATTCCGTGACCGGACTCAACGTCGGACGCGTGGCCTTTACCAACAGCGCCGTTGGCTATGCCATAACTTTCCCAACGGCGGCGGCAAATTACAACACCATGTCGGGCGTGGTGATTGAGCGATGCGCCGAAGGCGGGCAGGACATCACCAGCCTCGAAGCAGGCGATTGGTCGGCTTACAACAATATCAATCTGACGGGCGCAAATACCTTTGTCGCCCGGGTGGCCGGCGTCGGTTCCGGTGGCAATATTGAAATCCGGCTCGACAGTCCAGTGGGAACATTGGTCGGAACCTGCGTGGTTCCAGGAACCGGCGGCGGACAAACCTACTTGAATGCGTATTGCAATATCACCGGTGCGAGTGGAACGCATGCGGTTTATCTGGTTTACACTGGCGGTGGCGGAGTTTTATTCAACGTCCAATTCTTCGGTTTCTTTACCGCGCCACCAACGCTTTCACATCAATTGATCGTTGGTAACACCTATTCCTTGAAATCCCTGATCAATGGCGAATATGTCACGGCACCCAACGGCGGCGCCGATTCATTGATTGCTTCAAGCGTCTCGGCCGGCACGCCAGAGCAATTTCAGGTGGTGGATGCGGGTGGCGGCAACATCGGCTTGCTTGCTCTGGTCAACACCCAGTATGTCTGCGCGGAAAACAACGGTGCCAGCCCGCTGATCGCCAACCGGACTGGCGTCGGCAGTTGGGAGACGTTTACCGAATTTGATGCCGGTGGCGGCAATATTGGCATTCGCGCCATGAACGATGGCAAATATGTCACCGCGCCCAATGGCGGGGACAATCCGTTGATCGCTCAGAGCACCACGATTGGGACCGCCGAATCCTTCATCGTCGGATTTGTCAGCGGCGTGCCGCCCGCGACGCCCGCCAACCCGGTCGCGACCGCGGGCAATGCCCAGACCACCTTAAGCTGGATCGCTTCCGTCGGCGCGACCAGTTACAACGTCAAACGTTCCACGACCAGCGGCGGATCTTACACGGTCATCGCCACCAATGTGCCAAGCTCTGGCTACACTGACACCGGACTGGTCAACGGCACGACCTATTACTATGTGGTCTCCGCCCAGAACCTGGCCGGCGAGAGTGTCAATTCATCGCAGGTTTACGCCATGCCCGGCACGCTGAGCCGGACGATGTGGGTGGCCAGTTCCAGCACCACGGGAAGCGATGCGCCGGGCAATGCACTGGACGGCAATCTCACCACGCGCTGGTCCACGGGCACATCGCAAGTCAATGGTCAGTGGTTTCAAGTGGACCTGGGTTCGGCCAATGCGTTTAACAAAATCGTTTTGAATTATGTCAATTCGGCCAATGATTATCCGCGCGGCTATCAGGTTTATGTCTCCAACGACGGTGTTACTTGGGGTGGCTCCATTGCAACCGGAACCGGTTCTTCGAGCATCACCACCATCACGTTTGTTCCGCAGTCGGCGCGTTACATCCGGATCCTCCAGACCGGCAGCGCCCCGGGAACTTTTTGGAGCATTGACGAGTTCAACGTTTTCGGAACATCGCCGCCGGCTCCAGCCGGCCTGACCGGGACTGCCGTCGGCGGGCAGGTCAATCTATCATGGGCCGCCAGTGTGAGCGCCTCCGGCTACAACTTGAAACGGTCCACTTTAAGCGGCGGGCCCTACACGACCATCGCCACCAATCTGGCATATCTCAGTTACTCGGACAGCAGTCTGACCAATGGAACATTGTATTATTATGTCGTCACGGCGACGAACCTCTACGGCGAGAGTCCGATTTCCATTCAAGCCAGTGCGCGACCCGTATCCACGACCTCGCCACCACTCAACTTCACGACCAGTAACGGGCAGATACAGATGGACTGGCCGGCGGATCGCACGGGCTGGAGTTTGCAGGTGCAGACAAATTTGTTGAATGAGGGGCTTGGAACCAATTGGATGACCATTCCCGCATCAACCAACACCAACCGGATGACGTTCCCGGTTAATCCAACCTCTGGCAGTGTCTTTTTCCGGCTGGTATACCCCGGGAATTAATAAGCGTTAATTAATTTTGTGCAATTAAATGAAGTCTATGCGTAACAATTATTCCCACCGGTTAATTTTATTTCTGGGTGCTGTTGCCCTGGCGTGTTTTGGCCAGCCGGCACGGGGAGGAAGTCCGGTGGGCGACGTTGTGGGCAAGGTGACCGTGGGTTATCAGGGGTGGTTTGCGTGCACCGGCGATGGCGCTCCCATCGGCACTTGGTGGCATTACAGCGGCGGAACCCAGCCGCCCACGCCCATCACGCTCTCAAACAGCATCCACTGCTGGCCCGACATGCGACAGTTCGTCAAAGGCTATCAAACCGGTTTCACCAATCTTGGCAATGGCCAGCCGGCCACGCTGTTTTCCTCCTACGACCAGCAGACGGTGGACACGCATTTCCGGTGGATGGCGGAGAACGGGATTGATACCGCCGCCCTGCAACGTTTCAATCCAACTGGAGGTGAAGGTCCGACTCGTGATGTGATGGCGATAAAAGTCAGGAAGGCTGCGGAAACTTACGGCCGGAAATTTTACATCATGTATGACGTCAGCGGCTGGACGACCATGCAGGCGGAAATCAAGGCTGACTGGACCAATAAAATGTCAGCCCTGACCGTGTCGCCGGCATACGCGACGCAAAACGGCAAGCCGGTTGTGTGCATCTGGGGCTTTGGCTTCAACGACGGCAATCATCCCTGGGACGCGATTACCTGCGGCGAAGTGATCAACTGGTTCAAGGGTCAGGGCTGCTACGTCATCGGCGGGGTGCCGACTCATTGGCGGACCGAGGATGGCGATTCCAGGACGAATTTTCTGAGCGCATATAGTGCGCTTAATATGATTTCGCCGTGGATGGTTGGCAGAATTGGAAACACCGGCGATGTGGATAATTTTTACAACAACGTGAACCTGCCGGATCAAGCGTATTGCAACGCCAATGGGATTGATTATCAGCCGTGTGTCTTGCCCGGCGACACGGGACAGCGGGCGCATGGGAATTTCATGTGGCGGCAGTTCTACAACATGCAACGGGCTGGTTGCCAGGGGATTTACATTTCCATGTATGATGAGTTCAACGAGGGAAACCAGATCGCCTGCACGGCGGAAAACGCCTCTATGAGTCCGATCGGAACCCCGGCTCTTTATTTTACACTGGATCAAGATGGTACGCCCTGCTCGTCGGACTACTACCTGAGACTCACCGGCGATGGTGGCCGGATGTTTAAAGGCCAAATGGCCCTGACCGCAACCCGGCCAACTCTTCCCATGTTGCCGGTCGCCGCCCCGGCCGCCCCGAAGGGTTTGACTGCCAATGGTGGCAACGCGCAGGTTGCTTTGAGCTGGACGGCGTCTGCTGGCGCGACCAGTTACAATATCAAGCGGGCCGTCGTAAGCGGCGGAGCTTACACGACCATCGCCACGAATGTGGGAGCGATCGGCTACATTGACGCCGGGCTGGTCAATGGCACGACCTATTACTATGTCATCAGCATGGTGAACTCGCTGGGAGAGGGTCCGGACTCGACGCAAATCAGCGTTACGCCGGCGGCTTTTTATTCGGTGAACTCGGGTGGCAGCGCGGCGAGCCCGTTCACGGCCGACGCTTGTTTTTCTGGCGGAAATGCCGGCTCAACTTCTTCAGCCATTGACACGAGCGGTGTGACCAATCCGGCACCCCAGGCGGTCTATCAGACCGAACGCTGGAATAATAACACTTACACCTTTACCAATCTGGTTGCTGGAACCAGCTACAAGGTGCGGCTGCATTTCGCGGAAATCTTTTACAATGCTGCCGGCGTGCGCCGCTTCAACGTTTTCATCAATGGGACTCAAGTATTGGCGAACTATGACATTTTTGCCGATGCCGGAGCCAAGAACAAGGCCACCATCAAGGAATACACCATCGCGGCCAATGGCAGCGGACAGATCGTCATTCAATATGCCAATGGCGCATCGGATAATGCAAAATCCAGCGGGGTGGAAATTCTGCCCCTGAATGCCGCCCCGCTGCTTGTTCCGACTGATCTCGCGGCCACGCCGGTCTCCAGCACCGAGGTTAGTTTGAGCTGGACGGCTCCGGCTGCGGCGACGAGCTATAATGTCAAGCGGGCGACGGTTGACGGCGGGCCTTACACCAACATCGCCACGGGCATCGCGGCGACTGGATATTGGGATACTGGGTTGGTTCCCAATACGACCTATTACTATGTGGTCTTGGCCGTGAACTCGGGCGGCCCAAGCACCAACAGCATCCAAGCCAGCGCGACGACTCAACCTCAACCGCCACCCACCATTCCAGTCGGGCTGACCGCTACGTCGGGCGATGGCGTGGTGACCTTAAGCTGGAGGTCTTCCAGTGGCGCGGCCAGCTATAACGTCAAGCGCGCC
Organism: Verrucomicrobiia bacterium; assembly: GCA_035577265.1. Classification (GTDB taxonomy): domain Bacteria; phylum Verrucomicrobiota; class Verrucomicrobiia; order Limisphaerales; family UBA11358; genus UBA11358. The sequence continues at coordinate 96,713 of DATLVR010000119.1, read as the reverse complement.
ACCGTGAGCGGCGGACCTTACGCAACCATCGCCAGTCCGACCACGACCACTTACACCAATGCCGGATTGGTCAATAACACGACCTATTACTACGTGGTCAGTGCGACGAATGCGGCCGGGGGGAGCACAAACTCCCTGGAAGTTTCAGGACTGCCATCGGTTGGCATTGCGTCGGCCAGTTCAGAGAACGCTCCCAGCGAAACGGCGGCCAAGGCGTTCGATGGTTCGACGGGCACCAAGTGGCTGGCTTCCGGCACCACGGCGTGGTTGCAGTATTACTTCAGAGGAATCGCAAAGATTGTCGTTCGCTACGATTTATCCAGCGCCAACGATGTGCCCGGACGCGATCCCAAGAGCTGGCAATTCCAAGGCTCGCACGATGGAACGACCTGGACCGCGCTGGACACACGCACGGGAGAAACGTTTGCCACCCGTTTCCTGACCAAGCAGTATCCCATCAGCAACACCATCGGTTATGAATATTACCGGCTGAACATCACGACCAACAACGGCGATGCCAGCAACCTTCAACTGTCCGAATTGGCGTTCACTTTCTTGGTGGGTGTGCCTCCCGCCACGCCGACAGGTTTGACAGCCACGGCTGGCGACAGCCAGGCGGTGTTGAATTGGGCGGCGGCTTCGGGCGCGACCGGCTATAATTTGAAGCGCTCCACTATTTCAAATGGAGCTTATGCTGTCGTTGCCACCAACCTGACTGGGCTTGCTTGCACCAATACCGGATTGCTGAACGGAACGGCTTACTACTTTGTCGTCACGGCCACGAACTCGTTTGGCGAAAGCACCAATTCAGTCGAAGCCAGCGTGCGTCCGGTTTCCACCGCTCCGCTTCAACTTGGCTTTGGAATGAGCAGCGGCACGATGCAATTCAACTGGCCGACGGATCACCTTGGCTGGCGGCTCGAAGTGCAGACTAATTCCATTGCCGCCGGACTTGGAACGAATTGGGTAACCGTCTCCGGTTCGGCTCTTACCAATCAGGTCTTTGTCCCAATTGATTCCGCCAACGGCAGCGCGTTCTTCCGTCTCGTTTATCCATGAAATGAAAACCATTCGCTTCAGCACCCGGTTACTGGCGGTCCCTGTCATCGGCCTCTTCTTGTGCATCGGCAATTCGTTGTTTGCGGCCAGCCCCGTCGGCGACGTCGTTGGCAAGGTAAGCGTAGGCTATCAAGGTTGGTTCGCCTGCACGTCGGATGGATCGCCGATCAACGCCTGGTGGCATTGGACGCCCAACTCGCAAACGCCGTCGTCGAACAATATCAGCATCTATGGCTGGCCCGACATGCGGCAGTATGCCAGGGGCTTTCAAACGGCGTTCACGAATCTTGGCAACGGACAGCCCGCAACCCTGTTCTCTTCGTATGATCAGCAGGTGGTGGACACGCATTTTCGCTGGATGCAGGAAAACGAAATTGATACGGCGGCCTTGCAACGCTTCAACCCGTTTGGCGGCGAAGGCCCGACTCGCAATGGAATGACGCTCAAAGTGCGAAGCGCGGCGGAGACCTATAACCGCAAGTTCTACATCATGTATGACATCAGCGGCTGGAACAGTTTCGCCACGCAGATCAAGACGGATTGGACCAACTACATGATTGCCCAGATTAACATCACCAATTCCCCCGCCTACGCGATGCAAAATGGCAAGCCAGTCGTGTGCATCTGGGGAATGGGCTTCACGGACCGGCCCGGAGATGAGGCCACCTGCACGGAGGTGATCAACTGGTTCAAGAATCAGGGCTGTTACGTGATTGGCGGCGTGCCGACCTGGTGGCGCAATTCAATCAATGATTCCAAAACGAATTTCCTGAACGTTTACACCAACTTCCACATGATCTCGCCGTGGATGGTCGGAAGATTCAACGATGCCGCCGGATCGGATTCGTATCGTTCCAGTGTGAACCAGGGAGACATGACCTATTGCAACAGCCACGGCCTGGATTATCAGCCCTGTATTGTGCCCGGTCACAGCTGGCAAACCCCGCCGACCGGCGGCCGGATGCATGGAGACTACCTGTGGCATCAAGTCGTCAACATGATGCAGATCGGATCTCATGGCCTTTATGTTTCCATGTATGACGAATTTAATGAAGCGACCCAGCTTATTCCCACCGCCGAGGATGCGTCCATGACTCCGCTGGGGTCATCGTTTATCAACTGGGATGCCGATGGAGTCCACTGTTCCGCGGATTTTTATTTGCGATTAATGCGCGATGCAGGCCGCATGTTCAAAGGTCAGGTTCCCTTTCACGCGACGCATACCACTCCGTTTGTGCTGCCACCGATCATTCCCTCTGCGCCGACGAATCTGGCGGCCGAATCCGGGAACTCGCAAGTCCGGTTGACGTGGGCGGCAACGGCGCAGGCCGCCAGCTATACTGTCCGGCGCGCAACGGTGAGCGGAGGACCTTACACGACCGTCGCGACGAATGTGGGTTTCGTGAGCTATATCGATACTGGATTGGTCAACGACACGATTTATTATTACACCGTCAGAGCAGTAAATTCGCTGGGAGAAAGCACGGACTCTGCGGAAGTTTTGGCCGCGCCGGTTCTGCTCGGACTGAAGGGTGATTACTACAACAACATTGACCTGACCGGATTTGTTTTATCGCGCGTGGATTCAGGCGTGAACTTTGATTGGGGCACTGGTTCGCCCGCCCCCTCCATCGGCGTGGATACCTTTTCCGTGCGCTGGACCGGCCAGGTGCAGCCGCTTTTCTCCCAGACTTACACATTTTACACGTTATCTGATGATGGCGTGAGGTTGTGGGTCAACGGCGTCCAACTCGTCAACAATTGGACGGGGCATTCGCCCACCGAGAACAGCGGGACGATTGCGCTGGCCGCCGGCACCCGATATTCCATCCAGATGGATTACTACGAAGACGGGGGCGGTGCGGCGGCCGGTTTGTCCTGGTCAAGTCCGAGTCAGCCCAAAGAAATCATTCCGGCGAATCGCCTCTTCCCGCCATTCCCACCGTCCGCGCCCGCTGGTTTAACGGCGACGACGCTGTCGTCGAGCCAAATTCGCGTGTCATGGCCTCCCAATTCCGGGGCAACCGGCTACAATGTAAAGCGAGCAACCGTAAGCAACGGGCCTTACACGACCGTCGCTCCCAACGTGGCCGGTCTCGCTTACACCAACAACGGCCTGGCGAACGGAACGGTTTATTATTTTGTCGTCACGGCCACGAACTCGTTTGGCGAAAGCCCGAATTCACTTGAAGCCAGCGCGCAGACCGTGTCCACCGCTTTGCCCCAGCTCAGTCTCACGACTGCCGGCAACCTGATGCAATTTAGCTGGCCAGTGGATCACCTCGGTTGGCGTGTGCAGATTCAAACCAATTCGTTGAATGCCGGAATCGGCACCAACTGGGTGAACGTGCCGAATTCAAACCTGACTAATCAGTTCTCTGCGCCCATCAACACCACCGATGGCAGTGTGTTCTTCCGGTTGGTCTATCCATAGAGCCAGCCATGAGTAACAACAAAAAAGTGCAATCTGATAAGCCGTTTCGGGTTTTTATTTTGTTGTTCAGTCTTCTTCTTGCCAGCAATGGACAAGTCCGCGCGGCCAGTTTGCCGGCGGATGTGCTATCTCAGTTGAACAACTACAATGAAGTGTGGACTACTCCCAGCACCAATGGATCGCCAGGGTCAATGCCCATCGGTAACGGCGACGTCACCGCCAATGTCTGGGTGGAAAACGGCGGCGATTTGATGATGTATATCGGCAAGTCGGATAGCTGGAGCGAAGGCACGCGACTGTTGAAAATCGGCCGGACCCGGATTCATTTCACGCCAAATCCATTTGCGCTGGGCGCGTCTTTTAAGCAGACGCTGGATTTTTATCACGGGGAGATTGACGTTGCCGCGGGACCACCCGGTTCGCAGATTTATCTTCGTGTTTGGATTGATGCCAACCAGCCGGTGATTCGAGTGGAGGCGACTGGCGATCAGTCGTTCACCATGACTTGTTCGAATGAAGTCTGGCGGAGTTCGCCTTACACGGCGACCGACGGCAACGATCCGCCGTCCGGCGGCTGGCGGGGCGTGAACAATGGCTGGACGGAAACCGCGGATGCCGTCTTGTCGTTGCCTGACCGGTTGGTTTCGTATCATCGCAATGCCACTTCGTTGTATCAGACGATTCTGGCCGGAGAGAATTTAAACGGTCTCTGGACAAGCGTTCCCGATCCGTATATCAACCGCACTTTTGGCGCGACCATTAAATCCACCAACTTGAGCAAGGTGAGCAATTACACTTTGCAATCCGCAGCCGGCACCCATTTCATGGTGTCCATTTATCCTTATACCGCGCAAACCGGCACGGCGACCGGCTGGCAGAACCAGATGAGCAACCTGGTCGCGCAGGTGGATGCAACGGACCTCGAAACGGCCAGGACCAATCACTTCAACTGGTGGGATGCGTTTTGGAATCGGAGTTGGATTTTTATCAGCGGCGATGCCAATGCCGTTGCTGTTACACGTGGATATCTCGAACAGCGTTTTATGGAAGCCTGTCAGGGCAGGGGAAAGTATCCGATAAAGTTCAACGGCGGCACCTTTACATTTGACTATAACGGACAAAATGGTGACTACCGCAGATGGGGGCCGGGATATTGGCATCAAAACACCCGTCATCTCTATTGGCCGTTGCTGGCTTCGGGAGACTTCGATCTGATGCAGCCGTGGTTTGATTGTTACACCAACATGATGGGTTCTCAGACAGCGGCAACGCTCAAGTATTATGGACACGGCGGCGCGTTCTTTCCCGAAACGTTTAATTATTTTGGCCAGTATCTGCTGACTGACTGGGGGGGCAGCAGCACGGCCACCAACGCCGGCAATCAATACATCCGGTATCACTATCAGGGTGCGCTGGAAACGCTGGCCATGATGCTGGACTACTACGATTACACGCGCGACAGCGCCTTTGCCACCAACTATATTGTGCCCTTTGCGACGCAGACAATCCGTTTTTTTGACCAGCATTGGCCGCGGGTGAATGGCAAAATTAAATTTTACCCCGCCAATGCGATTGAAATGTATTGGGACTGCACCAACTCCACGGATTACATCTCGGGTTTGATGAACGACATTCCAAAGCTCATGGCCTTGCCCACCAATTTCACCACTCCGGCGTTGATCAATGAATGGACCAATTGCCATGCCGCCCTCCCGCCATTGCCAACGAACGCCACTGGCACCTATGTAATACCCGCGCAGACTTACGGCGCTTCCCACAACTCGGAGAACCCGGAATGTTATTGCATATTTCCCTATCGGATTTACGGGATCGGCAAGCCAAATTTCAATGTTGGTCTGGCCACCTTCAACAACCGCGTGGTTCAAAATAATAAAAATTGTTGGACCCAGGATGTCATTGAAGAGCCGCTGGTCGGGTTGACCGGCAGCGCGCAGGCCGATGTCATCAGTAATTTTTCGCAGAAAGACAGCCAGTGCAGATTTCCCGCCTTTTGGACATCACATAACGATTATTTGCCGGATCTGGACAACGGCGGCGCGGCTATGATGGGATTGCAGTATATGTTAATGCAGTGCAATGGAAGCGAAATTAGACCTCTTCCGGCGTGGCCCGCTACCTGGAACGTTGACTATAAGTTATGCGCGGCAAGCAACACGACGGTTCGGCTCATCTACACCAATGGGGCCATTTCGCTGTTAACAGTCAGTCCCACCTCTCGCAGCAATGATGTGGTTAGGGCCACGCCCCCGGCGCCGACGGGCCTGACGGCCACCCCTGGAAACGCCCGTGTTAGTTTGAACTGGATTGCGTCCTCCGGTGCCGGCAGCTACAACATCGGTCGCTCCACCACCAATGGCGGGTTCTATGTCACCATCGCGACCAATATCACCAGCCCGGGCTATCTCGACACTGGTTTGACAAACGGCACGAGCTACTATTATGTGGTTTCGGCCGTCAACCTTTGGGGCCAGGGTGTCAGTTCCACGCAGGCCACTGCTACCCCTGGAACCAATTTGGCGGTGCGGTTCGAAGGAAACCTGATTGCAAACCTCCAATCGGCGGACCTGACCACTGGCAGCAAGGTGTGGACGAACCGGACCAGTAATGCCAATAGCGTCGGAAATTTTTCCATGCTTGGCGGCGGCAACCTGAACTTGGCCAACATCGCCTTTGGGTCTGGTCTGATAAAAGCCGTTTATGTTAACGGCGTGAGTGGCAATTCTGTGAAATCAGGCAATCTGGTGCCGAATGAGGTTATTGGAAATGCGCCATACTCGGTGGAGGCTTGGGTTTATGCCACCTCAGGCACCGCAAGCAGTTTCGTTGTGGGTTATGGAGTTGATGGTGGAAGTTCAAACCCGCATGAGGCTCGCGAAATGGCATATTTGAACACAGGTTATGGTGGTTTCACGGGTAATTTTGGCCCGGACGTCGGATGGTCCACTCCGCCCACGGTTGGGTGGCACTATCTGGCTTGCACGTTTGATGGTTCGACCGTGCGCCTTTATCAGGATGGTCATCCGGATGGATCGGTTGGAGGCAGCCTTAATACTCCGCAAACGCTACTATGGGTTGGCTCGTCAGTTAACGGAGGCAACCCATTTGTGGGCTATGTGGCATCCGCCCGCGTTGAAAGTGGTGTGTTGACGGCTGGCGATGTTGAGACGAACTATGCAATAGGCCTGCTAGGGACTCCGCTTGCCATTACCCCGACTGGACTGACAGCTATCGCCGGCGATGAGGGGGTAGTTTTGGCTTGGAATCCTTCCAGTAACGCCACGAATTACAATGTAAAACGTGCTGCAATATCAAACGGAACCTACCTCGTCATCGCGACAAATCTAACAACATTGAATTTCACGAATACCGGGCTGACGAATGGAATCACTTATTACTTTGTCGTGTCTGCTATAAACTCGGTAGGCGAGAGCGCCAATTCTATTTCAGTTGCTGCGCAACCGGTATCAACGACCCCACCTCAATTCGGTTTTGGAGTCAGTAATGGCCAGATACAACTCAGTTGGCCGCAGGACCACACAGGCTGGCAGTTACAAATTCAGACGAACTCACCGGGGGCCGGCCTGGGGACAAATTGGGTGACGCTGCCTGGTTCCGCGGCTACGAACCAAATGACATATCTAATTGATCCGACAACAGGTGGTGCTTTTTTCCGGTTGGTTTATCCATAAATATGAAAAGTTACAGTCTGCTTGGCATCCTGATCAGCACGCTTTTTTCGGGGACGGTTCCTGCAATCGCGCAGGATTTTCATTTTGATTCCGTCATTTCCAGACCGGTGTTGGAGAATTATCTGTCCCGTTCCATCTCGTTTACGGAATTGTTGCACGATGATTTGACCCAGCCGCGTGACGCCCGTGGTGTGGATCCGCGCGACAACCTGCGCCTGATTCTGGACACCAAGACGAAATTTGTCGGACGGGCGCTGATGCTTTGGGGCCACGAAAGCAATCTTGCCCGGTTTCTGAAGATGGCCACGCCTTATGCGGCAGCGCTGCATCAGGCCGATCCCGACATTGTTTTGCAGGCGGCGGCATTTGAAATTGTCACCAAAGACATCGCAACGGTTTCGATTCCCGAACGGGTGTTTCTGGAATTCGGCCAGGCGGTCACGAACCGCAACTTTGTATACGAGGACATGCTGTATGCCAATGGCCGTTTTGTGAATCACTGGGGCAATGGCGCGTCGGTTCCGGACATGAGCCGTTTGGAAACGCGCATGTGGTTTTATTTTCTTGCCACCAGTTACATTGATGCGGGAATCGAAGCCATCCATTTTGGGCAGGTGGGGCTCATGGATGGCAACGATCCGGGCCACGCCGGCTGGTTGGATATGCTGCAGCGTGTGCGTGCTTACGCTCATCAACATGCCCGCAGACATCTTTTGATTTGCGATGCGCATACGCCCACCGGTGGATATGTGGAGCAGGGGAAGCTGCTTTTCGATTTTCATTCTTTTCCGCTGCGCATCGTGGCGGTGACGAACCAGCCGTATCAGGGAGTGCTGCAAGTCGGTTATGCTGATTCGATTTTTCAACGCAGCAAAGGCGGCATCACTCCCAGCGGTTGGGGGTGTGACCATTTGCCGTATGTGGTCGAGTTCGATAATTTTGGCAGTCACAATCCTGGAAAACCCAGTTCGTCGCCATTCATCTGGGGTTGGGATGAAATCACTTGGTTCGCCCTGATGCCGGAGGCGAAACGCAACCAGTGGCTGCATTACGCCTGGGATTGGGTGAGGAAAACCGATCCGAACGGTCATCTGGAAATGCCGGGCAGCCGGGTTCTCAGGCCGGGAAATCGCACGGATCCGCAGTGGTATTGGGCCAACACGCGCAGCGCGGCGTGCCCCAACGGCTTCAACACCGAGGAAACCATCCGCGAGATTTGGGGAATCACCAACGTCCCGGCAGCGACGAAGCGGTGATGGTTTTGCTCCGAACTGCCAGGATTCATCCGGTTGTTACATTGGACAATGCTTAATTGCTCTGTTGCCCGAGCACAACCACATCCTTGGCGCGACTGGCAGGAACCACTTTAAGCCGGGTTACTTTTCCGCCTTCGACATGGCCTTCAACAGTGGTTTGATAAGGTGCGTGTAATTTGAAATCAGCCGTCCAATCCGCCGGCCAGGCGGGCAACAGCTGGATGCGCTTGCCGTCACATTGCATGAGCATGAGTTGGAGCGTCATCATTCCTGCGCCGCCGTTGTCCATGTCGGGTATCCAGTCGCGGTTTTTCGACCAGAACCATTTGAACTGCTGGTCACCGTAGGAGGTAAATTCTTCTAGGAGCGATTTTTTGGCTTCGCCAGTCAATCCCAAGAGCGCCGCGTGAATCCCATCCTGTCCCCAGCATTTTCCATACGGCTTGATGCGTGCCATGAACGTATCCCGCGCCATCGCCAGGTCGGGTTTGCCCATGCCATAGAGAGGGTAGGGGAACACGGCGTAAAGTTCCGGATTCTCGTCATTTTTCGGCCCGTCATATTTTTGCGCCGGCAGAATCACGCGTTTGCCATCCGGGTCGCCCTGACCCTTGGGCGGCAATTTGTCTTTTGCGGTCGTGCCCATCGGCAGTGGCGGTAAATCCTTCAAAACCCTGGCCCATGAATCTCGCCGGGCTTCATCGGTCAATCCGGGTGGAAGGGCAAGCAGCCGCGTCAAAACGCTCATCAATCCGGCGACATCCGGCGTGGGATTGATGGCGGTCTCCTGATACGTTTCAATCGCCTGCGCCGGATCCATCCGGATACTGCCATCAAGACCGCGCTTCCAGTGTTGATCGTAGTAAGTGATCGTGGCATCTGCCATCGGCAGCAAAATGGTCGGCAAAAAATTGGTGTCGGACGTGTAGTCATAGCGATCCAGCATTTGCTCCAGCACTTCCAACCCGCCTTGAACGTGATAACGCATCCATGAACTCTGTAGTTCGGGGCCTTTGTTGTTCCAGCCGAAATCGTTCACATTTGGCAATCCCCAGAAATAGATTGTCTCGATAAATGCACCGCCGTCATGATGAAAATACAACCTGGTCCGAGCCTTGACCAAAGGCAGTGCCGACACATACATGTCAAACCATGGTGCGAGCAGGTCAAAATCTCCGCTGGCGAGCAGCGGCCAATAGATTAGTCGCGTGTTCTGATTCCAAAACGAATTGCCCCAAGCCCGGTAATCCGGATCGTGATTGTTTTCGCTGGAGCTTTTGCCTTCCGGAAGATCGTGGCCGACGGTGAAGAGCGAGCCGTTGAACTTGATCGGCTGCGCGCCGCGTCCCGCGCACGCGGTCAGGTAACGCTGGATGGCATAACTTTGGGAGACCTTGTCAGCTTCAGGTGTCCCGCTGACATGAACCCAGCTCCGATTCCAGAATCCAGTCCACCATTGCTGATGGGCCTTCCACGCCGCGTTCATTTTGACGGCGTCGGTTGCAGCGACCACTTTGTTCAAAGCTGCCTGCCAGGATTCCGGGGAATCGGCCTGCTGAGTCAGCGCATACAGATCGAGCCGGAGCGATTTGGAAGCGGCGGTTGATTTCAATGTCAGATTGTCGCCGCTCACCAGGCCGGGGCCTTTCATGGCCACGCCAAAGCAACGATGGAGCAGGGGATCCGGATATTTTGACAGCAACGATTCCAAATGCTCACGTTCAAAAACCAACGGATAAATACTCTTGGAGTTGAAGTGACACCAGGTGACCTGATCAGTTTGCGCCGGCAGGACCGTGTCGGCATTGAAGTCGAGCCCGTCGGGGTTGCTGCCCCATTCAAAGAAGCCCGCCTGCGCAACCGCTCGTTGACCGAGGTGATGATGGTTCGTGCGCCACAATTCAGATATCGCCTCCATTTGCACGGGTTGTTGGGCGTGAACTTCGAGATGAACCGCCGGATGATTCGCATCCACCCAGATGCGGGCAACATTCTTGCCGTCCTGGATTTGAACTTCACCCGTCGCCAGTTTCAACGTTTGGATGAAGGAGGATGACGAACCAAACGGGTTGGGTGCCAGCTTGACGCGCACGCGACCCAGCTTGAGCAACTGCCCGTTCTCGCTCCAGGCATCGGATTTCGCCAGCAGCAGGACGATGTCGCCGTTCGGTTCGGTCCAGACATTCAGTGCAATGTCGCCATTGCCGAGCGGCATTGAATTGTTTTCATTGGTGCCGGGGGAATGCCAGGTGACGTCGTTCAACGCGACAAAATGGTTTTGCTGTGCCGGCAATGCCATCGCCGCCAGCATGAAAATAAAGGAAACAATTTTGGTTTTCATAGAATTCAAGGTTGCGCCAGCGCATGGGTTTTTGCCATCGTCGATCTTCTACCATCTTGAACGCGGAGCGACGAGGCAAAACGCTATGAGAATGCAGCGCGGACCGATACTCCCCTAAAACGGGGACTGACTGATCCACCATGCATAAAATGGGAATCCGGTGTCCGATCTGTGTTGGGAGATTGTCCAGGGCAAAGGCGGCCGGGGAAAACTGGTTTTGCGTTTGCGATGGTGCTGGAGTATTCAGCAACCTTTGAGCCGATCCGCCGCCGGGATGATTATTCCCCTGCGGGCTTAACACATGAAAGCATCCATGAAATTCTTTGCTCCGGCGTTTATAACCAGCCATCTGGCTGGTTTTTCAAGGTGGGAATGCCGCTGACAGGCACCCTCCCCTAAAAAGGGGATGCCGCCGCGATTAAATTTAATTCATCCTGCTCAAGACCCATCCGAAACGAAGAAGCATATGAAAAATTACCGTCGTCAAATCCCCCACAAGGCTGCCGGCATCAGTGACCGCCGCCTTGGCCGCTGGTTGCGTCCAGGGGTGGCTGGCTGCCGGAGAATGTTTTAAGATAAAATCTATCAGTTATAAATGTAGTTTAGATCCGAGTTATGAAACGAGTATTGTGTGTTGATTTGTCAAGCGGGCATTCCGTGAAGACTGGTTCCAGAAACAACGGCTTTACACTGATTGAACTTCTGGTGGTGATTGCCATTATTGCCATTTTGGCAGCCATGCTTTTGCCGGCGTTGTCGAAAGCCAAGATCCGGGCGCAAGGCATCTCCTGTGTCAACAACATGAAACAGTTGCAATTGGGCAGCATTCTCTATGCGGGTGACAACAATGACCTTATGCCTGGGAATTGGCCGCTGAACCAGGGCGGATTTCTTCTGACTGGCCAGGCTTTTGATCCTAACGCCCCTCAAGGATACCCAAGCTGGTCGGCAGGAACGATGGGATTCGCTCTCAATGGGTCAGGGGATGACCCTAAAGGCTGTGCAACTAACGCTTATTTTACGGGAGCGTTAGGAGACAGTATTCCCGGCGTGGGAACCTTGGTTGGCTCTATTGGTAGTTATACCAAGGCGGCCGGGTCTTATAAATGTCCGGCGGATAAGTCCATAGATACAAAATGGCAGGTGCCGCGAGTGAGGTCGGTTTCTGCCAACATGTATGTAGGAATGAGTCCCGCTGAAATGTTGGCGGATAAAGGTAAATATGATATTGATCCCCGGTTTAAAAATTTTACCAAGTATTCTGATTTTAATGCGAACCTAGGTTCGTCAGATTGTTTTGAGTTTTTAGATGAAAATCCTGCGTCATGTAATGATGGATACTTTGAATATGTTGCCAATCCTTTCGCTCTCGCCATTAAAGACCGGCCAGCCGTCAATCATGGGTCTTCCAGTTCTTTCTCTTTTTGCGACGGCCATGTCGCGCTTCATAAATGGCAGGATACATATCTAAACATTAATAGTACAACTGTTGGAGAGGATGTTAAATGGATTGCCGTGCATGGCACCGTAAAAAATTGATTCACAATACTAGTTTGATTTAAAAACCTTTTCAAAGCGGAAATAATATTGGCGCTTCCATTATCTCCTTGGTATCTCCTGATAAATTCGCTGACGACGATCACACACGTAAGCGTCACGATGGTTGTTGTGAAAAAATCCGTCCCCTGCAACACATCAGTCTTCTCACGGCGGTGAGATGGGGATGGTGGTTTGCAAGGGAATTTCGCCGCGTAACATCTTGCCAGCCTGATTGGCCAGCCGCAAATACCAGTCGCTGTTAAGAGTTGCTCCATCAGCATCCAGCGACAGGAATTGGCCTTGAGCAGGCAGTTGGGCAGCCGTTGGCACAAGCTTATACATGGCCGTTCCTTCGTTGACCTCATCAAACATCGCGCCGTAAATCATGTTACAGCCCGCATGCACAGCGTCATAAACCTGTCTCCAATAGAACGAGCCGCCATTCCGTGGAATCTGGTTGAGTGGGCCGCCATTTTCATTATACCAGGAAAAGCCGGGGAAAATCACGGGCATATAATCAATTCCGTTCGTTTTGCAGGTGGCGAGATCCGGTATGGTGATGTTCGCCGTATAACTGTCTGCGCCCGCGTTGTTGCCAAACCTGCCAACCGCCCACGGACTTATGGCATCGAACGAAAGATAGACGGGGGTCCACGCGGCATTGGTATACGAATCATTCTGCAGCGTGCGCCAATACGTCGGCACACCGCCCATCACGGTGACACCTTGGGATTTGAACCAATTGATCACCGTTTGCGCCTGCTGCGGCGAAGCCAGATGGCGCCCGTCATTAAAGCCAAAGCCCCAGAGAGCCACCACGGGTTTGCCTTTGTGATAAAGATACCGTGTGCTGTTGGTAATGTGCATGGTATTCACCAGGTAAAGCCAGTCATTGGTGAGGTTGCTGATGAGGGTGTTGGCGGGCTGTCCGCTGACGTCATACATGATGGCATACACCCGCCCGGAGGCTTCCGCTCCCGCACGGACATTGGCAGTAACCTGGTTGCGGAAAGAATAAAATTGCGGACTGGAAAGATCGGTCAGGAAACGTTGTAGAAATACGCCGTCCAGTTGATTCTCTTGCATCCATTGGAAATGGCGGAGGGTAGTTTTTTGCACGGCGTCCGAATAGAATTGAACCGGACTGCCATTCGAGTAGGTCATTCCCGTGTTAAAAAGCTCGTTCGCGGTGAACTCGGATGTGTCCGGGAGAAAATCCGTGTTAACGTTGGCCGCCGTCGGCGTCTGGTTGTGAAACCAATGCCACCATTGATCAGGCGCCGAACCATCATTCGGACAGGCGAACCAGCCTTGATAGCCCATCAACAATTTGCCATTCATGGTGGTGGCATCAACCCCATGATTCAGACTGAAGAAAATTGTCTGACTCGACAAAGGTAAAATGACCTCGTTAGTCCCGTTGGCGGTGATGACAGTGTTGGTCAGGGATTTCCAGACAGCCGGCGCGATGAGATTGGTGGTGGACTGCAATCCATAGTAGACGGAAGAAGTCGGCCAGCAAAGCGTTAGATTGATCCCCGATAGTTGGATGGAAAGATAAGCGCTGTTGCTGGAGGCGCTGCTACCTTTAGTGGCGGTGATTGTGGTGGTATTGGCGGTTCCGTTGTAACTGCACGCAACGGTGCCGGTGCCACCGTAACCGGTGATTTTGCCACTGGCGATAAAACCGTTCACCGAGGCCATTTGATTGCCCGCAATAACCACCGTTCCACCTCCAATGTCCAGCACAGAACCGGTGCCCTGAATCGAGTTGGCAGCCCATTGGGAAAGAGTCAATGTGCCGCCGTTGATGTGCATGATGCCCGTGCCGCCGCTAAAGCCCAACCCAAAAGCGCCCGCAACCGACGCCGTCCCGCCACGCATGATGAACGTGCCAGTTGCCCCGGTATTCAGGCCAATCCACAGGTGATAGTTGAAGGTTACTGAGCCGCCGTTCTCAATGTCCATTTCACCGGTATTGCTATAGCCAATGGCCGTCCAAGCATAATTGTCATTATTGCCTGCCGTGGTGTCTCCGGCAGACAGGCTGCCACCATTGGTGACAATGAGAACGCACCCCGATCCGCCATCACCGATGGATACCTGGCAACCGCCAACCGCACTGTTCACGAGGCACGGTGCGGCGCCGACATTGAAATAGGCCTTATACCCGTGTGCAGGGACGACGCCCCCGTTCCAGTTTCCAGCTGTGGCCCATAAATTATCCGATGGCTGGCTGGGGTTGCCAGCCGGATTCCAAGTTGTTGCCGTGAGTTGCGCTTTCACGGAAATTCCAAGGCAAAGCAGAGCCCACATGACAAGTTTACAAAGCTTGCGCAGTTCTTTCATCTCAAAATATATTTAGGGTGACGCGCGATGACATGGTTTTAATTCAGAACAATTGAAGAGGTCTCTAATCCTCCAGCCGCGCACAAGAAATGCCCTGCGCCATCTTTAATTACTAAGAACCGTAGTTACCGAAGAAAGCCACACGTAATCGCTAACCCCACCTGAATCCGAAATTTGAAGTCCTGGGCCAACTGTGTAGGTCGAGGCTGATTGCCATTTGTGGACGATCGAATGTCCATCAGAGAATGACAAGCCGGTCGAGCCAGCATGGCGGCCCGATACAACGTCAACTGGGTTATACGACGTTGGAGTAAAACCCGTCTGGCCCACCATTACAATTCCGAAGGCGGCATCGTTGATGCTATTCTCATTTTCATCAATGAAAACCCAAGTGTCCGACGGTTTCACAATGCTGCCCAGCTTTCCGTATGTTTTGTATCTGGGAGCCGGAAGCCAACCACTTTGCCCTGGGGTGTATGGAATAAACGTTTGGGCCATGGAATAACTGCGGACCTTGAGCCCCCCGCCGCTGAGGACTTTACCTGGATAACCTTGGACGGCATAGTCAGCGGCACAATGATAAACACCCACATTGTTTATATAAGGGTATAACAGTCCATGCACTAAGTTCGCGGTGTTGGTGTTGCTCTGAGCAAAGTTGGCGCCCATGTTTCCACCGCACCAATTGGTGTCAGCAACGTTAACCTGTCCTGGAGTATACGATCCGTTATCACCGCCGTTGGCATATTCAGGCACTGTCCTGTCGTTATTGTCACCCGAATACATGGTCCAGCCCAGCGTCAGTTGCTTTGTGCAGTTCATGCAGTTGATTGCCCAGGCTTTCTGCTTTGCCTTGCTCAAGGCTGGCAACAACATGGCCGCAAGAATGGCAATAATGGCAATGACCACCAGTAATTCAATCAACGTAAAACCACGCGGGAAAGGCAAAAAAATATCCGTTCGACGAGAGGGGGTTTTCATGGTTTCAGAGTAGACCCGCTCCAATCAGTTTACCATCCCCGAAAGAGGGGATACCGATGCGCCGCCTTTCAGTTATTCTTACATTGTTCCAAAACTGTTGAGGCATAAAAATGCCGCAAAAAAATCATTAACATCAACACAAACCCACATATGAAAAGAATGGTAAAATCCTCCCGAATGTTCAAATCCCTGCTTCTGACCGGCCTGCTCGCCGGGCCGATGCTGGCATACAATGCCATGGCCGCGAGTCGAGAAGACGACCATTGGTCCCCGTCAAACGTTTTCACTGACGTCCACGGCAACCAAGCCGCTTATTGGAACGACCCTGCCAACTGGGGCCTCCTTGTCGTGCCTGTCGTTGTTGACACAAACGCAGTGTCCACTTTTTACAATGCCGCATTTGACAGCGCCGCTGTCATCTGTGTCGTAACCAACGACACCCAGGTCGGCCAGATTATGTGTGGCTTCGGAGGAGGCGGAGTGCTGGAGATCGACCATGGTCAACTTCAGGCGGGCTTTTCGGGTTTTGGAGACTCTTGGACTGGAATAGGCTTTGTGGCTGGGCCCGGGACTTTGATTGTTAACCCGGGTGCAGACTTCACTGGTGCTGGACATATTTGGGTGGGGCAGAACAACACAATAGGCACGGTAGTCGTTAACGGCGGCACGATTCACGTTCCAGGTGGGGAATTTGGCATAGGTTGGAATGGAAACCCTGGCGTCACCAACTATTGTTACGTCACCAACGGCGGTTCAGTTTACATGCGTGATTGGTCTGCCCAAACACTTGGCGCGCCTCAGCAGGTCGGAAGCTTTGGTTATATGGACATCGGAGCCAACTCCAAAGTGGTGATCACAAACAATGCATTAACAATAACTTTCGGGGGAGTAAATGCGATGAATTATGTGATTACAAATCATCAGCTCGTCGCTTTCGAGGGCAATGGCACAATCTCTGCGGTCTATAATCCGGCGGCTAACATCACCGTCCTCACAGCACTTCCACCCGCTGGCCCCACCACGCCAGTATTCAGCCTTAACCCTTCAAATGCGGTTGTTGGGTTAGGCAGCACGCTCAACTTAACATCGGCTGCCTCGCCCGCAACCGGTTATCAATGGATGTTTAATTCCGTGCCCCTCGCGAACGGCGGCGGGGTTTCCGGAGCAACGACAGCCAATCTAACTATTGCAAATTTCAGCGCCGCCCAGACTGGGATCTATTCCGTGGTGGCTACCAACGCTGCTGCTAGCCCGAACGATCGTAGCTATACTACAAGCACATCAGCCTCAGTGTCAGCTGATTCATTTACCCTGGATCCCGTCATCACAATTAACGGCGTCAACGGCACCACGTATGTGTCGCAGTCTGCCCCCTCAGTGAGCGGGCCTTGGACCTCGTTTTCGACGAACACAGCCGGAGCTGGCCCGATATTCGTTATTGACACCACTTCGCCGCTGAGCACGGCGAAGTTTTATCGAGTGATTCTACCGTAATATACGCGAGCGTTGGGGCGACGGGGGATAGATTAATTCCCTCGTCGCCCGTCCCAAACGAGTAGGAAGCTCGGCGGGGCCGGGTGAATTGCAATTTGTGCGGTTCCGAAGGGCACTTTTCTGCGGTTGATGCAAAAGTGGGGATTCGCAGTGTTGGAAAAAACCGTCCGCTCCTCGTTGGGTGCGGGCGGTTTTTTCGTTAAAAGTGGTGAAGCCGTAGTGAACGCCATAGGCGGGGAAAGTCCACGAGTCAAGCTGCTGGCCGTTGTATGTGAGCCCGGCGCGGCGCGGCGCGGGTGGTGGAGATTCTCAAGACCATGGGGGCAAAGCACGGGAGCGGATCAAGAGCGATCTGCTGCTGGAAGATTGGTGGAATGGGGTCAGTCGGCGACAGATTCTCCAGGCCAATCAGGTGACGTGGGGCAGGAAGGAAGGCGGCTTCATGTGGGCGCCCGACCGTGCTTGCAAGGATGGAAAGCATTATTTCTATTTTCCGCATCCCAGCGGCACAGACTGGAACCAAACGACGGTTCCGCTTGCGCCCGGCACGACCAATGTCATCCAACAGACCGGTGGCAACGGCGGGGTAAATGTCGATTATATTTTAATTGATCCGCTATAGCCCTCACGACGCGCAGCCGTCGCTTGTATTATTGGTATCCGTCATCCATTCATGTGCGTTGGCTGGAGCCGGGTTCCGGGCATGATCCGGCTGTGAAAATCAATTCACACCGGTTCCCCACGTCTTGTCCGGCAAATTTCCCATTTCAAATTCCAGGGTTCCGCCGCGGGTGATTTCGTCGTGGGTAATCCAGGGCCGGTTCAGCATCCGGCCGTTGAGCCTGGCGGATTGAATGTAAATGTTCTGATTGGAAACATGGTGAGCGACGATGGTGAATGTGCCGCCCGGATAAAATTTCGGATCCAGTTGGATGGTGGCTTTTTCCATGAGCGGGCTGCCAAAAATGTATTTTCCGTCCGCCGGATTCACGGGATAGAGGCCGATGGCGCTCCAGACATACCAGGCGGACATCTGGCCGCAATCGTCGTTGCCGCAGATGCCCGACGGTGTGTTGTCATATTGCGTGAGCATGATTTGATGCACGCGAGGCGCGGTTTTGTAGGGCGCGCCCGCCAACGCATAAAGATAAGGGACATGATGGCAGGGTTCATTGCCGTGGGCGTATTGACCGGTCAATCCGGAAATATCCACCTGGTGATTATGAATGTCAGATTCCTGATCAAACAGTTCGTCGAGCTTGCGGATGAACGCTTCCTTCCCACCATACAGCTGGATCATGCCGGGCACGTCGTGAAAAACGGCGAACGTATATTGCCAGGCATTGGCCTCGGCAAAGTCATCACCATTCACCGCCTTCGGATCGAATGGCTCGCGAAAGGGACCGGCGGCGGTTTTGCCACGGAAAAATCCTGAGGCCGGATCGAAAATATTTGTGAAGTTCTCTGCACGCCTGGTGAAAAGATCCGCATCATTGGTTTTGCCAAGTGCTGCCGCCATTTGGGCGATGCACCAATCGTCATACGCAAATTCCAGGGTGCGGGCCGCACCCCGCCAATGTTGACCGGTTTCAGATGAGACATAACCTTTCCGGGCATATTCATCCTGCCGGTTGCGATTGCCCAGCGCGGTTTCACGCATCGCCTGGAACGCCAGCCCGGTGTCAAAGCCGCGAAACCCTTTGCGGTAAGCATCCCAAATGACCGGCATCGAATGGTAGCCGATCATGCACCAGGTTTCATAACTGGCCAGCGGCCACATCGGCAGCGAGTGATCGGGCGATTCCTGGTAGAATGCCAGCATGGATCGGATGAAATCATTGATCCGCTCCGGTTGGGTCAAAGTGAGCAGGGGATGTTCGGCGCGGAACGTGTCCCACAGTGAGAAGGTGGAATAGTATTGGAACGCGGCGTTGGTGTGGACGGCGCCGTCCGCGCCGCGATAAGAACCGTCGCTGTCATTGTAGAGGGTTGGCGCAGTCATCGTGTGGTAGAGCGCGGAATAAAAGGTCTGGCGAATCTGGGGATTGGGCGATTCGATCTGGATGCGTGAGAGCTGCTTGTTCCAGGTGTTCCGGGCGGCCAGGCGGACGGCATCAAAATCCCACGCGGGGATTTCCGCCGCCAGATTGTTCTTCGCCTCTTCGACGCTGGTGGGTGAAAGGCCGACGCGCAAAAGAATCTGCTGCCCGGCGGCGGTTTCATAATCCAGATGCGCGCGGATTTCCCTGCCTTCCGCATGGGTTGCACCTGTCGATAGCGGCTTCCCATCCAGTTCCAGCCCGAACGACTTGAACGGCTGGGAGCTTTCAATTGCGAAGTAGATGACAATGTTTTTGGCCCAGCCGTCGCTACGCCGAAAGCCGGTCAACAAGTTGCCGCGCTCGATATTCAAAGACGCCGCCGTTGGTTTATTTTCCAAGCCGTGCACCAGGTCGAGCAGGATGTGGCTTTGTGGTGAGGCGGGAAACGTGTAGCGGTGCATGCCGGCGTGCGCGGTGGCGGTCAGTTCGGCCACGACGTCATATTTGTCGAGCAGCACACGATAGTAGCCAGGTTGCGCCAACTCCCGGTCATGTGAGAAGCCGGAAACAAATCGTTTGGCGGCCAATGACTGGTCACCTGCACCGTCGTTCAATGGGCCCGTGACCGGCATGACGAGCAAGTCGCCATATTCCCGAATACCGGTTCCAGATAAATGGGTGTGGCTGAATCCCATGATGGTATTGTCGGAGTAATGGTAGCCGGCGCAGGCATCCCAATCGTGGGTGCGGGTGTCCGGACTTAACTGCACCATCCCGAACGGCACCGTGGCTCCGGGAAAGGCATGGCCATGTCCGCCCGTGCCAACCATCGGGAGGGCTTCATCCACAGGCTGGAGCATGGCTCCCCGGCAAACAGGGGAGCAATCAATTCCAATAATAATCACCGCCACAACAAGGTTTCTCATAAATATCAAAGCCAACTTGGCGGCTCATTTGAAGGCAAACCATCATGAGCGTTAATCGGGGGGATGCGGGTGAACTGATTCATTAAAATTTGATGGCTTTCCTACCAGTTTCTGACTGGAGGAAATTGAGCATACTTTGAAACGTGAACGTCTCAGAATACCCGTTTACGGGTATTGGGTTTGGATTGGATTGAAATTAGGATTTTGCTGCAAACCTGAACGGCAACGAACCAGCCGATGCGTCCGCTTCGGAATGGTTCGGAAGTTCCGTGGCACAGGTGAAACATCCCGGAAGGATGGCTGGCCTGGTGGCTGGCCAGAAGCTTCAAGAGCTTGAAATCATGGATTTGAAAATTGCGAACCAAGGCAAGGATTGTCTCATCGAGCAACTCAGAGCCGGACGCACTGGGTTTTTTGACAAGTTGCTGTCAGTGAATCGGACGGCGGGCCAACTGAAAGCAGCGTTGCGCCCGTCGAACGATCCGTCATCCTTTTGTGCGATTGCGCTGGCAGCCGGTTTGGTGGATTCTCGGTCAATGTTAACCCCGACTCGGCGCAACCATTGATTTATTTTTGACAAAACATAACGCACAATCAGACCAACCATTTTATGAATGACTCCATCAATCGTCGGAATTTTTTGAAACAAGCGGGCGCAGTCGGCATCGGCCTGGGCATGGCCGGCTATTTCGGTTCAGTTGCAAACGCCAAGGCGCAGGCGCCGATCGTCCGGCGCAAACTGGGGCCGAACGACAAGATCACCGCCGCCGTGATTGGAACGAACGGGCGCGGGTTGGCCCATGTGGGATGCCTCACCAGTCTGCCGGGCGTGGAGATCACCCACATCTGTGACGTGGACGATCGTGCGATCGCGAAAGGCGTCAAAGCGACCCTCAAGAATCAGAAAACCGAGCCGAAGGGCGTCAAGGATTTCCGGAAAATTCTCGAGGACAAAAGCATTGATGTCGTCACGATTGCGACCCCCGACCACTGGCACGCGCCGATGGCCATTCTCGCGCTCCAGGCCGGCAAGCACGTTTACGTGGAAAAACCGTGCAGCCATAATCCGGGCGAAGGGGAAATGCTCATCGCAGCGGTGGAAAAAACCGGGGGCCTCTGCCAGATGGGCAACCAACGGCGTTCCTTTCCCAACACACAGAATGCCGTCAAGGCGATCCGCGAAGGCATCATCGGCAAGGCGTATTTCGGAAATTGCTGGTATGTCAACAACCGCGTCTCCATCGGTCATGGAACACCGGCCGCCGTGCCGGAATGGCTGGACTATGAATTGTGGCAGGGCCCGGCGCCGCGCCAGCCTTACCTGAGCAATCTCATCCATTACAACTGGCATTGGTTCTGGCGTTATGGCACCGGCGAGGCGCTCAACAACGGCACGCACGAAGTGGACGTCTGCCGGTGGGCACTGGGGCTTGATTATCCATCACGCGTCACGTCCAACGGCGGGCGTTACGCATTTCAAGACGATTGGGAAACGCCCGACACCCAAGTGATCAGTTGGGATTTTGCCGGGGGCAAGTCCATGTCCTGGGAAGGGCGCAGTTGCAACAACTACCCGATTGATGGATTGAGCCGCGGCGTCATGATCTACGGCACCGAAGGTTCGGCGCTGCTGGAAGGAGATAATTGCACCATTTACGACAAGGCCGGGAAGATCATGAAACAGTTGAAAAGCAGCGAAGTTGCCGATCCCACCAACACGCTCAGCAGCACCGGGGCGAATCTTGACACCCTGCATTTCAAAAATTTCATGGATGCCATCCGGCTGGATGTTCCGCTGAACTCGCCCATCCTCGAAGCCAACAAGAGCGTGACCATGCTCCAGCTTGGCAACATCGCCTGGCGCACCGGACGCGCGCTGCATCTGGACAACACGAACGGTCACATTCAGGACGATGCCGACGCCATGAAACTCTGGCAGCGCGATTATGCGCCAGGCTGGAAACCCGAGGTCTGACGCTCCATTTAACGTCCCGAAAATGACTATGAAAAAATTATCATTCACGTTCCTCGCCATCATCCTCGCGTTCGCCGCGGTGCGCGCGGCGGACGCGCCGCCACCGACTGCCGCGGAAAAACTCGGTTGGACCCTGGCGGTTCATTCCTACACCTTCCGGTTGTTCACCATTTATGACGCCATCGACAAGACCGCCGCGCTGGGCGTCAAGCAGATGAGCCTTTCGGGAAGCGTCCTGCTGGACAAGGACGCCAAACCCGTCAGCTCGGTCGGCCTGGCTGACAAGGACATGGAAGCGATCAAGGCCAGGATGCTTTCCGCCGGCATCAGCTGGCCGTTCGTCAACCTGGGCGTCGTGCAGTTGACCACCAACGAAGTGAAAAGCCGGAAAGTGTTCGAGTTCGCGAGAAAGTGGGGCATTGATACGCTCGTGGCCGAGCCGGCGGACGAAGCGTTGGATTTGGTGGAGAAGCTTTGCAAAGAATACCACATCAAGGTCGCCATTCACGATCATCCCAAGCCTTCGTATTACTGGAATCCCGACACGGTGCTGGCCGCCATCAAGGGTCGCGGGCCGCTCATGGGCGCGTGCGCGGATGTCGGCCATTGGGTCCGTTCAGGATTGGATCCGGTCGAGTGTTTGAAAAAATATGACGGCCATGTGCTGGCCGTGCATTTCAAAGACCTCGCGGAGAAGTCGCCGGGAACGCACGATGTTCCCTGGGGCACCGGCGTCTGTAATTCCAAGGCGCTGCTGGAAGAACTCAAGCGGCAGCAATACCACGGCGCCATTTGCGTCGAATATGAATACCACTGGGAAAATTCCAGCCCGGAAATCGCCGAGTCGGTAAAATTCTTCAATTCTGCCTGTGCCGGGCTGGCGGCTGGGACAAAAAACTGAATCCGGCTTCTGTTCGAATACCGAAGGCGGGTGCCATCCCCGTTTTCGGGTATTGGTATTTGTCCGGCCTTTTGGTTATGGTTTTAAAAATGCAACAAATGAACTCCTCCATTTCACGTCGCAAATTTATCCAGTGCGCGGGACTTGCCGCCGCCGCGCCGCTGATCCTGCGTTCTGGTCTGTGGGCGGCTGAGAATGCCTCGAACAACCAGATTACCCTGGGTTTCATTGGACTGGGGACACAAGGCCGGGGACTGATGCAAGGATTCATCGGCCGCAACGACGTTCGCGTGGTGGCCGTGTGTGATGTGGACACCACCCGCCGGGAAAATGCGAAATCAATTGTCGAAGGCCGTTATGCGGAAGCAACCGCGGCGGGCACCTACAAAGGTTGCGCCGGCTACAATGATTTTCGCGAACTGCTGGCCCGAAAGGACATTGATGCGGTCGTCATCGCGACCCCGGATCATTGGCATGCCCTGATTGCCATCGCCGCGGTTCAGGCGGGCAAGGATGTTTACTGCGAGAAGCCGATGGCGCACACGATTCTTGAAGGACGAGCCATGGTGAATGCCGTGCGTTCCCACCAGCGGGTGCTGCAGGTTGGCAGCATGCAGCGGTCGTCCGCCGAATTCCGGGCGGCCTGCGAACTGGTTCGCAACGGAGTGATCGGCACCGTGAACAAGGCGGACGTGGCCGTCGGCGGTCCGCCCCGTCCGTGCGATCTGCCTGGCGAACCGGATGAACCGGGATTGGATTGGGGGTTTTGGCTGGGTCCCGCACCGATGCGTCCGTATAACTCGATCCTGAGTCCGCGCGGTGTTCATAAAGGTTTTCCGAACTGGCGTAACTACACGGAATACGCCGCCGGCATGGTGGGGGACTGGGGCGCTCATCATTTCGACATTGTGCAATGGGCGTTCGGCTTTGATAACACGGGGCCGGTGGAGATCATCCCCGCCGAAACACCCAAGGCCACACACGGGGTTCGATTGCGCTATGCTACAGGTCTGGAGGTCACGCACGTGGACGGCAACGGCATCACATTCTACGGGGACAAAGGCAAGATCTATGTCAACCGGGGCAAATTCCAACTTTGGATTGGCGATCAACTTAAGGCGGAAAATCTGGATAGTTACATCAATCTGCTGAAGGAGATGCTGCCCACAAATGCCGTTCGCCTGTATCGCAGCAACAATCATCTGAGCGATTGGTTGACCAGCATTCAAACCCGCAAGCCACCCATTTGCGATGTTGAAACCGGTCAACGCTCGGCAACCGTTTGCAACTTGGTCAATCTCGCCTATTTCCACGGGAAATTAATCAAGTGGGATCCGGCCCACGAGCAGTTTGTGGGAGGCACCGGAGAAACCGCGTGGCTCACGCGAGAATACCGTGAGCCTTGGAAGCTGGCATAGTCTTTGGTTTTATCGCGGTCGTCCGCTTTGTCTTTGCGCTCCAAACTGGAGATCTGAAACCTAAAGCGGTTTAGGGCGGCAAAGTCACATGCGCGCTTCGGAACTTGGAATGGGCGTCATTTGTCCACACCGCACGAATTGCGTCCTCATTCCTCATCTCGCAGGCCGGAGGTAACTTTGGCGCTAAGCCGGAAGAATTCCGTTCAACCACGAAACACACAAAAGGAAAGCCAAGGCCCGGGAAGGCCAACATCCACGCTTGCAGGTTTCAAATCCGAGTTTACCGATTTGGTGCCGGTTGCTTCCGCGCCATACCGAGCCAATCGTTCCGGCTTTCGCGCGTGTATTTCGTGGTTAATTCAACGCATGGTTCCGGCTAAGATCAAAGGTTTCCTGGCAGTTAACAGCGTCCACGTCCCGTCCCATTAAAATTGCCGGGCGATGACAACGGGCTGGATCTGCCGTCAGTCCGCCGCCAACGAGAGCGCGATTAAAATTGTCATCATATTGTTATCGTCTGCTCTTTTCTGCCGGGTTCGAGTGGCGACGCCGTCCCTGACGCCACCACCCACCCCAATCCGAAAACCGCATCCGGTCTCTGTGACGGAACCCAAAACCAAGTCCTTCAAATTAACCTCAACTCACGGCGTCACCGTCCGGTAAAACCGGATGGCATGATTGGTCGCGTCCAGGTCCGTGTAGCTGGACAGACCGCTGATGCCCGCCGTATTGGTGACCAGCGAGTTCCAAACCGTGTTGCTCAAGTTCGTGCTGGCCTGAATTTCGTAGCTCACCCCGGCATCACCACCGGTAAAGGTCAACTGAACGTTGCCGTCCACCAGAATGACCGGCGTATTGATCGTGAGCGGTGTGCCCGCAGTCACCGCCAGCGTGCCGTCCACATAACTGATGTTATAGTTGCCCAGCCCGCTGCCAGCTGCCGCACTGGCCGTGATCGGATAATCGTTCACCGCCGCCGTATTCACCGCTCCGTCACTGGCCAGCGTCACACTGGTTACCGTATCACCGCCCACGAACCCGCTGGTCGTGAACTCCGTTCCAGCAAAGGTGATCGTCTGCCCATAAATCTTGGTTGCGTTGTCCGCCGTCACCGATGCCGTCTTCGCGCTGATTGTCAGCGTGCTGTTGGTTGCCAACACACTGTAGTTCGGGTTGCTGCCCAAGGTCACCGTGATGTTGGAGACACCCACACTCGAGAACTGCGTCGCATCCGTCGCCAAAGTGTAGTTCAACGTGTCGCCGTTGACTGTCCCTGCGGTCGCCGCCGTCAGCGCCGGGTTCGCGTCGCCGTAGGTCTTGCTCGCGCTGTTCGCCGTCACCGAGGCTGGAGCGGTCTGGATGATGAAATTGCCGGCGGCAACCGCGGTCAGCGTGTTGTAGTTGGCCGTGTCGTCCGGCACATAGTCCGCTGTCACCACATAGGTTCCGGCGTTGGTCTGACTGGCCGTGCCGCCGGTCAGAATGTTCGCGACCGCGCCCGGCGTGTTGCTTGCCGTGACGCTCACCGTCGCCGCCTCGCCCAGGCCGCCATACGTCACCGGCGAATTGTTGACGGCCAGTGTCGCCGTCGGCGTCGCCTTGTTCACCGTCACGCTGACCGTGGTTGCGGCGGTGGTGTAGTTGACCGTGTCGTCCGGCGTGAAGGTCACACCCTGCGAAGCCGTCCCCGCATTCGGCGTGGCGGAAGGACTCGTGTAGGCGAATGTCCCGGTCACGGTCGCCCCCTCGGCATTGGTGACGGAACCACCGGTCAAGCCCGCGTTGAACAAGGTCTGCCCGTAGGTGATGCTTGTCGTCGCCGTCGGTGCCGTCGCAATCAACGGTGTTTGCGGGTTGACCGTCAATACCACGATACTGGAGGTGATCGCACCGCAGTCGTTGCTCACCACGCACACATAATTGCCGGCGTCAGCCACCGTGAGCGACAGGTTCGTGTAGCTGCTGTTGGTGGCGTTAACGATGTCCACATCATTGTTGCGCCACTGATAAGCCACCGGCATCGTGCCTGTCACGTTGGTCAAGGCAAACGCCACCAGGCTGAAAGCCGTTACGTTTGTGCCATTCGGATCAATCCCACCCACAATGGTCGGCACCGAGCAGGCCGAGTTGACTGTCACGCTGACCGTGGTGGTGGCATTGCTGTAATTGGCGGTGTCCGTCGGGGTAAAAGTCACGTCCTGCGGAGCCGTGCCCACACTCGGTGCGGTGGCTGGCGTCGTGAAGGCGAAGCTGCCGGCGACTGGATCGCCGTTGTTGGCATTCGTCGCCGTGCCGCCGCTCAAAATGGAATCGGCCAGGGTCTGGCCGTAAGTGATCGCCGCGGCCGTCGGGGCCGTTAACACCGGCGTCGCCTTGCTAACCGTCAACGTGCCATTGACATAATTGATGACGTAATTCGCCAAGCCGTTGCCCATGGCGTTGGTGACCGTGATCGCATAGGTGTTCGCCAAGGCCGTGTTCGTCGCCCCGTCGCTGTCCAGCGTCACATTCGTCACGCTGTCACCGTTGATCAGTCCGGCGGGCGTGAATTCCGTCCCGGCAAAGCTCACCGTCTGGCCATAGGCCTTGTTCGTGTCGCTGGCCGTGATGGTCAGCACTGCCGGATTCACCATCACACTCGTCGTGGCCATGGCCGGGTTGTAATTAGCCGTGTCCGTCGGCATGAAGGTCACCGACACGTTCGGGCTTCCCGCCAGTGGCGCGATGCCCGGGGTGGTGAAGGCGAAGTTACCGGCGACGGAATCGCCGTTGTTCACATTCGTTGCTGCACCGCCGCTCAAAATGGAATCAGCCAGGGTCTGACCATAAATAATCGTGCCTGCTGTCGGCGGCGTTGTGACCGTTGGCGTCGCCTTGTTTACTGTCAACAAGCCGGTGGCGTAGGTGATCGTGTAATTGGCGTCCGAACCCGTAGCGAACACCGCCGCGCTGGGCGTGATGGTGTAGCTGCCACCGGCCGGTGCGGTGGCCAGGTTGCCATTGTTGTCCACAGCGAGTGTCACCGACCCGATCGTCTCACTGTTTTGCAATCCACTCGATGTGAACGCCGTGCTGCCGCTGCCGAACGTCACCGTCTGGCCATATATCTTGCTCTGGTTCGTGGCGGTGATCAACAATGCCGCCGGATTCACCGTCAGCGTGCCGCTAGTATAACCGATATTGTAATTGGCCGCTGAGAACGTGCCGCCAGTGGGCGCGCTGGGCGTGATGGTGTAGCTGCCGCCGACCGGCGCGGTGCCCAGATCGCCATTGTTGTCCACGGCCAATGTCACCGTGCCGATGGTCTCGCCATTAACCAGGCCGGAGGAAGTGAACGCCGTGCTGCCACTGCCAAACGTCATTGCCTGTCCATACGCCTTGCTCTGATTGCTGGCCGTGATGGACAATGCTGCGGTATCCACCGTGAAAGCCGAACTGGTTGAGGCGACCGGCCCCAAGGGATAGGAAGCGCTTATCCATTTGTTTGAGAGATAATTCAAGACAGCGGCACGATCCGAACCAGCCAGCCACGAGTTGTAAACAAGAACTTCCGCGACTTCGCCGGGCCATTTGCTTGAGCCGTTGCCGTCCGGACCGTCGAAACGACCGCCAACGCCGATCCGGTTTATGTTAAAGTTGCCCTGAGTATCCGCACTGCTGACGATATTACTCGAGGCAGACGTAATCTGACCGACATATTTTAACGAGCCGTCAAATCCGCCCACCCAAATAGCCACTGTGCCGGTGGCCGGAACCGCCAATGAACTCGGAACATCATTATTTCTCTGAAGATCCAGTTTTTGAGCAGCCCCGCCGGTATCTATGACATAAGATCCGGTATTGTTCCAATCCCCAGTGCCGCTTGTGTATGTGCTCAACGGACCTTGCCAGCTTCCGGTGTTGTAAGCTGCCCTGGCTCTGACAACAATAAAGAAGGTGGTGCTATTGGTGGTAAGACTATAGGTGCCATTGGTCATGAACTGGCCGCTTCCACTATTGGGAAACGACATTACTTTGTGGCCATTGATGGTTACCGTATTCGTAATGGATCCGTTTGCCGCATTCCCGATGGGGAAGAAGTTTCTACCATTACCGCTTATGTCATTCCAAGCGGTCACCGGAGAGCTGCCAGCGACAGTGCCCGCTTCGCTGGCATCCAGCCAAACTGCCGCCCCGACAGCTGCAGAATTGATATTGGCGCTAACCTGCAACGTATTGCCTGAACCCGCCGCACCAATTTTCAAATCCGACAATGTGACGATGCCATTGCTGCCTGCGCTGCCGATGTTGTAATTAGTCGTGCCTATCAATGTCCCGCTGCCAGATGGGTGCGAAAGTGTCACAGTCAAATACGTTGGCAAACCTGCTGTTGTCGGGTTGCCATAAGCATCCACCGTCTTGAGCACCGGAAGCGTGCTGAACGTCGAACCGTAAGCGACCTCTCCGGGCTGTGTCGTCCAGGCCAATCCTGCGACCGTGCTTGCGCTCACGGTAATCACGCCTGAATTCGTCGAGGTCATTCCGGCGGATGCAAAGGTCAATGTGATGTTGCCCACGTTGGTCAGCGACAGTCCCGAGAAGGCAGCTGTCCCGCTGACAGCATTGGTGATAGCTGGTCCCTGCAAATTACCTGCGCTGGCCGTCGCCGTCACTTGTGCATTCGAAGTGGTGACGTTGCCATACATATCCAGCACTTTGATGACCGGCTGTTGTGCAAAAGCGGCGCCCGTGGAGGCTGTGGTGGAAGGCTGGGTTGAAATTCCTAATCGCGCCGAAACACCTTCGATGATTGTCCCGAGACTTAAAGCGGTGCCACCGGGCGTGGATGAAGTCAGAGATCCGTCGGTCACGGTCACGGACTTGCCGGATTCGGCCTTGTGCGCGACCAAAATCGCGCTGCCCGTGCCAGAAGTAAAGCTGACCGAGGCCGCAGTATTCTGAGCCACACCATTGACGGTGGCCACCGAGCCGTCCGCGCCCGCCGACAATGTTGAAGTATTATTAAAGGTCAGGTTCGTGCTTCCGGTGAAGGCTGACACGTTTTGGTATTGATCCACCAAGGCAACATTCACGGTGTAATTGACACCAACCTGCGGTGAACCCGTGCCGGTCAACCGATACGCGCTGTCGGCAGCTTGGGAAACCGTCAGGCTCAAGGGCGAGCCGCCACTATCCGCCGTGCTGTGGGTGCCATCCGTCGCAGCCAGTGTTTGACCTGCGCCCGCGTTGTAAGCCACCAAGTCCACGGTTGCAACGCCGCTGCTAAACGTAACGGTCTTGATCGCACTTCCGCCGCCAAAGGCTGTGCCGCCCACCGTCGGCGCGGCGCCGCCGGGCGAACTGGCCAGCCCGCTAAAGGTCAATGCAATCGGGCCGCCGATGGATATAGGGCTGGCACCGTTCATCGCCGTGATGGTCAAAGTATCGCTGCCACCGGCGGCCAGATTACCACCGGCGGAATCTGTGATGACATACGCCGTGTAGGCCGGGTTGGGCGTCGCGGCAACCTCCGCAGAAGCAATGCTCTCACAACTTCCATTAAGCGCAGTGATTTTGTAGAAATACTGGGTGCCATCAGCCGCGGTGGCATCAACATATGGACTTGAACCTGCGCTGGCCAAGAAGGTCTCGGCCCCAGAAGTGGTGGAACGATACACATTATAACCCGTCACCGGGCCGCCCGGAGGTGTCCAACCTACGCTTACTTGATTGTCACCCGCCGTGGCGGACACGCCCGTCGGAGCGCTTGGTGTAGGGGTAATGGTCACAGTATTGGGGCTGCCAACCATGGCGAGGGTGGAGCACCCGGCAATGCCACCTTGAACCGTGTATGTAGCAGCAAAAGTTTGAGGGGGGAAACTGATGGTTGAACCAGTGCCGCTGGCAGTTACAGCCGTCGCAACACCATTCGTCAGCAATGTATAAGTGACCCCGGACTGTGATCCGCTCAACCCAATGATCACCCCCGGACTTGAACATCCATCTCCGCCGGTCAGGTTATACGCCGTGTTGATTGCAGGATTCACAACCGCGCTGCCGGTCATTAGAAGTGTATTGCCGCAACTGTTTGACGCCAGCAACGTGTAAGTTCCAGCATCGGTTTGAACCGGGAAACTAAGCGCACCACCGCTAACGCTATTTGACAAAATCCCGTTGGCAACGCCATTGGTGCGCACGAAGTAAGTCGTGCCAATTTCAGAACCACTTAACGTAAGGGTCAGTCCGGAATCACTGCAATTAGTCCCGCCACCCACGGTGAAAAGCGCAGGCGTAGCGCATGAAGCATAGCTTGTAACTTTAAGAATAACGCTGGTCGCGGTATATGATAGCGTGACAGTCCCTGCTCCAGAAGCGAAACTGACCGTAGGGTTGAATGTGCCGGACACAGCGGTGCTGGCTGTGGCCAAAATGTAAGTCCCAGGACCAAAATTTGGGCCTGGATTGATAACCACATTGGCACTACCGCAGGTCAAAGTGCCGGTCACAGCAATTTGATCATCTTGCGGTGACTGTTGTGCATCAAGATCGAAGGTAGCAGTAGCGGTGGAAGGAAGTGTCAAACCGCTTGCAAACGTTAGCGTGCCGTACTGACCGGCACCGCCGGGATGGATTGTTCCACTGGCACCCAAAGTTAGAGCGCCACCGTTGATTGTTCCGCTACCAGCCAGATCCTGACTCGCAGGAGTGGTAGTGGTGCCGTTGACCGTAAAAGTGGCGCCAGGCAATACATTGATGCTGGTTGAATTATTGATTGAGCCACCCGCACCAAGTTGTAGAGTTCCCTGCCCGACGACTGTGTTACCGGTGTAGCTGCTGGCTCCGGTCAGGGTCAAATTGCCGGTGCCGACCTTGGTAAGCCTGCCGTTGTTTGCTCCAATAAGCGGCGCGCCGATTGTCAAGGTGCCAGCACTATTTTGATGAATGATAAACTCATTGCCAGAGCCCGCACCGAGAATGCCAGTGCTGCCGCTGATGGTATATGCATTAACCGTCGAATAGGCCAGGCCGTTGACCGTCAAGTTGGCTGTTCCGAGCGCCAAAGACTGACTGGTTGTTGTGCTCGTAAGTTTGAGCGTATTGCCGGTAACATCACTCGATTGGGTTTGGCTGCCAGCCAACGAATAATTGACAGTAGAGGTGCCACCGGACGTGGGCAATGCAGTCGCACTGACAGGGGCGATGGTCGTATCGCTGCCCGCCGCACTGCCCGTGGCGAAATCAGTTCCTTGGAAAATGGCATACGGCCCGATGATGCCGTTGTTGTTGATCTGCGTCGTCATGATATTGCGCGTGCCGCTGCCGGAAGTGGTGAAGTTGACCGCGCCGCCAGCCACGCTTCGGGTAATGGTACCAAGATGCAGATTGAATGTCGCGCCGGCATTTCCCCCAGCAATCGTGACTACATAACCCCCCGGATTGATAGTCGCGCCATTAAACGTCTGATTTAAAGTCGTAGCTGCGTTTCTTCCAGTTATTTGAAAAGTGGCACTGCCGCCTTGGAAGGCGAACGCTGGACCACCCAGCGAAAGTGCCGAAGCATTATTGATCAAGTCTGCCGTTATAGTTCCGCCGGTGTAATCTTCGATTAAGGAGCCTCCATAAAGCACTGTGTTGCCCGTGTAGGTTTCAACTGCTGTGCTAGTTGGTTTCAATGTGGCCGTGCCTGTGCCGAATTTGGCCAGCGATTTACTACTGCCGCTAATCACACCGCTCGCAGTGATTGCCTGAGAGCCGCCGATGGCAGTGTTGCCGGTCATCGTAATTGCACTCGAACTTGATGAGGCACCAGTATTATTCAATAATGTGCCGGCAAAATTCAAGCTGCTTGGCCATGTAGAGACCCCTGCCGCCAGAGTTAAATTATAATAAATATCAGTAATACTGGCCAGACTAGGTGTGCCCCCTGCGGCGCCGTAGTTCAGATTGTAATACTTTCCGGAAAAAGAAAACCCCTGCTGTCCGGACCCGGAAACGCAAATGAATGCACTACCCGTATTGGTGGTGATGAGCGTCGTAATTGAAGGAACCGCATTTCCACCGTAATAAATCACGCCAAGATTGGTCAACGAGCCACCGGTTCCCTGCAATCCTGTAACTTGTTGACCGCTGCCAGTGACAAGGTTGCCAAGGTTTACATACACCCCGGTGACTTTGGCAATCACGTTAGTGATATTTCCAACCAAATATTTTGGCGAACCAACAGTTCCTCCAGCGTAGGTGTAGGTTGTGCTGCCGTTTGCACTATAAAGG
This sequence comes from Verrucomicrobiia bacterium, assembly GCA_035577265.1. GTDB lineage: Bacteria > Verrucomicrobiota > Verrucomicrobiia > Limisphaerales > UBA11358 > UBA11358. The sequence continues at coordinate 64,038 of DATLVR010000119.1, read as the reverse complement.
GTCGCGCCATTGTTGGTCACATTCCCGTTGTAAGTAATGCCTTGGGCGTTTTGCGTATCCAATTTTAGAATTCCACCGCTATTAACCGTCATATCTCCTCCAACGGTAACAGCGACGCTGCCCGAACCCGACCCGACGCTTAGTTGACCGCTGAGAATGACAGATCCAAGTGTGCGCGGATCGCTGTTTTGAATGGTAATAGTCTTACCAGATGGAATTGTAACAGTATCACTGGAAGTCGGCGGCCTGGCAGAGAACCAAGCCGTGCCCGCCGGAACGCCCGCGAGGGAGTTCGCGGCGAGGCTAAGATGAGTATTGTCGGTAATTATTCCCACGATACCAATAAATGTGCTGCCAGCATAAATGGAGTCCCCAACCACAACCGTCGTGGTGAATGAAGTGCCCGTCCCTACTACCGCTGAAGTGCTGGTATTATTGACAAAAATGGTGCCGGTTTGCGATGTTTTGGCAACGCCCCATATGGCAAAGGCATCTCCATTCCAATTCCCGCTTATTGCGGCTGTATAATTTGCCGCTTGAACATTTATCGCGCCGAACAGCGCAACGAATGCGATGAGGAGGACGGAAATCTGCCGACCGGCTGCCTGGGTAGTCTTCATATGAATTAGGGGACAATATGCTGTTTAGGGTTTTCTGATAACTGTTTCCCGCTGACGAACACCACGATCGCACTCGCACTGCGCCACCACCTTTTAATGGGCAAGTGTCCATCTTACCCCAATTAACACGGAGATAAAAAACGACATGCCGTGGTTATGAACAGGTGTCCAGGATGTGACAGGGTTTTATTTAATTTATCATTTTTAATCATACACGATAGTCGCATGATATGGTGACAGCCGGTTGGCAACCTTTGGAACTCAAGGATGCGCCAGGCGGTAGAACACGGCCGGGTTGGCCGGGTCTATCGTGGTCGCATAGGGACTGACCGTGCCGCTGCCCGTGTCGTTCCAACTGGCACCAAGTCCCGCACTGGAGATGTTCGTTTGAACTTGAACACTATAACCGGGGAAAGTTGTGCTGTCCCAGGACAGTGTCAGATTGGTTCCGCCAAGAGAAGCTGAGATGCTTGGCGCGCCGGGAGGCAGCGTGCTGATGACGGAGATAGCGCCGTTCGATGCGAGAGTATTGTTCCAAGCGAGGTTGGCTCCAAGCGTGGGAAGGGTTACCGTGCCAAATGTGCTGGAATAACCTGAGGCATTGAAAAGTTGGAAGGTGTCGCCGGCGGCGAGCGCCGGACCCAGATTATTCACCGTCAATGTGCCGCTGTAAGTCAGTGGGTCGCCGCTAATCGTCAGCAAGTCGGCATTGGGCGAAGCGGTGCGATTGATTTCCATCACCGTTGTTCCATTAAGACTTGGGTTGCTGCCTAGCGTCAGAGTTCCAATGGTCGGGCCGGGAGCAATAGTGCCATTGACGGCGGTTGCCCCATTCAGTATTCCCGTGCCGGATAAAGTTGCACCGGCATTCACAGTGGTGGCGCCTGCAACTGTCACGGTCGTATTGATGGCAGCGCGCACAGGCGAAGAAACTGTCAGGTTGCCGCTCACCGTGGAGCCACTGGAAAATGTTTTGACGTTGCTGCCGCTCAAGGTGAGCTGGTTGTAGGCAGCAGGCTTCACGGTTTGCGCCGCGCCGCTGTAAGTAACGGTGTTGGGGCTGGCAGAGGCGTCCAGCGCTCCCACGGTTGCTGTTCCTCCAAGCGTGAGCGTCGTGTTGGCGCCGACAGTTAATGTTCCCGAACCAGAAAGCGCCGTGGCGATCGTCAGTGCCATGCTGTTCTGAATCGTGCCGTTGACGACCATTTTTGGAATTGGAAAAGAATTCCCGCTGATGGTCTTGCCACTGCCAACGAAGGTTATTCCGCCGCTAGTGGCCGTGATACTGCCGTTATTCACCACATTGCCGCCAACCAACCATTCGGCCACGTCGGATAACTGCCACACACCGCCGGAATTGACGGTGACATTACCACCCAGGGTATCCGCCAGATGATTGTTAAGTCCGCAACCGTCTTTCAAAATGCCGCTGACCGACGTGTCGCCCGTCACCGTGACATCGTTGCAAGACGGGTCATACGTCGTGCCGCTGCCGATGTTCAGATTGCCGCCGATGGTGACTGCGGCGCCTTGTTGCACCGTCAACGTTCCGCTCAAGGACATGTCTCCGCTGGCGTTCAGCGGGCTGCCGACAAAAAATGTCCCGCCGCCGCTGACGGAAATATTATGGATGGACACGCTCGAATCCACATTAACAGATGGTGTCAAGACGGCATCGTCAGTCGCAGATGGCACGACACCACCCACCCAAGTTCCGGTGTTATGCCAGCCGCCGCCGCCTGGATTCGCAGTGATGGTATCCGCCCAGCTCGCTGAAGCGCATAAGACCAAGCTTGGAACGATCAATATGGTGATAAAAAATTTTGTTTTCATTTGTTTTTGTGGGTTGTCTTTGGAAGCGGTAAAACGGCATCAAACAATTAGCGTGATATTTGCCAGTTAATATGGGCACGCCTTTTTAATGGTCGGCACGGGTTCCTGATTAGTGGGTGTATGACAATATGGTAATGATTCTGGCACCAAGTGATAGTCACATGAATTGGCGACATGGGAAGATAGCGTCGGTGCGAAATGGTTTTTGAGCACAAAAAAACGGGCGCGTATCAATGATACGCACCCGCCACAAACTTAACCAATCAAGGATGAGCCAGTCGATAAAACACTGTCGGGTTAGCCGGGTCTATTGTGGGTTGATAGGGACTGACTGTGCCGCTGCCGGTATCACTCCAACTTGTGCCAATGCCGGTGCTGTTGGTTTGAGCCTGAACGCTGTAACCGGGGAAGGTGGTGCTGTCCCAAGATAAGGTCAGGATGCCGCCGCTGACGGATGCAGTAATAGCTGGTGAACCCACCGGCACCACGCCGCCCGTATTGTGAAGCTTGATGGTTCCACCATTGACCACCAGAACGTAGTCATTGCTGTTGGCCGGCACAAAGCCGGCCACCCAATTCAAAACCGGCGTGCCCGAAATGGTGCTTGCCGTGGCGAGGGTATAATCATTGGCGGTGTCAATGGTCGCGCCATCGCTTGGAGCTTTGAGGTTGAACACGGTGCTGTTCAGCGTCAATGTGCCGCCCACAGCCAGGCGGTCATTGGCAGAAGCCGCCGTGGAGTTGATGTCCAGATTGACGCTGTTGGTGATGTTCAAGGTGAGGTTGCCGGTAATTGTGTTCGTGCCAAATCCACCGTCGGTTCCCGCGTATATTCTGGCCTTGGAATTGGCCGCCGTGTCAACACTGCCCACGATAGTGCCAGCGCTTAAAACAGATTGCGTCACGGACAACGTGTAAGTGGTCAACGCCGTCACGTCCAGTGAACCTCCGCCGTTAATAGTCAGGGCGTTGGTGACAATAAGCGCTGCGGTGGCAGATGCATTGACGGCAGTGCCATCAATGACCAGATTGGCAAACCGGTTGGCAGCCGTTCCGCCGATGCTAGGCGCCCCGCCGGTGAATTTAACGGTGCTTGTCCCGCTGATGTTCAAGGCACCGCCCGTTCGTGCCCAAGCGCTCGCGCCCGTGCCGGTCACCGTGAGGACGGCATTTGCAGGTAATGCCAATGTGCCCGAAGTTTGGTTGAGGCCGCCGATTGAAAATGCAGCAGGGAAACCAGCCGCAGCAGTTCCAGAGGAAGCGTTGTAATTAAGCATGCCGCCGATGACATTGTTGGCTGGCCAGGAAGAAACACCACCAACGTTCGCAATCGTCAAATCGCCCGCAACAGTGAGACCGGCACCGTTCAAATTCCAACCAGCAGACCCTTGGTTGCCGAGAATAAGATTGTAATAGGCGGTTGCCTTGGGCGTCGGAGTGATGTTGACGTCGGTCCAACGGAATGTATTCCCGGCGGCGGTGCCATCCAGCGTCAGGCCAGCCGCAACTGCCGAAGTTCCTTTGCTGATGATCGTTCCCAGATTTACCAATGAACCAGATCCTTGCACATTGCCGCTTTGTGCATTCGCGCCCACGAGCAGAAGACCGAGGTTTGTGTAGCTTCCGGTGATGTTTGCTATCTGGTTCGTCACGTTTCCGACAATAACTTTTCCTGTGCCACTGTAGGTTGTCAGAGCGGTCTGGCTTTGGCCGGAAATATTCATGCTGCCGAGGTTGGTGAAATTGCCAGTAAAGGTGATGGGAATCTGATTTCCGAAAGAATAAACACCGCCGCTCTCAATGGCAAAATCTCCAAAGGTGGGTCCGCTGGTGCCAGCATTGTTTTTCGAGACGATGATTGATCCCGAGACGTCAACCGTCCCAGCGGTCACTGGCGCGCTGTTGTCATAGGTCACCGTGAAGCCGACAGGAATCACGGCGGCATCGGCCGAGCCGGGGACACCAGAGCCGACCACATTGTTACCGGAGTTGCCCCAAGTGGCACCAAGACTCCAATTGCCGGTGGTGGTGGCGGTAAAGGTTGCTGCCCGGCTGATGGAAACGCCCATCATTGTGGCGGCCCCGACGGCCAATAGTAAAATTTCGAAGGTTTTATTTTTCATGGTTTAAATGTTTGAGTTTTGGGCTGATTGCCTGGGGTTGTTTGAATGTTTGATCAATATGAGAACAGCGGGCGCGCCTGATTCTGCACACCCGCCGTGGATTTAAATTCGTCAAGGGTGAGCCAAACGGAAGAACACTGACGGACTGGAGAGGCTGATCGGGACGATATACGGAGTGCCGCTGCCCGTGTCTACCCAGTTATTACCAAGCCCCGCGCTGGCGCTGTTCGTTTGAGCCTGAACCGTGTAGCCCGGGAAAGTGGTGCTGTCCCACGACAAAGTCAGGCTGCCGCCACTGTTAAGCAGGCTGATGACAGGCTTGCCGCCGCTGGCGGTGCCGGTGATGGAAATTGACCCGCTGGTGGTCAAAGTGTTGCTGACCCAACTGAGGCCCGGAGCGAGACTCGGTAAATTGATGGTTGCGAACGTGTAGGGGTCGTTGTAACTCGGAGCGCTGAAAAGCTGATAGCTACTGCCAGTCGTCAGTGCGCCACCGGTATTGATGACAGTTAGCGCATTGCCAAAATACAGTGTATTGGCGCAGGTCACCAGTTGCGGGTTCGCCAGGTCAAACACCACTGTTCCAATAAAATCCGGGGTAAAGGTAAGGTTTAACGCGTCAAGAACGGTGGTTGTTCCCTTAAATGCCACGGTGGGAGGTGAAAGCGGGCTGCTGCCGGTGATTTGACCATTGCCGGTAAAATTGATGCTGGCATGACCGGTGCCCGTTATGGTTCCATTATTCGTCAAATTTCCACTGATGGTGGCGCGGATTGTATCACCCAAGTCAAAAGTCCCGCCGGAGTTGACTGTTACATGGTGGAAGCTGGCGGTGGCACCACTGCCGCACCCGATTAGCAGTTTGCCTCCGATAATCGTGTTGCCGGCCACGGTGCAAGGCTCGCAAGAAATATCCCACTTGACGACGTTGGCACCAACGATGAAGTCGCCGCCGACGGTGAGTCCGCCACCGCCGCCAGCTTGTCCGTTGATGAATCCGGTCATGGTGAAATCTTTGAGAACAGTCAGCGGCAGGTTGGCAAACGGTCCGCCATAATTACTCCATTTTAGATTGTAATAGGTCGTATATTTCGTAAAATAGGCGTTGCCCTGATAATCAACTGTGCTGTCCGTGGCAGAAGCATTCAAGGTTGCGACTGTAATTCCGGTGCCGCCGGTGGTGCCAGTGACGTTGAGCGTGGCCCCAACCGCCATGGTAACCGTGCCGCTGCCGGCGATATAATCAATAGTCTGAACCGCATCCACAGTCACATTATTGGGCGTATTGACCGTTACATTGTCGGTTGATGACGGCACCAATCCACCCGGCCATGGCGCATCTGGCGTTGTGGAAGACCAATTGCCACTGCCGGTAGCGGTGATAGTTGCCGTGTGGCCGTTCGCGACTAGAAACAGAGCCGCCAGAACTGTGAACATGGCAGGAGCTTGTTTTATTTTCATTTGTTTGTTAGCTGGGGTTTATTGTTGGAGGTACGCAAGGAGATTTGCGATACAATATGACTAAGCCGCATCGGGTGGTAGTCGCATGAAACGGCGACACTATAGACCTCACACTTGACCGCGACCTCAACCAACGCAGATGGAAACCTCCACCGACAAAGTCTGATCTGGAAAATGTTTCCGGCCATATGATTAATTTGGGGGCCTCTCATGACTTCAGAATCGCTCCCGCTTGCGCCAGTGGCAGTAACGTGTTTTGGCGAGGACTTCAACCCGCTTCGCCATGTAACCACTTCATGCGACTTTTGAAATTTGTGAGACTCGTGTTTAATGTGGCAGAAATCAATCCTCCTGTGCATTAACACCCGTCTTTTTATGCCGCAGTTTGGGCATTGAGTTTACAGAAAAAAATATATGAACGGTAAAAGAATCACCCCGGTTGACCAGTATAAATTGCCAGGCGTTTCTTCGCATTTCCCCCGAAACGGCGTCAATGCGAAGCCGTTGAAATCGGCCTTCACCCTGATTGAGTTGCTTGTTGTGATCGCGATTATTGCCATTCTGGCGGCCATGCTGTTGCCAGCTTTGGCCAAGGCCAAGGACAAGGGGCTGGCCGTAGCTTGCTTGAGCAACACCAAACAGATCGGGCTCGGCATCGCCATGTATGCCGATGACAATGGGAATTTTTTCCCGCAGCCCAACCTGTGGTGGACGGCAGGACCCTATGTAAACGCAAATGGACAAACTTGCGGGGGGGAATGGAAGGGCACCGGCGTAAACATTAATGCCAACACACCGGCTCCCATGTTGACAGCTTATATTCCCAACAACAAAGTCTGGGTGTGCCAAAAGCGCAAGCGCGGGCTTACTTGCAAAACCATCCCCGGAGAATGGGATCCAAGCATTACGGGCTTTTTATCCTATGGTTTCAATCAATTGGGCATATTTGGCTCAATTGATCCGAGCGGCAATATGCTCAATGCCAAACCGTTTAAATCTACCAGTGTTTCAAAGCCGTCTGATCTAGTGGTGAGCACCGATATCAGTGGTTCAAATGATCCGGCTAGTGGTGCCGGTGGATGCTGGCTGGATACCTATTGGTCGGGAACTTCCGGCCCTAACAGCCCCGGGATTTCAGACTGCCGCCTTCAGACCGCTTATGCAAAACACAGCAGCCGGGTCAATGTTCTTTATGTGGACGGGCATTGCGCTGCCTCGAAGCCAAGCGCTCTCTTGTGGGGAAACTTTAGCGGAAACCTTGACTCCGTCGTTACCATCATGTCCCCTTCGGGAGCTTCACATAACTCAAACACGCCGATCAGCACCCCAGACAAGGACAGCGTGGAATGGTCTTCCACACCAGAATAGTTCCTGTGGGCGCTTAATGGATGTGTGCCTACGAGCCCTCTGAGCCATTTATGAAAGCGACTCTTCTGTCGGTTCGCCCTGTGTTTGGTCTAATTTAACAGACAAGATTATACCGGGCCTTTGCCGGTCGCCACTTCATGCGACTATGGAGATTGGAAAAATTGGTTATCATGAACCAATAAATCCAGAAGTTTCACGTGTTCGTTTTATACCGATGGAGTTTGTAACTAAAAGAAATTATGAACCGAAAAATGATCGCCAGAATCGACCGGCTTAAATCCCCGGGCCCGCTTTTACGTTTTTCCACGAACAGTCTTGGGGGGACTTCTGTGAAGTCGGCCTTCACATTGATTGAGTTGTTGGTCGTTATCGCGATTATTGCAATTCTGGCGGCAATGCTTCTTCCGGCTTTGTCCAAAGCCAAGCAAAGGGCACAGACGATTCAGTGCCTCAACAATTGCCGGCAGTTGGGCCTGGCCTGGGTGATGTATAGCGGCGACAATATTGAAAAGCTGCCTCCCAACTATGGCAACGGCGCGCCGGTGGTTCCGCCGGTCAACAACAGCTGGGTTTCAGGGGTTTTAAGCGTTATCTTTAATCCGGACAATACCAACTCATTGTTATTAACTGACGACAATTATGCGAAGCTGGCCACTTATACTAAAAACCCCAGGGTTTATAAATGCCCCGGAGATATTCTGCCTGACAGTGCCGGAAATCAACGGGTTCGCAGCTATTCCATGAATGGGGCCATGGGCGAAGGCATTGATGCCAGCAAAAACAAGGCATATTTCATGCATTATCCCGGATCAACGGGACAACCTACGGGAGCGACCGATCCAGATTCGTGGACCTATAAAAAAAGCACTCAAATCAAAAGACCGTCCGACAAATTTGTCATGCTGGATGAAGATTCAGTGTCCATCAATGATGGCGGGTTCTACATCGATATGCAAAAGAAGATGCTTTATGACATCCCGGGATTTTATCATAATAATTCCACTATATTTAATTTTGCAGATGGCCATTCCGATCGCCACAAGTGGACGGACTCATGGCTGTTGGGAGCGCCCAAAAGAACTGGCGGCTATGGCGTCCACGATCAAAACATTCCACAACCACCCACCGCCGATATTAATTGGCTGATTGATAATGCCTGGGAATGATCTGCCATCACACCCGGCCCAGTGTGTTTGTCAAACCATATTTAATTGCACGGCCAGTGGGTTAATTGCTTGAGGCCAACCTTTAGACTAGACCTTTCCGGAAGGACACCGGTGGATAATGTCCTTACCAAACGTTACGGGAGGCGGGCTGTTTATTCAGGTTGAGAAGACCATTCCACACTGTCAAGCGATGGCACGCTGATAGAATCGTCAGACTTCACAGGAGAGCCGGAAGTGTTGATGGTGATGCCGGAACCAAACACTCCGAAGAACTGGCCCCAAGTGATTTGGCTGGGCTTTGAGGCGGCGGCGTGGGCGTCCACGTAGATGAAGTTCAGACGGCTGTTGTGTTTGGCGTAGGCGGTTTGCACCCGAAAATTCATCGGGGCGCCTACCGTGCCGGAATTGCCCGCCCAGACGCCGTCCAGCCAGGCCGCATCGGACGAGGCCGTGGCGGTTCCCGCGATATTGGGATCGTTCATTCCGCTAATGTCACAACAACTGACCACGTCCGATGGGCGAGGCACGTTGGCCGATTTAAATTGAATGGGCGGAACCTTCATGGACCCGGATGAGCTTACCTGGCCAAAGACACTGCATTGATTGAATCCGTAGGAAAGCAGGCCGGTATAGCTCGGGTCGAAATTTCCAGGTTCAGTGGTGTAGGTCAGTCCTCGCTTTCGTTTAGGACAAACCCATACGCGCGGATTCCCGGTGTAGCTCTTGATCATCGGCGCGATGGTGTTGGGTTGTCCGTCAGGCTGGGCTGCGGACGGCGGCCTGGCGTTCCATTCTCCGCCACACTTCTTGCCGGCAGAATTCAAATAAGGACCAGGCGACCACCACGGGTTGGGCATGGGAAACACGTCGAGGTTATCGCCTGCATACAGAGTGACCCCGATGGCGATTTGCCTGGTGTTACTCAAGCAACCAGCCCCCAGTGCTCGATCCTTTGCCCGCGAGAGTGCGGGAAGCAGCATGGCGGCCAAAATGGCAATGATGGCAATCACCACCAGCAGTTCGATCAGGGTGAAGGCCTTTTTCCAGGAGCGACCGGCCCAGATCCGGGTGCATCGGGGGAGGTCCCCGCAACTCCCCGCCCACGGCAGCGCAGGCTCCCAGCTGGTTGTGTCGTGGATTGGCAATCCGCAGCCGACGAGTGCCGATTGGCGAAATACCGGCACGGCGGCTCGCACCACGGGATGACTTCCGGGATGCACATCTGCCGCATTTGCCATTGAATGATGTGACTTTTGCTCGTGGCGCTGTGGTTCCATAAATGTGAATAGTTTAGCCCGAATCTATAACTGCCGTCAGTCGCATAAACCGGTTACACCGACGGCCTGGGTTGTAGACATTTCCATTGTTTCGGCTCTGTAACCGCTTCATGCGACTAGTTGCAAGGCAGAAACCCGGCTAAAGTTCAACATGTCAAGAAGTCCCAAACAGACAATACAACGATGGCTTATGCCAATCCAAATCTCCCGGAAGCAGTCTGTATTATAAAAGATGACCACGCCTTAGCTGGATGTATGCATACAAATCTTCACTTCAACGAGCCGTCTAAAATGCCGCGCGCAATGTCCGGTATGCGGCTGGTTTACGCCGCCACACTTGCAATGTTTATTTCGCTTTGCAAGGCCACAGCTTTTCCCGGTGCGACCGTGCCGTGGATCACGTATGAAGCGGAGGCCATGACGAACAACGGCGTCATCCTGGGTCCGCCCCCAAGAGCGGTGGACAAAAACCAGACGATAACCAACACCGTCGAGATGGAATCTTCGGGCAGGCAATGCGTGAAACTTTCCGCCGCCGGACAATATGTTGAATTCACCGCCCAAGCGGCGGCTAACACGATGGTGGTGCGTTACTCGGTGCCTGACTCAGCCGATGGAGTTGGGGCCGACTATACTCTCAGTCTTTATCTGAATGGAGCTTTCGTCCAAAAAATTCCAATGACCTCGAAGTATTCCTGGCTTTACGGTAATTACACCTTTTCCAACATCCCGGGCGATGGCAAGGCGCGGGATTACTACGATGAAGCGCGCTTGATGAATCTGTCCATTGGCACTGGAGACCATGTCCGGCTGCAGGTGAATGCGGATGACTCCGCTTCGTACTATGTGATTGACCTGGTGGATCTGGAGAATATCGCCCCGCCGCTCTCGCAGCCTCCCGGCTCGAAGTCCGTGCTGAGTTGCGGAGCCACCGGAAATGGAACCAACGATGACACCATCGCCATCCAAAACTGCGTGGCGGGCGGAGGTGTTATCTGGTTTCCTCCCGGGAATTACCTGGTCACCAGTGACATTAACGTCCTCGCCGGCACGACCATCCAAGGCGCGGGCATGTGGCGCACCACTTTCGTTGGCAATCCGGCCACCTATGTGAATGAGCGCGGCCGGGTTCGGTTCAATGGCGCTGGAAGCAGCATCCATTTCGCCGACTTCGCCATCGTAGGAAAGCTCAACAATCGGAATGACTCGTATGCCAATGATGGTTTCAGTGAAGTCTTCGGCACGAACTCGACGATCGCGAGGGTCTGGGTGGAGCACACCAAGACCGGCGCTTGGATTGCCAACGCCAAGGGCATGGTCATTGAGGACTGCCGGTTTCGCAACACGCTCGCGGACGGGATTAATCTGAGCGTAGGCGTCAACAGTTCCATCATTACCAATTGCACGGCGCGAAACACGGGCGATGACAGTTTTGCCATCTGGCCTGCGACCTACTACACGCCGACCTATCAGGCGGGTTATAATGTGATTACCCACTGCACCGCACAGACACCCTTTTTTGCCAATACCTGCGGTATCTACGGCGGGGTTAGCAACCGGGTCGAGGATTGCTTGTTCCAAGACGTCCCCAACGGTGCTGGCATCCTGTTCGCCGGCACCTTTCCGATCGGCACGAACGGGTTCCGCGGGATGACGGCCCAACGCTGTGATCTGAACCGTTGCGGCGGTAATGATCCCGGGTGGCGCTGGCGCGGCGCGCTCACGCTCTGCCCGGACGGCCAAACCATCTCGGGACTCAACGTAAACAACATCAACATCTCCAACAGCCTGTCTTACGCCGTCCAGATCCTCCACAATACGCTGACCGATGCGGTCATGAGCGGCATAACGGTGCGCACTTATGCCGTCGGGGTTCCGCCGTATCACCCTCAGGATCCCTATCCAAATCACACCAATTACTGCGACGGTGTCTTCGGTGTGCTGGCCGATAGCAGTGCCAGCGGAAGCATCAGCGTGAGCGGCCTGTCCCTCAACGGCACCAACCTCGTCGCCGTGCAAACCAACAAGTATGCGACGGATTGCATCAACAAGAGCACGGCATTTACTTTTAATTTCCTGACCACACCAATTGCCGTGACCGCCCAAGCCAATCCCGCGGGACATTCGTTCACGGTGGATGGCACCAATTACACGACCGCGCAATCATTCAACTGGATGCAGGGTTCAGTCCACACCCTCGGCACCGTCTCGCCACAGAACCTCGGAGCCGGCGTGCAGGATGCATGGAGTTCGTGGAGCGACGGCGGGGCGATTTCGCATACCGTCACACCTCTGGCCAGCACCAACTATACGGCGAACTTCACGACGCAATATTATCTGGCCATGAACGCCGGAACGGGCGGCAGCGTGAGTCCGGCCAGCGGCTGGCAGGACAGCGGAGCCAGTGTGAACATCAGTGCGACAGCTGACCTCGGTTATAATTTCGACAGCTGGATCGGCGGCGGGAGCGGATCCTATTCCGGCAACAACGGCGCGAGTTCAGTCGCCATGAACGGCCCGATCACGCAGACTGCGAGTTTCTCCAGTCCGCTTTTGCAGAGGATGGCCTTCGTGCAGCAGCCCGGAAATGTGCTCCAAGGCGTGACGCTGTCACCGGAAGTTCAGGTGCAGGCTTTCGGCAACAATAACCAACCGCTGGGCAACGCCGGAATCACGTTGTCGCCCGGCAGCGGCACGGGGAACTTGAGCGGGACACTGACCCGGTTGACTGACGGCAGCGGAATCGCCCATTTCAATGACTTGAGCTTGAATCAGGCCGGCCCGAAAACCCTCACCGCCTCCGCCGTGAGCGGCGGCGCACCTTCGACCAACAGCAGTTCCTTCATGGTCATCGGCCCGGTGGCGGCGCTGGCTTTTACCACCCAGCCCGGCTCGGCGGTTGCCGGCATCCCGTTCGGCCAGCAACCGGTTCTCAAGACCGTGGATGCGTTTGGGAGTCCGGCCACCACAGGTTTGCCCGCCAGCCTGATCGTCAATGTCGCATTGACCAGCGGCAGCGGCACATTGTCGGGCTCCACTAATTTCAACATCGGCACCAGCGGCAGCAATGGAGTTGTGAGTTTTAGCAATCTGGCCATTAACACCGCCGGCAGCGGCAACCAGCTCGTCGCCTCGATGACTGGCCCGACCGGCAATCCGGTATCCGGCGCAGTGCTCTGGCTGGACGCCAGTGATGCCAACACCTTGTCAACTAATGCCACGCGGGTTCAGGCATGGAAAAACAAGGGCAATGGTGGAGCCGGGGTTTCGGGCACCAACCTGTGGTTCACCCAGAACACGGCCACGCTCCAGCCATGGCTGACCAACCAGTTGAACGGAAAGCCGGTGATCACGTTTAGCAAAAATGGCAGTGGCACTGGCCCGGGCTGCACTTATCTTGGGAACACCGGCAAGAATTCCTACACGAATACCGGTAGCCAAATGACCTATTTCCTCGTGGCGAACGAACGGGGGAACACCGGCTGGCAGGGACCGGTCAGTTTCAGCGCCTCTGGCCAGATCGACGGCAAGAGCACTGCCGGTGTGGTGGTGCTGGCTGATGGTTCCCAAGGCGCTCCCTATCCGTTGGGCATCCAACGCAACCGCTCAACCACCCCCATGCAGGCGGATGTCGCTGTGCCAGCCCTGAACACCGCGTTCGCGTTGACCTTCTTGGACAATGCCGGCGCAGCAACCCTTTTCCTGACGGAAGCCACCGGACTGACGCGCAGCAACAGCGCCAGCATCGTCAATGGGATCAACCCCTACAAATACGGCATTACTGACGTGGCAATCGGCGGCCGCCTTGAACCTTCACCCGGCACCGTGGACAATGGTTGGGATGGAGATGTGGCCGAGGTGGTAGTTTACAATACTGCACTAAACGCCGTTGACCGGACCCTGGTGGAAAATTATCTGACGAACAAGTGGTTCACTTCCAGCGGCACGCCGTCACTCAGTAATGCCTTGAGCGTGCCCTTCGCAGTTTCTCCCGCTGGTAGTCCTCCACGACAAAATATTCTGGGTTGGGTGGTGAATGGTAACGGGTCGGTGCAACTGACTTACGCTGCGACTCCAGGATTCACTTACCACATCGAAGCGACTACCAACCTCTTTCCCGCTGTCTGGGCGGCAGTGGCGGGAAGTTCAACCAACGTAGTGGGAGGAGTGGTGGAATTGATCGTCTCGAATCTGCCGAGCAGTGGTGGGTGCTTTTACCGCACGGTGTCGCCCTGATCGGACGGCTCTTGGTCGAAGTTGGCTGACAATGCTTTTTTGCCAGCGGCCCTGACTTTCGCCCAACTGGCTTTGGCCGCCGCGCCAATCTTGGCAATTCCGGCGGCGCGGATTTTCCTGCTGACTGATTCGGTTGTTTTAAACGGTGGAGCAGGTTCTCCCCCTGGATCCCGCCAATTGTCCCGCCTTACACGCTTTAAGCGTGCTTCCATACTTGAGCCCATCAAACTGACGGCGCGTGACCGCAAAATCATCCGTGCACAATTGGTTTTCGGGATCGCGTCCGTAAGCTTGGAGATATTCGGCCCATTTGGTCAGCGTCGGCCAGTATTTAGCGGCGAAGTCGGCATTGCCTTCAACTTGGGCGACGGCGGCAACGAGCAGCAACATGTTGCCGGTTTCTTCCACGGGCATGCCACCGTCGCTTTTGGAGCCGCCATAAACCTGCCCGTTCGCCAGCGGCCAGGTGCCGACATCGTGCGGCGCGCCGGGCCAGTTCCAGCGCGGCGAACTGGCATATTCCAGGATCGGAATCAGCATGGCCTTTGAAAGTGAAGGACTGACCAGCAAGGGTAGGGGGCTTGCGGATAGAAGACGTCCACCGTTCCCATGCAGCCGTTGCTGGTTTCCTCTTTGCAGAAGAAAAGCGGCTGGTCATTGTCGTCCGCAACCACCTTGCTCGCCGCGAAGGATTGCCGATAAGCGAGCGCGCAAATCTCGGCATACTTGCGTCCGCCGACTTTTTCCAAATCGGTCATCAACTCGCGATCAAATTTTTCGCAGCGCCGACACAGCTCGGCATATTCCCCGGCGGATTGCTGGAGCAGGTCGCCGATTTCCGCGCCGTTTTTCCCAATAGCCTTTTAGGTTCTTGCCAAAATATTGTGCGGAAAAAATCTCGTCGTCGGCCAGCACCAGCCAGCGCGAAACCGGCCGCTTGCCGACTTTACCCAGATCAAATGCGACCGAACGCAAGGGAGCTTCGTTGGCGATGGCAGCAGTTTTGAGATGGAATGTTCCAGAATACCCGTTTACGGGTATATGGATTGGATCGGATTAAAATTAATGTTTTGCTTGGACCCGAATCGCAACGAATGATTTCCAAACTGATAAATCTGATCTGCTCCAGTTCGCTCCCAAAGGGAAAGCTGTTTCTTCCGGCGATTTTGCTCTTGCTTGCGCTGCAGGCCCCGGCGACAGCCGGGGCGGTTCAATTCACGCGCGATTTCGCCGCGCTCGACAGCTATGTAAAGCCGGTCGAACAACCGTATCGGCGGGAACTGTGTTTGAACGGAAGCTGGCAATTTCAACCGTTGAAGTTGCCGACAGGATGGCAGCGCAATCAAGGGGTGCCACCGGAGTTGCCGCCGCCGGGGAATGTTTGGGAATCAACTCCCATCAGAATTCCGTCACCTTGGAACGTCAACACCTATGGTCGCGGTCGCCGTGTTGGTGCGGGCAGCGAACATGCTTACTGGCCGGATTCGGTTTGTTTTCCGAGTTATCCTGCTGCCTGGGATGGTGTGCAAATGGGCTGGCTGAAGCGAAGCTTCCGGGTGCCGGGTGATTGGGCAGACAAACGTGTGTTACTGCATTTCGAGGCGGTGGCGGGCGGTTGTCAGGTGCTCGTGAATGGCAAGCTCGCGGGTGAACACTTCGATAATTTTTTGCCGTTTGATTTGGATATCACCGCTTTGATCCATCGTAATTCGGAGAATGAACTGCTCGTGGGCGTGCGCCATCCCCGGCTGTATGACCAGACCAATGCTGTTTACACCCGTGAAAGCGCCACCTACGCCGACGGCTCTAACTTGGATGGCATCGTGGGCATTTGGCAGGACGTCTATCTGGTGGCGGTGCCAGCGGTCCGGATCGCAGATGCGTTCGTGCAACCGTGGGTGGACCGGGATGAACTGGAGATTGAAACCACCGTGCAAAACGACACGGATAAAACCCAAGAAGTGACAATTTCCAGCATAACGGTTCCTTGGATCAATGCTGCGGGGACGAATATCTCGAGTGCGCCGGAACCCAAATGGCATTTGGGTAAAAACGTGCTGACGGTGCCGGCGCAAAAAATCGGGATTGCGCCGCGCACCAATGTCGTGGTCGTGTTGAAAACGGCAACGCATGGCAGACTAAAGTTGTGGTCGCCGGATGATCCCAATCTTTATGCGGCGGTGCTGAAGGTCTCGCAGAATGATCAGGTCGTGGATGTCCATTCCCAGCGATTCGGCTGGCGACAATTCAAAATCCAAGGTGGCGATCTGCTGTTGAACGGTAAAAAATTTCAGGTGGTTGCCGACATCCTGCATCCCTTTGGAGTGGTGGTTCATTCACGTCGCAATGCGTGGGCGTGGTTCACGATGATCAAAGACGTCGGCGGCAATGGCGTCCGCCTGCATGCCCAGCCCTGGCCGTCTTATTATCAGGATCTGGCGGACGAGATGGGCCTGGTCGTGCTGGCTGAGGATGGATTATTCGGCAGCTCGCTCCGGCTCAACTTCACCGAGCCGGTGTCCTGGCAGCGGTTCGCGGAGCACTATGACGCCATGGTTCTGCGGGACCGGAATCATGCGTCCGTCTTTGGCTGGAGTTTCGGTAATGAGCTGTTTGCCATCTTCGATTACAACAAAATGACCCAGGCCGACCGCGATAAATATTATGCGCAGCTGACGGAACTTGGCCGGCGCGGCTTCAAGTTGGATCCTACGCGTGATTGGATTTCGTGCGATGGCGATGAAGATTTGCACGGCACGTTGCCGGTCTGGTCGAAACATTTTGGACATGGCCTGCAATTGAACCGGCTGCCGACGAATACTCTGAACAAGCCGCTGATGATTGGTGAGTCGGGCGGGACGTATTATGCCCGGCCATCACAGTTGGCAGTGTTCAACGGTGAACGCGCCTACGAAAGTTACGCTGGTCGCAATGAAGCCCTGGCGATGGATGTTTATCAAAACATCGTGCAGATGGCCCAGCCGCAGCTGGCTTACTACTCGGCGAGTGAATTGGCTTGGTTTGGTTTGGAACATTTGCCGCTGGGGTATGGCGATTTTACCCGTTTGCCGACACTGAACGATGGTGTTTTCTTCAAGCCTTTTGAGGAAGGCAAGCCAGGCATGCAGCCCGAGCGAATTCCCCCTTACTGCACCACGTTCGACCCCGGATGGGATCCCACTTTGCCGCTCTATAAACCGCTGGCCATGTTTGACGCGATGAAAGCGGCGCTGGCCAAGGGCGGGCCGCAAGCTTCACTTTGGGATCATGCACAGGTAAAATCGCGTCCGGCGGCGACCAATGAAGCATTTATCAAGTCGGTCGGATTCGTCGGTGATCGCGCGGGGAAGTTATTTACTGCGATGGCAAGCGCTGGCGTTCCCTTCACGACGAACTGGAGCGAGGCGCAAATGTTCATCGTGGACGGCGAAACAATCACGACGGGCATGGCGGACAGGATCAGGCCGGAATTCAATGCTCTGCTTGCGCGTGGCGGGCGGGTCTTGATTTGTTTCCGTCATCCAACCGCTGATGTTGCGCCGGTGAACCGCCTGCTGCACGTTCCCGTTGCGCTCTCGCCGCGCGAAGCCACGGCGATGGAGCGCGGTGTGGATCATCCTTGGAACGCGGCGTTCTCCCTGGCGGAACTTTATTTTGCCGAGGACAAGCAGGACCAATTCATCCTCAAATGCGGACTCGACGGAGAATTTGTGCGCCAAGGAACCGTTGTGTTAAAAGCCAGCAACACGGACTGGTCGCAGTTCAATAACATGCCGGAAGACGCCAAGTGTGCCGCCGCCGTGCTCTATGAGCATTTGATCAAACCTGCGGGAGCGGCATTGGTGGTTATGAAGCAGGGTGAAGGTGCGATTGTGATCAGCGCGGCGGATTATGTTCCGCAAGGCAAGGCTTACCTTGATTATTGGCGGACGCTTTTGCAGAACATGGGAGTGAAAACCATCGCAAGCTCCGGGCGGGAAGAACGCCGGCTCGATGGGGAGCATAATTTGTTGCTCAATGGTCCCAACCAATGAGCTGTTCACTTCGTCACGAATGCGGGAAACAAATGCCGAAACAACTTTCTCTAAACAAAGCTTGGCCATCAGAACATGAACGAATAGGTTTATCAATACTGACAGCGCCATGAAAAAAAACACAGGTCTTTTGTCCTTGTTTATCCTGACGGCCGGGGTCTCAGTTTCTTTATTTGCGCAGCAGGCAGCTTTGAACAGTTCAGGCAATGCGCTTGAGATTCTGTCGGTGACGGTGGACGGCAAGTCTTTGCCGCTGCATCGTGGGTCGGAAGTGAAACTTGGGGCTTTCCCGCGCAATGTTGCCTTTGGGTTTGGGGTCAATACCAACATCCGGCAAGCGCCGGTCAGAATCCAGGCCAGGCTGGATGGATATGACAATGCGTGGCGGGTCGGCAACGGGGAGATGTGGTTGGACATGCGTTTTTTTAATGAGGCGGGCGACCAGATCAGCCACACCACGTTTCCGGTGGGTGGCGAGAGTCCGGGTTGGACCGGCTCATTTGAATCGTCTCCTTTCAAGCATCGACGGGAAACCCTGGTGGTGCCGGCCCTGGCCTCCAAAGTCTGGGTCTTTATCACCTCAGCGGGGCCGCCGGCCACACTGGGAACTTATGTCGTGGCTAATTTGTCTGTCGCAAAACTATCGAGCAATTCCGTCCCGGTCACCTTGCTTCAACCGCGTTTTGATAAGCTCTTGGGAACGGGGTCCAATCAACAGGTGCCGGGATGGACCCGGGATGGGACGAGTCTGAGCATGGCGAAAATTGTGCGGGTCGGCCCGGATCTGGAAACGACCGCGTTTGCGATCCTGGACGAGAATGTCGTGGCCCATGCCGAATGGCGGAATGTAAAAGAGACGGCACCGTCCGTCAGCCCCGGCGAGCAACTGGTGGTTGAATGGAACGAAATGTATAGCATCGGGCTGGGTGATTTCCGTTCCGTTGCCTACCAGAATCTCCCCACCGGAAATTTTCGCTTTCGAATTATCGGCGTGGACACCATGGGCCGGCCGACCGGTTTGGAAAACTCGCTGGCGGTCATTGTGACACCGCCATTATGGCGGCTCCCATGGTTTTGGTGCCTGGTGGTCATCACGGCCTTCTTGCTGGTATTTGGATTTTCACGTTATGTCCTCTGGAACCGGATGCGTCGTGAATTCGCACTCCTCAAAAGCCAGCAGGCTTTGGAACGGGAGCGGTTGCGCATTGCCCATGATATTCATGATGGTTTGGGCGCGCGCGTGACCCAGATTTCCATGGTGAGTTCGAGGGCGCACGAAAACCATCATTTTCCCGAACAGGCGCGTGATGAGTTTGACCGGATTTCAAAAATGTCGCGGGAATTGGTGTCCGCATTGTATGAGACGGTTTGGACCGTGGATCCAGAAAATGACAACCTTGACGAACTGGGAAATTATCTCTGCCAGATCGTCAATCAGCTGTGTGACCAGGCGCAGTTTCGTTGCCGCTTCTACGTGGTGGATTTGCCGCGGGATGTTCAAGTTTCCAGCCAGACCCGTCATAACATCAGCATGGCGGTGCAGGAGGCGGTGCATAACGTCATTAAACATGCCAGGGCCACGGAAGTCACCATCACCATCGACTTCATCAAAGGTTTGCTGGCCATAACCGTTCGCGATGACGGCTGCGGCTTCAATCCGCAGAACAGCCTGGCTGGGCATGGGCTGGTCAACATGAAGCAGCGCTTGAGCGACATTGGCGGCACCTGTTCCATTGAAAGCCAGCCGGGCAAGGGGTCCGCGATCCAGATGAATGTGAACCTCAAATTGCCCGGGGAAGGCCAGGCAAAATAATCGTCGCAACCCCTGACCGGCGGTGCTGGGGCGCATGGGGCTGACACTTTAAGCTTATGAAGAAAAACGTGATTGTGGTTGAAGATGACCGGGGGTTGCGGGAAGAGCTGGTGCGAACCCTCGCCACCGCGCCGGATATAAAATGCCTTGCGGTTTATGCCTCGGGCGAAGAGGCGCTGCCAAAGATCCTGGAAAAGAAGCCGGATGTTGTGCTGATGGACATCCGGTTGCCGGGCATGTCTGGCATCCAATGTGTGGCGGAAATAAAAAAAGTTCTGCCGGACATGCAAATCATCATGGTCACGGTCTATGAGGACAGTGAACGGATCTTTCGCGCGCTCAAGGCCGGGGCAAGCGGGTATTTGGTCAAATCCTGCCCGCCGGAACAGTTGATCGCCTCGATCCGTGACGTCCATAACGGCGGTTCGGCCTTGTCCACGCATATCGCGCGGAAGGTGGTGAAACATTTCCATCTGCTCGGGCCGTCCAACAGCGAGACGGAAAATCTGACGCGGCGCGAGCGGGAAGTGCTGGATCTGCTTTCAGAAGGTTTCATTTACAAGGAGATTGGCGACAAGCTGAACATCGCTTCCGAAACCGTGCGCACGCACGCCAAAAACATCTGCCAGAAGATGCATGTGCGCAGCCGGGTTGAAGCGGTCGCCAAGCATCGGACGGAGTAAGATTATGCGGGCTGCGTTCGCCTTTCTGGATGGTGATGCCCGGAATGGCCGCCCGCTTTCGAACATCGGCCGAAAATTTCAAGGCATGTTCAACCGGGCGGCGCCATTGCTTTGATTTGTGAAGGCGGGGCTCTTTGACATGGCTTGCTTCAGCGGTTCGCGGCCGATCAATTTCGCACCGGCGCCAACCATTTTGAGATAGTAATCACTCGGCAGGCCGTCAAAATTTAGGAACCTGGATTTTTCTCCGACGGGCACGGTGTTGGCGCATTTGAAGATGGCCGTGCCTTCGTCCACTTCATCAAACATGGCCACGTAAACCATCGAAGCGCCGGCCTGTTTTGCTCCCAGGAATTGCGACCATAAAAATTGGCCGCCCAGTCGTGGGATCAGGTTGTAGGCTTCGCCATACATGTTATACCAACTGAACCCTGGGAAAACCACGGGCAGATAATCAATCCTCTGTTGGCGGCACCAGTCTAAATCCGGCTTGAGCTGTTTCTCGGCGTAATTCTTGGCCCCGTCAAGGCTGGTGTAGCGCCCGACCGTCCAAGGGCTGATCACATCAGCCAGTTTAAGCACCTCAAGTAATTTGGGATCGCTGATGGCGTCGCGATTCAATTCGCGCCAATGGGCGGGGACGCCAACCATGACCGTGCAGCCGCCGGCTTCAGGATCGTGCTTTAAAAATTCAATCAGCCGGCGACATTCCTCCAGGGTATATTTACGTCCATCACTGAACCCGATTCCCCAAACCGCCACCACCGGCTTGCCGTGATGATGCAGATAGGCGGCATCTTCCGTGATGGCCATTTTCTTGCGCAACGCGCGCCAGTCATTCATCACGTCTTCGATGTGGCCGGCGGGCAGCCCGCTTAAATCATACATGACCGCATACGCCCGGCCATGAAGATTGGCCCCTTCGCGGCAATTGGCCAGAACCGTATTGCAATAATCCAGATTGCGCGCGGTCCGCACACTGTTGGCGAACCGCTGAACGAAGACACCATCAATGCCGTAATCCTGCATCCACTGAAAATGGCGCAACACCGTCGGCTTTTTATAGGAACTGAAGACTTCCGCCGGACTGCCGTCGGGCAGTTTGAAGCCGGTGGTGAACCGTTCGGTGGGAGTCAACTCCGAGACATCCGGCCATAAGTCAATCTTGGCATTGTCATCGGCGAGCGGACCCTGATGTTTTGTCCAGTGCCGCCAGCCGGATTTCGGGCTGCCATCGCCGGGTGCGCCAAACCAGCCCTGATAACCGCACATGACTTTGCCATCCAGCGTGGTGGTATCAACCCCTTTGACCGTCGGGCCTTTATACGGCGAGACAATCCCGGCATTTTGCCCGGCGGCTTCATGGGGGGCATAAACAATCAATGTAAGAACCAATATTGCCGTTGCGCGAATGTGAAAATGTAACGCTTGCTGCATGCTGCTCACTTGCTTTTAAAAATATTATGCCGTTGTGAAACTCCACCGAGACATGCCAGACTAAATGAGGACAGGAATTTGAACATCCCCGAAAACGGGTAGGTTGAAAATCTTCCGGCTTGGCGTGGGGAGGCGTCATGGCTCGTGAACTGTTTGACAAGAACGGCAATTCCAGTTCCTTTTCGTTCGCTGACGGTCATTGCGAACTTCATAAATGGTTTGATGCATTTCTAAATTGCCAAACTCCCTATAATGCATCACAGCAGGATCTCAAATGGCTTGCCGCACATGGCACTGTTCATAACTGACAAAGCATTTTCCCTATAAGCATAACTGGCTTTAAGGCCAGCGCGGGTTTAATTGACGTATGAAAGTTAACAAATCATCATCTCGGACGGCCCGATGCCAACCTCGCGATGACCGGCGGAAATTATTCCGTCACGGACGGTTTCTAGAATACGTTTGCCATGCAAATACCCGGTGCCGACGATCTTCGTCAGTTACAGTGGCAGCACGGTTGACGGCATCCTGATAGAACGTGGCGGGCTGGGCTTCATCCAGTCGCCAAGCATCCGAGTTCTGAATTTGAAGTCGGCGACCTGTTATCGCATCCGTCAAACCACACTCACTTATTAAACAAAATGCCGCCAACATTGAACTGAATCAACATGACGGGCGGTTTAGAATGGTGGAGCCTGAGAGGCTCGAACTCTCGACCCCCACAATGCCATTGTGGAGAAAAATCAAGAAGTACTATTGAGTGCCGGGATTTAAAAGTCACTGCGGCTGAATACCAGCACCGTTTATGCTTTGTGCAGTTTTTATGCCGCCAAGATCGGACGAAACTTCAGCCGCGATATTGGCTAACGCTTCATTCCACCCTGCCATCAATGCGTCGGCAGTCGGCCCCCTCAGCGGGATGCTCTGTGTATAATCCTTATTAAACACCGGCCTTCCTGGAATGCCATTCGTTGCTTCCAAAAAAACAAATCGAACGGCAATGCTGGCAGCGGGATGTTTTGGTTGGCGGAAGTCGCCGAATAACTGGCTGACCGTGATTTCAACGAGCAGATCTGGCTTGAGCGCGCTGCCGGCTGCGACCACTGCGTCGAAGTTTCCGGATCGACGCAACCACTCGCTCATAACCGGGAGCAGCTCATCACCAGGCGCTTCCAAAAATTCCGCATAAGGATCGCGTTCGTAGGAAAATTCTCCGGTGCGATAGACAAGGGATCGTCCTTCAAAAGGCGCGGCGATTTGCAACTTTCTTATTCCAAGGATGCAATGATTGTCGAAATGGTTTGTGTTCGCTGCCGGTGGAACGTTGAACGCAAAGGTCTGTTTGTTCAAGGCCGGCTTGGAAAGACAGCCCGTAAGCCCGGCTACAGTTGTCAGCAACAGCAGGGTGACAGCTCCCGCGGCCAATCCCGTAATGCGATGTGGTTTCTTCATGATTCGGTTTGTTCAAGAAATTTCTATTTATTAGCGGGCGTTTGCAGTGCTTTTACCGGCGGTGGCGGTTCTCCGAAAATGAATCCCGACGGATACCGTTTCAACTCGGTCAAAACGTCATCCATATCACGCAAGACGCGACGGGCGTTGGCCAGTGTCTGATTCACTGACGCAAAATCAATATTCGCCAGACCAGGCTGAAGTGCGGTAACCGTCGCCTGCAACTGGTTGACGAGCCCGTCCACATCCGCGGCCAATTTCTCCAGGTGGATTTTCTGAACCGTTTCGTCCGTGTTTTTTATGATCGATTGCAGTTTGGTGTTGCTGTCCCGCAACTCGGCCAGCAAAGCGTTGGCATTTGTGCTCAACCCTTGAAGATCCACCTGAGCTACCTTGTCCAATACGCGTCCCGCCGATTTTAAATCATCCTGCACCAGCCGGTTTATGTCCCCGAAATCGATTTGCGCAACATTCCGCAGAGACTTTTCGATGGAATCGAGGATTTCCACGAATTGACCCGGCGCCGCCGGGATGTAAATATTCCTTGGAGTCCAGGGAACTTGCACCGGTGGATTATTGGTCGGGTCGAGATATTCGAGTGATAAGATGGTGGTTCCCGTGATATCCTTGTTTTTGAGTCGTGCCCGAAGCCCTCGCTCAACCTCTATTTTGAGCTGGCTCCAATGGAATTCGCCGGGCGGTTCCGGCGACACTTGATTCTGCACCTGAAACTCCACGACGATGTAGCTCGGTTGCGTCAGTTGATATTCGATCCAGGAGAAACCGATGTGGGTGACTTTTCCCACCTGCACCCCGCGCAGTTCAACGGGTGATCCGACGGTCAGCCCGGTGACGTTGCCGGCGACGTAAGTCTCAAACAAGGTGGTCGGTTTAAGATAACTGCGCGCTCCAAAGGTCAGCACGCCAACGATCAAAATAAGCAGTCCGACCAGCGTGAACAGGCCGAGTTTAAAGTTGTTAGTAGCCTGGTTCATGAGATTCAGTTTGGATGGGCCGCGTGTATCGCGTCCGGCTCGCGGTTAAAAAACTGGCGCACCCACGGGTCGGAAGCTTGGGCTCGAAGTTCGGCCGGCTTGCCTTCGGCGATAATCGTTCGCGCCCGGCCATCGAGCATGATGCAGCGGTTGGCGATATTGTAAATGCTGGCGAGTTCGTGGGTGACGATAACAAAGGTGATTCCGAAATGATGTGCCAGATCAATGATCAATTGATCCAGTCCGGCGGAGGTCACTGGATCCAGTCCGGCGGAAGGTTCGTCGAGGAAAAGGATTTGTGGATCCAGCGCCATGGCGCGGGCGATGCCCGCCCGCTTTTGCATGCCGCCGCTCAGTTCTGCCGGCATCTTTTGCGCGGCATCACCAAGACCAACCAGTTTCAACCGGGAGAGGGCAATTAACTCTTTCAATGGTTCAGGCAGCCCCGTCAATTCATCCAGCGGCAGCCGCACATTCTCCAGCAACGTCATGGAACCAAACAACGCGCCGCCTTGATAGAGAACGCCGATTTTTCGGAGCAGCACCATGCGTTCGTCGTCATCAGCCGTCACCAGATTATGACCAGAAATCAAGACCTCCCCTTCAAGCGGGGCATACAGACTGATGAGCGTTTTCAGCAAGGTGCTTTTCCCGGAGCCCGAACCGCCGAGAATCACGAACACTTCGCCGCGCCGGACCTCGAAATTGATATCCTTGAGAATGACACTCTCACCGTAGCCGATTTTGAGGCCACGCACCGAGATGATGATGTCAGTTTCCTGGCTCATGACTTCAGGGCATAGAAGAGGATTGAGAAAACGGCGTCGGCGATGACGATCAACAGGATGCTGGTCACGACCGCGCGCGTGGTGGAAACGCCGACGGCACTCGGTCCCTGCTGCGTTTGCAGGCCACGCAAACAACCGACTCCGGAGACAATCGCACCAAAGACCACGCCCTTGACAATGCCCAGGGCGACATCACTCAGATGAACGGTGGACGCCAATTGGCTGATGATCAGCGAAAGCGGAAAGCCGAGGCCAAGCGTGACCATTATCCCGCCCAAGAGTCCCATCAAAGTGGCATAAAATGTCAGCAGTGGTGTCAGCATAATCCCGGCGGTGATGCGTTGGATAACCAGGAACCGGACCGGATCGAGGCCGAACGTTTCCAGTGCGTTTAATTCCTCATTCACCTTCATCGTTCCAATTTCCGCCGCAAACGCCGACCCGGAACGGCCCGCCAGCATGATGGCCGCAAGCAACGGTCCGAGTTCCCGCACCATCACCAGTCCGATCATGTTGGACACGTAGATTTGGGCGCCAAATTTGGCCAATTGCTCGGCCGCCTCGAAGGCGATGATCAGTCCGACCAGCACACTGATCAGCGAAGTGATGGGCACCGCATTTGCGCCGGCCAGCTCAAACACCCGGCGCACTTCCGGCCAGCGCATACGTTTACGGTTCCAAATGGTTGTTGGCAGCTTGCCCACGATTTCGCCGATGAACGCCACCACCTCGCGTAAATCGGCGGCGGTTTGTCTGACGGCGGCTCCCGTCTCTGCGGGCAACGATTGGCATTTGAGCTTCACTGATGGACGAAAAGCTTCGTAGTCTTCCGCCGTGAATCCGCGAAACATCTGGTCCAGCTCTGTCCCCAGGCCGGTCACCGAAACGCTGGCCTGCGGCGTCATCTTCCCCATGTTAAGGTAGCGGAGCAAGGCAAGGCCCGCACCGCCGCATAATTGCAGACCGCTCGCATCCACTTCGAGAGTGGTAATTTTTGCGCCCCGCAAGTCGCGCTCCAGTTGATGCCAGCAATCCACGGTGGTCTGTGTGGTCAGCCAGCCACGAAGCACGACCCGGGCGGAACCATCCGGCATCCAATGCACGTCGGTTTCCAAATCCGTTGTGGCAGCACTATTCATTTCACAGGGTCTGCGGGATGAGCCAGATGCAGACGGACTTTGAATCGGGTCTCGCCCGGCTTGGATTCAAATTCGATTTCGCCGCCATGACGATCGGCCACGATGCGATTGCTGATGATCAGGCCCAGGCCGGTGCCGGTGCCCACCGGCTTGGTCGTAAAAAACGGCTCGAACAGATGCGGCTGGATCTCCGGGGGAATGCCGGCACCGTTGTCCACAATTTCGACAACCAATTGATTATCCTCCAGGCAGGTTCCAATGCAAATTTTGCCGGTGCCATTAACGGCATAAATCGCGTTATCAATCAGATTGGTCCAGACTTGGTTGAGTTCGCTGCCGTAAGCCATGATGCGCGGCACGGATCGATCATACGCCCGAATGAGCGTGATGCTTTTCAATTTGTGGCCCAACATGGTCAACGTGCTCTCCAAGCCATCATGAATGTCCACCTCTTGCATCGCAGACTGATCCATGCGGGAATAGGATTTGACCGCCTTGACCAGTTCCGAAATCCGTCCGGCACTTTGCTCGACCTGGCCAATC
Organism: Verrucomicrobiia bacterium; assembly: GCA_035577265.1. Lineage (GTDB taxonomy): Bacteria > Verrucomicrobiota > Verrucomicrobiia > Limisphaerales > UBA11358 > UBA11358. Next base: position 37,070 of record DATLVR010000119.1, on the reverse strand, counting down.
AGCGATTTCAAGCTTAAGCGGGCCTCCAGCCAGCCCAGGGCCTCCGGATGGTTTGCTGGCGGAAGCTTGCCCGCGAATTCCTCGAGCCAGGCGATGTCCACGCCGGCGTTGACGAAGACCGGAGCGATTTCCCAGGCCGCCGCCACGCCATGGGTTTCGAGCCAGATGGCAATGGCATCTGCGCGATCGCTGCGTTCAAGGTGGTCAAGTGCTGGCGCCAGCTTCAAACGCTCCAAAGCATCCTGTGACGCAGTCACCATATGCCGCATCTGTTCGTGTTCGAGCGTTCGCGTCAGTTGACAAAGGAGCGTCTGGATTTTGTCGGTGGTTTCCTGCAGATGTGCGGCCGCCCGGCGTGCCGCCGCCGCCGGATTATTGAGTTCGTGCGCCAGGCCCGCCGCCATGGTGCCAAGCGAGGTGAGCTTTTCCCGTTGCAGCGAATAGCCTTCCAGGTTGCGCACCTTGTTCGCCGCACTATAAAAAATTTTCCGGGCGACGGAGCGGCAGGTGCCCATCATGTGCCAGAAATCCTCCTGGCCGAGCCGGAACAACTTGGCTGGTTTTCCCACCCGCGCCGTCGCCATCCAGGCAATGTCCAGCAGAAGCGTGATTTCCCCGGTGTATTCACCAGACTTGATGACGCCCATCAGAACCGTCTGACGGTCATAGGTCCGCGAGAGACGAATTTCGCCTTCGAGAACCACAAAGAAAAACGGGGATCGTTCACCTTCGGAAATCAAAACGGTCCCGTTGGCCAGGTTGATGATGTCGCCCGGCTCGATGCAGCTGAGGTGCGTGCTGTCCAACTCCGAGAAGAGCGGAGTGGAACGGACCTGCTGGAGCGTGGCCGGATCTGTAATCATAAAAGGCCAAGATATTCATGAACCAGCTTCACGGCCATCGCTCCTTCGCCGACGCCGGACGTGACGCCTTTGGCGGACCGATGGCGAACATCGCCGGCAACAAAAATTCCGGGAACGCTGCTTTCAAGATAGAGCGGATCACGATCCGCCGGCCATCCCTTCGGACGTCGCCCCTCGCGCATCAGATGCTGGCCGGTGATCAGGTAGCCCTGCGCATCGCGTTCCACGATTCCTGCGAGCCAGTCGGTGCGGGGAATCGCCCCCGCGTAAATCAGCAGCGCACTGGCGGACACGATTTCCTGTTCCCGGGTCTGGTTGTTTTGAATGGTTATTTTCTCGCAACGGTCCACGCCTTCCACCGCGATGACACTGGCGTTGATCCGCACGGTGATGTTTTTTGTCGCGGCAATCTGATTTTCGAGATACTGCGACATGGTGTCCGACAAGGAATCGCCACGCACCAGCATCGTGACCTGGCGGGCGAATTTGGAAAAATACATCGCAGCCTGGCCCGCTGAATTGGCGCCGCCGACGATATAGATGTCCCCGTCCTTATATGAGAACGCCTCGGACATGGGTGCATAGTAATAAACCCCGGCGCCATTCAGTTTATCCAATCCAGGCACATTCAGTTTTCGGAAGGCAATGCCGCTGGCGATCAGCAGTGCGCGGCAGCCAATCTCCGACCCGTCTGATAGCGTCAGCACACGGGTTGAGCCTTCGATCCGGACGCCGGTGGCTTCCTGCGGCGCGAGGATTTCCACGCCAAAACGGTGCACCTGCGCAACCGCGCGCCGGGCGAGATCCGAACCACTGAGTCCCGCGGGAAAGCCCAGGTAGTTTTCGATACGCGAGCTCCGGCCCGCCTGCCCGCCGGGAGCCTCCCGTTCAATCAACAACGTATGCAGGCCATCGGCGCCTCCGTAAACTGCCGCGGCCAGACCGGCCGGGCCGGCGCCGACGACCACCAAATCGTAGAAGGGACATTCCGCCTTGGTCTTCAATCCGAGTTTCCGGGCGATTTCAGCAGTGGAAGGATTCACCAGAAAGGATCCGTCTGGAAAGACAACCACTGGCAATAACGCGGCGGCGCTGCCAGTGGTGGCGAGAAGCTGTTTGGCGCTTTCATCCGTCTCGATGTTGAGCCATTGATGCGGCACAAAGTTGCGCCCCAAAAAGTCACGGATCTCATTGGACTGGGGCGACCAGCGATGGCCGATCACGCGCACGCCTTCAAACACCGGACGATAAGACGCCTGCCAATCATCGAGCAGATCATCCACCACGCCAAAGAGTCGTTCTTCCGGAGGATCCCAAGGCTTCATCAAGTAATGATCGATCTGCACGCTGTTGATGGCGCGAATAGCGGCGTCGGTGTCCGCATAAGCCGTCAACAACGCGCGTTTGGCATCCGGGTAAAACTCGATCGCCTTTTCCAGGAACTCCACGCCAGACATGCGCGGCATTCGCTGATCTACGAGAAACAGCGCCACGGGTTCATTGCGCAATTTCAATCGCTTCACCGATTCAAGCGCGGACGCGCCGGAATCGGCGGAGATGACTTTGTAACGATCACCATATTGATGGCGCAAATCGCGCTCAACAGCCCGTAATACGTCCGGGTCATCATCCACTGTCCAGATCACAGGTTTGGCCATAACGGTGTGCGTCAGTTCTCAGGTAGTGGTTCGGCAACCCAGCTGTCGGCGGGAACTTGCGCCACACCGGGATAAACGGTGTAACCCGCGAGATGCGCGAGGTTGATTACGCCGATGCCACCGCCGCACAACCGCATATGCAATCCACTCTTCGACAGCATGAATTGCATGAATGACTGATTCTCGGCCGGCAGCTTCACCGGAAATTCAATCATCAAATAGAGCGGCCTGGCTCCGGTGATCTGCAGCTTGAGAAACGATACGAGGAGGTCACCGACCGGCGTGGGCTGCTCCCGCGCTGCCATGAGTTCCGGTTCATCCAAATGCGCGTTCTTTCTGAAATCCTCTTCCGACAGCTCCACCACATCCGAGAAACCGCCGGGAAACTGCCAGCACTCGTTGGTTTCCTGGATGAAATCCACCCGCAGAATGTGGGCGGTGACGAAGACCGACTTGGAATATTCACCTGCGATAACCAGCCGCGATGCGGCGAACAAACGTGATGGCTCGATTTTGTCCCAGAGCTTTTGCGCCTCAATCGCGTCCGTTTGCGCGAAGGATTCCACCGAACCGTCCGTCAGGTGAACGCGAATGACAAAAGTCGGACGCTTCGATTTTTCAAGGGATTTTGTTTTCATAGATATTTTACTCCATCTGATGACACTATTTCAAAGCTGCCGTTTATCTCAACTATTTTCCGACAGGGGAGGCCCCTTGCTTTCCAGGCCAACATCGAAGGCCCGCTTCTCGCTGCGAGGTTCCGTCGGGTAATTACGTTCCCGCCAGGCATCGATTCCCCCCAACAAAGGCCGGACTCTCAAAATGCCTTTACGGTGGAGTTGCAAGGCGACGCGCGCACTGCTCACTTCGTTCGGGCAGGAACAATAGAGAATGATATCCCGGTCGCGGGGAATCTCCTCATGACGGAGCTGCACCTCATCCATGGTCATGTGAAATGCGCCGCGAATGAGTGAAGAGTCCTGCTCAAGTTCGATCTGAGAGCGAAGATCCAGAATAATGGGGGTTTCACCAGCCTCCTGTTTTTGATGCAGTTCATCCACGGTGATCTTTGCCATTCGCAACTCGCTCAACAAGCGTTGTCGCTGAAAATACTTGTAGCCGACGTAAAGTGCAGCCAATCCAACAACGACACCAAGCGCACCATGCCCCAGACCGGCAAGCGCATTGATGATCTGCTCCAATTGGTGGCTGAATAAAACTCCCAAAACGATAAAACTTCCCCCGTAAAGCAACGAACCCAAGCCATCAAAGAAAAGGAACCGCAAAGTGCTTGCACCGGAATTACCGGCCAGCGGCGGCGCCAGCGTGCTCAAGCCAGGGATAAATTTCGCCAACACAACTCCTCGCATCTTGTATCGCGTATAAAGGTTCTGGGTTCGGCGAACGCACGAGTCCGGTTCCAATGAGATGCGGCAGAGCAGGCTTAAGACCTGTTGGCCCCGGTAGCGGCCCAGATAAAACCAGATCAAATCGGCCAACAACGAGCCAACCGTGGCGGCGCAGAGCGCCACCGCCCAATTCATTTTGCCTGAACCGACCGAAGCACCTGCGGCGAGCAACCACGGAGCCGCAGGCAGGGGAACCCCCACCTGTTCGACAAAAACCACCGCGAACAGGACCATGGCACCATGGCGAACCAAAAATTCGATCGTCTCATTCACAGACTCTCCTAATATGTTGCAGACAGTTAGTCATATCATCACCCGCGACCGTTCGGTAACCCATATCCATCCCTTCGGAAGAATATTTACGGTATGAAATGATGATCCGCAATTTCATTTACTCTCATTTTTCAGCGGATGAAAAGTCAAAATAAACCAGAATTGAGCTGTTCAAATCGAGCACCCGCTCATAAAAAGCACCCGGTTATTTTAACGGCCTTCATCTTTATTTACGCTCGCCAGTGGATTTTTGACAGGTGCGACACCCGCCACAAGTTCCTGGATAGCGGTCGGTGGCCAGTTCGGTGGCGCGGCGGGCGCTGGTGACGGCGCGTTGCGTGGCCTCGGCTTGGACGGCGAAATGATAAATCCCCGAAAGGCTATTCTCCACTTCCCCAAAGGCCACCAGCACCTGCTGGCGATATAGCGCGGTGGATTCTTGAAAGGCCGCCTGCGCGAATTTGTAATTCGCCCGGTTGCGTCCGCCCGTGAAAATCGGCAGCGAAAGACTCGGCCCGAAAGTCCAGCTGCGGCTGTCCCAATTAATCAAAATCCCGCCAACATTGAACTGAATCAACATTGGCGGGCGGTTTAGAATGGTGGAGCCTAAGCGGCTCGAATCTCATCGATGCAAGACTCGATGCATTGAAAATGGTGGAGCCAACCGTGGCATTTCCCTCTGAGCCAGACAGCCTTGGTTTCTATTCCAGCGCGAATTAGATTTCCAAATATGTACAATAATCTATTTAATACACGAACCGAAGCGCAATTTATGGCCAGGGATAAACCTGCGGAGCCGGAAAACGGGAGTCGGGTGGCGGTGTTCGACACCACTCACTGGAGTCTCGTGCTTCAGGCGGGCGAGAACGACTCGCCCCAGGCGACGGAAGCCCTCGCAACCTTGTGCCGTGCCTATTGGTATCCGCTCTACATTCATGTGCGGCGGCTGGGCTGGGGGCCGGAGGACGCGCAGGATTTGACCCAGCAGTTCTTCGCCCGCTTTCTCGAACGCAAATATCTGGAACGCGCCGACCCGGAGCGGGGCCGGTTTCGTTCTTTTCTCCTGACCTCGCTGAAACATTTCCTCGCCGATGAATGGGAGAAGCTCCGCACCCAAAAACGCGGCGGGGGACAACGGATCATCAGTTGGGACGACTATGATCCCGAAGAACGCTACCGCCATGAGCCAGCGGAAAATCTGACGCCCGACCGGATTTACGAGAAACGTTGGGCCGGGATACTGTTGGAAAACGTGTTGAATCAATTGGGCGTGGAGTATGCGCAGGCCGGGTGTGATGCCGAGTTCGCCCAATTCAAGTCCTTCGTGTGGGGCGATGGGAATCCTGGCACTTATGCGGAAGTGGCGGCGCGATTGAAAGTCGAGGAAAACGCGCTCAAGGTGGCGGTGCATCGTTTGCGGAACCGTTTTCGCGAACAGTTGCGGCTGGAAGTGTTGAAGACGGTTTCCTCACCCGAAGAATTGGACGCAGAGTTGCGGCACCTGCGATCGCTGTTGAGCAGTTGATGGCTGAACCGCAAAGAACGCAAAGCGCACAGAGAAGGGCCGGGCCAACGGACAGGCAAACTGGAGCGCGGAATTTATTCCGCTGAGACGCCGCACTGCCTCGGATCTCCCGCACGTGCTGTTGGTGTGGATGGTGAAGCGGACTGAAGTCCGCGCCCCTTTGCGTTTGGTGCGGTTATTGGCGGCCGCGTAACAATTCCCGGGTTTTCCCGTAGTAACGCAGCAGATGAATACCATCAAAACGCCATCCACGATCGTGGAGCCCGCTAGGCGGGTGTGTCCGCGCTGTGGCGGGCCGCTGGGCGGGTTCGGGCCGGAAGGCTTGTGCGGCGTGTGCTTGTTCGATTCCGGGCTGGCACCAGTCTCGCCGAGGCGCGCCAGACCGAAGCCGAGACTTTAAAAGCTCTCTAGGACTTTCTTGATTCAATGGGAATTCAATCCACGAAAGAGGCGGTGGAAGCTCATGCGAGCCGTGACGAGATCAGCTCCCAAATTAAAGCCGCCCAGGCCGAACTGGACGGAATGGGAGCGGAGGATATCGCCGAAGAACTACAAAATGCCTTAAATGAACTCACCGCCGCCAATGCCAGCGTCGAACGTCTCACGGCGGTTGCGTCAGATGTGTCAGCTCCGGAAGATAAAGCTAACGCCAAATCCTCTGCGAAGGCGTTGGAGAAAAAATTAAGCGAGAATGAAGAACAGGAAACCGAAAGCAAAACCATTTATGAGTGCGCGGGTAAAACTCTGGGATCTGCTGAAAAATCGTTAACGGAGAAGCGGCTGGAGACGGAGCAGCAAAGAGATAAACTGACCGGGTTAAATGCGCAACTCGAGCTGCTGCTAAAAACCCATGGGGAGGACGCCGTCCGAAGTCAGGCACTGTTGATGTCAATCACGCGATCCATCTCCTCCAGCATTGCTTCCTCGAACGGCTTCGGAATGGCCGTGCCGGCATTGTTCACCAGGATATCCAGTCGGCCGAAGGTCGCGAAGGTCTTTTCGACCGCGGCCTTGACGGCCTCGGCATCGGCAGCATCCGCCTGAATCGCGATTGCCTTTCCGCCGCAACGCTCGATCTCCGTCACGACCGAAGCGGCCGCATCAGCGCCCTTGCTGTAAGTAAACGCCACGCTTGCCCCGTCGGCTGCCAGTCGCTTGGTAATCGCCGCGCCTATTCCGCGCGAACCGCCGGTGATTACTGCGGCCTTGCCCGCCAGTTTTTGTCCATTGTTATTGCTCATATATTTTTCATTTTTTGTGATGTGCCGTGTTGCTGCCACCAAATTTGAACAGTATTTTTCCGTCTCGATTCGATCTCAACGAATGCTCGAATGCGTCCTTGAACTGTTCGAGCGGATACACATGCTCGACTGCCGCGGAGAGCGATCCATCAGCTACCAAGGCGCCCAGTTTCTGGTAAATCTCCTTGATCTCTGCACGCGGCGCGTTGCGAATCCAATTGATGAGCCAGAATCCGTGCAAGCCAAGACCACGGTAGATAAGGTCTTTGGGAGAAATGGCTGGGAACTCCCCACTTTGAAGGGCGCAAACAACAACCGAGCCGCCAGGCTTGAGCGCCTTGGCCAATTCCCCGACCGGAGTTCCTCCGACCGTATCGAGGACGAGGCTAAGCCTCTCGCCATCAAGAGCCCGCTCAATGTCCTTTTGCAGGTCGTCGCCCTGGTGGACGACACAGTCGCCTCCGAACCGGCGGACTTGTTCGGCGGCCTCTTGCCGACGGACGACGTTCAGTGTTTTGACCCCTGCGAGCTTCGCCAGCTTGATGACGTACTCTCCCATGGCTGAGTTGGCTGCCGTTTGACCAATCCAGTCGCCGGGCATCAGAGAAACATATCGGCTTAGCAAGAGATAGGCAGTGGCGGGATTGATCCCAATCATCGACAGTTGCAGGGGGTCTGCTTCATCGCTTATTGGCACGATGTTGCGCACCGGGACAACAACGCGGTCTGCCCACGTGCCTTGCTCGTATGTCGGCAGAATGAGGACTCGCTTACCCTGCAAAGCACGATCAACCTTCGAGCCCATTTGGGTGATTCGGCCAACACCTTCCGCACCGACCGGGGATGGGAAGGTTGGCTGGACGCCGTACATCCCACGGACCAGCAGAAAGTCCGATGGATTAAGCGGGGCCGCCTCCAACGAGATGAGAACATCCTCCTGGCCAAGAGGGGGTTCGGCGACCGTGTTCAGTTGTATGACATCCGAAGGTTTGCCGTGAGCCAATAGTTGCAATTGTCGCATAAAATGCCTTTCATGTTGATGTTGACGATTGGGTCGTAACGGGATTTACGCTTTTCCTCCGAAGCTGACGTAGTCATCGAGTTCGATGGCGTCAAACCATGTTTTGATGTCCTCGCGGGCCTTGCTAAATTCCGCGACATATCCGGCAAAAAGTTCGAGCGTTTCCGCGTCGCTGTCCGGCCCGCGTTTTTCCATGAATGCAGACCATGCTTCGATTTCCCACGGCGCGCGCGGCGTTTTGGAATGGGTTTGAACCCATTCAAGGATTTCGCCGTCACCTTTGCCGGCGGCCAATTGTTTCAAAAGGGCCTTGGGATCGAAACCCAAAAACTTGGTCAGGTGCTGGTCGGTGCCGGAATTGTATTTGTAATCGCCGTTTTTCCTGGCGAGGGTCGCCCGGCCTTTGTCGAGCATGCGCGCCAGAATGACGTAGTTGCCCAAACGAGCGCGAAAGCTCCGGGGCGGACGTTGTGTCAGGTCAATGAAGGAAGGTTGAGTTTTCATAGATTTAGTTTTCCTTAAAAAGAGTTGATTAGATTTGTGCCCTGCCGCCATCAACAAACAGTTCAATGCCCGTGACGAAACTGGAATCATCCGACGCTAGGAACAAAGCCGCCTTGGCGATTTCTTCTGGCGTGCCCATGCGTCCCATCGGGATGGTGGACACAATCCTAGCGATGGCGTCCGGGGGTTGTTGATCAATGACCGGAGTATCGGTTGGCCCAGGACTCAGGACATTTGAGCGGATTCGCCGGTCCTTGAGTTCCACGGTCCAGCCGCGCACAAAGCATCGAAGCGCCGCTTTTGTCGCTCCATAAACACCGAACGCAGCCGTTCCTTTGGAACCCGCAACGGAGCCCGTCAAAATGATGGAACCACCATCATTCAAGAGCGGAAGACCCTTTTGCACGGAGAACAGCGTTCCCTTCACATTGATATTAAAAAGTTTGTCGAAATGCGCCTCCGTGACCTTTGCCAACGGAGAGAATTCAGCGACGCCAGCGTTGGCGAAAAGCACATCGATCCGCGCCTTCAACTTGCTGACGGTATCGTAGAGGCGGTCCAGGTCGGCCAGATTCGCAATGTCTCCCTGAACGCCATGCACATTGCTTCCGATCGCCTTCACGGCCTCGTCCAATTCCTTCTGGCGGCGGCCTGTAATGAAGACAAACGCGCCTTCCCTGACGAAGAGTCGTGCCGCAGCAAAGCCTATTCCTTCAGTGCCACCCGTGATGACGGCGACCTTCCCATTCAATTTGCCCGCAGCGGTTCCTGCTGATGTTTGCATGTTTTTTTCATGTTTGCGGTTGAACCGGTGGTTTCACGCAGCCATTTAGTTCCATTGTTCAGTAACATTGAACAACTGGACTATATTGTCAAATCGTGATAATGTTTTTTTATGCGGCCACTTTATCATCCGGCTTTGAATGAAATAACCGTGCCGGGCATTCTGTATGCCCTCTCCGATCCCGTCCGCGTCCGCATCTACGCAGAACTGGCACAGGCTGACTGCGCCATGAACTGCACCGCCTTTTTGTCCAATGGCAACTTAAAGCTTCCCAAGTCCACACTGTCGCAACATTTCAAGATTCTTCGGGAAGCCGGCCTGATCCGTAGCGAACGAAAAGGCGTTGAACTCAAGAACTCGACGCGATGCGCAGAGTTGAAGAAAAAATTTGGGCCGATGGTTATCGGGATTCTTCGAGCTTACGAAAATGAGGCCAATAAATCCAAGCGCTAACATCCTCTGATTGAAATATTCCGCGCTACGGGCAGCCAATGAGGTTCGAGGAGTTTTGCTGCGAGTTGATCCCCGAAATTCTACAGTCTCGATGCCGACGCTTGCTAACCGATCTCCAGCGACGAGATCTGTTTTCCCTTAAGCGTGAATTTGAAATCCAAGTCGACGGGACTTCCTGGAAATGTTCCGGAGAGTTTCGCCGTCACAACGACAGCACCTGGTTTCTCAATCGCTCGCAGAACCTCAGCCTTGAATTCATACTTCTTTCTCACATTTACACTCCATCCCTTGATGGCGGCGGTGCCCCGATGAGTTTCATCCTCGCCAATAACAATCGCATCGGTTGAAAAGCAGGATACTAATGTTTCGACATCGTTGGCGTTGCTTGCCCGAAAATAAATTTCGATAATTTCAGGAATTTGAGCCTTCATAACAATTGTTTGTTCTCAGCCGAGGATTTGTTCACGTACAAATTCGTTGGGATCGTGGAGGGGAACAGGCTTGAAGATGCTGGAGTTCTCCAAGTCGGCAAACAAGGAACGCAAGACTTGATTGCGGACCGTGGCGATTTGCACCTCGGCCAACTTGCTATTTTTTGCGACGGGCGTATCTATTTATTTCCTCCAACAGGATTTTTAGGAAGTCCTCGGAATGCGGATTGGGCCGGAGCGTTGGTGTCCCCGCTGCAATCAGGAGCGGAGCTAGTTCGGGTGAGAAGCGGATCACCGTGAGGGTTGCGGGAAGCATGGGCAAAACGCCCTCCGTTAAAACAGCCATGCCTGCCTGTGCCTCAAGGGCGATGAACAGCGCGGCAATGTCTTCTGAGGTGTGATTGAGCAATTGCGGCTTAACTCCAAATGGCTTGAGAATGGCTTGAAGTCGCGGAACATATTCCGGGTACTTGTCAGCGCCCAAGCCGAGCAGCATTTTATCACGAAGCTTTTCGGGATGAATCCTGGTCAATTTGACGAGCGGGTTTTTCTTCGAAACCACGAGCACTGGTGCGAGCCGTTGCAGTTCCACCCATTGAAACCCTTTGAAGCGCACTTCCAAACTTTTGGGAAGGATTGCGATGTCAATTTGTTCGGCGGCGGCTCTTTGCCACATCGTCTCGGTCGTGAGATCGGAGAGCTCAAGAAAAACATCCTTGTTGTTAGACTGGAAGCGCTCAACGACCCGTGGCATGATCCCGGCAGTGAGGGAATGAACATACCCAATGCGTAGCTTCTCTCCTGGCGGGCGTGTTTTGATTCTTCGCACCGCGACGTCCACCCGAGCCAGAATATCCTTCGCTTCTTCGTAAAAGGCCTCCCCTGCCGAAGTCAGGGAAATGGCGTTTTGGCCGCGAACTATGAGAGCAATGCCAATTTCTTCTTCCAAGTTTTTTACCTGGCGGCTCAAGGCCGGTTGCGTCAGGTGCAACTGGTTTGCCGCCCGGCTAAAGCTCCCGTGAGCGGCGACAGCGGCGAAATATCGCAGGTGCCGAAGTTCCATTGATTGCACGTTAGGTATTACCAAAAGTATGAGCAACACCAAAAACACGGCATTAGCCAATTTTAGCGTCTTTATGAATAGTTTGGGAAAAGTCCGCAGAGTGGACGAAATGCAAAAAACGTGGTGCCAGATGAAAACAAGTGCAAATGCCAACGAAAACAACGGTGAAATTCCGGATGCGGGCTTGCGGGGAAAGATTGAGGAGCGTGCGTATCACATCTGGCTTGAGAACGGCGGCGGGCACGGTGATCACCAGCTTCACTGGTTGCAAGCGGAAAGGGAACTGATGGAAGCGGCGAAGCGTGGAAGAGAGCCGCAATCCGATGCTCGTTCGAGGAAGAAAACCGCCAAGCCGCATTAAGCACCGTGTCCAGATCAACTCACAACCCGAAAATCTGAAAAATATGAAAACAGCAAGGCAACTCCTCGAAACATACCTCGCTGCCGTTTCCGCGGGTGAAATGGAAAGGGCGATAGCGTTATTCGCGGACGATGGCGGGATTGAATTTCCCTATTTCGGATCTGTCAACCTTCCGATCCGCCATCAGGGACCGGAGGCTTTGAAGCGGTTTTTTGCCCCCGTCATGGATGGCGCTGAAAATTTTAAGTTTAAGAACATCCAAATCTTCCCTGGTGAAGACGAAAATCACGTCTCAGGTGAATACGAGGTGGACGCGGTAATTAAAAACACGGGCCGCCGCTACCGGCAGCTTTACGGAGGCCGGCTCATTGCCGAAAACGGAAGGATAAAGCTCCTGCGGGAATTTTGCGACACCGTGGAAGTCGCACGCGCAATGTTTCCCAACGGCGTAAAAGATTTGGTGCAGAAAGATTAACCAAGAACAAGGAAACACATCATGACAAAAATACTCGTCCTGTATTACTCAATGTATGGCCACATCGAAATCATGGCCAAGGCCGTTGCCGAAGGCGTTCGCTCTGCGAATGCCGATGTGGTGATAAAGCGCGTTCCCGATACGATGCCGCCCGAAGTGGCCAAGCAATACGGGGCGAAGCTTGAGCAGGAGGCGCCGTTTGCGACGCCGGATGAACTTCCGCAATACGATGCCATCATCTTTGGCACTCCCACGAGATTCGGGAACATGGCCGGACAGATGCGGAACTTTCTCGACCAGACAGGAAGCTTGTGGCTCAATGGCGCCCTCATTGGAAAAGTCGGCAGCGTTTTTACCAGCACTGGCACAGGCGGTGGGAATGAGTCAACCATTCTCACCTCCATTCCCACTTTGCTGCATCATGGCATGATTTACGTGGGTCTGCCTTACGCCATTCCTGAGACGATGGATATTAGCGAAGTGCGCGGGGGCAGTCCGTACGGGGCTGGAACAATTGCAGCTCCTGATGGTTCTCGCCTGCCTAGCGTCAAGGAACTGACGATGGCCCGTTTTCAGGGTAAGCACGTCGCGGGCATCGCGGCAAAGCTGAAAGCAAACTGATACAACCCAATTGCCAGTGAAAGTGCCAGTGAACGAGTGATAAAAGTGTAATGGGTGAGTAGTTGATCGGTATTGGATGCGTAATGTCGAGTGCTTGACAAACACACGAAAACGCCTAATTCCATTGGCGTTCGTTAGTTATGAGGCTGTACGCCTCTGGTGGTTGGGTGGTAATTGCGGAGTAATGAGTTTTGAGAAAACTCCTGAATTCTGTTCGATTCCGACCCTCGCCTCCAACTTAAAAAAATTGGTTTTATTAGGGCAAACGAAGGTTGGGAAGGCCACTGTCAGTGAAACTGTCAGTAAACCGGCGAGCGCTCTTACAATTCGCCACTACCTGCCAGTATTTGCTGAAACTCGCCGAAACTCGCGTTCTTAAACGCGACTGAAACCGGACTGGTTTCTCGATTCAGAGAACCAGTCTATGAAATCGAAATTCATCCTGTTTCGGCGAGCCGGAGTTTTTTACTCCGAAGACACCACCACGGGCAAACGGCATAGCTTGCGCACCAAGGACGAAGCCGAGGCGCTTGCGATCCTCCATTCCAAGAAAGAGGCCCACCGCCAACCAGTGCTTAACCTGCAAATCGCTCGGACATAGCTGACGGCCATCGACCCGGAGGTTGCCAAGCGCACTTGGCGGACGGCAATGGCCGAGGCGGCATCGAAATCCATGCATCCGCGCAGCTCGTTCAAGACCGGCTGCAGCTGCTCGTAAATCTCCTTTAGCATAAAGTGCGCGTGCTGGCCGCGCGCCGCGTCTCCGTGTAAAAATTCCATTTGCTGGTCTGCACGTTCGCCGTGTCCGTGCCGAGATTTTGCACGTCGAAATGTTCCGGCGTCACGTTCGCCACGTCGTAGTCGTTCAGATAAACCACTTTTTTCGTGTGTCCGACGATTGCGTTGGCGTCGCTGGCGACAAAATGCTCGCCGTTGCCAATGCCGATGATGACCGGCGAACCGCGCCGCGCGCCGACAGCTTGCGTGAGCGCGTCACCATTGTGTCCATTGCTGGCACGGCGCTTTTCATAATGGCCGCCAATAAGATGGGCCAGCACTTCCGTGTCCGAATTGAATTTGTGGCCGCCGCGCGCCAGTCTTTGTTTGAGCGCCTCATGATTCTCAATGACGCCGTTATGGACGACCGCGATTTTGCCGGAAGCGTCTAGATGCGGATGGGAATTCCTGTCGGACGGCACGCCATGCGTCGCCCAGCGCGTATGCGCGATGCCAAGATTGCCGACGGCCGGTTCGGAATTCAACAGGCGCGCGATGCCTTCGTTAATTTTCCCCGATTTTTTTCGGACCACCAAACCCGTCTTGTCCAGCACTGCCACGCCCGCGCTGTCGTAACCGCGATATTCCAACCGCCGCAGTCCCTCCAGCAGGATGGGTGAAGCCACCTTTTTCCCGACATAGCCGATGATGCCTCACATAGATCAATCGCGAATGGAAGGCTCAATAATACTGCCGGCGAGTGCTGTGGGTTCACGCTTTCCAAACCTGGTCCGGCTTGGTTTTGGCGGCGGCCATGGCGTTGCGCGTGTCCACGATGCACGGCGCCCAGTCGGCGAGTTCCTGGAAGTTGATCGCCTGATGATGCGTCGCGACGATGGCCGCATCAAACCGCTTCAGCGTGTCGGCATCCCAGTTCACCGACCGCGTTCCCGCCCAATCCGGATGTTCGCGGGTCGGGCGGATGACCGGCACATAAGGATCGTAATAGGCCACGTCTGCGCCGCGTTCCTCCAGGAGATTCATCAGGACGTAGCTGGGCGATTCGCGATCATCGTCCACGTTCGGTTTGTATGCCAGGCCGACGACCAGCACGCGGCTGCCGTTCACCGCCTTGCGCCGGGCGTTGAGCGCCTCCGCCGTGCGGTTTACCACATACAGCGGCATCGCGGTGTTGACTTCGCCGGCCAGTTCGATGAACCGGGTGTTTTGCAGAAACTCGCGCGCCTTCCACGTCAGATAGAACGGGTCAATCGGAATGCAATGGCCGCCCAAGCCCGGTCCCGGATAGAATGGCATGAAGCCGAACGGCTTGGTTTTCGCGGCCTGGATGACTTCCCAAACGTCAATGCCCATCGCGCCATAGATCAGTTTCAGCTCGTTCGCCAGCGCGATGTTCACGCTGCGGAAGATGTTTTCCAGCAGCTTGGTCGCCTCCGCCACGCGGCACGAGGAAACCGGCACCAGCGTCTGGATGGCCTGGCCATAAACCGCCTTGGCGCGCTCCAGGCAAACGGGCGTGTAACCGCCAATCACCTTGGGAATCAGCTCCACTTTGCTGTGGCCGTTGCCCGGATCCTCGCGCTCCGGCGAAAAGGCCAGATGAAAATCCCGGCCCGCCTTCAGCCCGGAACCCGTTTCCAGCACGGCCCGCAAATCCTCGTCCGTCGTGCCCGGATAGGTCGTGGATTCCAGCGTCACCAGCGTTCCCTTCGACAAATGAGGTGCGATGGCCGCGCCGGTGTTGATGATGAAGGAAATGTCCGGCTCCCGGTTTTTGTTCAACGGCGTGGGCACGCAGATGATCACGGCCTCCACTTCCCGGATGCGCGCGAAGTCGTTGCTTGCGCTGAACCGTCCGCTCGCCACCGCCTCGGCGATGGCGGACGATTCGATGTGTTTGATGTAGCTCGTGCCCTGGTTCAGCGAAGCCACCTTGACCGGGTCAATGTCCAGCCCCAAAACAGTGACCTCGGAGCGGGTGAACTGCAGCGACAAGGGCAGCCCGACGTAACCAAGTCCGACGATGGCGATTTTCATAGGTTTTGATTTGGTTGATTGCATGACGAATGATGAACACTAAAAAATGAAACTTAATTTCCTTTGGCCAATTGAGCGCTGGAATGGCAGTCGGCTCGTCGCTCCGGACTCCGCCGTTTAGGCGTCGGCCGGTTGCGCAATGCCCACCCGGTGACTGAAAAAAACACGGCCACCAGCAGCGCGCTCAGCAGCGCGATGGTTTTCAACTCGAACGAATAAAACCGGCCCTGGCCGGCGAAGGACAGCAGCAGCGTGAATGCCGCAAGCAGCACCACGGACATCCATTTGAATCCCGGCCAGACCCAATGTTGCGTTCCCGCCGCGCATTCGAGCCAGTTTAAATACACCCAAGCCAGCCAGGCGACGCCGGCGAAGGTGCTGATGGAATACAGCAGATCGCAAATCAGGAACGCCCCGTTTCCCGGGCCCACGCTGGTTTGAAGGATGGGCAGATGTCCGACCAGCCAGCCATCGGCATGCGTGAGGGAATCCCAAAGAATATGGGTCCACGCGCCGACGAGCAGTGAGATGACAATGACCCAAAACGAACCGGCGGGACGCAGGCAGAGCGGCTCAAAAATCCGCCGGTAACGCGCGGGCAACCGTTGAATCACGGGCCCGCGGAGCCGATAAAACAGAAGCACCAGCAACAGTCCCACCGGCAGGCAGAATCCGAAACCGCCCGCCAGAAAGTGATGGGAAAATCTTGCGACGTGAAGGTGGCCGAAGCAGTAGCCGATATCGGGACAGAGACTGCCGAGGACGAGCGCGGGAAAATTAAATCTTCGCGGGCATTGTCGCCGCAGCGGCAAGACCGCCGCCGGATGAGCCAATGGAAACGGCATGATGGTGTGTAATCGCGTTTGACCGCCAAGGGGTTTTGTTCCTTTGCCTGACCGCCCGCTTCAAGACGGCAATGGTTTCATGGCGCCTGATTCCCAGCGGGGCGACGGTATCTCGGACTGCTGGGGCTGGACAATTGATCTATCCGGCGCTCCTGGCACGGAACGGCGGAAGAGTTCGGCAAACGCCGCCGCGTAAGTCTCGTTGAGCATGACCGTGCCATTGCAGCCGGCCGGGCCGAAATATGTTTCAATGTCCGGCGCGACGGCCGGCCATTGCAGCAGCGCGGTGTGATTGCATTCTTTGCCGGGCCAAAACAAGCGCACGCGGCCGGAGAAGTTGCCCGGCACATAATGCCGAATGGCCGCCAGCGTGGCGCAGCCGACCTGGTCACGCCAAACGAACACCGGATCCTGCACGGCGGCGCGCCGGGTGGCGCGCTCCGCCTGGAAGTTGCGCAGCCGTTCGGCGAAATATTTTTTCCGTTCCGCCGCCGACAGCGACATCAGCTTGCGGGCGTGCCGCGTCACGCGCTCCGCCGCCTCGCCAAGACCCTGGCGCAGTCGCGGCCAAAACCGGTAGGACGTTGGAAACGGGCTGCCAAACAAGGCGAGAAAACTGACGTGCGCGCCGCTTTGAACCAGCTGACGTGCCAGTTCAAAGGCAATCGTTCCGCCCGCGCAGTAGCCGGCGATGACGCAACCGCCTTCGGGCCGCGCCGTGCGGATTTGCGCGGCAAAACAAGCGGCCAGGTCTTCCACGCGCGTCAACGGCGCTTCAACGCCGTCGAGTCCGGGTGGTTGCAGACCGAAAAACGGCTGGTCGTTGCCGAGATGCCGCGCGAGGGCGCGAAAACAGAAGACATCGCCGTTGTGTCCGGCCACGGCGAAAATGGGAATGGCATTTCCCTGCGGCTGCAACGGCACGAGGGCGCGCTGCGGCTGGTCGAGGGAGTCGGCCAGACGCAGGAATTTCACAATCTCGTCCTTGCGTTCGCGAATGGCGCGTTGCAGTTCGATCGTCAATGCGCCGGGCGGCGCGCTGCAGCGCAGCCGTTCGCCGTCAACCCAAAGCCGGACATCGCGTTCACGGAGCAGGACCAGAAAATCCAGAATCTTCATACCTCGACCTCCTCCCGTTCGGGGGCGGCTTGAACCGGCGATTTCGTCCTGGCCGACCACGACAAGGCGTCAATGGCCTCGGCCAGTCCGGCGACGGTCGGGCGCTCGAACAAATGCTTCAGCGGCAAGTCGACACCAAACCGGGTTCGCACCCGGCTTACCAGCTGCATGGCCAGCAGCGAGTGACCGCCGGACTCGAAGAAGTTGTCCAGCCGGCCAACGCGCTGAACATCGAGCAGCTCGCTCCACAACGAAGCCAGGGTTTTCTCAACCTCCGTCACGGGCGGTTCAAGGCTGTCTTGGTTTTCGGCCCCGTCAGCGTCCGGGGCGGGCAGGGCATTGCGGTCGATTTTTTGGTTGGGCGTCTTGGGAAACTTGGCCAGAAACACGACGTGTGCCGGCACCATGTGATCGGGCATTCGTTCCTGTGCATACTGGCGCAACTGGCGTTGCGTCGGAATGTGCCCGTCGCGCGGAATGACGTAAGCCACCAGGCGCCTGTCGCCATTGGCGGTTTCCCTGGCCACGACCACGCTCTCGTGCACGGTGGGATGCTCGCCCAGCATGGCTTCAATCTCGCCCAGTTCCACGCGATGGCCGCGAATCTTGACCTGTTGATCCGTCCGGCCCAGCAGTTCAATATCCCCGGTCGGCAGATACCGGGCGAGGTCGCCGGTGCGATAAAGCCGGGTGTCGCCGTTGTGCTGAAATGGATTGTGAATGAACCGTTGGGCGGTCAGTTCGGACTGGCCGAGATAACCGCGCGCCACGCCCGCGCCCCCAATCATCAATTCACCGGTGACGCCGACCGGCACCGGCAAAAGATTTTGGTCCAGAATATACATCTCGGTATTGGCGATGGGATGGCCCACGGAAATGCGGCCCGGCTCCGACGAAATCCGGTAGGTGCTGGACCAGACCGTGGTCTCGGTCGGCCCATACATGTTGATGATTTCGCCTTTGACAATTGTTTTCAGTTGCGCGGCGAGCGGCGCGGGAAAAGCTTCACCGCCGATCATCAGGCATTGCAAGCGCGTGAAGGCGTCGCGCGTCCGTTCCTCCGCCAGCAACATGCCGGCCATCGTCGGCGTGCATTGCAGATGCGTCACCTGATGGCGCTGGATCAAGGTCGCGATCGAATAGTCCGCCGGCTGGACCTCCGCGCCAGTGCCGGCCGCCTGACGCAACACCTCGAGCTGCTTCAAATGCTCCAGCACCGTTTCATGATCGACTCCGAAATCAATCAGGCACGCGACCTCGTCCACGTCATTCGCCTTCAAGCCCGCGATGATTTTTACGCAGCTTGCGGGCGTGCCGAACAGTCCGCTGGTTTCAAAATAGCGCTCAAAGGAATGCTCCAGCAGCGCGTCCATTTCGTCCTTCGACAGCAGGCTGAAGTCCAGTTCCTCCCTGGATTTGGAATGATGCTTGAAGGCGGAAAACGCCCAGGCGTAGCCTTTGATCAAATCCGCCGACTTGCGCAGATATTCAATGAGCGGCCCGCGAACCGCGGCCTTGACCGACTCCAAACTGTCGCCCACGAACGTGTGCAGCATCAGCGTGACGCAGCCACGACCGGCGTGTCCGGCCTCCGTCCAGGCCTGCCGGTAAAGCTCAATCTTTTTGCTCACTTCCTCGATGCTCTGGCCCAGCAGATGCGTCAGCAGATTCATGCCCAGCTTGCCCGCCATCTGAAACGTTTCGGGATTGCCGGAGGCCGTCAGCCACAACGGCAGTTCGCGTTGAACCGGCCGGGGAAAAATCCGGACCGCCACGTCGTTGCCCAGCGGCCCCGGCAGCGGCACGCGTTCGCCGTGCCACAACCGGCGGAAGATCTCGATGTCGCGGAGCATGATTTCTTTGCGCTGGGCGTAATTGGCCGGGCTGACCACGAAGTCTTCCGGCATCCAGCCGGACGCAAACGAAATGGCCGCGCGCCCGTTCGAAAGGTTGTCCACCACCGACCATTCCTCGGCGATGCGAATGGGTGAATGCAGCGGCGCGACGACGCTGCCCGAACGGATTTGCACGCGCTTGGTGATCATGGCCAGCGCCGCGCTGGTGACGGAGGGGTTTGGATACAATCCGCCGAATTCGTGGAAATGCCGTTCGGGCGTCCACACCGCAACGAACCCGTGTTCATCGGCAAACCGCGCGCCCTCGGTGAGCAATCGGTAAGCGCCGCCCGGGCCGTCAACTTGATCGGATGAAAAATAGAAGAGGCTGAAATCCATCGGCGATGCTGAAAACGCCCTGCGGTCCGCACTTGCGGAACCGGGCGCTTCATCGCCCGCGTAGATCACAATCCTGACACCGCGCGCCAGCGTCCAAAACAGTTCCAGCACGGAGATGTCGAACGACGGACTGGTCACGGCCAGCCACGTGGAGCCGGGGCCGTGCGAAATGCGCGCGTCCATTCCGGTGAAAAAATTGAGCACGTTGCCGTGTTCGACCATGACGCCTTTGGGCCGGCCGGTGGAACCCGAAGTGTAAATCACATACGCCAGATGGTGCGCGGCCACGCGGCGATCCACGTTTTCGGAGGGCTCGGCCGCGATCAAAGGCCAGTCCGCATCCAGGCGCGTCCGCCGCGCGCCGCCGGGCGGCAGCGCCGCCATCAAGTGGTCTTGCGTGAGCAGCACGTTGACGCGCGAATCTTCAATCATGTAGGCGAGCCGCCCCGCAGGATACGCCGGGTCAAGCGGAAGATAAGCGCTGCCGGATTTCAGGATTCCCAGCAAGCCCACCAGCATTTCCAGCGAGCGCTCGACGCACAGGCCGACCAGCACGTCGGGGCCCGCACCGAGTTTTGCCAGATGCGACGCGACCTGATTGGCGCGCTCATTCAATGCTGCATACGTCAGCTCGCGGTCGCGGCAGATGGCGGCGACGGCTTCGGGCGTCCGCCGCGCCTGTGCTTCAAAAAGCTGATGAATGCAGGTGGCTTTTGGAGGTTCGGCGGCGGTCGCATTCCATTCCACCAGCAACTGCCGGAGTTCCGCTGCGCCCAGCAGATTCAGCCGTTCGAGCGTCGTGTGCGGATCGCCGGTCATCGCAGCCAGCAAATTCCCGAGATGCCCGGCGAGCCGCGCCACGGTCGCGGCGGTAAAAAGTTCGGCGTCATAGTCGCAACTTATTTCCAAACCATCGCCGGCTTCGCGCGCGCGCCACACCAGCGCGCAAGCCATCAGATACTCGCCGCCGGCGTCAACCGGACGCGGGTCGTTTTCCGGCTCCTCGAAAACGAGCGCCACGGTGAATACATTTGCCGACGCCGTGCCCGTCGCCGGTTCCAGCATTTCCAGCACGGTGCCGAACGGCACATCCGCGTGCGTGGCCGCCGCGCGCAGGGACGCGGCGATTTGCCGCACCAGATCCTGCGCCGTCTGGTGGCCCGCCAACCGCGTGCGCAACGCCACGATTGCACGATGCTGCGGCGCGGAGTCCGCTTTGAGCACCGTGCCAATGACAAAATCTGTTTGACCGGTGTAGCGCAGCAAGAGTGTATTGAGCGCGGCCAGCAGCACCGCGGACGCCGTCGTTTCCGCACGCGCCGCCAAAGCTGTGACTCCGCGCCAGGCTTCCGGTGCGAGCGTCGTGGACACCGTTTCGCGGAGGAAGGATGAAACCGGCGGACTGTCTTTGTCCTGCGGCAGCCTGGGCGGCGGCGGCGGCTCCGACAGCTGGCTCAACCAATAAGTCTTCTGGCGCTCAATTGCATTCATGATGCGGGGTTCGGTTGTTGATTCAGGTGGTTAAAAAAAATCCGTTGCCGCGGCCGGCGGCAGGGCAAAATGGAATTACTTTGCCAATGCCGGGGCCGGCTCGGTTTCACGTTCGCGCCGCGCCGAGGGTTCGCGCTTTGGTTCGACCAGATAATCCCCCAGAACCAACAAGTCCAGATGGGCATTCCGAAATGTGTTAAGCGCCTCCCGAGGGGTGCAAACGATCGGCTCGCCTTTGACGTTGAAAGAAGTGTTGAGGACGATGGGCAGGCCGGTGCCCGCTTCGAAAGCCTTCAGCAGTTTCCACAGCCGGCGATTGTGCTCCTCGGAGACCGTCTGCACCCGGGCGGATCCGTCCACGTGCGTGACCGCCGGGAGTGCCTGCCGGTAATCGGACTGAACCTGCGTGACATAGAGCATGTGTGCAAAAGCCTCCTCGTCGCCGGGAACGATTTCAAAATACTGTCCCGCCGCCTCGTTCGTGACGACCGGCGCAAATGGACGAAACCCTTCGCGCTGCTTCACCAGGCTGTTGATGCGGTCCCGCATGCCGGGGTCGCGCGGATCGGCCAATATGCTCCGGCTACCCAACGCGCGCGGCCCGAACTCCATGCGGCCTTGGAACCAGCCGACGACTTCCCCGGCGGCAAGACGTTCCGCGACTTGCCGGCAAAGTTCATCGAACGATCCGGCTTTGGTCCAGACGCAGTCCGCCTGGCGAGCGAGCGCTGCTCTGATTTCGCCCTCCCCAAATTCCGGCCCCCACAACGGCAGCGTCATTTTTCGCGGCTTGAATTTCGGGTCCTGCAACTGCTGGGCATACAACGCCGCGCCCAAGGCGCAGCCGTCATCGCCCGCCGCCGGTTGAACAAACAGGTGATCGAACAAGCGGCTCCGCCGAAGCACGCCGTTCACGGAACAATTCAAGGCCACGCCGCCCGCCATGCAAAGATTGCCCAAGCCGGTTTCGCGCTTGAAGTGCCGCACCACATGCAGTTGGCAGGTCTGGAGCATCGCCTGCAACGCGGCGGCGATGTCCATGTGATCCTGGGTGATCTCGCCATCCGGTTCGCGGGCCGGGCCGAAGCGTTCCGCCAGCCAGCCGAGCATCCCCGCATGCGTCTCCCTTTCGAGCGTGGTTTTGTTGTTGGCGAAGGCGGGAATCGTGTAGGTTCCGTCATTCTTGAGATTGACCATCGCCATCACCTTGCCGAAATAACGCCGGGGATTTCCATAGGGCGCCAGCCCCATGACTTTGTATTCATCCATGTTCATGAAGAAGCCCAGAAAGAGCGTAAAGACGCCGTATAAGATTCCCAGGGAATGAAACGCCGGCACCTGTTTCAAAATCTTGATTTCCTTGCCCGTGCCCACGGCGACCATCAGGCTGTGAATTTCGCCCATGCCATCGCTCACCAGGATCAGCGACTCCTCAAAACCGCTGGGGTAAAACGCGCTGGCCGCATGCGCCAGGTGATGCGGCACGGCCATGAACTTCTGTTCCCAGTCCACGCCGGGAAAAAATTGATGCAGATGCTGCTTTTGAACTTCCGGCGAATACAGCTTCTCGTATTGTCGCCGCGCATAAGCCGGTTCTTGAAAGGCGGACCGGAACGGTTCGTAGGCGAATCCATGGGCCAGGAAATCCACCTCGCCGATCTTGAGTTTTCCCGCCTTCAAACAATACTGGATTGCCGCTTCGGGGAAATCGCCCGTGGCCTTGTTCCGGCTAAACCGTTCCTCGGCCGCCGCCGCGACCACCCCGCTGTCGTTCACCAGCGCGGCGGCGGAATCGAAACCTTGATTGATCCGATATTGTCGCTGCGACAATCCCGGAAATTCCCAGACCTTATGCGCGACATTTTGATGCAGGCCGCTGATTCCGATGAAATTCATTTTAACCTCCAGATTTAATTTTTGTGGGTTGGTGTTTGACGGTTGCCGCGCACAGCGGGTTCGCGTGGCGGCATCACTCCTTTGCCGAAGGCGTCAGGTGACTTTGATCCGGCACGGCGATTCGTCCGACAATCTGTTTGCCGTGGGTCACTGGCACGGGGAGAACCGTCGGAATGGAAAGCCCCCTGCCGGTGGCGAACCCCCGGGAGGTTTTGCTCTCGCGGACTATTTCCTCATAAAACTGTTTCGACTTTAGCGCCACGTTCAAAACTGAAAATTCTTCGCACCTGGCCGGGCAGTCGAGGCGCGTGCCGCGTTGCCAGACCTGGCGCAACTTGACGGCCAACGCTGCCGGCTCCGGCCGCGCCAGATGGCAGCCTTCCAAGCCCGCGATTTGCTCGGCGACATCGCCCACCTCCACGGAAACCACCGGCACGCCGCACGCCAGGGATTCCTTCACAATGTTGGGCGAACCCTCGTGCAACGAAGTCAGCAGCACGGCATCGCCCGCATTGAGCCAGAGCGGCATTTCCGTGGTCGGAATGCCGGTGATAAAATGGAATTCCGCCGGGCAGTCCAGGCGACGGACTTGCTCCACCGCCGCCTTCGCCAGCCAGGGCCGTTTCACGGGATCGCCGCTGCTGGAGGCGAACAGCACATGGAACGATTGCGGGTTCCAGCCCAGCTTCTGCTTGCACAGCCGCGAATCCATCGGCTTGAACCGGGTCAAATCCACGCCGGAAGGAATCACCCGCACCTTGTCCACGGCCGCCGCTCCGTTCAAGGCGTCGAACAGATGGCGCGCCACCACCACCACCCCGTCCGCGTTTCTGGCCGCCCGCCGGGAGCAATGAACGCCGTAGCGGGAAATGATTTGACGCGTCCGACCCGAAAGGTTTTCGCCCAGCAAATCCGAGCCGCGAAAGGTCACGACGACGGGACAGACATGGTGATGCCGCACAATTTGGTCGGCCATGACTCCGCCATACATCACGTGAATGACATCGGGTTCAAACCCGGCCAGCGCCTCGCGAACTTCGTGGTGCAACCGATAATAGGCCATCGGCCCGTTGCGTCGCCGGTCCACAAACAGGACGCGCAGCTCCAGGCCGATGGCGCACAGACCTTTGATTTGCTCCTGCACAAAGACGCCGTGGCTGGGAAACTCCGCCGACGGATACAGGTTGGTGATGGCCAGAATTTTCATGATGCGCGAATGTAATGATTCTATTGGGAATCGCCGGCGCTTGGGACGGTGGAAAAGGTGTCCTGGATGTCCGCCACAGACGGATGGCGGTGTCCATTTTGTCCCTTTCGTTTGTCCTGGCCCTTTGCACTGGCAAGCAGGTTGCCCAAGCGGGTCGGGCCGTTCGCGCCGTTGGTGGACGGCTGCAATTCCGGCTGATATTCAGGAATCACGCGCTTCAAAACGCCTTTGATCTCGTCCGGCCCCAGACAATCGGCCTGCCGGGCCAGATCGGTCAGGCAGGCGCGGACGTGCTGATACGGCGGCGGCTCGCACTCCAGCCGCAGAATTTTGGGATGGCGGGTGGCGCTGATTTTTTCGCCCCGGTAGCTCAACTCTTCAAATAATTTTTCGCCCGGCCGCAGCCCGGTGAATTCGATCCGGATGTCCTGGTCGGGGACAAAACCGGACAGCTCGATCAATTGCCGCGCGAGATCCACAATCTTGACCGGCTGGCCCATGTCCAACATGAAAATTTCGCCGCCCGAACCCAAGGCCGCCGTTTGCAACACCAAGCCGACGGCTTCCGGGATGGTCATGAAATAGCGCCGCATGTCCGGATGCGTGACTTTCACCGGGCCGCCGGCGGCGATCTGCTTGTTGAAAATCGGGACCACGCTGCCTGACGAGCCCAGCACGTTCCCAAACCGCACCGCCATGAAACGGGTGCAGGTCGAGTTCCGGCCGTGGAGCGATTGGACGCACATTTCCGCCAGCCGTTTGGTCGCGCCCATGACGCTGGTCGGATTGATGGCCTTGTCGGTGGAAATGAGGACGAAGCGATCCGTCCCATGCCGTCCGCAAATTTCGGCGAGCCGCAAGGTTCCCAGCGCGTTGTTTTTGACGGCCTCGCCCGGCTGCGATTCCATCAACGGCACATGTTTGTGGGCTGCGGCGTGGAACACCGCCGCCGGCTGATGCCGTTGGAAAATCTGTTCCAGCCGGGATTCGTCCTGAACATTCGCCGCCAGCGGAACGATTAATGAACCAAAACCGGATTCGATCAGCTCCTGCTCGATTTGGAACAACTGCACTTCCGACTGCTCCACCAGCAGCAAGGCGCGCGGCGCATAGGAGGCGATCTGCCGGCACAGCTCGCTGCCGATGCTCCCGCCGGCACCCGTCACCATCACCACGCGATTCTGCAACAGCTGCCGGATGTCACCGGTGGCCAGCCGCACCTGCTCGCGGCCCAGCAGTTCTTGAACATCCACCGAACGCAGATGGCTGACCTTGGCCTGGCCGGTGGTGAGTTCATAAACGGACGGCACGGTGCTGAACTT
The DNA here is from genome assembly GCA_035577265.1 of Verrucomicrobiia bacterium. Lineage (GTDB taxonomy): Bacteria > Verrucomicrobiota > Verrucomicrobiia > Limisphaerales > UBA11358 > UBA11358. The sequence goes on along the minus strand of DATLVR010000119.1, from coordinate 11,499 downwards.
GATGCGCAGCCGTTCGAGCGTCCGGACAATTTCGGCCACGCGTTTGGCCGGGGCGCCCGGCATGGCGATGACGACTTCCTCCAGTTCCAGATTCGTCTGGTCATCCAGCAATATTTCCGGTGCGCCGGCCACCGGAATGCCATGGACCTGCTTGCCCCATTTTATACGGTCGTCGTCGAAGAACGCAACCGCCTGCAAACCGAGATCGCGCCGCGCGGCGAATTCCTGCGCCAGCGCGGTCCCGACAATTCCCGCACCGATGATGCCGGCGCGTCGGGCGCGCTGGTGGGCCGGGCCGCGTGTGCGGGCCGCGGCGCGCGCGTGCGCCGCATGGCGAAAGCCCAGGCGGATGGCGGTCAACGCCAGAACCGAGAAACTGAAATCGGCCAGCACCACGCCGCGCGGCGGCGCATATTCCGAACCGAACTGCGTGGAGACGCCGAACACCACGAAGCTCGCCGCCAGCAGAATCCAAAACAGCCGGGAAAATTCCAGCAGGCTGAAATAGCCCGGCAACACGTCCAACTGGCCGGTGCGCCAGAGGCAAAATATTTTGAAGCCGGTCACCCACGCGAACACAAACAGAAACGTCTGTTCCGCGTCCGCGGGCACGACGAAGTTGAAGCGGACCAAATATCCCAGCCACAGGCTGACGGCCAGGCCGGAAACATAGGCCAGAAGCAGCTTAACGCGGGTTGTGTTCATGGCGATGGTTTTTCTGCGAATGCGTTGACATGGTGCCGGCGCAAAAAAGGTTCATGGTTCACGTGGCTGGTTTGTGCTCCCAGAAATGGACCGGGCTGGAAATGATGTAACATTTCAGATTGGTATTGCGGAGCAATTGCTCGATTTCATGAACGCGTTCCGCCGCCGAGTCGGGCATGGCGATGACGACCTCGTCGAGCTTTTGCCCCCAGCCATCGAGCAGGCATTCCGGCATGCCGGCGACCGGCACGTCGTGGATGTTCTTCTGCCATTTATGAAAGTCGTCGTCAAAAAAGGCGACCACGCGCCGGCTGAATTTCCGGTTGTCGGCCAAAGCCAGCGCGAGTTGCGCGCCCATGCGCCCGGCACCGATGATGCCGACGCGCGCCGGCGGATTCGCGGCCTCATCCGGCGCTGCCGCCGAGCGCTCGCGCCACCGCCGCAGCAAGACGCGGAAACCGCCGAGCAGGCAAAACGACAGCAGGGCATTGATGAGAATCACATTCGCCTGCGGCAATCCATCGCCGGCCACCGACCAAATCAACAGGCCGACGGCCGCGAGACCGAGCGCGGCGCCGACTTTTCGCGCTTCGGGAAAACTGAAGTAGCTCAACAATCCGCGACACTGCCGGTGCCGCGTCAGGCAGGCCAGCTGCAAGGCCAGCGTCACCGCCAGCTCGGCCCCCAGGCGCGGCGCGGCATGATTCGGCGGCGCAAAATTGTAAATCAGTTCATGCGACAACCAGTATGAAGTCGCCAAAATCATGCCGTAGCCGGCCAGCACGCAGATCCAATAGGGACACACGGTTTGCAAAATGATCCAGGTGTCGCTCCAGAGATTGGCGCGCCGGGCGTATTCCTGGTTGAGCTGGAGTTTGCGCGGGACACAATGCCGGAGGTAAAATTCCTCCACGTTGCCGGCATTCGCGAGCAGCGCCTCCTCGTCGCGGAAATACAGCGACGCCAGATCGGTGATGCCGGGTTTGAGCCGCAAAATCGCGCGTTGTTCCGGCGTGTAATGGTGGACATAACGCGGCACTTCCGGGCGCGGACCGACCAGGCTCATGTCGCCTTTCACCACGTTCCAAAGCTGCGGCAGTTCGTCCAGCTTGCTCCGGCGCAGGAAATGCCCCATCCGCGTGATGCGGGCGTCGCCGTTCTTCGTGACCGAGGGCCCGGCCTTTTCCGCCGCCGTCACCATCGTGCGGAATTTGTAGATCAAAAACTCCCGCCCGCCGCGCCCCACCCGCGCCTGCCGGAAAAAAACGTCGCCGCCGTCAAACAGTTTCACCAGTGCGGCGATCACCGCCAACAGCGGACCGAGCAGCACGAGGCCGGAACCGGCAAAGAAAAAATCATACAGCCGCTTGCCGGTCCAGTCGGTGAGGGGGCCGGTGCGGCTGTGTTTGCCGGGGGGGCTGAAGGGAAGCCTCGCGTCGGGGGAATTGGAATTGAAATCCGCCCCGTTCAATCGCGAAATAGCTCCGCCATCGAGCGAAACGGTCCGCACCTCGCCGTCCAATTTTTTGCTTTGAAACTGTGTGTTCATCAGCATTTCACCTTGGTCAGCGCGACGTTCGCGCCATCTTCTCCACTGGGCCGTTGCCATCAATCTAGCCTTGATTCGCGTCACGGATAAGGGGATAAAAACCGCAAAGTTCGCCGGTAAACACCTACCTGCGGACGGGCGTGCCTGGCCTCGCGCACATGGCGCCGCAGAATGTCTTCCGGTCAGCTGGCGCGGCCCGCCGGCAGATCCGCGCCGGAAAACACCGGTTTGGAGCGCGCCAGGATTTCCTTCAAATGGTCGCAGACATATTCCACGTCTTCTTTCGTCAGGTCGGGAAAAAGCGGCAGCGTGATCAATTCAGGATAAATCGCCGCCGCGCAGGGATAGTCCTTCGGTTCGCAGCCGAGTTGATGACGATAATAGAGGTGCATGTGCAGCGGCATCCAATGCACGCTGGTGCCGACGCCGATTTTCTTCAGTTCGTCAATCACGGCCGCACGATTCAGGTCGCAGCGGTCCAGTTTCAAGCGCACGGGGAAAAGGTGCCAGGAATGAATCCGGTGCGGCATGACGGCGGGCAGCACGATTTCATCCACGTCGCCGAGCAACTCCAAATAGAGCCCGGCCCATTGGGTGCGCCGCGCATGCAATTGATCGGCCTTGCGAAGCTGATGCAGCCCGATGGCCGCCGCGATGTCGGTGAGGTTGTATTTGTAGCCGGGCGCGATGATCTCGTAATACCAGGTGCCGGCCGCGCTGTAGCGTTTCCACGCATCGTGTGAAATGCCGTGCAACGACATCATCCGCATCCGCTCCGCGTGTTCGGCAGAATTGGTGCAGGCCATGCCGCCTTCGCCGGTGGTGATGGCTTTGTTGGCGTAGAACGAGAAGCAACTGATCTCCGCATCGGTTCCCACCGGTTTCCACGGCAAAGTGTCATCGTCACGATAGTAGGCCGGACAACAATGCGCGGCATCCTCAATCACGCGGAGCTCATATTTGCGGGCCAACTCCTGGACGCCGGCAACATCGCCGATCTGTCCGCCGTAATGCACCGGAATGATGGCCACCACTTCCTCTCCTTGCGCCAGCACGGTTTCAATCCTGCGCGCGGCGTCCGTGACGTCGAGGTTGAGATCCTCGGCCCGGCAGTCGGCGAACAGGGGCGTGGCGTTGAAATAACGCACCACTTCAGCCGTGGCGGCGAAGGTCATGGTCGGCACCACCACCCGCTGGCCGGCTTTCAAGCCGATGGCTTCCAGCGCCAGATGGAGCGCGGCGGTGCAGGAATTGACCGCCACGGCGTGGCGACGCTGAAGATAGCCGGCAAACTCCTGCTCGAACTGTTTGGTCTTCGGACCTGTGGTCAGCCAACCCGATTGCAGACAGTCCACGACTTCGTCAATTTCGGCCTGGCCGATGCTGGGCCTGAAAAAAGGAATGGAACGCATAAATATTTCCGGTTGAAAAATAATCTGCCGCCGGGTCACGGCTTCGTCAGAATTCCCAAATAATGGCTGCGCAGAAACGGGACGGAACTCAACGGCGCATAGAGCAGGTTCGTCAACCGGCCCAACCGCCGGGCCAGCGGCGGCAGCAACGTGACGGTCTCCAAATTCAGCGTGAAACCTGGAAGCAATTGTTGAATCTGCCGGCGCGAGATGCCGCGAACATGCCGGTTCATCGGGCTGTGCATCCGAAAATCATACCAGATGACGCCGCCGCCGGACGCCAGGACGCGCGTGATTTCGCGGCTGACATTGGCCGCCATGCGCGGGTCCCGAATCGAAGTGAACACCGTGAACACCGTCACCAGATCAAAGGTGCCATCCGCGAACGGCAGCACTTCCGCGTTCGCCAGTTCAAAGGCGATTGCGGGATGTCGTTTCCGCGCCGCCGCGATGCGGGCGGGAATCAAATCCACGCCGGCCAGATTTTCCGGCCGCGCGCCAAAGCCTTCCAACGCCGCCAGCCTTTCGCCGGTGCCGCAGCCCACGTCGAGGATGCGCCGGTTGTGCAGCGGAAAAAAGCCGGCCTGCCGGAGCAGCGCCCGGAGCTTGCTTTGGCACTCGTCGTGGACGGCTTGGTTGCCCCTGTTGGCCGGCGACCATTTCGATTGTCCGAATCCGCGCACCGCGTATTCGTGATAGACGGCCTGCAGCCGGTCAACTTCAGAACGGGTTTCCATATCACCAATGGGTTTTGGCCTGAGGGATGGAGGGGCGGCCCATGCATCCAATGATTTTCATCCGTGGGCTTGACGGAATGGTTGGGGTCAGGAGCGGACGGGGCCCGGCTTCGGCACGCGTTCCCGCGTCAATTGGACAAACTTCGTCTCCGGCGCTTTTTTCAGGATCACGAAGTCCAGAATGCCCCGCAGGAATCCGTAGCCGTAGCCGCAGTGGAAGCACGCCATGACGACCGGCAAAACGGGAAGCAAACTCCATTGGGTGCGCGCGGCGATGACCACGGCAGCGACGAGCGTTGCGGCCGCATAGAGCGCCGCCAGTCCAAGCGCCATCCACAGCGCTGGAAGCCAGAATAAGCTTGCCGCCGCCGACACGCACAGGCTGCCAACGAACGCCCCCGGCACCAGATGCCGCCAGGAAGCGGGCATCCGGTGCTTGCGGATGACCAGCACTTTCCAGTAGCCGTATTGCATATACTGGCGGAACAGCGCCTTCAGCGATCCGCGCACATGATACCAACTGCGAATGCGCGTGGACTGGAAAACTTTTCCGCCGGCGCGCGTCAGGCGCAAATTGTGTTCGTCGTCCTGGTTGCGGACCAATTCCTCGTCGAAATAGCCGATGCGCTCAAACAGCTTCTTCTCCCAGCAACCGTAGATCACCGTGTCCACGGAACCTTCATAGCCGGCCAGATGCGAGCGCGCGCCGCCCACCGCGAAGGCGGAATGAAACACGGCGCGGATCGCCCGTTCCATGTATTTCGTGGCAGTGGTCTGCATGGGCCCGCCGACGTTGTCGGCGCCGGTTTGGTCGCGCACCGCCAGACATTGCCGCACATAGTCGGGCGCATAAATCGTGTGCGCGTCCATGCGCACAATGATGTCGCCGCGCGCGGCCCGGATGGCGGTGTTCAGGCCGGTGGACACGATGCGTCCGGGATTGTCGAGGACGCGGATTTGCGGATGCGCCGTGGCCGCTTGCTGCAAATATTCGCGCGTGCCGTCGGTGGACATCCCATCCGCGACCAGGATTTCGAGTCCGCCCGCCGGCGGCAACTGCTGGAGAATGGACTCCAGGCATTCCTGGATGTAACCCTGCTCATTTCGGCAGGGCAGCACGATCGAAACTTTTGGATTGGAATTGTAGGTTGTCATGATCGGGTTCGGGTGAACGGTTGGCTGGGTGAAGCAAAATTTCCCCGGTGCCCCGGGTCTGGTAATAATCCACATACCAGTCGGTGAACCGGCGGACTCCTTCTTCAATGGGGGTGGACGGTTTGAAGCCGGCATCGCGCGTGAGATCGCTGGCATCCGCAAACGTCGCGGGCACATCGCCGGGCTGCATCGGCAAAAACTTTTTCTCCGTCTTCCGGCCGAGGCAGTTTTCCAGGACTTCAATCAAGTAGAGCAGCTCGACCGGATCAGAGTTGCCGATGTTGTAAAGCTGGTAAGGCGCCTTGCTCGTGCCCGGATCCGGAGCGTCTCCACTCCACGCCGGGTTCGGCGCCGCGACACGGTTGGACGCGCGGATGACGCCTTCGGCGATGTCATCAACATAGGTGAAATCCCTCAGCATCTTGCCTTCGTTGAACACCTCAATCGGCTGGCCGGCGAGAATCGCCCTGGTAAAGATAAACAACGCCATGTCCGGCCGGCCCCACGGGCCATACACGCTGAAAAAGCGCAGGCCCGTGGTGGGCAGCCCGTAGAGATGACTGTAAGTGTGCGCCATCAGCTCGTTCGCTTTTTTCGTGGCGGCATAAAGGCTCAAGGGATGATCCACATTCTGATGCACCGAGAACGGCATCTGCGTGTTCCCGCCATAGACCGAACTGGACGAGGCGTAGGTCAGATGCTTCACGTCATTGTGACGGCAGCCTTCGAGGATGTTTGTGAACGCCACCAGATTGCTGTCAACGTAGGCGTGCGGATTCGTCAGGGAATACCGCACGCCCGCCTGCGCGGCGAGATGGATGACGCGTTCGGGTCGGACTTGCGCAAACAGTTCCGCCGTCCGAAACCGGTCCGCAAGTTCCAGCTTCCGGAAATGGAATCGCGGCTGGTCCAGGATTTGCGCCAGCCGGTCCCGCTTCAGGTTTGGGTCGTAGTAATCATTGATGTTATCCACGCCAAAGACTTCGTGGCCTTGAGCCAAAAGGCGTTTGGTGACGTGGAAGCCGATGAAGCCCGCGGAACCTGTGAGGAGTATTTTCATAAGCAGTTTGGGATTTAGGTTTCGGTCAAAATTAGCTGGCTGCACTTGGCAGAATGAGGAAAGGGTGACGACCCTGCAACCGGACGGTTGGTGAATGTCTGATCACGCTCCGCGAAAATTTCAGACCGCAAGTTCCGGTGCGCTGGTCTGAATCGGCCGCTGGTTCCCGGCTGGCTGGCCGGAATATGGTTCGCTCCCGCGCAACGGCCGGTCACCGGATTTACCCTCCTCCAGCAGCGCTTTGAGTTTGGCCTTGAGCACCTTGCCCGAACCGTTGTGCGGCAGGCGGTCCAGGAATATGATTTCTTCGGGCGTTTTGTAAGCGGGCAGTCGCCGACGGCAATGCGTCAGCACAGTTTGCGGCGTGATGGCCGAGCCGGAAGTTGACGCCACAAATGCCTTGATGGATTCGCCCAGCAACCCGTGCGGTGTGCCCACGACCGCCGCTTCGACGACTTCAGGAATTTCGGCGATCACGTCCTCCACTTCCTTGGCGCTGACGCGATTGCCGCCGGACTTGATCATTTCCCGTTCCCGTTCGACGATGAAAACGAAACCGTCGGCGTCCACGCGCGCGAGGTCGCCGGTGTGCAGGCGTCCATCGCGGAAAAATTTCATCGTTTCCTCCGGATCGTGCCAGTAGCCCGCCGCAATGTTGTCGCCCGTGGCCACGATTTCGCCGACTTCATCCGATCCCGGCGTGACCGGAAGGCCGTCCGGCCTCAACACTTCAAGTTTTGTGGAAGGCAGGCCTTTGCCGATGGAACCCAGCTTGTCGGCGAGCCGGGCGGGTGGCAGATAGCTCAAGCGCGCCGTGGCCTCGGTCTGGCCATACATCAGGAAATAGGGAACCGCCGGAAAGGAATCCAGGATTTCCCGGATGCAGGGGTTGGGCAGCTTGCCGCCGGCCTGCTGGAACCAGCGCAGCCGGGGGAATTCCATCCGCCGGAATCGCGAGTTGCGCAGCAGGATTTGGTAGGTCGAAGGCACGCCGGCCAAACCCGTGCATGCCTTCTGCTGCAGTTCCGCCAGCACGGATTCCGGGAACAATTTGAATTCATTGTTCAGCACCACCGAGCCGCCGGCCATCAGGTGCGTGTGCAGCAGGGAAAGCCCGAAGCAATAGTAAAACGGCAGCACCACCATCGCCCGGTCGCTGGCCTCCAGCCCCAGATAGGCGATGATGTCGCGCGAATTGGACTCGATGTTCCGATGCGTGATCATGACGCCTTTGGGCGAACCGGTGGAACCGGACGTAAACATCAGCGCCGCCAGAGGCCCCGGATCCTGGGCGGCATTGATTGCGGGCATCCGCGAAAGCGGCTGGCCGGTGAAATTATTTTCCTGGCCTTCCGGCAGCAGCGTCAATCCAAGTTTGTCGGCCCAGGGCCGCACCCGTTTCACCCAGCGGCGCGAGACGAACACTGCGTTGAGGCTGGCGTCCGAAACGATTTTGACAAAAGTTTCCGTCGTCAGGTCGGTCGGCAACGGAACCGCGACCAAGCCGGCACGGAGGATGCCCAGATAAGCCTTCACAAAAAACGGGCTGTTTTCCGAAAAAATCCCGATGCGTCCGCCGTTGACATGGCTGCGCTCCAGCAGGCCGCCGGCGAAGCGGGCCACCGCGTCCCGCAGTCCGGCGTAAGTCAGCACGACCTGGCCGTGCAGGACGGCCACCGCGGAATCCTGACCGCGCTCCAGAATGAGTTCGGCGACATTCATGATTTGAAACGGCTGGTTTCCGCGACGGCGGAAGGCGCGGCCACCAGCGGCGTCATCACCGGTGAAACCGCCGGCCCGTGAACGGCGCGCTTGCGGCTGACGAACCGCGCCACTTGGTTTATGGAATCGAAGTTCTCGACCACGATTTCCTGCGGCTCGACAGTCACGCCAAATTCCCTCTCGACGAACGCCACCAGTTCCATGACGCCCGTGGAATCCACGACCCCGGTTTCCAGAAACGAGGCGTCGTCATCCAGCACGTTGTCCTCCGCAAAGTAGAGGTTCTTCAGCACGAATTCTTTGATTTGGTTTTCGATTTTCATGGTGTGATTTTGTTGTTGGCACAAGGAAACCGCAGTCAGGCCGGCACGGAAACCGGCCGCTCCGGAATTTCCAGCGGCGGCAGCCGGAGATAATTCGTCGTTCGCGCCTTGCTGGAAAAATCCTGATAGGCGTGCCCGACTTGCGCTTCCGTCAAGCCCATCACCCGCGCCGCCTCCGCCTCCGGAACTTCATGCTCCTGCGCGAACCAGAGCAGATCCATGACCTCGAACGGCAGCCGGAAGAAAAACTCCTCCTGCGTGCAGGCCGCGCTGTAGGTGTCGGACGTCGGCGGCCGCTGGCGGATCGCGGCGGGCACTTTTAAATACGCCGCCAGTTGATAGACCTGCGTCTTGTAGAGGTGGCCGATGGGTTTTATGTCCACGCCGGCGTCGCCGTATTTCACAATGAATCCCTGATCGTGCTCGTTCTTGTTGGCGGTTCCGATCACGGCAAAATTGTTCAGCTCGGCATGGTAATAAAGCGTGGCCATGCGCGTGCGCTGTTTGAAATTGGACGCCGCGACGATCTGCAAATATTCCTTCGCCGGCAACGTGGCCGTCCGGGCTTCACCGTCGGGCGCCACGATGGTCAGGGAAAAGAAGTTCAGTCCACCGGCGTCGAGCAGGTTTTGCGGCAAAACGATTTTTGCCTTGTAGCCGCTGGCGGCATCGTATTCCGGGAAGATTCGCCGGATGGCTTCATCCCGCCGCCGGTAGCAGCCGAAGCCCGCGAGCGCCGCCGTCACTTCTTCCAACACCGGCTCGACGCCGAACTGGCGCGCGAGCTGGCGGGCCAGCATCTCGCTTTCTGGATCCGAATCCTTGTCGGGCATCATGATGGCGACGACCTTGTCCGGGCCGAACGTCCGGACACACAGCGCCAGCACGACGGCGGAATCCACGCCGCCGCTGATTCCGACCACGGCCCCGCGCCGGTGCAGGACGTTCATCACGTTGCGACGGAGGGATTGGACAATCCGGGCGGTTTCCCCGGCCGGATCAAGCGCGAGCACCTGTTTGTTGAATTTCATAATGAGTTTTGGAGGTTGGTATTTTGGAATTGAGACAAACCCGGACCAGATCGGTTTCGGCCAGCGGACGCGGCATCTCGAACGCCGCCACGAAACGATGATGCAGCAGTTGGGTGGAAATGATTCCGACCAGCGCCATCTCGTCTGTCTCGCTCACCGGTCCGCCCTGCTCGATCTTGTGGACGAGCTGGCTGACCGCCGCCGGCTGGAACAATCCGGTGGCTTTCAACTGCGCCGGCGAGAGCAGCTCCCGCACATAATCCCGCGCCGGTGGACTCAAGAAGCAGCGGTGAATCGGCGCGCGGTAGGGCCGTTTCCGGCGCCGCCAGATTTCCGGCGGCAGCCATTGTTGCGCGAGTTTCTTTAGTAAATATTTTTCCGTCAGCCCGCGCAACTTGAGATTTTCCGGCAGCCTGTTGCAGAACGTCGTCACGCGGTGGTCCAGAAACGGAAAGCGGCCTTCAATCGAATGCGCCATCGCCACGCGGTCGCCTTGCGAGGACAGCAGGTATTGCGAAAGGAAAATGGTGATCTCCAAAAATTGCGCCCGCGCCAACGGCGTCCATTCCCGGCCCCGAACGCCGAGCTGTTGTTCCATCCGTTGCGCGGAAGTTGGGTCCAGATGCCGGCGCACTTCGTCGCTGAAAAACCGGCAGGTGCGGCGGTTGTTGTGCCAGCGGAGCGCGTGCGAATAAACCGGCGAACCCACGTCCGTCAAACCCTGGCGGAAAAACGCGGTGCGCGCCGACTGTCCGTTCCGGGAGAGCGCCGGAATGTCCGCGTAAAGTCGTTCCAGCAGCCGCGGCCGGATTTTCGAGCCGGGTTGCCGGGCCCAGAATTGGCGGACTTGGGACTCCTTGAAAATGTCGTAGCCGGCCAGGAATTCGTCCGCGCCTTCGCCGGTCAACACGACTTTGAACCCGGATTCACGAACCAGTTTCGACAGCAGGAACATCGGCGCGGGCGCCGTCCGCATGAGCGGCACCTCCGCGTGCCAGATCACTTCGGGAAAGACGCCGCCAATATCCGCGTGGTTCACACGGGCCACCTGGTGTTCCGTGCCGAGAAACTGCGCCATCTTCGTCTGAAAAAAACTTTCGTCGTAATCCGCGTCATTGAACGCGATGGAAAAAGTGTTCAGCCGGTTGGTCGTGAACTTGCGGACGATGGCCGCCAGCGTCGACGAATCCAGTCCGCCGCTCAAGTAAGCGCCCACCGGCACGTCCGCGCGCAGGCGGATTTTTACGGCGTCAACCAGCAGCGCGGAAAATTGTTCCAGATATTCGTCCGGCGTGCCGGCGGCGGAAACGGAATCCGCGCCCGGCCCGGGAAAAGTCATTTGCCAGTAACGCTTCACGGTGACTTCTCCGGCCCGGGCGAGCAAAAAGTGGCCCGGCGGAATTTCATGGATGTCGCGAAAGAGGGTTCGCGGCGGCAGCGGCGCCCAATAAATGAACACTTCGCCGAGCACCGCCGGATCAATCTCGGCGCGGACCTGCCGCTGCGTCAGAATCGCCTTTATTTCCGAGGCGAAAATCAGCCGGCCGCCGTTCACGGTGTAAAAAAGGGGGCGGACGCCCAGCCGGTCGCGCGCCAGGAACAGCGTCTGTGCGCGCGCGTTCCAGACCGCAAACGCAAACTGCCCGTTGAGCCGCTCCAGGCATTGCGGGCCGAATTCTTCATACGCGTGAAGCAAAACCTCCGTGTCCGACCGGGTGCGAAAACGGTGGCCGAGACCCTCCAGTTCCCCGCGCAATTCCAGGTAGTTGAAAATCTCGCCGTTGAAGACGATCCGCAGGTTTTCA
>DATLVR010000118.1:0-219931 GCA_035577265.1 Verrucomicrobiia bacterium | reverse complement strand
CCTCTCCCCCAGGAGAGGGAATCGCCCGCACGCGTTTTGCTTTTCCTCGGTTGACCGTCGGCCAATCCAGTCGCGCGAATTTTTCAAGACGCGGGGATCGTTTCTCCCGCTCTCCGGGGGAGAGGGCCGGCGTTGCCACTGAATGTTGAATGTTGAATGTTGGTGCTTGCCTCCCTCAACCCCGTAAAGGGCGTGGCCTAACGGGGCTTTACGCTCCTCAACTAAAAACTCTCAACTGACTCTCAACGCCTCACACCGCCAGCACCGTCGACCAGCCGTGCGCGGCGATGAGGGTGCGGATCAACCGCGGCCGCCGGTTCGCCGAAACGCTCCCGCGCCGGTTTTTTTAATTCGCTTTTTTTTACCGTGTGAATCAGATCACACTTGCACAAGGTTTCCCAGTCCAGTCCGTCAGCCGGGTCCAGAATGATTTCGCTGGGTTCCGGCTGGCGCGTGGCGCGCTGGCTGGAACACATGACCACCTCGACCGGGTCTTTTCTGGCTGCACGGTCGGCGTGTGAAATCACCACGCAAGGATGCGGCCTGTCCCAGCCCGCCGGCTGCCAGCTATAAATGTCAAATGGCTTCATACTTCAAACGGTGGGAGGTTTTTATTGTTGTGCTCAACAATCCGTCGCTCGGTGGCTTCCCATTCCGGATCGTCCGGCAGATGGGGCACGTCCGGAAACAGCACCACAATAAACTCCTTGTCCGGCTTGTGGCGTTTCACAATCCAGGTGTCCTCGTCAATCTGCTGCACGGTCACGGCCGAACGCGCCGGCAGTTCCGGCGGCATGACCAGACGGCGGCGATCATCAGTCACGGTGGCATTCACGATGGGAGCTTCCCACGATGGCGGCGCCGTGTCAACCGGGCGGAGCCGGCTGTGTCGGAGCCGGCTGGATGATTGGATGATTGGATGTTGAATGTTGGATGTTGGATGTTGAGTGTCGGATGTCGGTGTTGCCTCCCTCAACTCTCAACCAAAAACGCTCAACGCCGCGGCGGCGTGGTTTGCAATGTCATCGCCGGACGGTGCCGCCCGCGATCGCTTACGGGCTTTTAAAGGCCGTGGTTGATCGCAGTTTTTTTTCCCGTTCGATGATGCGCATCACATAGGCGGCCAGCGCGTCATTGGGATTTTGTTTCAGGGCCATCGTGAGCAGGGCTTCCGCCTGGGGCAGGTCGCTGGCTTGGAATGCCCGCTGCGCGTTCGCCACCGCGCTGCCATCGGATGCCGGCGGCGGCACGGGTTGGGGCGTTTGAAAGACACAGGGAATAGTGGCGCTGGAAGGATAGCCAAAGAGGCAGCCGTAAAGTTCGCCGTTGATGGTTGAGAAATCGCTGAAGACATATTGCGCCGCACTCAACGCCAGCGAGTGGAGCGCGACATTCTTTTCCGGCGGGGCCAGGAGTTGCTGCCGGGTGCGTTCGTCAAACTGGTCGAGCACGCGGGTGCCGCTGCCCATGAAGAACGCCTGCGGCGCGGCATATTCCAGGACGGGAAACATGTCGCTCTGGATCGGGCCGTCACCGGCGATGGCAAACCCGGTGCGTTGCGAGGCGACCTGCCGGGCCAGCAGGGCTTCGGGAGAAGTGATGTTGATCATGGCCATGTCCGTCCGCACCCGGTCGATGGCAAAGCCTTGCCGGAACACGTCCGGGCCGGTCGCCCACGGGTGCATCGCGCCGAGCATCACAATGTCGCCGTTGCGGGTGTCCCAGACCTCCATGTAAGGAAACACCGAGCCGAACGTGCGCAATACGAGTTTTACGATGTCATCGTTCACTTCATAAACGTGAAACCAGGCGGCCATGATGCCGTCCGGCTTGAGATGACTGGCCGCCAGTTCATAATATTCCCGGCTGAAAACACTGCCGATGCCCACCGTCCAGGGATTTGACGGTTCGTTGATGATCACATCATACAGCTGGCGGTGCAGTTTGAGCACCGTGCGGGCGTCCTCGGTTTTGATTTGCACCCGTGGATTGTCCACCAGATGCCGGTTCCAGTCGCCGAACAAGCGGGCGGCCCGCACGACCGGTTCGCAATTTTCTGCAACCACAATTTTTTCGACGGGATACGACAGCACCGCTCCCGCAGTAATGCCGGATCCGATCCCCAGCACAAAGACATCTTTCGCATCGGGTTTTACAATCAACGGCAGGTTGGACACCAAAAATTGGGTGCTTAAATCGAGACCCGTGCTGGCATCCGGCTTGCCGTTGATGCGCAGTCCCAGACTTGCCGGAGCAATGATGCCGTCCACTTCTTCCACGGAGACAGTGGCGTCCGGCGCATCCTCATAAAACCGGATTGCGATATGTTTTTTCCGCATGGGCATGAACTGGGGATCGAATTTTGTTTCCCAAACACGGAAGGCCCCGGAACTCATCACGCTTTGCCAGTCGGCATCACTGGCCGCCAGCAGGCAGACTGTGAAGGCGCAACCGCCCGTCGCACCGATTATTCCGGCTCGCCAACCCCGTCGGAATGCGACCATGAGCGCCACCAACCCCAAGATCAGCGCCAATGTGCCGAAAGCGTTCCGCAATCCACAAAAAGGCATCAGCAAAAAACCGGTGATTAATGTGCCAATCACCGCCCCCAGAGTATTCCAAGTAAGCAAAACTCCGACTCTTGCGCCAAGCGGTCCGCCGCCCGCCGCGACGACTCGCATCATCAACGGGAGCACCGCACCGTTACACGCCGCCGGCACGCCGAGAACGACCATGGCAATGCCGGTGGATAGGAGGAGTTGGTAGAGGTAGCCCACTTCCGTGCGGCCCAGTCCGGTGCGGGCGATCTGGTAAAAGTCCACCCAATGTTCCAGGTTGAAAACCAGCAGCGTCACCCAAACCGCCGCCGCGCAGAGCAACAGCACGACGGTTTTCTGGCCCACCTTGTCCGCCCGTTTGGGCGACGCCACCCACGCGCTGCCCAATCCGATGCCGAGGATGAACGCCATCAGCACAATGGAAAACGATTGCAGCGATGATCCGAAAATCAACGCCAGCGAACGCGAGGCCAGCACTTCCAAGCCCATGGAAACCCCGCCGGTCAGTGCGACAATGATTCCCGCCCAGCGCAGCGTCTCCGGCGCGACGGGTGTTTCCGGCAGCGGGACCGTGGTTGCTGCTGCCGTCACCGCCGGACGGTCCAGTTTTCCACTGCGGTTCAGCCATATCGCGCCCGCGCCGATGAGGATGTTGGTCGTGGCGGTGAGCTGCAAGGTGGCGATCATGCCGTAATGCTGCACCAGCCAGAAGCCGGCCAGCGCCGCACCGGTCACCGCGCCCAGGCTGTTGACGGAGTAAAACCGCGCCGAAGCGCGTCCGGCATCGGTGGAGAATTGATGCAGCCAGGCCGCCAGCAAGGGCAGGGTGCCGCCCATCAGAATGGTCGGGCCCAGCAGCAACCCCGCGCTTAAAACGCCTTTCAACAGCAACACCCAGCCGGCATGCTCCGCGATGGGCGTGCCCGCGGCGATGAAGATCCGGTCTGCGATCCGGTCCAGCGCGGGAAATAAAAAAGCGTAAATCCCGATGAGGATTTCCAGCACGCCATAGGCCTTCACCGGCTGCCGCAGGCCGTCCGCCCAGCCGCCAAAAATCCGGTTGCCCAGCGCCAGCCCGCCCATGAACACCGCCAGCACCACCGTCTGCGCGTAGATCGTGCTGCCGAACATCTGTGCCAGAAATTTCGCCCACACCACCTCGTAAATTAAAGCCGTCGCGCCGGAGCCGAAGAACAAGGCCAGCACCATCCAGCCGCGATTTTTTGATTGCATGGGCCCAGCGTAGCGGTCAACCCCGCCCGCTCGCAAGTTTGGAAACCGAATGGTAGTGTCCTGATTTGAAATTCGGAGCGCGGATTGTCCCCAATCCGCAGCGCGTGAATAACCGGAGGAGCCTCTGAACAAAGTCCATCCTCATGTCCGTCACCGCCGCTGCGAGTTGGGACAACTCGCGCTCCGATCAAATTAGGACACTGCCAGCCGAATGAGATAATTGACCGCAGCTCTCCCTCCTTCAACTCTCAACCTTCAACCACCCTCGACTTCGATTATGTTTGAGCCGCACGATTTTTTCTGGCAAACACCAGCCATGTATTTTCGCCCGGCCCTGCCCGCCCTTTTCGCCGTGTTCATTTTGGTGTCCGGTTCGGGGTGCCAAAAATCTGAATCTCCGGCCGCCGCCGTTGCGCCGCCCACGGTTCAATCGCCGGACACAATCGCCTGGGCGCATTGGGTCGGCAAGCACCGGCTCGACATGGCAGCCGACGCCTACTATTTCAGCCGGGTCTGGTCGCTGCCGGAAACCGCCCGGCTCCAGTCACAGACCTTTGACCGGCTTGCCATCGGTTCGTGGCGGCTGTTGCTCGGTGAAAAGGCGCAGATTCCCGGCGCCGTGTTGCGTCCGTTATTCGATGATCTGGCGCAGGAAGAATGCTATTTCGAAATCCGCGCCGCCAGCAACTCGCCGGCAAATTTTCTGTTGGCCGTCCACGTCAACCCCCGGCGCGCTGGAATTTTGGAAACCAACCTGGCTATCGCGGCCTATTTAATTACCGGGCAACCCGCTGTCGCCAACCCCGCCATTCACGGTTGGACCCTCCAACAAACCAACGCGCCGACCCATATTTTTCTTTCCCGCGTCGGCGACTGGACCCTGGTCGCAGCCGGCCCGGAACAAAATTCATTGTCTGATGAAATCGCCGCCCGCATCCGGCGGGACGGTGTTCCATTTGTTTCCTCCGGCACCAATCTCTGGCTCGAAACCAGCCTCGATTGCCCACGTCTCGCTGCCTGTCTCCCGGCTCTCAACTCTCAACTTTCAACTCTCAACCACGTTCACTTCTCCCTCACCGGTGACGGCGCCAATGTCATCACCCGCGGCCAGCTTGCTTTTTCCGAACCACTGCCATCGCCATTGGCACCGTGGCAGATGCCGGTGGATTTGCTGCACGATCCGCTGACCGGCTTCACGGCGGTGCGCGGACTTCAACCCTGGCTGGCCGCCTGGCCGCCTTGGCGCGATCTGCAAATCGGCGCCCCGCCCGACCAGATTTTCTTGTGGTCCGTGGCCGGCAGTCCGTATCAAGCCTATCTCGCCGCGCCGCTCCCCGATGCCGAAGTCTCCGCCCTGACTACTTGGCTGTTGCAAAAGGCCAACCCCTGGCTGGCCACCAACGGCTACCTTACCTTTGCCCGTGCCGCCGATGCCAACGGTGTCACTTGGGGCAATCTTCCCGATATCAAGCCGTTCATTCAATCCAGTGGCGCCGGTTCCAACCACTGGCTCTTTGCCGGGTTGCTGCCGGATCCCCGCACAGCAGCCGATCCGCCACCGCAAGGGTTGATAGACGACGTGCTGCATCGCCCCGATCTCGTGTATTATGATTGGGAAGTCACCGGGATCCGCATGGAACCTGATCTCGTCCTCGGTCAGACCGTCCGCCAGGTGGCGCATGGAACACCGATGCCGATGACTTCCGCCAGTCTGGGCTGGCTGGCGGTTTTGATTCCCCGCCTCGGAACCTCTGCCACCATCGCGACCCGCACCGCACCGGATCAGATCGATTTTTACCGCCGCTCCACCCTCGGCTTGACCGCCGCCGAACTGCACCTGCTCGCCGACTGGCTGGAATCGCCCCAATTTCCACGCGGCTTGCATTCCCAGTCCAGCCCTTAGCCGGAAGAATTCCGTTCAACCACGAAATACACGAAGGGAAAGCCAAGCCCCGAGAGGGCCAACCCCCCGCTTGCAGGTTTCAAATCCGAGTTCACCGATGGGTGCCGGTTGCTTCCGCACCATGCCGAGCCATTCGTTCCGGCTTTCGCGCGTGTATTTCGTGGTTCATCACTGCTGCGGATTTTGGGATCAAGGCATTACCCCAAATGTGCTTGCAGGGATAAGAATCGTTTGAGAAAGTCCGGGCATCAACCAAGGCAACTTCAAAAAAATATTCCCATGAAAAAATCATTTGTCATCGCCGTGCTGGGTCTGGCCGTTCAAGCCGTGTCCGCCTTCGGGCAGGGATCCATTCAATTCAACAGTTATTTTGCGAACAACAGTGCTGGGATTCCAATCTATTCTTCGACCGAATTTGGCGGCGGGGGACTGGTGGGTGCTGGCTTTACGGCTGATTTGCTGTGGTCGCTCACGCCCATCTCCGACCCAGTTCCTGGCACTGGGGCATTGGCTGCTGGATGGAACTTTTCCGGCGGCGGAAATGGTTCTTTGCAAAATGTGGCCACGCCATTCGGAACGACGCCCAGCACCATCGGGTATTTCCTGGGCCCGAATAACTTCGTCCTCAACCCTTACACGGCCGGCACCACGGTTTATTTTGAGGTCATCTTTTATCAGACGGCTTTCGGCAGCTATGCCAATTCTTTTAATCGCGGTCACTCAGCCGCGTTCAGTTCTACGTTGGCGACCGGAACAGATTTGCCGGGCTATCTGAACTTCCCTTCGTTCTTTGTGGTGCCGGAACCGACCACGCTGGCGTTGGCGGGTCTGGGCGGGCTGGCCTGGCTCGCGACCCGGCACCGTAAACCGGTTTGATCGGCAGTTCATTTCTGGTTTTCCACAGGGGCCCGCATCCGGGCGGCACCTTTTTTTATTTCGGACCGGACCGCAAGTGGACCGCGAGTTGTCCCAACTCGCAGCGCATGTCACCCAGTGAGGCCATTGGAAAATTCCAGTGCCGGTTTGTCTGGCAACGTGCTGCGGTTTGAGACAAACCGCGTTCCGCCGGAGCGCGAGTTGTCCCAACTCGCAGCGTGTGGACAAACGAGAGGGGTCGGGATGATTTCAATTCTGGTCTGCCTGGCAACGTGCTGCGGTTTGAGACAAACCGCGCTCCGTGGTTGCAGCCCATAATATTTCTGTTTCAATTTCCGCGATGGCTGAAAATCCCAACGCGCGCCACTCCGGTCCGCCGCACAACCCCGGCGTGCGTGAACTCGTTTCCGGCAAACGCAAAGGTTCATCACCACCCAAACGCGAAGACGCCAAGCTTGGTTTTCAAGGCTGGCACGAACGCGGTTACTTGCCGCATCGCGACGAACCCGGACTCACGCAGTTCGTGACCTTTCATCTGGCCGACTCGTTCCCGGTGGCGCTGCGTTCCGAGTGGGAAGCGCTGCTTCTGGTTGAAGACGACCGTGAACGTCGCTTGCAGCTTGAGCGGTATTTGGATCGCGGCCGGGGCGAATGCCATTTGCGACGGCCGGACATTGCGAAGCTGGTTGAAGACGCCTTCCGATTTCATGACACGCAATGGTATGATCTGCTCGCTTGGGTTGTCATGCCGAACCACATTCATTTGCTCATCAAGATTGGCGACACATCGCTATCCAAGATCGTCAAGGAATTGAAACGTTACACCGCCCTTGAGGCGGATAAAATTCTCCGGCGTGCAGGCGCGTTCTGGGCGGAAGACTATTTTGACACCTATATGCGCGACGCGGAGCATGAGTTGAAAACCCGGCATTACATCGAAAACAATCCGGTGAAGGCCCTGCTTGTGCGCGAGCCAAAGGAATGGGCGTGGAGCAGCGCGCGATTTCGCGACCAATACGGAAGACTTTCTCTGTGACGGAGCGCGAGTTGTCCCAACTCGCAGCGTGTGGCAACCGGTGGGGCGGTTGGGATGATTCCAACGCTGGCTTGTCTGGCAACGTGCTGCGGTTTGAGACAAACCGCGCTCCGCTCGAAGTCGGCTACTTCCATCCTCAATTGTTTCAATTTATATTTTCAAAATTTTGCTCGCCGATTGAAATCCGCCGCCGGTTTTTGTAACGTCCCTCCGTCATGAATATCCGCCCGGCTGATTTTGTTTTTTTTGGGATGCTTTTGCTGCTGGCTGGCTGGCCCCGTCCGTTGTTGGCCGCTGCTCCGGTGACTGAAACGGTGATGCGGGTGCATTGGCAGGGAATGAAACAAATCAGCGCCGATACCAACGCTGCCAATTTCATGAGTGTGTGGCAGCTGCCGCCGACCACCGCGCTGCTGGCGCAGACGTTCGACAAGCTTTCCCGCTGGCCCGGGAACGGCGTCACCAACGCAGTGAGCGCCCGGTTGCGTCCGTTGCTCGACGACCTCGTCGCCTCGGAATGTTACCTGGAGGTTTCCGCAGTGACCAACTCTCAACTCTCAACTCTCAACTCTCAACTATTATTGGCCATCCATCTGCCCGCTGGTCGTGCCGGTTTCTGGCGGACCAATCTCGCGGAAGCGATCGAAGCGCGAACCGGCGTTCACCCGGTTCCGACCGGCGATGGTTGGATGGCTGCTCGATCGCACGAACCGGCGCGGATTGAGTTCTCAACCGCCGGTGAATGGACGCTGGTCGGCCGGGGGTTGGACACGAACATCTCACCGACAGAATTCGCCGCCCGCATTCTTCACGAAGGCGTGAATTCCAAGACCAATGTCTGGCTCGAAGCCGATCTTAACTTGCCGTGCTTTATCAGACTTTTTTCCAGTTCCGCCAAGGAGGACGGTGGGGGGCATGTTGAAAATTCTTCAACTCTCAACTCTCAACTCTCAACTCTTCCATTTTCGGATCTTCACCTCACCGCCGCCGGCGAAGCGGGTGATGTCGTTACCCGCGCAACCTTGGATCTCGCCCGGCCGCTGGATGCGCCGCTGCCTGCCTGGGATGTTCCCACCAATCTCATTCATGGGCCGCTCACCAGTTTTACGGCTGTGCGCGGATTTTCTCCCTGGCTGGCTGGTTTGGCTGCGTGGCAAAAACTGCCGTTGAATCCGCCGCCGGACCAGGCGTTTTTTTGGGCGCAGGAGGGCGTTCCCTTTCTGACCTATTGTGCCGCGCCGTTGCCGGCCGCCAGCAATCATCTGACACAACTGGCCGGATTCCTGGTTTCAAGCGGCAATCCCTGGCTTGCCACCAACGGCGAAGGGAGCTTTCAATGGCAGACCAATCCGCCCAACCTCAACTGGAAGGGCGCGCTTATCCTGTCGCCATTTCTCCAGCCCGTCCGCGCCAATCAGCACGATTTTGTCTTGGGCGGGTTGTGCCTCTCGGTCGCCAGCTCCAATCCACCGCCCGCCGAAATGTTGCGCCCGGTCTCCGATGGCCCCGCCGGCCTGGTCTATTACCAATCCGAACAGACGGGGCAACGGATTGAAGACGGGGTGTTCATCAATCAAATGCTTCGCCTCGTTCTTCACCGCCCTCAACTGCCGGGCAACTCTGCTGCCGCCTTATGGTTGAGAATGGTCGGGCCGCGGTTGGGCGACACCACCACGGTCGTGACCCGGATGAATGCGCAGCAGTTGTCTTTGATCCGCCATTCCACCCTTGGGCTCACGGCGCTGGAATGGCACCTGCTGGCCGACTGGCTGGAATCCCCCCGGTTTCCGTCCGGGATGTATTCCCAGTAATATATGGCAGGGTCGGCGCGCGCCCTCGGGCGTAGTGCCCGCCGCCGGAGCGCGAGTTGTCCTAATTTGCAGCGGGCAGCCAGACCTGATGAGATGAAGGATTTCAAGCTGCTTTGCCATTGCCGCGTGCTGCGGATTGAGGACAATCCGCGCTCCGAAAGCCGGCCAATGCGTCAGACTCAATCAAGATGAACTGCCATACCTCCCGAAATCCTCCCCCCGATGCCGCCCCTAGTTCAAACGTCAGTGCTTTTTCCACTGGTGACACAAAAATCTTTGTGACAATCCCGTGTCATTGCCTGCCCGCCATCCCACACCAGCCCTGAACCGACCGTCGGAACTAAGTCGTTAAATGTTTATTAAAAGCATCTTAGATGACGATTCCTAGACGCCAGACCGCGGACGCCAGGCCCCATTCCGGCGTTCAAAATTAATTGAAATAATATTTGACTGGTGACAGGGTATTTGCGACAGTGTCACCACACACGGTAAACGCAAATAAACAGGAACAACACAAATGAAAACAAAAACACTACTGATTGCCGCAGCCGCGCTGACTGCTGGCGTCATCTCTTCGGAAGCGCAAGTCTATTCCCAAAACATTGTTGGCTATGCGAATGTGGTGCTCGTTGGCGGTTACAACTTGGTTTGCAATCCGTTTGATGACGGCAATGGTAACCATCTTACTAATGTAATCAACCCATCCATTCTTCCAGCCAAGTCTTCAGTGACTACTTGGAATACGAGCCTTCAAGGTTATAATGGTGCGATTTCTGGTGGTGCAGGCTCGTGGAACGCTGACACCACTCTTCCTCCGGGGTCTGGTTTTTTCATTAAAAATGGCACAATTGCTAGCCCGACTGTGACAAATACATTTGTTGGAACCATTGTTCTTCCGGTGGGTGCAAGCGGTACTAACGCTCTTGTTAACAATTTTACCTTGGCTGGCAGTCAGGTTCCTTACGCCGGCGATTTGATGTCTGACACCAATTTGAATCTCGTTAATTCCGGTTTGGCGGGCAAGAGTTCCGTCACCACGTGGAATCCGGCACTGCAGGGATACAATGGCGCGGTTGGATTCGGCTCTCCGTCGCCAATTCCAGTCACTGTGGGTCAGGGCTACTTCATTAAGTCTGTTCAGGGTCCAATTAACTGGGTTCAAACTTTGAATCCGTAATCATCTCGGGGAAAACTAAACAATAATAAACAATAATAAAAATCATATGAAAAAATCAGTTGTAATCGCGGCGCTTGGTCTGGCTATCGGGGCAGTATCGTCCTTTGCGCAAGGATCAATTCAGTTCAATAGCTATTTTGCAAATGGCAGTGCTGGCATTCTAACCCATTTCGGTGGGCCTTTGGGAAACGGGTTGGTTGGCGCTGGATACACGGCTGATTTGCTGTGGTCGCTCTCGCCGATTACTGACACAGCTGGTAACGGTTCACTGAATGCTGGGTGGAATTTTTCATCAACTTCTGTCCAGAGTGTTGCTACACCGTTTGGAACTACTCCGAGCACGTTGGGATATTTTCAAAGCCCACAAAACTTTTTCCTCAATCCTTATACTGCTGGCACAACGGTGTATTTTGAGGTAATTGCCTATCAGACGGGTTCTACATATGCGAATTCTCAAAATCGCGGTCATTCAGACTCATTTAGCGCGGTATTGACCACGGGGCTTAGCACTCCTGGATTTGTAGCTTTTAATCCGTTCACGGTGACTCCTGTTCCGGAACCCGCGACTCTTGCTTTGGCTGGCTTAGGTGGTCTCGCCTCGCTGGTCATGCTGCGTCGCAAAAAAGCATAAGCTGACAATTCAATTGTTTTGGTTTTCCACAGGAGCCGCTCTTCGGAGCGGCTCTTTTTCTTTGGTGAGGATGAGTTTTAGGTCAGTATTATATGCGCATCCACTTTGCTCTGGCACGGCGGGAGAATGTTTACAGGGTGATATGGAGACTTGATGAGCCCTTTAACTCGTCTTAATCTTGGATCAAGTGACACCAGTGCCTGACCACCAACCGGAGAGACCAGGCCGGGCAGCCGGTGCGGGGGTGGTTCTTGAAGGTAGTCGCCGATTGGAATCAAACTGGATGGTTGTGTTTCTGACTTCCTCGCCGCACCGCTTTTGGCTGCTTGGCCTTTTATTGATTTCGGCCACCATTATGGCCTATCAGCCGGCGTGGCATGCCGGTTTCATCTGGGATGACGATAAATATGTCACTCAGAATCCGCTGCTCTCCGCCCCAGATGGCCTCTGGAGAATCTGGTTTTCGTTGGAATCACCCTCGCAATACTTTCCACTGACTTATTCGGCATTCCGGCTGGAAAAGGCGCTCTGGGGTCTCAACCCAGATGGTTATCATTGGGTGAACATCCTGATGCATGTGGCCAATGCCCTGCTGCTGTGGCGTCTTCTCTATCGCCTGGGGTTACCGGGTGCTTGGCTGGCAACGACGATTTTCGCTCTGCACCCGGTTCAGGTGGAATCCGTGGCTTGGATCACCGAGCTAAAAAGCATTTTGTCGTTGTTCTTTATTTTGCTGGCATTACTGGCTTGGATCAAATTTATGGAAGAGCCACCGCGGCGATTGTGGGGTTATTATGGAGTGGCGCTGGTGTGTTATCTTCTGGCTCTATGCAGTAAAACAACCGCCTGCACATTCCCCGCAGTGTTGCTGCTGTTGTCATGGTTGAAAGGATGGCCAATCACGCGGACGCGGTTTGCGCAGATCGTTCCGTTCTGCGTGCTGGGATTGGGGATGGGACTATTGGCGATGTGGTGGGAGCGTTATCACCAGGGCACGCAGGGCAGGCTGTTTGATTTTGGTTTAGTGGACCGGATTCTCATCGCCAGCCACGCCGCCTGGTTTTACCTGGGCAAACTGGTCTGGCCGGTGAACTTGACATTCAGTTATCCGCGCTGGAATGTCAATCCGGCCGATCCGCTGGCCTATGGCTGGTTGGTGGCGGGGGTGATTTTGGTGGCGGGGATTTTTCTCACCCGCCGCCAAACCGGACGAAGTCTCGCGGTGGTCGTGCTCTTTTATCTGGTAACATTGGCCCCCACGCTGGGGTTCATCATGCTCTATACTTTTCGTTATTCGTTTGTGGCGGATCACTACCAGTATGTGGCGTCCATCGGCTTGATTGCCTTCGCGGCGGCGGCAGTCACCATGGCATTCAACAACCGGCCATTTTCAAAACTGGTATTTTGTGGAGCCTTGCTGCTGACATTGGGCACATTGACCTGGCATCAGTGCGGTATGTATGCAGATCGCGAAACACTCTGGCGTGTCACCCTTGCCCGGAACCCGGCCTCATTAATGGCCCATAACAATCTGGGGGTTTTGCTTTTTAACCAAGGGCGGGTAAAGGAGGCCATTGATCAATATCAACAGGCGGTTGGCCTCAACCCGGATGATTCCGAAGCACACAACAACCTGGGTAATGCCCTGCTCCAGGAGGGCAGTGGGGACGAAGCGATTAACCAATATCAGCAGGCGGTCAAACTGGATCCCGGATTTGCCAACGGCCACAATAATCTTGGCAACGCCCTGTTGCATCAGGGACAGATCGAGCAGGCGATTGTAGAATATGAAGCGGCCATCAAGCTGGCGCCAAACAATCCATTTTTTCTAAGTAATCTTGCGTGGCTCCGTGCCACCCGGCCGCAGGCCAGCTTTCGTAACGGTGTGGAGTCAGTTCAACTGGCCGAGCGGGCTTGTCAGTTGACGGGTTACAATGAGCCGCAGTTGATCGGAACTTTGGCGGCTGCCTACGCTGAGGCCGGGCGTTTTGAAGAGGCAGTGGCCGCGTCAGCAAGGGCCCGCGATCTGGCTCAGTCTCTCGGCGAGCAAAGATTGGCACTCAAGAATCAGGAGTTGATGAAACTATTTGAGAACCATCAGCCCTGGCGGGAGCAGGCTGCGCCAATTAAATGAGCAATCAGGCGGAAGGATGCAATTCAAATGACATTGCCATGGGGGATGAACCGGTCAAACATCAGGGCCGCCTGTGACTGGGCGATTCGTCCGGTTTGAAGGAATGAATTTGTGGAGAGACTCGGGACTGGCCTAATCTTGATGACCGATGCAGCATACTGATGACAAAACGAAGGCGACCTGGGCAATCTGTCTGCTGCTCATGCTCGTCACGCTGCCTGCCTATTGGGGAACATTCTCTTCTGAATTTGTTGATTATGATGATCCAGGTTATGTGGTCCGGAATCCCCACGTTCAGGCTGGATTGGGCTGGGATGGCTTGTGCTGGGCTGCCACCTCGCGGGATTGCGACAACTGGCATCCATTGACCTGGGCTTCTCTCATGCTGGATAGCAGTCTTTATGGAACTGGCGCCACCGGTTTCCATGCCACCAACCTTGCCTTCCACATTCTCAACACCGTTTTTCTTTTTTTGATTCTCCAACGCGTGACGGGTGCAAAATGGCGTAGTGCATTCGTGGCGGCGCTGTTTGCGGTGCACCCGCTGCATGTGGAATCCGTGGCGTGGGTGGCTGAACGCAAGGATGTGTTGAGCACATTTTTCCTGCTATTATCGCTTTGGGCCTACGTCCGCTATGTGCAGCAGTCGGAGATCAGAAGTCGGAGGTCAGAGGCAAACCGCCCGGCACCGACAGCTTTTGCGCACGCTCCTTTCTACTGGTTGGGTCTGGTTTTCTTCGCGTTGGGATTGATGGCCAAGCCCATGCTGGTCACGCTGCCGTTTTTGCTGCTCCTCCTGGATTTCTGGCCGCTGAATCGAATTCAGAATTCAGAATTCAGAATTCAGAATTTAAATGGATTGCTGATGGAGAAGGTGCCATTCTTCGTGCTCTCGGCGGTTTCATGCGCCGTCACCATTTGGGCGCAAGCGCAGGCCATGGTCATGGCTTTTCCGCTGGAATATCGTCTGTTGAATGCGGCGTTGTCCTATCTGCGCTACCTCGTGAAGATGGTCTGGCCGGGCAAATTGTATATCAACTATCCGTATCCACAGGGCTGGCCCATCTGGTATCCGGTGCTGGCGGCCTTGATTCTTGTCTGCGTGAGCGTGGTTGCCGTTCGCATGGCCAGCAAGCGGCCTTACGTATTTACGGGATGGTTCTGGTTTTTGATTGCATTGTTGCCGGTCATCGGCCTGGTGCAGGTGGGGATTCAATCCATCGCTGACCGTTATACCTATGTGCCGCTCATCGGGCTGTTCATCGCCATTACCTGGCTGGGCTGTGATCTGGCGGAGAAATGGCGGCTCCCGCCGCTCTTGCTCCGCGCCCTGGCTGTTGGAGTCATCGCCGTCTGCATTCCGGTGACGATGGCTCAAGTGGGCTATTGGAAAAATAGTTTCAGCTTGTTCGAACATGCGCTCCGTCAGAATCCCAATAATTTTCTGGTGGAGGTCAATCTGGCGATGAGTTACGAGGCAAAAGATCAACATGACCCGGCTCTTGAGCATCTGATCAAAGCGACAAAAATTAATCCTTATTTCGGCGAGACTTATAATAAAATCGGCGGGGTTCAGTTGTGGCGCGGGAACTATGCCGACGCGGTTGAAGCGTTCCAGACGGCTCTTCGGCTTAATGGCTCAGCGGCCTTGGCGCATTACGGACTGGCAATCGCGTTTGAAAAACAGGACAAATTAACCGAAGCCACCGAACAAGTGCGGGCCGCGCTGGCTCTGCAGCCAGAGAATCCGGAGTATCTTCAAGAATACAATCTTATTTTGGAAAAAGGCGCGAAAGCACGGGAAAATACCAAGCCAGCTCCCCAAGGACATCCTTAAGCGGTCTGGTCATCAGGACTGAAAACAAATTTCTGCCGCCATCGTTGTCCGATCAAAGCCCGGTGAACGAGAAGGGATTTTCTTCAGTTGCCTTAAGCGCCTAATCATACCCGAACGCTTTGATGAACGGTTCCAGTTTGGCGAGATAAGGCTGAAGGTATTTTTCGTAATTCACCCATCGACCCCGGGCACGCTGGTAAACGGGCTGGGTCACGTCGGCGTAAGTGGGCGAGCGCACCATTTTTTGCCGGGCGTGTTCGTCAAATCCCAGCACGCGGTCATCCCACGGAACGTCCAGAAAATCCAGGGTCTTGCGCGCGACCGATTCCAGATCAGCCACCATGTCCTCGTAACGGACTTCCAGACAAGGCGCCGGCATCAACGGCGCAAGTGTCCGCCAGATGCTCATGAGGTCGGCGTAGTCTTCGGCCGTTCCTGCCAGACTCAGATAGGCCGCCGTGACCGGATTGAGCGGCTGGGGTTGCATGAAGCAGCTCAAGACCACATCCCGCGGGTCGCGCAAGGCGATGAGAAACTTGGTCTCCGGAAAAACGCGGACGAACGCTGGAATCAAAAAAGTGAGCACGGGATTTTTATCCAGCAACAGCCGGCCGGCGATGGGACTGCCGAGGGACAGTTCCATGGACCGAAAATAGGCCGCGCGCGCTTGTTGCAATGCCGGCGTGCCGGCCGCTTCCAGCACGGGCAGCATATAGGCATCGGGCGGCAAAGAGCGCCGGAGCGGGGCAAAGGCATCATCCAAAAAAGTGGTGGTTTCTTCCGCCGAAACAATCTCCGGGTGGGCGTCCAGCACTTGCTCCAGCAAGGTGGTGCCGGAACGGGCATGGCCGCAAAGCAGGGCCAGTCGTCGCGCGGGCGGCAGGTTTGGCCCGGTATCAAACCATCGTTTGAGTAGTTCCGACGAAACATTCGCTTCCATCACTTTCAAGCGGGCGCGGAATATTTTCAGCTCGGCCAGATGTCGGGCGGCCTGCGGGCGCAGCAAAGTCTTGGCTTCGAGAAATGCCGTCATGGCCTCATCGAACTTTTGCTGGCGATCCAGGATGTTGCCCAGTTCATACCAGGCCTGGGCATGGACCCACGTGTCGGGATTGGGTTTGGTGATGAAGGAGCGCAGCAGTTGTTCCGCGGTCTCGAAGCTTCCGGCCAGCCGTTCCAGCCGGGCGTGGACGAGCAGTGCCGCCGGATAAGCCGGCTTCAGTCTTAAGGCGCGTTCGACAAGCTGTGCGGCCTCCGGCAAACGGCGGAGGCGTTCATAAAGTTCCGCGAGTTTGATGCAGGCTTCCGGGGTCGCATCGGATTGCTCGAGCGCCCGCCGGAGGTAACGCCCGGCCAGATCCGGGTTGCGAAAATTCTGGCAGTTGTCCGCGATCAGCGTGAGCGCCTCGGTTTTCCGGGGGGCCACGCGGAAAGCTTTTTCAAAGCACGCTTCAGCGGCGGCGTAGTCGTAACGCAAACCCTGAATACGGCCCAGTTGGAGCAGGAGGCCGACGTTGGAAGGCGCCAGGCGGCTGGCCCTTTGGAGCGTTTCGATGCATTCCTGAAAATCCTTGCGTTCCCAGGCGGCTTCGGCGGCTTGAAGCATGCGGTTGAGCGAACCCGCTGCCATGAGTGGTGGCCGTTTCATGATTCGTC
The DNA here is from genome assembly GCA_035577265.1 of Verrucomicrobiia bacterium. GTDB lineage: Bacteria > Verrucomicrobiota > Verrucomicrobiia > Limisphaerales > UBA11358 > UBA11358. Next base: position 203,079 of record DATLVR010000118.1, on the reverse strand, counting down.
CAACATGCGTAAAGCCGCGGTCCAAATCAATTATTCTTCGTAGGAGACGACGTGAGGAGTCTCAAACCAGTTCCCCCGGTTGGGTTCCGAGATTGCCATTAAAAACCAAAGCCAAGTCAGAGTCTCGTCACCTCGACTCCTACCAATCAATTTCATTCATACCCCAACGATTTGACGAAGGGCTCCAGTTTTTCCAAATGGGGTTCGAGATATTTCTGGTAGTTCCGCCAGCGGCCCATGGCGCGTTTATAAACGGGCTGGGTCACGTCGGTGTAAGTGGGCGAGCGGACGGTTTTCTGCCGGGCATGTTCGTCAAATCCGAGCACCCGGGCATCCCACGGAACATCGAGAAAATCCAGGGTCTTGCGCGCGACCGATTCCAGATCAACCACCATGTCCTCGTAGCGGACTTCCAGATACGGGTTGCGCATGCGCGGGGCGATGGCCTGCCAGGCGCCCATCAAGGCGGCATATTCCTCCGTGGTGCTGGCCAGGCTGAGGCAGGCCGCGCCGACCTGGTTGAGCGGGAGATTTTGCATGAAACAGCTCAAGACCACGTCGCGCGGATCGCGCAGGGCGATGAGAAATTTCATCTCCGGAAAGATGCGGATGAGCGCCGGGATCAAAAAGGTGTAGGACGGATTTTTATCAATGAGCAACCGTCCGGCGATAGGGCCGCCCAAGGACAATTCCGTGGTGCGAAAATAATTCTGCCGGGCAGTCTGGAGCGCACCGGGTGTCGCGGCGGCGAGCGCCGCATACATCGCCGTGTCATCGGGCAGGCCGCGCATCAACGGACCATACGCCTCGCTGTGAAAAATTTCCGTTTCTTCCGCCGAAACAATCTCCGGGTGCGTATCCAGCACCTGTTCCAGCAGCGTTGTGCCGGAGCGCGGATGACCGCCCAGCAAAGCCATCCGATGCGCGGGCTGAAGTTGCGCGGATGAATCGAACCATTGTCGCAATACTTCCGCCGAGGCGTTGGCGGTGAGGTGATTGATCCGTTGGCGCATCATCTTCAACTCGAAGGTGGGGCGCCCCGCTTGGGGAGTCAGCAACGCCTTGGCTTCAAGAAACGCGGCCATGGCTTCGTCGTATCGGCCCTGCCGGTCAAGGATGCCACCGAGTTCATAGCCGGCACTCACGCGGAAATTTTGTTCAGCCTTGGCGGGAAAAGCGCGCAGCAATTTTTCCGCCGCATCCAGCCTTCCTGCCTGCCGGTCCAGTCGGGCGCGCAGGAGCAGGGCCGGGCCGGAGTTGGCATCTGAATGCAAGGCGCGGTCCACCAGGCTGCCGGCCTCATCGGAACGGCGGAGCCGTTCATAAACTTCCGCCAGCTTGACCAGAGTGTCCGGGGAAACTCCTTTCTGTTCCAAGGCGCGTTTGAGATAGCCCTCGGCCATGGTGAAATTGTTGAAATCGCGGCTATGCTGACCGGCGGCCACGAGCACTTCCAATTTCTGGGGAGCGACGCGCAGGGCCTTTTCGAAACACTGTTCGGCGGTGGTATAATCGTAACGCGCACAATATAGCCGGCCCAGATTCAGCAGGATGCCGGCGTTGGAAGGATTCAGGCGGCTGGCGCGTTCCATCATCTCGATGGCTGCCTGAAAATCGCTGCGTTTCCAAGCTTCGTTGACCGCTTCAAAGATCCGGTTCAGCGAACCTTGAGACACCAGGGATGGCCGCTTCATGGTGTGGCGTATTCCACCGCGGGGTTGGGCTGGATTTCATTCCATCGTTCCCTTTTTTTCCAAATCAAGACGTCCTGGTTGCGACTCGGGTGCAGGACGCGGCTCACTATTTCCCATGAATGGTTCATGATGCAACGAAGTTAAAGGTGGTGGTTCTGAATGCAAGCCGTCTTTGAACCCTCAATCGGCAGGGACATCGCGCTGCAATGTCCCCGCCTGTTAGCGAAGCGAGGGCGGAATGAACGTGGCCAAGCGGTGCGTCCATGCCATTCGCGTTGCCTCGCCGGACGCTGCGCTCGACGCTGCGCACCATCCCTGCCACGTCAATCATTCTCACCGCCAGATTTCATCCTTGGTGCTTGAATCTCCCCGCCCTCAACCTTAAACTCCCAACCGGTTTAGCGGCGCATTCGTCTATCGGCTAGGACATGGCCTTCTCAAGGCTGAAAGAGGGGTTCGATTCCCCTATGCGCTACCATTCGGAAAAGTTGATGGTTGAGGGTTTTTGGTTGAGGGTTGAGGGCAAAAATGGTTTGTGGTTGAATGTTGTTGGTTGAGGGTTAGTCGTGTGACTTTTCGCCACTCAACCTTCAACTATTAACTCTCAACCATTAAAATTATGTTCAACTTTGAGAAGCTGGAAGTGTGGCAGGAGGCGATTGATTTTGCGGATTCGGTTTATGCCAGCACAAGGACATTTCCCGACGAAGAGCGGTTTGGTTTGACGAATCAAATGCGGCGGGCCGCCGTTTCCATTTCCTCCAACATCGCCGAAGGAAGCTCGCGTTCATCCCGGCCGGATTTTGCCCGTTTTGTAGAAATCGCGACCGGTTCATTATTTGAGGTCGTTTCGCAGGCGACCATTTCCAAACGCCAGGGCTTTTTATCAGAAAACGATTTCAACCTTTTGTATTCCGCCTGCGAAAAACAGAGCAAGATGTTGAGCGGCTTGCGCCGGTCATTGCTGGAGACAGCTGCTTGATTTTTCCCTCAGCTCTCAACCAAAAACCCTCAACCGCAACTTGACTCTCAACCCTCAACCAAAAACCCTCAACTATTTTAAGCCGTTGACACCGGCCAAGCGGGGTGGAAATGTTCCCACATGGATACAACCTTGGTAAAAGCCGATGACAAGGGGCGCGTCTCCATCCGGGGCGTGCGCAAAGGCGCCAAATATCTGGTGACGCCTGAGAACGGCGGCTGGTGGATTATACCCGCGCCCAAAATCAATCTGCCGGAAAAAATGGAGTCGCCGGCCGGGGCCTGGGAACGGCGCGCTGCCATGCTGGAAAGTTTTTATGATAAATCCAAAGCCTGGTGAAGTGTATTGGGTGGATTTGGGTTTGAAGGGCAAGCTGCGTCCACTACTGGTGGTCTCGCGCGAGGACAAGGACGCGGAGCGCGCCTTGTGCATTTGTGTGCCGATGACGACGCTGATTCGTGGTGGCGATTACGAAGTGAAATTGCCGCGCGTGCGCTGGTTGCCGGGTGCAGATGAAGGCGTGGCCAATGTTGAAGGCTTGACCTCGGTTGAAAACCACCGGTTGGAACGCCGCGCCGGACAGTTTGAAGCGCGCGTCACGCTGGCCGTGCGCGAAAAGATTGCCTGGCTGCTGGAATTAAATTGAGACTTCTGAAAACCCCTCAACCTTAAGCATTCAACCACGGCGCTTGACCCCGGACGCCAGACCCTAGACCCTAGACCCGATATGACCAACGCGTTCCAGATCATCTTCACCCCCGCCAGTGCGGCCGAACTGGCCCGGATGCCCAAGGAACTGCAACTGCAGATCCTCGGCGATTTTCGCGGCCTGCCGCAGCAGGTGCGCGGCACGGAATTGGACGAATTCGGGAAGCTGGAGCAGGGCAACCGGATTCTGCACCGGTTTCGTTTGGGCGATTACCGCGTGTATTTTGAACGGCACGACCTGGGCATCCTGGTGCATCGCATCCTGAGCCGTCACACGCTGAAAGATTTCTTTTTCCGTTCCGGCCTCAAATCCGACGAGGATGAAGTGTTGCAGGAAAACCCCAAGTTCTGGGAGCTGATCGAATCGGCAAAAAATTCGGCAAAGGCGTAGCAAGGCAGGACAAACTCACGGTGGTGCGCCCGGTGCGCCCGGTGTAGGAGTTACCAACGGTCCGCCACCCGGGCCCGTTGCGTCGGAAGGCGTGATTTCAGTGGGAGGAATGGGCGGCAGACTGCCCTCCATCACCTGCTGCTTGGTCAATTCGCGATTTACTTCCATGGCAATCGTTGCTTCTTCCGTAGTCAGGTTTGATTGAGGCCTTTCAATGATAGCACTGGCGCGGGTCGGAACATTTCGCGGCCCTGAACCATTGTCTGCACCGGGATTATTACCCCCGCCACTTGTTCCGCCACGGGTTGCAGGGGTGCCGCGATTGCCAAAACGGCTGTTGAATGGATTGTTGCCGGCGGCTCCGCCCAGTCCGGCAGCGGGTCCACCCGTCGGCACGGACGGAGTGGAACTGGGCGGGGTGACCACCAACGGCAGGTCCTGCACGATGCCGTGATTATTGAACGTCACGATGGCCGCCTTTTCATTGATCCTGACCACTTCGATATCGTCCTGGCGCTGGCCTTCGGTGAGCATGTAGGCAGCATCTTTGCCGCCGGGCTTGGCCGCCACTTTGAACAGCACCTGCAACTGGCCGAAGATGGACATGATGCCGTTGGGCACAATCTTCACCGGCGGTTCGACGACGGTGGCGTTGGGATCCACCACCGGGGGCGGGTTCAGGCCGAAAATATTCCGCGTCACCACGACGGCGTAAGGATTGCCGGGCAGCACGACATCGTCGGCGCGCAAGCTGGAGCCCAAAGTCAGGCCGCCGACGAGACAAACTGCAATGGTTCCGACGCGTTTCATGCTTTTAATATACCGTTTGAAACACCGGCGGCAAACAGAAGTTGCGGCAACGGGCGGGAAAATGGTGGTTGAGGGTTGAAAGTTGAGCGCTGAGGGTTTCGCGTCTGGATGGTGCGGGCGGTTTTGCCGGGAGCGCTGGCGTCCCGCCGGCGTATTGCTTGGAATCTGGTCGGCGGGACGCCGGCGCTCCCAAGCGCAAACTCTCAACTCTCAGCTTTCAACCCCGTAAAAGGGCGTGGCCCCGACGGGGCTTTACGCCCCTCAACCAAGTTAAACATCTTCCCCGAGTTCCACGTTCCAATAGGCGAGGTCGATGAAATGTTTCCAGCTGTCGTGGCGTTGCAGGGTGAAATTGATCTGCACGAACGGCCGCCATTTGGGCCGCTTGGGTTTGCGGACCAGGCGCATGCCGGCCTCCTGCGGCGTGCGGTTGGCCTTGCGCGTGTTGCAGTCGATGCAGGAGCAGACGATGTTTTCCCAGGTCGTCGGGCCGCCACGGTCGCGCGGAATGACGTGGTCCAGATTCAGGTCTTTCCGGTCGAACACCTCGTCGCAATATTGGCAGGTGTTTTTGTCGCGTTCGAAAATGTTGTGCCGCGTGAACTTGACCTCCTTCTTCGGCATCCGGTCATACATGAGGAGCAGGATGACACGGGGCACGCGGATGCGGAAGGAGATGGCGTGGATGGATTCCTCGTGCGGCGCGTTCTCGGAGAGGCCGCGCCATTCGGTAAAGTTGAACGTGCGAAACGAACCATCCTGCTCGTTCATGACGGCCTGGGCCTGGCCCTGAAACAGCAGGGTGAGGGCGCGGCGGGCGGTGCAGACGTTGACCGCCTGCCATAACCGGTTCAATACGAGCACATGTTGGTGAAGCGCGGTATTCATATGGCCTCTCTCTCGACGGAGCAGGACGCTAGCAAATGTTCCGGCGCAGGTCAAATCTTCCTGTGCGACGGTAGCGGCCTGATTTGACCGGACGGTCCCCGTCCGCAGCGATTCGGGTGGCAATCGCGTCATCGGTTTTTCGGGTCATTGGCGATTCCACCCGCTGCGAACCGGGACGGTTCGCGCGCCGTCGCGGCAAATCAAGACACGGCCAAGTCAGTTGAGAGTTGAATGTTGAATCTCGGATCTCAGATGTTTCCTCATCGCGCGCGGCGGCGTTGCCAAACCTCGTGGGGTTTGATTACTCTTCCGTCATGAAGTTTTATGCCGCGCTTGTCCTGTGCCTGCTCGTTGCCGGATTGTCCACGGCGCGGTCGCAGCAATATGCGGATGACCAATACATCATCATTTATAGCCTGGTCCAGCAGGCCGATACGCTGGCCGGTTCCGGCCGGTCGCAGGATGCCCTGACGCAATACACCGATGCGCAGCAGGAATTGGCTAAATTTCAAAAAGCCTATCCGGACTGGAATCCCAAGATCATCAATTTCCGGTTGAGCTATGTCGCCGGAAAAATTGCCGGATTGAAGGCGCAGCTGCCCGAACCCAAAGCTCCCGCTCAAGCGGTTGTCGCGCCCGTGGCGGCCGTCCCGAACGCTCCTCCGTCCGGCACGGCCGCGCCCGTGGTGGCGGACGATTTGCGCGGACAGGTGCAGGCCCTGCAGGCCGCCAACACCACGTTGCAGGCGAAGTTGAAGGAGGCGCTGGCCGCGCAGCCGGCGACGGCGGACTCGCGTGAGCTGGCAAAGGCGCAGGAAAAAATCTCGAACCTGATGAAGGAAAATGACCTGCTGAAAGTCAGCCTGGCGCAGGGCAAATCCCACACGAACAGCGTCGCCCCGGCCGCCGGGACGGACGCGTTGAGACAGGCGCAACTGGCGTTGACCGACGCAAACCAGAAGCTGTCCGAGCAGATCGCGCGCGCGGACAAGCTTGCGCTGGACAACCGGACGCTGCAAGGCCGCCTGCAGACGCTGCTCGCCAGCCCCGGAGCGCTTGACGCCTTGCGCGCGGAAAATGAGCTCCTCAAAAAACAGGTCGCCGACTTGAAAACCGCCGCCACCAATTCCACGGCGTCCACGGACCGGCTGAATGCCGATTTAAAATCGGCGCGGCTGCAGATCGCCACGTTGCAATCCGACGTGCAGATCCGGCAGCTGGAAAAACTGGCGCTGGAAAACCGCCTGAGCCAGAATCCGGTGGTCGCCAAAGCGCCGTCCGCCGACCAGCTCAACAACGAGGCGCGCATTCGCGAGTTGACCCAGGAACGGAATGATCTGCTCGCCAAACTCGGCGCGGCGAACAAGGAACTTTATGGCGCCAAAAAACAGAACACCGCCGCGCAGATCGGGGATCTGAACGACCAGATCAAAACTTTGCGGGCGCGGATCTCGGTGGATGAGGCGCTGGCCGTGCCTTACACGGAGGAAGAGCTGGCGCTGTTCCGGCAGCCGGAACCGCAGCTGGCCGGCCCGGGGACGGAAAAGAAATCCATCAAGGAACTGCCCGAAGGTTCGGGGCAGCTCGTCGCCGAGGCGCAGCGTTTTTTTGCGGCAAAACAATACGACAAAGCCGAGGACAATTATCAGAGGATTTTGCAGCGCGATGAAAACAACCCGATCGCGCTGGGCAACCTCGCGGCGATCGAGATGGAGCAGGGCAAGCTGGACGAGGCGGAAAAGCATCTGGCGGCCGCCGTCGCGCAAACTCCCGACGATGCCTACAACCTCTCGATGCTCGGTTATCTGAAATTTCGCCAGGAGAAATATGACGACGCCCTGAATATTTTGAGCCGCGCCGCCAAGCTGGATCCGCAGAATCCCGAGATCCAGAACTATCTCGGCGTCACCTTGAGTCATAAAGGTCTGCGGGTGCAGGCGGAAACGGCCCTGCGCAAGGCGGTGCAGATCGCGCCGAATTATGCCGCCGCCCACAATAATCTGGCGGTGATCTACATCAACCAGACACCGCCGCTGGTGCAGCTCGCGCGCTGGCATTATCAAAAAGCGCTCGCCGCCGGCCAGCCGCATAATGCCGAGCTGGAAAAGGTCCTGGGCGGAAATTTCGTGCCGGCAAATGCACACTAAGCCGGAACCCTGCAGAAGATTTTTAACGCAAAGGCGCAAAGGTGCAAAGGTGCAAAGACGCACGGGATTTGAAAATCGCTCCCGTCAGTCTGCGACAACATTCTTTGGTGATACGCAAGCTGTCTGCCGCCTTCGTTCGGGTCTCGCTGTTTCAACTTTGCGTCCTGGCCGCTTTGCGCCTTTGCGTTGAATTTAAATGAATCGTTACCGACAAGTTTCAAATGGTACGCCAATTTTTCCATGAACTGACCCTGGCCACGCGGGGACGCGGGCTTTACGAATTCACGCGCGAGGTGGCACAATGGATCGGTCAGATCCGGTGTCGCGACGGCCTGCTCACGCTGCATTTGCAGCACACGTCGGCCTCGCTGCTCATCCAGGAAAACGCCGACCCGGATGTGCGCCGCGATCTGGAGGCGTATTTCAAACGGCTCGTGCCGGACGGCGATGCGTTATTCGTCCACACTGCGGAGGGCGCCGACGACATGTCCGCGCACATCCGCACCGCGTTGACGACCGTGAATCTGAGCCTTCCCATCCGTGCCGGGCGGATGACGTTGGGGACGTGGCAGGGGATTTATCTGTGGGAACACCGCACGCACGGTCATGCCCGCCATGTCACGCTTCATTTTATCGGCGAGTAACCGGTGGGGCGAGCGTCCCCGCGAGCCGGTCTTTGCAATGTCTAAACTGGCTCGCCGGTAGTCTCGCCCCACCAAAATAGCGGCGAATAATCTCGCAAATTCCCTCCGCCAATGGCAGGTTGCCGCCACTTTATGCGAGCCATGAGATTCACACGTTGCGCCGTGCTTGCGGCGTTTGTTTTCAGTTTTGCCTCCGCCGTTCGCGGCGCGAGCGTCACGAACAGCCCGGGCTTCACCGGCAAGGAGATTTTTCCGATTGATGCCGGCATCAGCCTGCTGCACGCGGCCGACCTGGATGGCGACGGCCTGAACGATCTCGTGGTCGCCGACAATCTGCGTTCCAAAATCAGCCTGCTCTATAATCGCACCGGCAAGACCAACCTGGTGGCCGACGCCAAGCCGCTGGTCAAACTGGATATCAACGAACTGCCGCCGGACGCGCGCTTCCGCATTGATTCCATCCCGGTGGATGAGCACATCGCCGCGATGGTCGTCACGGATTTGAACGGGGACGGCCGTCCGGACATCGCTTTCTACGGCGATGCGAAGGACCTCGAGGTGATCTACAATCAGGGCACGAACGGCTGGAGCGAGCCCAAACGTTGGCGGCTCGAGAACGCGCAGATGGCGGCGAATGCGCTGGCTGAGGGCGATCTGAACGGCGACGGCCGCACGGACCTCGTGTTGCTGGGCGACAGCGGCGTGCTTTATTTTTTCGCCCAGAACGCGGACCACACGCTGGCCGAGCCGCAGAAGATCTCCTATTCCGGCACGCCCAAGGCCGTGCAGATCGCGGATGTGGACGGGGACGGCCGGAAGGATTTATTCCTGGTGGATTTTGACAGCCCCACGCCGCTGCGTTTCCGGTTGCAAAATGCCGGTGGCCAGCTGGGGCCGGAATTCTACTTCAAGCTGCCGCCCATCCGCTCGTTCTGCGCGGACACGCTCGGTGGCGATGCGAAAAATTACGTCACCACCATCGCACAAAGCTCCGGTCGCGCGGAGGTGTCGCAGTTCACGCGCAAACCAGCGGAGGTGTTGTCCGGCGCCTTCCGGCGCGGACAATTCCAGATCCTGCCGTTGAACAAGGCGGACACCGGAGCGCGCGGATTGCTCTGGGCGGATGTCAACGGTGATGGCCGTCCGGATCTGCTCGTCGCCGAACCCGCGAGCGGACAGTTGTCCGTTTATCTGCAGCAGGCGGATGGTTCGCTGGCGAACCCGAAAACGTTCCCGACGCTGGCAGGCGTGAGCCGGATTGTGGCGGCGGACATGGATGGCGATGGCAAGCCCAGCATTTTTCTTTTGAGCGCCGACGAACGCGCGGTCGGGGTGACGCAGTTTGACAAGGCCGGTCACCTGCCGTTTCCGACGTTGATTCCGCTGGATGGCAAGCCGCTCGCCATGGCCGTCGGCGCGTTGAAACACGGCGCGAAACCGGTGCTGGCCATCATCCTGGACAAGGACGGCCAGCGTTCGTTGATGACGCGCACGGCGGATGGCAAAATGAAGACGCAGAAGCTGAGCGACAGTTTCAAATCCAATCCGTCCTCGTTCACCATCCAGGACGTCAATCAGGACGGACTGGCGGACCTGGTCGCCTTGATCCCGTATGAAAAAGTGAAAGTGCTGCTGCAGAAATCCGGCGGCGATTTTGACGAGCTGGATGTGGACCCGCCCGGGGGCGCGCTCGACCAGCCGTGGCTGGCCTCGGCGGACGTGGATGGCGACGGCAAGGTGGAATTGCTGCTGCCGCAGAAAAATTTCGTCCGTGCGGTCGTGCTGGAACGCGCGGAAAAAATTCCGGGGTCAACGAACCAGCCGGGCTGGACGTTCCGCGTGCGCGACCAGATCAACGGTGCCGCCAGCGATTCGCGCATCGTCGGCGCGACGGCGGTGCGGAACGGCACGAACGCGGTGCCTTCCATTTTTCTGTTCGACGTCGAGCACAAGCAGCTGACCTTGTGCGAACGTGACGCGACCGGCGTGTGGCAGGTGGTCCGCAACGTGGATTTGCCGGCGACGGATTTCGGCAGCGTCCAAACGGTGGCGCTGGGTGGCACGAATGTGTCGAGCGTGGCGTTCCTCGGCCAGAACACCGTGGCGTGGCTGCCGCTGGCGGGCGAGGTGTGGGATCTCACCGTGCTCGACGGTTACGAAACGCCCATCAAGGACGGCTTTTTGAACGACGTGGTGGCGGGTGACCTGACCGGCAACGGGCGCAAGGACCTCGTCTTCATGGAAACGGCGAAAAATTATCTCGACCTCGTCAGCTTCAGCGCCAGTCACAAGCTGGTGCCGTCCGACCGCTGGCAGGTGTTTGAGCAGCACACCTTCCGTGCCCGTGAGAACGCCGTGCCGGAACCGCGCGAAGCGCTCGTGGTGGATGTGACCGGCGACAAGAAAAACGATCTGGTCGTGCTGGTGCACAACCGCGTGCTGGTCTATCCGCAGGAATAGGCGGCGCGCGTTGAATCGCTAAATTGAAAATCGTTGCCCCGGTTTGCCGGGGCAGCGATTTTTCGTTTTTTGCAGCCTGTCCTGATGTGCCGTTGCTTGATCCTGGGGCGTGTTTTCAAAATACGGAGCGCGGCCGTCCCCGGCCGCAGCAACGGACTTGGAGCCGGCGGCTCTCGAAATTTCCCGCCAGTTTGGCCATTGCGGCATCGCTGCGCCCGGGGACGGGCGCACTCCGCCCAGATTTAAAAACATGCCCCAACCACGTTCATAAACCGACCGCAAGCCGGACGAAATTTACTGTCCAGCATGAAGGGATGAAGTTTATGTCTGCGTGATTCGTTTCAGCAAATGATGGCGCGTCCGCTGCCATGGCAGGCAGATTTGATACTGGCACCATTTCAAGCAGGCACTGGGAAAAAGCGGCGGAGGGCCGCCGCACTCCGGGACGCTGGCGCGGCGCGATGAGCCTTGAATTGCGCGGAGCGGCATGGACTGCGCCAGTCCTCTGGCGCTTTGCCGCGCGAACCGAGGGTCAACCTTCACATGAATTGCCGTCAATTGGGATGACACCTTTGCCAGAGCCGTCGTGGGCGAACGGGCATTTGGACGGAGCGCGGTTTGTCCCAAACCGCAGCGTGGTCGCCAGCCAGCGCTGCTTTAAAATCATCCCGCCGCCCCTTTATTTGGCCACTCGCTGCGAGTTGAGACAACTCGCGCTCCGCTGGAAGGGCTTGTCATAATCCCGCAAAAAGAAAAATCGTTGTCCTGCTTTCAAGAACAACGATTTAATTTTTTACGACGAACCGTTTTCAGTTCAACCCCGGCGGGCGCGGCGCGAAGGCCTTGAAATAAATTCCGTCCGGCGTGGTGTTGCCGTTGAAGACGGAGAAGAAAAAGTATTTGGAGACCAGGTCGAACTCCGGCAGCAGCGAGAAATCCATCCAGTCGCGCATGTTCTTGGGCAGGGCGGCCATCGAGCCAAGACCGGCGTCGGAGCTCTGATTTTTCAACTGCGTGAAGGCGGTCCGCATCACTTCGCGCTGGTTCTGATAACCGAACAGCCCGTTGCCGGTGCCGCCGATGTGCTGCGCGGCTTCGGTGAGTCCGGCGGCTTCGCGCAGGGGTTTGGGCGGCGTGCCGGCGTTGCGCAGAAAGTTTTCCACAATGCCGGAATCGGTGCTCATCGCGATGTAACCGCTGCTGGTCGTGCAATACAGCGAGCGGGAAACCGGGGCGTCGCCGGGCACCCGCTGCGGCGCCATGGCGATGCTGTAGATTTTCTTGCCGAGAAATTCACGGGGATCCGTGGCGGTCTGCTGCCCATACATCAATGAGGCGACCGTTTTGATGGCGAGCAAGGTCTGGTCGGGATTGGCGGCGGCCAGCAGAACGAGCGACGGAACGTCGCCCACGCTTCCGGCGGCCGGTTTTTCATAATTGATGATGTCGTCGCCGAGATTGCCGATGAGATTTTTACGGAGATCAAAGCTGGGATCCTTTTGCTGGGCGCTGGCATTGGCCATGGCGATGGCGGCGTTGATGGTGCTCGCGGCCGCCGGCGAGATTTTTGCGAGCATCGCTTCCAACGTCGCCCAGTCTTTCTGGCCGTCCAGGCGCCAGCGCCAGAATTTCACCGCGTCGGCGGGGACGAAGAGCGGCGCGTTCGCATCTTTCGGGACGGCGGCGATCATCTTGAAAATGCCGGCGCGGTCGGCTTCCGGCACGGACAGATTAAAATCCACCTGGGTGCCGTCGTGCGATTCGCGGGCGGCAAAGCTCGCGCTCTTCAAGCCCAGCGCGCCGGAGGCGGAGAGCGCCTTGTCCCACGGCATCGGTGGCACGGCGGTGGGCGCGGCGGGATTCGGTTCCGGCGGCGGGATGGCGGCCAGCACGTTGAAAAAGGTTTTCGCGTTGAACCAGCCGTAATAGAGCGGCGAACCGCGGAACTGCTGGATTTTATCGGCGGTGAAAATCGCGTTGTCGGCCAGGGCGGGAATCGAACTGCCGGTCAGGTGCGCGGCGACGGGTTCGACGGCCTTGACGGAGTTGCCCACGATCAACAGGGATTCAAACTGGCCAACGACCACTTCGCCCGGGGGCGCGGGCTTGGCGTCCTCTTTGCCGAGTTCCGAGACGGGCTGGCGTTTGGGGAACATGCCGGACAACGCCGCGGGAACGTCGTTGCTCGAAAGCGGCACGACGGAGAATTTGATGTTGCGAATGGTTTCCGTGCGGATCGCCTTGCCGGCCTCCGTCCATTTTTTTTGCAGCGCGGCGAGATTGGTTTTGAGCAGGCCGCTCTTGTCCTTCGCATCCAGCAGCAGCACCAGTCCGGGCGCTTGGTCGCCGGTGCCGTCCCAGCCGTTTTGCGTGATGGCAAAGGTGAACTGGCCCTGCGGCAAATCGGCAAAGTCGGCGATCTTCAAACCGAGATCTTTTTCCAGCGGCCCGACAAAAGCCTCGTTCCACTTGCCCATGAACTTGTCATGAAACGGTTTCATCGCCGGGTCGCCCCACAACAGAAATTGCGGCGAATGAGTCATGGCGGTGCGCAATCCCTTGCAGTCGGGCGCGGTGACGACAAACAAGGTGTCTGCCGGCAGGAGGTTTTCCGCCGGCGGAATCGCGGCGCGCACTGAAGCGGTGAAGGCCAGCGACGCGGCAAAGGCGGCGAGAACAAACGGACGGAGTGCTTTTGTCATAATGAGTTAAAGTTCGACGGCGGAGAAAGGTTGCGCGGACGGAGCGGAATTATTTGTCGTCCTCTTTCTGTTTCGTGCGGCTGGGGGGCTCGAGATAGCGATAGGGATTGTTCGGATTGTCAGCGGCGTAGGCAAAGGCGTCGCGGTGGTCGAGAAAGCTTTTCACCAGTTCCACCGGGATCGCAAACCCGAGACCTTCGCCAAAGGTGATCTTCATGTTGGTCACGCCCACGACTTCGCCGGCGAGATTGAACAGCGGCCCGCCGCTGTTGCCGGGATTGATTTGCGTGCTGGTCTGCAAATAGAGATTGCCCTCCAGCTGGCGCGTCTTGGTGCTCAGGATGCCCTGCGTGACCGTGCGTTCCAGGCCGAGCGGACTGCCGACGGCGAAGACCGCATCGCCCACGTTCAGGGCATCGGAATTGCCGAGGGTGATGAATTTGAACTTCGGCGCGTTCTTGTCCTCGATCTTCAGCAGGGCGAGATCGTGAAATTTATTGATGGCGATGATCTTGACCTGCTTGTAGGTCTCGCGGTCGAGCTGGCCGTCTTTCTGATGATACACTTCCACGGAAATTTCCGTCTCGCCCTCGATGACGTGGAAATTCGTGATGAGATAACCTTCCGCGTTGATGAAGAAGCCGGAGCCCAGGCCGCCGGGTGTGCGGACCTGCACGACCGCCTCGCCGATTTGCTTGACCAACGAACTCACGTCGCGCGCGGGGGAAGTCAGCAGTGTGGAATAATAAAACTGCGGCGGCACGTTGACCGCAACGATGGCGTTGGAAGTGGCGGGTGCCATGGGCGGCGCGGCGATGCCAGTCTTGGAAATGCTGGCGATGGAGCTGCGGGGCACGACCAGCACGGTGTAACCGACATCCAAAACGACGGCGTCCGGCTTCTCGGCGAGAATGTTGCCGGTGACTGAGGCCTTGTCCTTGAGCTGGAGGGTGTCAGCGGACGCGAGGCCCGCCGAGCAAAATACCAGCGCCAGTAAAGTAAAATGTTTCTTCAACGACATTTCCGGACGATAATGCAGTCCGGAAACTTTGACAAGCGGCGGGCGAAACATTCTGATGGGTGATCTGCCGGCAGGATTTTGAATGGCAAGCCAAAAGGCACGTGCCACCCGCCCCGGAAACCGGCTTTCCAATGTGCTCGCCGGCCTGCTTCGGGGCGTTGATTGCGCATCCGGAACAGGAGCGCCAATCCGCCAAGACCAGCCAGCGCGAAGGTGGACAGTTCAGGCACGGGCCGGGCCTGTCATGGAAAGGCCATCCACCCGGCAAGGACAATTGGCGGTAAAGGTGCTTTGCGCTCCGTCCGGCGCAGTATCCTGATTGGAGCCGCTGCGGGTGTGGTTCGACACGAACAAATGCTGCTGCCCGGGGGCTGGAGGCCATCCATGGGACCGCTCCCGCACCAGACGCCCCGTGCCATCACAGAACCGGGCAACGAATCAGGGGTGTTGAGCTTGTCTGCATGGCGCGGCGTTTGATCAATCGCAGACTCCTCAAACTCACTTCCTCCCTTCACCGGTGACACGCGGATGCCTTCGCGAATTCCAGCCGTTCGTTCAATTTGCGACGCCCGGCCCGGGAGGGAGGGCGGGAATCCTTCTGAGAAAATGAATTGCGCCAGTATTCCAAACGCCTTGATAAAAAACGGGCGGCTGAACCCTTCTGAGATTTCAGGCCGCCCGTCTTTCGGGTTTGAGTTGTAGAATTGGCAGACTAAATTCACACACAGGCAACTCAATCAATTGTTCCTACGCCGAAACAGCGTCAGCACGGCCGCACCGCCCAGCCCGGCCAGGACCAAGCTTGATGGTTCCGGCACGGCGATGACATTGAAGCTGGCATCGATACTGAAGTTGCTGGCTTGCGCCGCGGTGAGGGTGATGACTTGGGTGAATGAAAGCGGCTGAGGCAGGCTGAAGCCTCCGGTGCTGCTCTGCAAGGTGGACAAAGGGTTTGGCCCGATGTTCACAAGCGGGACGGTCGTGGCACCCACAAGGTTGTTGGGATCCCCATAAACCCTGTATTGGGCGGTCGCCGAGCCGTAGGTCAGCCCACCGGACAAGGTTGCGTTCACAACGCCGGGATTGTTGGCCGGAGTGAAGTTATTGTCTGAAAAAGAGTAGGTCAGAGTTCCGGCGGCCGTGGAACTCGCCTGCACATTGATATCCATGACGGGAGCTGTCGAAGAACCGAACAGCGGCTTGGTGATGGCCGAGGAGATGGTCAGGTTCCACACTCCGACTTGGGTGCTGACATAAATGCCGCCATACATACCAAGGATGTCGCCCGGCCCGTTGTCGAAAATCGTTATCAACGGATTTACCCCATCATAAATCGTCATCTGGGCATTTTGCGCATTGACATGGTCAAGCGAGCCGGCCAAGCCAACCACTGCCAGAACGACTTTAATTGTGTTTTTCATTTTTCTTGTCCCTTGTTTTTTACTGTTGGGTTATGCCTCGACGGCGTTCTGATTCTGTGTTTATTGTCAGCAAAAATGTCGCTCATGCTTTTCCCAGTTTCCGGTTCGCGGCGACCAGAGCCACCAAGCCGAAACCCAGCATGGCCACCGTCATGCCGCCATCGGGCACACCGGCAGGAGTGAAATTGAGAGTGGCGAGGATGCTGTTTTCTGAAGCGCCGGCGGCGGTGATTTGCACCAGCTCGCCCAAAACATAGGGCGCCGTCAGCGGCAAGCTCCCGGAGGCGATCACATTGGCATCAGCGGGCAGACTGCCGGACAGCGTGGTGATGGTGGAGCCTGTCGGCAGCGTGTTGACCGGCTGGATGTTGGATGTATCCGCAAAGGTTGTAAAAGCGTAGGTTTGGGCGGCACCGTTCACCACATGGCCGCCGATCGAGCCGTTGATTGAGCCAAGCCCGGTGTAGCCATTATTGGCAAAACCAATATACAATGTTCCAGCCTCACCGCTTGTCGCTTGAATGGACAATGTCATGGTGGGGTTGCCGGCGCTTCCAACAGCCGGATACGTCAAGCCAGTGGTTATGATTAGATTCCACACTCCAATACTGGAAAATGAGGTCACGGTGCCACTTGGACTGCTACCCAAAATAGTGTAGCTGCCAGCAGCACCAGTGGTGCTGACGTAAAGCGTCGGAACCGCCTGGGCAACGCCAGTGATGCCCAACAGGGCGGTGCCGAAGATCAAGTTTTTGATGTATTTCATGTTGCTTTTTAGTTGATTGGAGTTTTTTTCTAAAATGATTTTGATTAATTTCTGAATTCAGGCTGCAAATGTTTCCAGTCGGTCTTTTGCGGTGTTTTCGCCCGGACACCAATGGCACAATAGATTCTGGCGCCAAAAAGAAACAAGCGGGCGAGCGCGTAAACCGCATACCAAAAAACACACCACACGCCCCAAATGGGTTCCATCAAACTGGTTGGATTTGCTTTGAAGTTCATAAATAAATTGGTTTTGGGTGGCTCTGAATTCTGGATTGGTTACAAGGTCAGGAAAAACCGGATGCGTGATAAAAGATTGGAGGTTTCTGGCCGCCCACCCGAACCGCGTGTGGACATCTGCCGGTTCCGGTCACACACCGAAGTTTTCTCAATGGGTTCCCCCAAATTGGTCATCACTTGCACGCATCGGTCGTCCCATAATTCAACCATTTGCGGATCTTTTACGTTGGTCACTTCCAGATCAGGCAGCCCTCGGACGAGCAGCCACTTTCTAATCATAACCACCTGTTTGGGTGAAGAGGCCCGGGCCGTGAATATTTTTACGGTTTTCCCCTCGCTGATCCACTTCTTCAAGCGGATTAACATTGGCTTGATGGGGCTGCCGATGGCTCCGAAACCTGTGCCGTCCCGATTATTTCCGGTGTCGATCGCCAGTGTTCCGTCAAGATCGACCCCAATCCACGGGTTGGCGCCATATCGCACCCTGGTCTTGTCCGCGTATTTCTGACCGCACCTCTGGCACACGCTGATGTAACGGCCATCATCTGCCCAAAACGGCCTCAACACCTCGCCGCAGCACGCGAGCTCTGCTTCATTCGTTGAGAAATTGACCTCGATTTCGCTCTGCCCGAACGTTGGCACGCGGCGCGCACTGCAGGGTGCCGTTTCGGTTTCAAAAATTTCCTGGATATTGGGCGGCTTCATATATTTAGAATTAGGAGCGCGTTCAACGCCTGGTAATCCGCTTCATTTTTTATCCGTCATGCTTGTTTTTTTAACTACTCCTTTATGAGCCGGGGTTTAAACATTTACAATCTATACATATTTGCAATGAGCGGATAATTACCCACCGGCCGGGTGAATTATCCACTTTGTGAAAATGAAATTCACAAAGGTGGGGAAATATCCACATTGCCGGCGAAATTATTCGCATTGCGGAAAAGTTGTCTGCAATGTGCGACAATTTTTGACAAACCTGGCAAATAATTGGATTGACTAAAGCGGGTTCACCAGTTCTAATGGCCTTGTTCTTTTGGGAATAGGTTGAAAAATCTCTTGTCGTTTCAACCTGCTTAACATTCTTGCAGTTGCTGGAGTTATGACAGCAGTCGGTGTCATGCAGATCAATCAATTGCCCCGCGATCAAGGCAACGGGGACTTGGCGCATTTGTTATACGGAAGTTTGGGGAGGCTCGCCTGCAAGTGTTCGCCGAAGAATGACGCGGATTTTCTCATTAAAGTTGACCGGATTATTTGCGCGTCCTGTGGTCGCGAGGTTTTCTGCGTTCCGCCTCTGGTGGGAGTTTTCGTTGCCACCTGCAATTGCTGTGTTTCTCCGTCGATCAAATCCACCTTTGTTCTGGATGCGCGCGGCATCTATACTTGCACCTGGTGTGGAAAATCGAGGTAGTAAATCCACCGGAAGTTCCCTGTTGGAACCAGCCCGCCTCTCGGTTGCGCAGTCCACGCGCGATCAATCCAAACCAACGTCGCCGGTTGGGGAATGTGAATAATTTGCTCTGGACAGGACGAAAGCTCGGCGTATTGTCAAAATCAATCGGTGGGCTTTTTGGCAAACCATGTTTCACTGGTGGCTGAGGCTTCACCGCTGGCAACGCGACGATTTCCCCCATGTTTATTTGCGCCTATTGTAGAAAGGAAAAACCAGAAAGTGAGCGATGTTCGGTTCGGTGGTTGACCAGCATTGGCTTTCTCTTCATGGCCAGAATGCCGTGGTGGCCGTCCGAGGTTTGTAAGTATTGCAGCAAACAGTCGCTCTTGTTTGGTGTGGCCGGCGTCATCATCGCTGCGGTGGTTCTCACGATTGTTATCCTGGGAAATTGGAGGTAGCTTCGGCCAATCGGTTGCAAAAATAAAGATTGTCACGGCCTCTTTCGCTGATATCTTCACCGTCCCTTTCGCCGAAGTCGGCAGGGGGAAAACGGCCTTAAATTCTGTCCTCGTGTGAGGGTGGAGCGGCCACAATAACATCATAAACAATCCCGTGTTCCGCGGGATGCTCTGGAAAATCCAGGGTCTCAACCAAAGGAAAACTGTGTTAAGCATCGGCGTAAAAGAATTGTTGGAATCAGGCGTCCATTTCGGACATCAGACGAAGCGTTGGAATCCCAAGATGAAGCCTTTCATCTTCGACGCGCGCAACGGCATCCACATCATTGATCTGAGCAAGACCCTCACGCAGCTCGAAGCCGCGTGCGATTTCCTCGCCGCGACCGTTCGCAAGGGCGGAAAAGTTTTGTTCGTCGGCACCAAGAAACAGGCGCAGCAGTGCGTCAAGGAAACCGCGAAGGAATGCGGCCAGTTTTATGTCACCGAACGCTGGCTCGGCGGCACGATGACGAATTTCAACACCGTCAAGACTTCCATCAAGCGCCTCAAGGAAATCGAGAAGATGGACGCGGACGGCTCCATCAACAATTACGTGAAGCAGGAGCAGGCGATGATCCATCGCGAACTGGCCCGCTTGCACAAGTATTTCGACGGCATCAGCTCGATGGACAAGCATCCCGCCGCGCTGTTCGTGGTGGACATCAAGCGCGAACACAACGCCGTGGCCGAGGCGCGCAAATTGAAGATCCCGATCATCGCGCTCGTGGACACGAATTCTGATCCCGATCTGGTGACGTATCCGATCGCCGCGAATGATGACGCCATCCGCTCCGTGCGCATGATCATGGCGACCGTCAGCCAGGTCATCACCCAGGCGCAGGCGGAATTTGAATCCAAGCGCGCCCGCAAGACGGATGCCCAGGAGGCCGCTCCGGCCGGCGAACAGAAATTTGAATCGGCGGAAGCCGTTGAAATGGCCGCCGGCGATGATCCTTCAACTCCGGAAAGTTCACCGGCTTAATTGATCTCGACGGAACGCGGAGATCACCTCTGCGTTCCGTCCATCAACTCTCAACCAAGAACTCCCAACTTTTTTTATGGCTGAAATTACTGCAGCAAGCGTCGGCAAACTCCGTGAAATGACCGGTGCCGGCTTGATGGATTGCAAAAAGGCGCTCGTCGAAGCGAATGGCGAAATTGAAGCGGCCCAGGATTATCTTCGCAAAAAGGGCATCGCGTCCGCCGAGAAAAAGGCGAGCCGCGCGGCGAACGAGGGCGTCATCGCCCAGCACATCGCCCCCGGAGCGAAAGTCGGCTTGATCGTGGAGATCAACTGCGAAACGGATTTCGTCGCGAAGAACGAAAGCTTCCGCGCGTTCTGTGATGACATTGCCAAAAAGCTCGCGAACGATCCGAACGCGAATCTCGAAGCGGACCGCGTCGCCGTCGTGGCGAAGATCGGCGAGAACATCGTGATTTCACGGCATCAGCGCATCGAAGTTTCCGGCAACGGACTCGTTGCGGCCTATATCCACACCGGCGCGAAAGTCGGCGTGCTCGTCGAAGTCGGCGCGGGCAAGCCGGAGACGACGGGCAGGGAAGAATTCAAGCAGCTCGTGCGCGACATCACGTTGCAGATCGCGGCGGGCCATCCCCACGCCGTCTCGCGCGAGGAAGTTCCGGCGGACGTCATCGCCAAGGAACGCGAGATCGCCGCGCAATCCGACCGTCTCAAAGGCAAGCCGGCGCAGGCGATGGAAAAAATCCTGCAAGGCGTGCTCGACAAGTTTTTCCAGACCTACTGCCTCGTGGACCAGGGCTTCGTGAAGCGCAATTCCGAAGTGAACGTGAAGGAACACGTCGCGCAAATCGCCAAGCAGCTGGGCGACGAAATCGTCATCCGCCGCTTCGTGCGTTTCCAGGTCGGCGAAAGCGCGGCGTAAAAGTTCCCGGATAAAATTCGAAGGCGTCCAGCAATGGACGCCATTTTGTTTCGGTTCATGAGGCCGGGCGGCGTTGTCGCACCGCCCACCCTTCCCAGAAAAGCGGATCCCGGTTTCGCCGATGCGCGCGTCGCGGTGCGCGCAGAAAGCGCGGCCTGACCTTCTAAAAAGTTCCCGCCCTGCTTTTGGCGAGGGCGGGATTTGTTTCAGCACTGTCTAAATGGCGTCCGTCAAGGATGGCTTAAGGTCTTTTCGCGTTATCGGCGTCTGCGGCCAGCTTCATCAAGGCTTGAAAAAACGCCTGGCTTTGACCGGAGAAAAGTCCCGAATTGGTCAGGCTGGTGACGGCGGCCATCGCGCCGGCATTGGCTGTCAACGTGGGACGAATCACCGAGCAGAGCGGCAAATTCGCATCGATGAACGTGCAGGGTCTCGGCATCACTTGGTTGGTGTCGATCGGATCGGCGGGGTCAATGCCGTTCGCTTCCTGCTCGCCAGAAAGGGGCAGGGTGGGGAACAACGCGCCGGTATCCGGAGGCACCGGTGGGGCGTTGCCGGCCTTGTCCTGCCAGATCTGGAAATGCATGACTTCGCTGCCGCCGATCGCGGCGATGATCCGGACGACTTCGTCACTGTCCGCCTTCGGCAGCAGTGAATCGTAAAGGCTCGAGCCGCCCTGTTCGATGGTCGCGAAGTGAAAGCCGGCGACATTGGCGATGAACTGGATTTCGTCGCCGCCCACTGCCAGGTCGCTGTTCGGAATGGCCGGGACGTTGACCAGGTTGACGATCTGCGGAAACGCATCCCCAAAATCGGGATTGCCCGTGCCACGGTAACGCGTATACCAGCTGGTATCCACGGTGAGATTCATGAGGTTGGTCAGACGCAATGCCGTCTTGTTTGACCCGGTCGCCTGGCTGCTCGGCAGGGTGCGGAACCGCTCCAGGCTGACGGGCGCAGCGCCTTTGGAAACCAAATAGGCGTTGATGAACTCAGCATGGCTCAGTTCGTCCCGGGTGTTCTGGTTGACGTAGGTCGGCATGTCTTCGTCCAGCACTTCCAGGCCCGATTGGAACGCCTCGTTGCCCAGCGCGAGTTCCGTGTATTGCTGCCACAGGTCGGCTTCGAGTATTTCCGCCGCTGCGAGAAATTGCAGAATCGCAGCGTCTCCCTTGGAAAGATGACCCTTCGGGCCGCCCATCCCGGGGTGCGCCGATGTTTCACTGACGAGCAGACTGCTCATGGGCAGCAAGGCTGCTCCGCCCAGACCCAGCCGCTTGATAAATGCCCGTCGTCCGATCGGCGACACGGGCCCTTCATTCTCCCGAACCTCGGTTCGGGAATTTTCCTCGTGTATCATGATTTTCCTTTCGTTCCCCGCGCGCTTATTCACGCGGGGTTGTTTCAATAATGAGAGGCATGACCGGCGGATTGGTTCCGGAAAAATTGCGCGAGCGAAACGCCGCATTCAGATTACCAGGCAGCTCGGCGATGAAATTGTCATCCACCGGTTTGCGCGTTTCCAGGTTTGTGAAAGCGTGGTGTAAATAAAAAGCAGGAGCCGACGTGAGGAGGCTCTGACCGATTTCGTTCTTTGAGTTTGAGGCTCGCTACCTCGACTCCTGTAAATTCAATGAAGGCGTCCAGCCATGGGCGCCTTTTTTGATAGTGGCACGGGCATCCTGCCCGTAAGTTTCTTATTGGCGGAAGTGTTTGGCTTTTGCCTGAAACACACGGGCGGGACGCCCGTGCCACTACGCTGTGTTTCCCGTAAAATCAAGGTTGAACCCGCGCGGCGCTTCGGCCTAATCTCCGTTCATGCGCCTCCCAATTTGTTTCCTCGCTGGACTGCTGCTCGTAAATTGCGCCCTGGCCGCCGATAAAACGTGGCGGCCGCTCTTCAACGGCAAGGACCTCAGAGGTTGGGAAACGTTCTTGAGCAAACCGTATTACACTTGGGATGTGGCGGGATTGCCGCGCGGCACAAACGGCGTTTACCTTGAAGCCATCGGCAAAAACCGCGATCCGCTCAAAGTGTTCACGGTGGAAACGGTGGACGGCCAGCCGGCCATCCACGTGTCGGGGCAGGGGTTTGGCACGTTGACGACGACGGAGACGTTAACGAATTTCCATCTGCGCCTGCAGGTGAAGTGGGGCGAAAAGCGCTGGGCCGATCGTGCCACCGCGCGACGCGACAGCGGCCTGCTATATTTCGTGCACGGCGAGCCGGGCGCCATGTCCGGCAACTGGCCGCGCTCCATCGAGTTTCAGATTCAGGAACAGGACATGGGCGACCTCTACCCCATCGGCACGCAAATCAGCGTCAACGTGCGCCCGGAAAAAACCAACCTCTGGGTCTATGATCCGAAAGGCGAAGCCAGGTTGTTCGACAAGAATCGTCGTTGCATAAAAATGGGCGATGCCGAAAAACCACATGGCGAATGGAACACGCTCGACCTGATTTGTTTTAACGGCGACAGCATCCACATCGTCAACGGCCAGGTCATGATGCGCCTGCACCACGCGCAACGGGTTGATGGTGTGGCACCCGCACCGCTCACGTCCGGCCAGATCAGTTTGCAGACGGAAGGTGCGGAAGTTTTTTATCGTGACGTGGAAATCCAGCCGATCCAGGAAATCCCGGCTGAATTTTCCGAACCGAAAATGTAGCGGCGCAGTTCGTGCGATTTTCAGCGGATGAAGTTGCAGCCAAAAAGTTCTAGAACAAAATGTCAAAGGCGTCCGTGAGGACACCTATTTTGTTTTATGTGAAACCTAGTTAGCGGCGGTTTTCTTTGAGACTTTGGATGGCCGGATCGTTTGGGAAAATGGATTTGGCAATAGTGACCAGTTGCTCTCTCATGGATTTAGTAATGTATTCGCTTTTCACTGGTTCGGCGCTTTCATCTTCGCTGTCAAAGACGCCAAGCTCACGGCACTTGAGACACACCGCAATACGGAGCGTTCGATTATCAGCATGAAAGGTAAACAAAACGCCATAATCAGTAATGCAAGAATTTGCAATGTTCCAAAGATAGGAAGACGGGTTTTGTATGAGGAGCTTAATTTTTTGTGTTTCTTCTTGAGACACTGAAACTGGTGCGTCGCGCTCGTATCCGCTTAATTTTTCAGATTCAGTTGCAACGCGCTTATGGAGCAATTGTGCTGTTACTTTCTCGGAAGCGAGAAAGATGTCAAAGTTTCGCTGATTGCTAAAAACTTTTTGTATCACGTCTTGTTGCGTTGGACGGCTTGCCCAATATCCATATCCAGCGGCCACCAGCAGAAGAATTCCAAAAACAAAAATGAATGGTTTCCGTTTCATGATATTCACGAACGTTAAACTTTGATTTTTCATTGTCCAGATTCGATTGCGGCTTTGAATTGACCTTGTGAGGTCCGGCTGCTAACAATTCCCGCGATGTTGCGCACGCTTCAACTCTTATGACCACCGCCAAGAAACCAAAATTTTCCCGTGTTCTCCTCAAGTTAAGTGGTGAATCCCTCGGCGATAAAAATGGCGTGGGCATTTCGCCCGAGGCAGTGCAGCACATGGCCAGTCAGATCCGGGAGGTCAGCCAGCTGGGTGTGCAGGTGGTCGTCGTGGTGGGCGGTGGAAATATTTTTCGCGGCTTGAGCGGCAGTGAACGCGGCATCGAGCGCGCCACGGGCGATTACATGGGCATGTTGGCGACCATTATCAACGCGCTGGCGTTGCAGGATGCGCTGGAAAAACTCGGCTCGCCCACGCGCGTGCAAAGCGCGATTGCGATGGCGCAGATCGCGGAAACCTTCATCCGCCGTCGCGCCGTGCGGCATCTGGAAAAGGGCCGGGTGGTGATTTTCGGCGGCGGCACGGGCAATCCCTATTTTTCCACGGACACGGCGTCAGCCTTGCGCGCCAATGAGATCGGCGCGGAAGTGATTTTGAAGGCCACGAAAGTGGACGGTATCTACGACAGTGACCCTAAGAAAAATCCGAAGGCGAAACGTTTCGCACAAATCACCTATCTCGATGCGCTGCAACGGCAGCTCAAGGTGATGGATTCGACGGCCTTCTCGCTGTGCATGGACAACAAGATGCCGATCATCGTTTTCGATTTTAACAAGGCGCACAATCTTCGCCGCGTCGTCATGGGCGAAAAAATTGGCACGCTCGTCAGTTGAACTTTGGTTGCAACGGGCGGACCTTCCGGGATGAAGTTCGCATCACGCCAGGCCGCCGGCCGCCGGCTTGGCAAATGGCTAAGGCAATGTGATGTTTCCGCTGACATTGTCCTGGGTTTGCCGCGTGGGGGAGCGGTGGTCGCCGCCGAAGTGGCGCGGGAATTGGGATTGCCTCTCGATGTGCTGGTGGTCCGGAAGATCGGCCACCCTCTGCAACGGGAATATGCCATCGGTGCGATTGCGGAACCGGATGTTCTGATGCTCGACGAAACCGCAATCACCGGATTCCCCGTGGCCCGGCAGCAATTGGATGCGGTGATCGCGGAAGAAACCGTGCGCCTTAACGAATACTGTTCGCGCTTTCATCCTTCAAAGGCGGTGACTTTGAATAACAAGACGGTGCTGCTGGTGGATGATGGCCTGGCGACGGGCGCATCGGCCGAAGCCGCCGTGTTTTCCGTCAGACGTCAAAAGCCGCGGCGCATCATCGTGGCCGCTCCCGTCGCCTCGACGAGCGCGTTTGATAAATTGGCGCGGGCGGCGGATAAGGTCATGGTGCTGGTGGCGGACCCCCATTTTGGGGCGGTGGGTCAGTATTATGAAAATTTTGCTCAAACGACCGACGAGGAAGTGGTCGCGTTATTGAGCCATGTAGTGCCGTGAATGCCGGTCCGGTTTTTTTTGAAGCCAATCATGCCCGAATTACCCGAAGTTGAAATCCTCGCCCGCCATCTGCGCCCGGCGTTACGCGGTAAAACGATTCACAGCGTGGAGGTGCGCCGGGCAAAAAGTTTGAAGCCGACTTTGCCGCGGGAATTTAAAAAATCCCTGGTCGGCGCAAAATTCACCGGTCTGTCGCGGCGCGGAAAATATCTTCTGTTCGAACTGCGTTCTGAAACTTCGACCCAGCCCCTGACGTTGCTTGGCCACCTGGGCATGACGGGAAGGATGTTTGTGGCGCCCAAAAGCAACCCGCTGCCCAAACATGCGGCGGTGATTTTTGATCTGGGACGGCAATATTTTATTTACGAGGACACGCGTTATTTCGGGCGGATGACGCTGGATCTCTCGGCGGTGGCCAGACTGGGGCCGGAACCTTTAAGTGCTGATTTTCAGCCGCAGAACTTTGGTGAAGAGTTGAAACGCTCGCGGCAGGCCGTCAAAATCAAATTATTGGACCAATCCCTGGTCGCCGGCGTGGGAAATATTTACGCGAGCGAGGCGTTGTTTCGCTCCCGGATTTCGCCCGAACTGCCGGCGAACCGGTTGACCCCTGCACAGGTGAAAAAACTCTGGCAGGGGATTCGGAACGTGCTGGCCAGGGCGATTGACGGCGGTAGCACGGTGCCGCTGAATTTCACGGGCGTCAAAACGGACGGGCTGTTTTATTTTGGCAGCGAGGCTGGCACGCCGGATTATTACGACGAACGGCTGCGGGTTTATGACCGCGCCGGAAAACCTTGCGTGAACTGTGGTCGTCCGATCCGGCGAATTGTGCAGGCGGCGCGGAGCACATTTTTCTGTCCGCACTGCCAAATTTCGCGATGAATCGGTTTGACGCGGAAGGCGGCGGTTTGTAGATTACGCGTCCGTTTGCGTTCCAGAGTAGCTCAATGGTAGAGCACGCGACTGTTAATCGTGTGGTTGAAGGTTCGAGTCCTTCCTCTGGAGCCATCTTTCGGCCTGCTGATAATCAGCAGGTTGCGCCTTCGCAAGAGTTCAAAAACCCCAAAGTGTGTGAGAAACTGTGTGAGAAACGGCGACTCCGCTACAATTCGGGTTAATCGCCTTTAACGCTCCCACTACCCGCAAACGGGATTCCGCTCGCATCGCCTATCGTTACAAAGAACGAAAGGCAACATGAGAAAACAACGATACTGGCTCTATCGGCGGGGCGGGATTTATTACATCCACGACTCCGAAACCGGCGTGCGGGAAAGTCTGCTGACCCGCAGCAAACAGGAAGCCGAACAAATCCGCACCACGCGCAACATGACTGCCGCGCGTCCCATCATTGGGATGTCATTGGCGAAAGCCTATCTCACATCCCAAGACCCCAAGTTGCTGGCACGCACCTGGCAGGACGTGATGAACGAGTATTGCAGTCGGGGCAAACAGGAGACGCAGGAACATCACCGTCGCGTTGCCAATCGCAAGCCGCAAAATTTGCTGCGAAACATGAAGCTGATCGAGACCACTGCTGACGACCTGTTGAAAATTCTGAAAAGCGGCGGCGTCATGACCAATTCGTTCGTGCGCGGTTTGCATAATCTCGCCGTCGGCCTGGGCTGGTTGCCGTGGCCGATTCTGCCGCCGAAATTGTGGCCGACCGTGGAGGCCAAACCGAAACGCGCCATCACGCGGGAAGAACACGACCGGATCATTACCGCCGAGAAAAACGACGAACGGCGTTTGTATTACGAAATTCTTTGGGAAACAGGCGCGGCACAGACCGACGGCGCATTGTTGCGCGCCGAATACGCCGACTGGCCGCGGCGTATTCTTTCGTATCAGCGAAAGAAAACCGGCGAGTGGTCGCATTTGCAAATTGGCAAACGCCTTGAGGAATTGCTCCGCATCCTGCCGTCGGAAGGGTTGTTGTTTCCAGCCATTGCCAAAAATACCAATGCGGCGCGATCCGCCGAATTTTGCCGCCGCTGTCGCATATTGAGCCTCAAAGGCGTCTCGCTTCATTCCTATCGCTATGCTTGGGCGCAGCGGGCGCGGGCTTGCGGCTATCCGCAACGCTGGGCGCAAAATGCCCTGGGACATGATTCGCGCGCGGTTCACCAAGCCTATGCGAGTGGCGGTGTAGCGGTTTGCCCTTCGCTGGATGAATATGAAGCACGGCAAAAAGAATCCGTCCTCACGCTGCCAAAGATTCAGGCGGACGTTGCGGCGCAAGCCGTGGCTTAGGGGCAAACAGAATTCGGGCGCGTTCATGGGCGTGGTTAAGCGCGCCAGTTCAAACGCCAATGCCACGAGATTGTTTCACGGCAGGCGCGGGCTGCGCCTGGTTCATTTGTCGTTGGCGCAAGAACTCGGAATGCCGGTTCCGGCTTGCCCGCGCCATGATGTCCGCCGCCTGCCTGCCATATCGTTGATAATTCAACCGATAGGTGAGCCGGTTGGTGACCCAGGCCGGCACCATGTCCACCACCGAGGGGCGCTCCCCGCTGCGCGTGATGTTCTCGCGCAACTGCTCCTTGTCCGTGGTGAAAATGTGAATCCCTTTTTTGCCGCGCGAAATGGTGACATACCATTGCTGTTGGTTCGTCGCGGCCTTCGCCGCCGAATCCGAAAATAAAACATGATCCACCGACTTGCCCTGTGAAGCGTAGGACGTGATGGCGTAGCCCCGGACGAACTGCCGAAAGTATTTATCCAAGACCCGGCCATCCGCCAGCGCAATGCGGCCGTCCGGCTCGACAGCTTTGACCGTGACCAGTTCGCCATTGACCAGCTTGCGATTTTCCACGCTGCGGCCATTCGCCTTGAGTTGCAGTTTGTCACCAGCGGCCAAAGCCAGTTCCTTGCGCTGGCAGGCCGTCAGCTTGTCCAACTGCTTGAACGAAACGGGAACGATGCGTGTATCTGTTTCCACCAGCAAATGCGTGTCGGTAATCATTTTCAACCGCGCCGATTCACCGGCCTTGAACCCGCGCACGTCACGATTGAACACCAGCACGGTGTTGGCATCATAAGAGCGGGCATCGCGCTTTTGCGCTTCCGTCAAATCCACCGGCTGAAATGCCGTGACCGTGGTTTCCGCTTCACTGATCAATTTGTCCTGCTTGAGCGCGGCGCGAATCGCATCATTGACCCGGTGAATCTCATTCCAGCTTTGCGAGACGACCACGATGGATTGATGATCTTTGACCAGTTCCAGATAACGCGCCGTCAGCTTTTCATGCTTGTCCGCCAGCGTGCATGATTCAATCGTTTTCAGCTTGTCCAGCCGTTCAAACGATTCAGTGAACTTGCCGTCACACGCTTCCTCGACCGCCTGCCGGTATTCCTTGATCTGCTTGCGCTCCGCGATGGACTTCGCCAAGGCGGGATTCTGGCGGCGGATGTTGGTCAATTCCACCGGCTGGATGCCCGAATGTTTTTCAATCGCCCGCAGCGCGTCCCCCGCCTCGACCGCTCCATGCTGGCGTGTGTCACCCGACAAAATCAGCCGCGCATGGCGTTCAGAAACCAGCCGGAGCAGTTCCAACATCGGCTTGCTCCCGATCTGGCCGGCCTCATCCACTATCACCACCGTTCCCGCGTTGAGTTCCTTCCTTTGCAGGAAGCTGGCGACCGTGAGCGGCGACGGGAAACCGTCCCGCTCCATGTCCAGCACTTGCTGGCGTTGCGGTGCCAGGACGACCACACTACGCCCGATGTCGCGGATTTGTTCCACCAGCTCGCGCAGCACGAAACTTTTCCCCGTGCCAGCCCCACCGCGAAACACCGAGACGAGGTTGATATTGGCGACCAGCGCAGCCAGGGCTGCGCGTTGTTCCGCATCCAGTTTGGCATTGAACGGCTTTGGCTGCCAGACCAGCGGATGACAATCGCCAAAGCCCCTTCTGGCGATGTGGACAATTTCCATTTCGCGCTCGATATGCTCCTGCGTGGTGACTTTGCCCGGATGCTGGTCAAAGCGCAGGTAGCCCCGCTTTTGCGTGACGGCCTGAATGTCCGCCAACGAAACGTCCTGCCCTCTGGCACGTTCGAGCGCGTGCCGCCACAGTTCATGCTCATGGAGGATGGAACGACGCTCAAACAAATGCTGTTCCGCCCACGTCACGGCCTGCTCGCAAATCTTGTCGCCGGCAACGGGTGCAAGGGACGGCTTCGCCGTCAGGCCATCCAGCGAAGCCTTTTCGCCCGCCGTCATTTGCCCGTCCCACAGCGTTTGGAGTTTTTGCAAACCGATGTCCCGGATTTTCCGGGGCCGATCCTTGTGCGCGATGTTTTCCCGGATCGCCGCCAGGTTGTCGCCCGCCTTTTCCGGTTCACGCGCCAGCAGTTCCTTGGTTTGCCGGTCAATCTCCCGATGCCGCTTGGAAAACTTTTCAATCAGTTCCGGCGCGACGCCTTTGATTTCAAAATCGCCGCGCGACTTGTTTTCAATCTGATAACCGCACTTCGCCAGTTTGCGCGTGAGTTCATGGTAATAAACATTCTCGACAAACTTTTGCGCGGCGAACATTTCATGGTTCTGCAACGCCTTCCATTGCTTTTCCACCGCGTCAAAGGTGGCGTTGAACACGATGCAATGCGTGTGCAAATGCGGATCTAAAGCGCGGGAGGTGTCATGCCGGAACATGGCGGCCACGAGATTGCCCGTAAGCCGGTCTGTGCATTCATCGTTTTTCCGCACGCGCGTTGCCGCGAAGCTTTGCAACTGGTGCATGGCCAGCGTCACGGCCAGCTCATGCGCCTCGACAATCCGCGCATCGTTGCCGACCAGCGCGGCGATGGAAACGGATTTGGGCGGTGAAAAGGTGAAGTCGTAAAACACCCGGCGATTGGCCGTCTCATGTTCCTTGCCGTCGGTCCCCCTTTCAATCCGCGTGGTTTTTTGCCGGAGCGTCAACCGTTCGCCGGTTTGCGGGTGAAGATTATCGCAGAGCCGGACAAATTCATCGGTGGTCGTCACGCCGGACAAGCCCAAATCCGCCGCGCCCTGGCCGATCCATTGGCCAGGGACGGTCTGCCCTTCGGCGTAGTAATCACCAATCGCCAGGTGTTCCTTGAAATACTTTTTGGCGTCAACCGGGTCGTATTGGGCTTTCGGTGCCAGCATTGCCGCCAGCGTAAATCAAGACGTATTTTCTGCGTTAGCGGGTAGTGGGCGAGTTGGTTGCGGTTATGCCGAATAGTTCACTTTCCAACTGGCCGGGCATGACCATTCTGTTTTCCGGCTTTGCGGGCATTTTTATCCTGCCAATGCTGGCTCAAGGCTGCGGTTGCCCGCGACAGCCATTCCTCATCGTCCGCCCGTTCCAGAATCCTTGACCGCGCATAGTATTTATCACTGTTGGGCATCGGGCGTCCCAGCGGCTTGAGAAACCCGCGCGCGACCAGCACCGGGATGTCATGCGGCTTGAAACCGAGACAGGCGGCGGTTTGCGCGGTGTTCAAACGCGCGGGCAGCCGGGCCAGATTCAAGATCGCCTTGAGATCGTTATTCAGCACATAAAGCGCGCTGTCCTTCTTTTCATCTTTGGCGCGAATCTCTTTTTCCATCCGGCCAGCGAGGTTGTTTGGCGCTACATGATTCATACATCACCTATGGTTTGTTCATGTTTCCAGCGGACATTCTTGCAGGGAAAAAAGCTGTCTTTGCGTAATCACTGCGCAAAATGATTTTCTCCAACGGCGGCCACTTTGGCAGAATTTCGGAGGACAGTGGTGTGTCACATACGCATAATGAATCCTGTCTTTTGCCGCGCCGCATGGTGTTTAGTCTGTTTTTCATTGGCGGCATTTTACCGGATTGCGAAGCCGCTTTGTTCAACCCATGAACAAAATGAAATTTCTCCGGCCTGGATTCCCGGTGGAATTCAACGACCGCACGCCCCAATCCTTTTCCACAACCGAATCGAAATATAAATTCATGGAACCACTCTGACAAAACAGGTAGCAGTGATTGTTTCATTTTGAAACAAAATGAATCTTCACTTTTGCCATTCTTAAAGATTTCTCGATCAGATGCCGCTGCCCGTCATCCTGTCGGGTTTCAAAATTTGGAACGGTGAAGGATCAGCCGTTTATCGACATAAAAATGGTTGCGGCCATTTTTTGTCCCAACTGGAATCGAAGGAGGTGTCCTTGGGACACATAATGAAACCTGCTATTTCGGCGACCATTCAGCAATCAATGCTGTAATGGATTCAAATGTATGCTCCGGTAAAAACATTTGACCAACCGAATGTTTGGCTAAAAGAAGTGGGCTTGATGTCGCCGAGGCGTGCGCCCTGCGTAGTCTGCCGTTTCGCGTATGTTTCGTAACCGCGCTCTGCGATTGCAAATAACCGAACTGGCCGAAGCTGCCCCAAATCGCGGCAGTAAGCATAATGTGGATTGCGGCGCAAAGCGCAGTCGAGCGATTCAGCCAGGTGGCCAAGCGGCTTGCCTTCGATGTAAAGTGTGTAGCGGCATCCCGACGCGTCTTTATCTGGCGCGAGGAGGACAAAATTTAGCGGTGTATCTGATGAGGCCAATGTTTGCTGAATGGTTTCGGCGACGAACGCTTCGGAAAGTTTTTCGCCGAATAAGTCAGACACATTGCCGTTCCGGCCAAGGAATTGTAGCGTCGGCGTCCGGCCGATGGAGCCCGTTACTCGAACGCTGTCTCGCAGACGATAACGCCAAAGCCCGCCCGCCGTCGTGACCACGACTTCATAGGTTTGTCCCGCGCGCAATTCTTGGACGCGGTGAACCGCGCCAGCATCGTCAACAAACTCAAAGAAGTGGGATCGCACGGCAACGGGCTGCAACCCGGCAAAAGGAATCGTCACAAACGCTTCCGTGGCGAGCAAACCTTTGGGTTGCAGCATCACGTTCGGGAAGAGTTTTTTCAGACTGGCGGCGGCAAATCCAGCCGAGCCGTCGCCCCAGCAACTGATCAATTGCAAGCGCGGCCAAAGTGTTTCCGTTTTTTGCGGATCGGCGCAACGTAACTCATCGGCCCGCTGCGGAAGCGGGTGCAGTTTCAACGCGGAGAGGACAACGGGCGAAAGTTTGTCCGCGTGTTTGCATTGGCCGCTGCCAATGTCCGCCAGGAGTTCCTGCCAGTTCGCGGAAAGCGCATCCAGCAACAGTGTCAAGAATGACGGATGCCATACAGAAATGAGCCGCAACTCACGCTGCCGGAGCAGGCAGAGCACTGTCACATATCGAAAAACTTCCATGTCTTTGACCAGGCGCAATTCATCCGGCACAGCCATGACGGTGCTGGCGAGTCGCTGGCGCGTGCCGCCGAGATACGCCGTGTCGGCATCGAAACCAATTGGCACAGCCGAATCTTCCGGCCCCGCGTTGCTCATGACCGGTGTGATCGACCAATAAGCCGGGCCGCCGCCAATTCCCGGCGACTGGCGCAATAAATCAATCAACCACGGCCCGATGGCGGCGTTCAACTCGCTTTGCAAACCATCTGTAAACGGAATCAGCTTGCGCCCCCCGGTCGAGCCGCTGGTGGGAAC
This sequence comes from Verrucomicrobiia bacterium, assembly GCA_035577265.1. Taxonomy (GTDB): domain Bacteria; phylum Verrucomicrobiota; class Verrucomicrobiia; order Limisphaerales; family UBA11358; genus UBA11358. The sequence goes on along the minus strand of DATLVR010000118.1, from coordinate 170,044 downwards.
GAGGCGCGTCACCGGCTCGCAGGTCAATACTTTTGCCTCACCGCGACGAATCCGGTCAATCCACGGTTCAAGGTCTTCGTAATCCATCAGCGGCACGCGTTTCGTAAAATCTTCGTAGCTGCGGATTGAATTGAAACCATGCGCCTGACCGAAAGCCGTCTGTGCATTTTGATCAAGATAGGTTTGCAAAAGCTTTTGTTGCGTGATTTGCGGCTGGTGCAACGCGCGACGGAACTGAAGATACGACGGCAGATTCGTCGCGCTCCAGAGCGAATTTGCGATGGTCGCTTTAAGATTCACAAAGTTGGGGAGTCGTCATGCGGCGACCGGCAGCGGTCAGGTTTTCGGGACAGAGTTCCGTCAAACAAACAAGTTCATCGCCTTGTGCGTGACCGGGATTGTGCGTGACGAAAAAGGCAACGTGCGGATCGGCAATTCGCTCGGCGGGAATTATTTTTAATTCACCACTAAGCCTTTGCGGATGGCGAAATCGCACGGTGCCGGAAAGTGAATCGAATTGTTCGCCGAAGCGGTCGGTCGCCAGTTGGTCACGCAATCGCCTGATGCCGGACGGTGCCGATGCGTCGTAACGCGGGAAAAACTCACGCCAAAAAACCGGCAGAAAGCGGTAGGTGCGAAAACCTGATGTCAGCAGCAGCCAATAATACTTCCCGCGAGGATAACGCTCGCGCAGTTGATTGACCGCCGTGATCCAGCCGCGTGCCAATGCCGTCGTGCCCCACGCTTCCGGCGCTACAATGGTGTCGCCGGAATAGACAACGCTCACCGGCTCACCGTCGAATGACGACTCATAAACCAGCAACGTCGAGAAACCGACGAGCCGTGTGTCGCGCCGGATGAGCACCACCCAATTCTTCTCGGCAAGGTCACGCGTGAATTGCGCCCGCGTCACACCGTCGAAATGGTGCGCGAGCAGTTTGAACATTTCATCCGTCTGCGCCGGAATCAGTTCTTCCCGCGGCAAAATGGCGAATGCGTTGTTGGCGATTGTCTTCACAGCAGAGCCACCTCCGGGCCGTGACAACGCCCGTCCAATTCGCTTGCTGAACCGCCAAGTCCGGGCCAGCGAACAACGTAAATCCGGCTGCGATATTCGCGACCATTGAACTTGCGGCGAAGCAAAGTGAGACGCGGGTCATTGGCGGCAAGTCCCAGCATGAGAAATCCGATTCTCCGCCCCGCAGCACACATCCGCAACTTGGCGATCAAGGCAATGAGTGCGTCTGGATTTTCCGGCTCAACCGCGAGATGCGAAACAAATGCGTGCGCCAGCACTGAACCCGCGGCGGGCAGCCGAGGCTTGCCGATGATGCGCGCGGCGAAATTCACCGCCGGGCGTGCCATCGCCAGCCACGGTGAGTATCCGCGAATCACCGTTTGTTTGAAGGCGCGCTGATCCCAAAGCGCAGCGCAGGTGATGACGGAACGGCCTGTGCTGATGATTTGAAAATCCTCCGAACGCAAACCCAGCGGCCGGAGTGCGGTGATTTCATCTGTCGTCCAGCATGGGGCAAATTGGAAGCTACGGTTAACGTCGTGCAGGTTTGCAAATAGCGCGCCTGTGTCCGGAACGCCGGGCACCGTCAGTTTCCCATCAACACCGCAACGGGCCGGGACGGTGCCCGGCGTTCCAATCAACAGTGTCACGAATTCGCCGGCAAATTCGTAGGCGGGCATTCCCGGTAATCCTCGTTCCAAAAACTTCCGCGCCGGAAGATTGTCGGCGGCGATGCTGGTAAAATAATAATCGGCCGGCTTGTCAGTTTGGAGCTCGCGGAAGAATTCATATCCGCGCCGCAAAATATCAAAACGGCCGGTCGCCCGGGAATCCAGCCTCAATCCGCCGAGATAACCCACGCGACGCGGCTGACCGTTCACGAACCGTTCGCGAATTGAACAATTCCCCACGCAGACCATCCGGCCGCCTTCATTGGCAATGATGGTTTGTTTTTCCGTTCCTGGTAAGTCGGCATCCGCAAAATAATCCGGCTCGCGTTCGAGCGTGAGCGTGATCTGGCCGGGCATGGGATTCTCGCGCAGCAGACGGCGGATGTCCGCGTCGTCGGCTGGCGTGGCGAGCGCAAACGGGAGGCGACCTGTGTGCACCGTCGTCAGTTGGCGGTCAAGAGTTGTCCCTGCCATGATTCGTCTCCGAGTGGGTAATGATCGCGCAGGCTTACATCGTTTCGATGGAGCCCGTTGATCAAATAAAAATTCCGCCACATGAACCAATTGCTGCGGTTCACCTTGGCAAAGCCGCGTTGGGCGATGCTGGGCCATGAATAAAATTCGCGCCGCGCGGCGAGACAGTTTTGCTGGAGCAATTCCGGCGTCATGCCACTCGGCTGAAATGGAATGCGGTTGTAGCTATACCGGTCATCCAGCCACCATTTCTCATAGAGCAACCGGCCCTCGTCTTGCAGTCGTTTGTAAAGCGGCGTTCCCGGAAAGGGCGTCAGGTGGTTGAATGCCGCGATGTAGAGGGAATGTTCCCGGGCAAACGCGACGGTCTCGGCAAAACACTCGGGCGTGTCCCGGTCATAGCCGAAAATAAAAGTCCCATAGACACGAACGTGATGCTTGCGCAGGTTCGCGAGCGCCTTCGTAAATCCGCCGCGCATTGTATTGAACGCCTTGTTCATGTCCTTCAAGTTTGCCGGATTCAAACTTTCAAAGCCGATGAGCACGCCCTGACAACCGCTGCGCACAAGCAATTCCAAAAATTCTTCGTCGTGCGCCGCATTGATGCTGGATTGACTCACCCAACGAATCTTCAACGGAATCAGGGCGCGGAAAAATTCTTTTGCCTGTTCGATGTTCGACGTGATGTTGTCGTCCACGAAAAAGAAAAGTTTTCGTTCGCGCTTTACCTGTTTAATTTCCGCAATGATGTCGTCGACGGGACGGCGGGTTTGCGTGGAATTGAAGACCGTTTGCACGGCGCAAAAGTCGCATTTGAAATGGCAGCCGCGTCCGGCCTCGACCAAGCCGATGGGCAGATACCGCTTGCCGCGAAAGATGGAGCGGTCGGGTTTCAATCCCGTGAGCGAGGGACGGTTGGCCTGGCGGTAAATCTTTTCCAACCGCCCATGGCGGGCATCGTCAATCACCCGTGGCCAGAGCACTTCGGCTTCGCCGCAAACGACGGCTTCGGCATAACGCGCCACTTCGTCCGGGCAAAGTGTGGCGTGAAATCCACCCATGACGACCGGCACGCCGCGTTTGCGATATTCGGAAGCGATTTGATACGCCCGTTTTGCCGTGTAAGTCTCGACGCTGATGGCCACGAGATCCGTGGCCTCATCAAATGGAATGGTCTCCATCCGGTCGTCGTAAAAGCGCACGTCAACATCCTTGGGTGTCAGACCAGCGAGCGTGGCGGCGGGCAGTGATTCCATCTGCCAGGTGCGGATATATTTCTGACCGGGCTTTCGACCAATGCACGGATGGATGATGGTCAGTCTCATCAGTGTTTCATTGTAGCAGCCGACGTGAGGAGGCTCTGACCTTGTTCCGTTTTAGACTGAGCCTCCTCACGTCGGCGGTTACGGGGAGTTTGAGACGCTCGTCCAATGATCCAATCACAATTGTAAAACCGGTTCAGATTGTGCGCGTAGAAACGGTAGCCGAGATTGGTTCCCAGTTTTACCGGCCATGGAGCGGGCGAGTGTCGAATCCGTCGCGCAATAGAACGGAAACTGTAAGTGTGCTTCCACGCCACCTCAGCGCCCATTTGAAGTTCTTCAACGCTCATTTTCGCCGGACGAAAAACGACATGCTGGCCGTCGTAAAGTTCCCAGTTCCGCGTCAGGATGCGATCTTCGGCCACGAGCCGTTTGTAGAGAGCTGTGTTGGGAAACGGCGTCACGATGGCGTAACGCGGCAGGTCAATGTGCGCCTGTACGGCAAATTCGGCCGTCTTGAGAAACACATCCGGTTCGTCGTGATCGAGACCAAAGACGAAGCAGCCTTGCAGCGCAATCCCGTGTTCGTGCAGTCGCTGGACGACGCGGGCGAATTTATCGGGCGCGTTGAATCCTTTGTGATTTTGCCGGAGATTTTGCGGTGAGATCGATTCGAGTCCCATCAATAACCCTTTGCAGCCGCTCCGTTCTGCGAGCTTCAATAGCTCTGCGTCATCGGCCAGCAGCACCGTCGCCAGGCCATACCACTGGAGCTTCAACGGGATCAAGGCTGTGAACAGCAGCACGGCGTATTCGCGGTCGGCAATGATGTTCAGGTCAACAAAGATCAGCTTTCGCGCACCGTGCTGGCGGATGTCGGCGATGACTTGGTCCACGGGTTTCAGGTAAGGCTTGCGACCCCACGCGGTCGGCACGACACAAAACTCGCAGTTATGGATGCAGCCGCGCGTTGCCTCAAAAACATTGTTGGTCAGATAGCGGTTGCCCGGCAGCAAATCCCGGCGGGCAAACGGACGATCCGCCAGGCTCATGCCGGGTGCCTGGTCATAGCGGGGTTGTAGATGGCCGCCGGCGAAGTCGCGGAGCAACTGCGGCCACGAATCTTCGGCATAGCCGGAAACAATGGCATCCGCATGCGGGGCGGCATCTTCGGGAATGAGCGTCACATGCGGCCCACCCAGCACCACCGTGATGCCGCGCTTGCGAAAATGATCCGCCAGTTCATAGGCGCGCATCGCCGTGCCAGTGATGACCGTCAAACCTACGAGGTCGGCATCCAAATCCAGTGGCACATCGGTTATGCCTTCATCGAACAGCTGCAAATCCACCGGAAGCTCCGGCGGTATCAGCGCCGCCAGCGTGGTCAACGTCAATGGCTGATAGCGCAGCGACTTTTTCCAGATGCCGCCGCGATACCGGTAAAGCGGGCCTTTCGGCGACACGAGCGCGATTTTGATTTTGTCGGGTGGCAACGTTTGCATTTGTCGACCAAGGTTTAGGGCGCATGCCCGGATGCTTCAAGCCGAATAGCGGGCTGGACGCGTTGAAAATTTCGATGTTGCACCCGTTCCGCTCAATGTTGCGACCGCCGCACAAATTTTACAACCGCCAACGCAAGCAGAAATCCCGTCAATGCGTCCACGAGATGATGCTGATGCGTGAGCACCGTCGCTGCGGCGATCAGCACGCCCCATGCTCGCAAAAGAGTTTTGCCGGCAAAGTTTGCGTGGGACGCAAACAACTCGATGCAAACGATACTCAACGCGACGTGCAGTGAAGGGACGAGATTGTAGTCGAGGTTCAACCGGTCGGCATACCGAAACATGCCGCGCCAGATTCCCAATTGTGAGTCCGCTGCCGGCGCGAAGGCGAGCCTGGCGGGGATCAGCAGGAAGCAGATGCCCGCAACTAAAATGGTAATGGCTTGTGCAATTGCAAGGGACGTGATTTCACGCCGCGTGCGCAGCACGAAAGGGGCAACCAAGAAAAGCCCGTAGATGCTCATGTAGATGAGCGTGAATGATGGAATAAGAGGGATTTGCAGTTCGGCGTCAAAATGAACACGGACTCGCGTCACTCGTTGGGCAGTCGCCCAGTTCGCGCCGACAAAAACGAAGGCGAACCACGCGGATACCAGCACCGTTTGCAACCAGGCGATTCGCAGATGCGCCCAACCCGGCCACGCAAAGAATGGTTCTCGCTGCGCAGAAATCATTGATGCGCAGCAGCGGAGTTGCTCGCGGTCGGTTTAGATTCAGAAACTGGACGTGGCCCCAGCCATTGCCGCCAGTATTGCTTGATGTAATTCGGTTGTGACGGATCTTTCGGTTCCAGCCGGGGCAGGTAATACCAGGAAATTTCCGGGTGGCGATGGTGGCTGAGATCATATTCACCGTGCAGCAGTAACGCGCTCATCCAGCGGTTGTGCCGCAGATTCCATGCGCCATCAATTAAATCGCGATTACTAAACGCATGGCCGATATACTGGCGCGTTGACCAATTGAAGGCGAAGCAGGCGTAAAGCACGAGGGTGTTTTGCCAGTGCAAGTCCAGCAGCCAGAATAGCACGGTAAATAGTGCGATGATGGAAAGCGTTTCCGCGCGAACGAGCCAGACGGCTGCATTTTGCACCCCGTTCAACAGATAGCCTGTCGGCTTGTGTCGCCCAAATACCTTTTCGCGGATTACTCGCGGGGCGAGTGAAAAAATCACCGCACCCACCGGCACAATGGGCCAAAAGAATCCGCAAAGGATGCCATACCACCGGATGTATTTAACGACGCGGCTGTCTTCCGGGTAGTAAAGATCAAACATCTCCACATCGGTGCGATTATGGTCATGATGTCCCTGATGCGTGCTGCGCATCATCGTGAACGGCATCGGGAAAAGAAACCCGGCCATAACACCCAGCCAGTAATTCCGGCGCGAAGAGCTTTGCAAATTTCCGTGGCTGGCTTCATGCAGCAGCGCATAATTCGTCAGCAACAAATAGGAAAACACCACACCAATGCCGGCCACCAGCCACCCGTTCCCAACGTGAGACGCGAGCCAAAGCAATCCCAGCGCGATGCTGAATACCAGGATGACTAGGAAAAAGTTTAGCCGGTCTGGAATCGGCATGTCCGGCGGCGCGGTGGCGAAGATCGGCTTTTTCCCATCCTGAGATGTTGCGGCCTCGACATTCATCAAGCCAGTTTAGGTCTCCCAAATCTGAAAGCAAGCCGGACACAACTTCAATTTCTGCTGGCTGCCCACACGGGTCGGAGCAATACTCCAGAACTTTCATGAACACGCGCGGAAATGGTCAGGAAGAGACCGGACACAGTGGAGTGCCCGTCGCCCCATCCGCATCCAGTTTCCCGGCGCATCCAGCTTCTTGGTATTTTTTTTGCCACGCGGATGATTTGCGACCTGGGCCACTGTCGAAGAAAATTTCGGGACGCGATCTGGTGGCGTTCCGCACGGCGAGCGGAAAATTCGCCGTGTTGGATGCACGCTGTTCCCACTTGGGCGCAAATCTCGGTTGCGGGGAAGTCGTGGGGGAAACGATTCAATGTCCCTTCCATCAATGGCAATATGGAAGAGATGGCCGCTGTGAGAAAATTCCGAGCCAGGTAGAAATTCCTGCTTTTGCCCGCCAGCAAAGTTATCCGGTGGTTGAACGACACGGCTTTATTTTTTTCTTCAACGGCACGGACGAATTGTTCCCGCTGCCATTCTTCGAGGGTGAAAGCCCGGACGACTTCGCGCCGGGGAAATTATTTTCATATGTCGCGGACGCGAGCTGGGTCATGGTGGCGGCGCAAGGCTTCGACCGGCAGCATTTTGAAACCGTGCATGAGCGGCGACTGCTTCGTCCGCCGGAGATTTCCAGCCCGGGTCCATTCGTGCGGCGCAATCAATATCATGCTGAGATCATAGGGAAATCTTGGCGCGACCGTATTTTGAGGATGCTTGTGGGAGACACTGTTACGCTGACTATTCACAATTGGGGCGGCACAATCTATCTCGTAAAGGCGGAATTTCCACGCGCTTGCAGCCGTTTCCTTGTTTTGTATCGTCCGCTGGAAGACGACCGCACCCATTTTGACGTGATCGTGTTTTCCCAGCGAGGATTGCCGGAACTTGGCCTGGCGGCACGACGTTGGTTCACGCGTGGGCATCTTTTGTCTGAGGCGGCACAAATTCGAGATACACAGTATCGGCCAGGGCGATTCATCGCGGCGGACACGGAAATGGTTGAGTTTTTTCGTTGGCTCGCCGCGCTGCCGCAGGAACTGCCGAACAGCCCGATGATCAAAGATTTCAATAATGGCGCACCGGCAAATGGACTTGCCGCTCAGATTCATCAACCAAAATAAAACCCATGAAACTAAATCTAACCAGCATCGCATTGGCAATCGCTCTGTTCGCGCCAGTTTCGTTGTTCGCCCAAGATCAGAAAACAACGGCAGCGGAAAACCCGGCGCATCAGGAATTACGGCAGTTGCGCGATGGACTATTGGTAGCCATGAATAAAGGTGACCTCGAAGGCACGTTGGCATTTCTTGGTACTAATTGTGTCATCACCTGGCACAACGCGGAAGTCAGCCGTGGTCATGAAGGTGTTCGTGACTATTTCAACCGGGTGATGACCGGGCCGAACAAAATTGTCGAAAGTTTTCATTGCGACCTCAAAGTGGATGATTTGACGATTCTTTATGGCGACAACATGGGGATTTGCTACGGAAGTTCAGATGAACATTTCAAATTGGCCACCGGAAAGGACCTTGATGTAAAAGGCCGCTGGAGCGCGACGGTAGTTAAGGAAAACGGTCGTTGGGTCGTTGCCAGCATGCACGCTTCAACGAACCTTTTTGACAATGTGATGCTCGATCTCGCCAAGAAGTTAGCCATCATAGCCGGGATAGTTTGTCTGGTTGCCGGGTTGTTGGTGGGCTGGCTTCTGGGTCGATGCCGGAAACGCACCGCTTGAAACGGGGGATGTTTAATCGTCGTAACAATTATCCCGAAAGCGAAACCTCGTTGCTCCAGCGTGCGGTGGATTGGCCAAATCATGCGACGATTGAAAGCCTGACTGCCGAAACGCTGCAACAAATCACAAAAGATGAAGGGGTTGATTTTGCCACGGCGCTTCTATTTGAGCGTTTTTCAAAATCCAAAAGGCATGCTGAGTTCATCCAGCGGATTGGTTCCTTGCGCGGTTGCTCATCGGTTACATCAGCCGCCATTGATGCGAAAGTCGTAATCGTCCCCGGTGCGCTTTATCAGGAACGACCCGACATGGGCGGTGATGGACGACTTGTGCGCGAGGTTGCAGCCAAATTCGGATATAAGACGGATGTGATTCCACTGTTAAGTTTCGGATCGGTTAAGGAAAACGCCCGTCTCATTCGTAGCTGGTTCCACCAACATTCAGGAGAGCGAATTATTCTCGTTTCTTTGAGCAAGGGCGGAAGTGATTTGAAAAGGGCTTTGACTGCACCGGACGCACCAACATTGTATCGCAACGTCATCGCATGGGTCAACGTCTGCGGCCCACTTAACGGCTCGCGTATGGCAGACTGGATTCTTGCGAGCCGGTGGCGAACCATGTTCGTCCGCGCCAAATGCAGGTGGCAGCAACGGGATTTCCAATTGATCACCGATTTGCGTCATGAACCTGCCGAGCCGCCGAATGTTCATCCCCCTTTGCCGCGTTTAATAAAAATGTTCAGTCTTGTCGGATTTCCTCTGAAAATACACATGACGACTCGTTTTTCACGCTTTTGCCACCACACGCTCGCTGCTTACGGACCGAACGATGGCACGACTTCATTGTCTGACTTGATCGGTTGGCCTGGTGAAATCTTCCCGGCGTGGGGCATGGATCATTACTTTCGACCAGAGCACGACGCGAGAAACCTCGTAGCGGCGATGTTCAAATACCTGGCTGACGAATGCTCAGGTGAAAAGTAAAATGTCCTCACCCGGCGCTTTGACTGGCCGGCTTGCTTCCAGGTATTCAGCAACCGGCCAGACAAATCGCCGCAACTGAAACCTAGACGGTCACGCACTCAACGGTCTTTCTAAAACCGCGCGAAACTCCGCCGTCGTCCGTTCATGCCACTCCCGACCTGCTCCGTTTCGCTGCCGGTTTCAGAACGCCCGTTCACTGCTTGGCCATCACGAACCGCAATCCGCCGCCGCAATGCTGCATCTGATGTGATGCGAGATTCACACCCTCATGCTTTCAGATTTGCGAACCGTCATGCGAATCACGATGCCAACCATGCCGCCAACATTTGCGCACCATCAGATGTTTTGTGCGGTGCCATTCACTTGCAAACTTCCATGCCAATCAACGTGCTGCTGGTAATTGCGCAGGTGGATACCAACTGAAGTGCCCACACAATTTTGTGCGGGTTTGAGAGTGGACGCCTCACCCCTTAAATTTTTAAGGCGTCGGTGTTCGCAGAATATACGGCGAATTGCCGCGCACCATCCGCGCACCATCCGCGCACCATCCGCGCACCATCCGGTGTGGTTTCCGGCGCAGCGTCCGCGCGATAGCCGGTGAAACATCCGGGCAATTGCCGGGCAATGTCTGGGCAGTCTCCGCGCAACAGTCGGGACGTGTCTGGTTAATCTCCAAACAGTCTCCGCGCAACGTCCGCGCAACAGCCGGGCAATTTTCCGGAGCGTCCGGGAAATTCCACAGGATGGCCACGCTTGTGTCCACGCAGCGGTCAAAAAATTTCCGCGAACCTGTCCACGTCCAGTCCGTAACCGTGAATTGACCATGTCCAGTCCGCATCCGCGTCCGTGCCCGCACACAATCTACGTTCGCAACCTGTCCGTAAACATGTCCGTGGCCTGTCCTTGAACTGACCGTGGCCGCGATTTATTCCCCTCCAGTCCACAACCACGCAAAGTCCGAATCTTTGGCCGGTCCATGTCCAGTCCGCAGCCCAGCCAGTCCGCGTCTATGCTTTATCCAAGGGAAATCCAGATATGTCCACGCAACATCCGCCAGATGTCCGCCGAATTTGTGCAGACGCACATGAAGCCGCATTGACGATGGATATATTTTAGCTAACACCACCTCGAGCCACAAAATCCGGTTGCCATGGTCATCCCCCGCGGATAAACATGCCCGATGAAGAAGCTCGAATCGCTGACGGCTTACCATGGGAATTGATCCCGCAATATTGAGCTTCGTTACGGGATTAAATGAGTTTTGTCGCAGAAATTAATTACGAGGTGCTCTGGCAGCGGGCGACGGCGGCATTTGTGTTGTCGCCCGATTCAGTGCATGGGCCAAGCCATTGGAGGCGTGTCGAGAGGAATGGCCTTTTGCTGGCGGCCAGATCGGGCGCCCGCATCGACGTTGTCCGGCTTTTCGCCGTGTTTCATGATTCCAAGCGGCTGAATGAATTCAACGATCCTGAACACGGGCCGCGGGGTGCGGCGTTTGCCGGACAATTGAGAAACGTTCTCTTCCAAATCGATGACGCTGGGTTTGATCTGCTGTGTGAAGCATGCACCGTTCACACTGCATTGCATCACAGCCAGGATGCCACCATCGGGGCCTGCTTGGATGCCGACCGCTTGGATTTGGGTCGGGTCGGCATCACTCCTGACCCGGGTTTCATGAGCACGGAATATGGGCGTATTCTGGCAACGCCAAATGCTCGATCATGAAATGACTTGGCACACGAAATATGCGACCTGACGAAAGCAAATGCAGATACCAGACGATGAGCCTGTTTGCGGAGGCCCCGGTGGTCAAACCCCCGCCGGTCAAGACCACCGGCGAGGTGGAAATCTTTTTTGACGGTGGCTGCCTCGGCAATCCCGGCCAGAAATACGGGTCGTTTCAGGTGTTATTCGACGGGAAACCGGTGGCCAGCCGGAGCCGGGCCGAGTTCGGGCACGGCACCAATAATGAGGCCGAGTTCAATGCGTTAAAGCTGGCTCTGGACGAGGCGGTCAAATGGTTCCAGTCAGAAAACATTGAGCTGACGTCGTTGTCACTGCTCGTCGAAACGGACTCGACCATCGTCCGGAACCGGCTGGTGGTAAAAAACGTGATCTTCAAAAAATATCCCAGCAGCGAGCGGATGTTTGTGCTGGCGAACGAGTGCCTGGCCATCATGAAGCAGTTCGGCTCGTTTGATGTGGTGTGGAAGGGGCGCAAGAATAATGTTGAGCGGTTCGGGCACTGATTTTCCATTGCCCCCCTGTCAGCGGTTGTCACACCCCTCCAGTAAAATGAAATTATGAAGATTAACGATCGCAATCCTGACAGGGATAAAGCCTGGCCACAGAAAAGGAAATCCTGACCTTGCTCCATAAGCGAGGATGACAGGCAAAATCGGAGGCACCCCACCGAGTCCATTTAACCCCAGAGCCGAGCCACGATTTGGCCTAAATTGAAAACATTCCCATTAACGCACCAGCAGTTTAAGCGCCGTTTTTTGCTGACCTCAGCAAATGAGGCGGTTACGTTGTTACTATGCACACGGTAATAAAACCTTGGCTCATCGCAGCGCTGGTGGGTGCCTTGGCGGGGAATGTTCTACTTTCAGCAATTCTCATCATCAAACTGGGCCGCTACGACGAGGCCAATCGGCAGGCGGAATTGGTCGAGACACAGACAAAAGCGAAACAAGAGGAACTGGCATCGCTTAAAGTCCAGGCTGAAACCTTGAGTCGCCAGGTCGAAACCCTGAAACCAACTGTTGAAGATTGGCAAAAACGCTTGGAGGAAAAAGCACGAGCTGAGGCGGCAGTAAAAAGCCTGGAGGCATCCCAGCACCAGATAGAGGCGGATATCGCAAAAGCTTCCGGCCAAATGGAAGCCACATCTAGAATCCTAACCCAAACTGAACAGCAAAAAACTGAAGCGATTGCCAATCTAGAAAAGCTCAAGTCAGAGCAGGCTGTATTGGCTCAGACAAATGTTGATCTGAAAAGCATGTTAAATTCGGCTGCCGAAGCAGAGCGACGGATTAATGCTGCGACCAATAGCTTGGCAATTAGCGAATCTCGGCGGCAGCGACTGGAGATCGACCTGGCAGCAGCGCAAACACGTTTCGATCAGATTCAGAAAGATGCCGATGATCTTCGCAAGAAGCGAGAGTCACTTTCCGGTGAAGTGGCGACTCTGCGCCAGGATTTGGAATCATTGAAAGATCAAATTACTGCGCTCGATAACCAATCTGGTGAAGTGAAAGCCAAACAGGAGGCCGTGCAACAGGAGGAACAAAAACTGGCTCGCGCCCGTGAAAGCCTCACGGCGGCGTCAACGCGCATCAATAGTTTGGCAGATCAGCAATCCCAAATTGCCTCAGACTACGCTAAACTGACCAATCAAGTTGAAACGGCACGGAGTTCGGCTTCAGATTGGGAGGCCAAGCGCGTAACGAATCAACAGGCGGCAAAAACCACCGAACTGGAGCTCGCTAAAGTCAGGGCTGATTTGCAAATCGCACAAGACGAGCTTGCGGGAGTGCGTAAGCTGGCTAATGGACTTTCAACCAAGCAGGATGATCTGACTCGGGAGGTCGCCCGTCAGGAAGCCCTATTTGAGAAATTGAAAACCGAAAAAACTATTCTGGAAAAAGAAGTGGGCCGCCTCGAAGCGCGCCAAGAGGCCACAGGCAAAGAATCCATCAAATAATTAGGATTAAACCATGCAAACTTTTGCAATTTTGGAATGGGTATTGTGGCTCGCAGTAATTCTGACCGGGGTGTTGTGTATTATAGCCCTCGTTAAATTAAAATTCTCCGAAAAGTTTTTGCCGCAATGGAACGAGCTCAAAGAACTGGATGCAATATTGCCGGTTCGCCGTGAAGAAGCGCGGCAGGCGACCGAGATGATTGATAAATGCCGGGCGGAAATTGGTCAATTGGAAGCTACGGTGGGTGGATTGCGTATCATGAAAGAATGGCAGGACGCCAACCCTGAGGCTCCGGCCCGAATTCAGCAGATGATGATAGATCTTGAGCGATGCAAATCCGAGCTGGCCGCTGTTCAATCGAAACTTGCCCAGGACGAGCAACGACTAAATCAAATTAAACAGGAGTCAGATAAATTGATTCAGGAGAATTTGCGACTTGAAGATGAACGCACCAGCCTGCGCGATCAAGTGGCTACTCTTGGGAAGTCCAAAATTGAACTGGAAGAAAATGTTAAAAATTTGCAACAGACTGAGCGAGATCTGCAAAACCAAGTAAATTCGTTACTTGAAAAGCAAAACCTTAAAGATCGAGAACTGGACGAAACCCTTGAAAAGCTGGATGTGGTTAAGAAGGAAAAGAGAGATGCCGAGAGTAACCGTGACAAGGCGTCGGCTGAGCGCAATGCGGCGCTTGCTGAAAAGGCGGGAATTGAAAAGGCAATTGAACAGCTGAAGGATTTGGCCAAGGGCATGCAAACCAATTTGAAAGATGCCGGGGTTACCGGCGGAGGAAATTATCAGGACCTGTCACAGGGCATTTCCTTCCCGCCGTTGCCACCAACAGTGCAGCAAATTTCCGAACAACAATCGGTCGAGCGCACCCAAAAATATATCTCTGGCAAAAAACTGATTTTTCCAGAACGCATCGTCCACGCCTTCCACACGTCGCTCAAGACGGGCGATATTTCTCCGTTAGTGGTGCTGGCAGGTATCAGCGGCACGGGCAAGAGCGAGCTCCCGCGTCATTATGCCGACGGCATGGGATTCCATTTTCTTCTGTCAGCCGTGCAGCCCCGCTGGGACAGTCCCCAGGACTTGTTCGGTTTCTATAATTATTTGGAACGTCGCTACAAGGCTACCGAACTGGCTCGGGCTTTGGTCCAATTTGAACGGTTCAATCAAAAATCATTCAATGATGTTTTCGAGGATGCCAATATTGATAACCGCAGCGACCGGATGCTGCTGGTGCTGCTGGATGAAATGAACCTGGCCCGCACCGAGTATTATTTCTCCGAGTTTCTATCTAAGCTGGAAACCCGGCGTATGGTCAATGAAGATGTCGATTCAGATCGTGGGCGGGCGGAAATTGAATTGGATATGGGGGGGACATCCAAAGATGGCAACCGTGGACTCCGGTTATATCCCGGCAAAAACGTGCTGTTCGTCGGTACCATGAACGAGGATGAATCCACCCAGTCTCTTTCCGACAAGGTGATTGACCGCGCCACGGTATTGCGGTTTGGTCGGCCCAAAAAAACCAATCCTCAGATGAGCGGTGGACAGGAGTCTCCGGTCAAAACAGGATTAACCTTGAAGCAATGGGAAAACTGGTTAAAAAAACCCGAAAATCTGAACAACCATGCGCATACGGTTGATGACTGGATCGATAAATTAAATGATGCCCTAGATCGGCTTGGGCGCCCATTCGCATTCCGGGTGGATCGTTCCATTCGTTCATACATCGCCAATTATCCCTCCTGGGTTTCAGAACCGCACAAACGTGCCATGGCGGACCAGATCGAACAGCGCATCTTCCCAAAACTTCGCGGTATCGAACCTGATCAAGGCGAAGCCCCGCAAGCCTTCAATGTCATTAGCTCCATCATCGACGAGTTGGAAGATGAGCCCCTGAAGCAAGCTTTCCAGAAGAGCTACCGGGATCAGTCAACATTCCTTTTCCGAGGGGTTGTTCGGGAATAGCTGCCCGATGGCCCCGACGCTACAATCTCCCGAACCTTGGAGTTGCTTGCTGGGGCAGCAATCACATCTCAACTCATCTTCTCTCTTAAATGGCGCGGCATCCCCGAGAATTCTCATGGATGTCCAGACGCCGATGCTACGTATATCGTTACCCAGTGGACAGGCACCGCTGCCGCCAGCGTCTTTTCCATTTACGTTTGGTAGTTCGCGCTATCAGGCGTTTCACCTCCCGACAGATTCTCGTATTCAGCGCGAGCATCCGGATTTTTCGGTGTCGCTGCCGCTTGCAGAGGGTGCCGCAAATGTAACTCAATCCCAACCTGCCTCCCGTCCGGCAGAAAAGCGACCGGACAATCTGGAAAGCCGATCCGGCGGCCATTACTTGGATGCGTGGATTGACTGGCAGGTCTGGGCATTTCAGGAATTGGGACATTTACCAGAGGAACTGGATGAATTCGAAGCCGCCACGCGCTCCGCCACAATTCGTCGGTCTTGGGAGGCAGCCAATGAAGTATGGTTTCGCGATGGAGGTGCCGATGCCCGCATGGCACTCATCGTTCGGTTGAGCCGGGAATCGCCGTTGCATCGGGCCTTGGAAACGGTCAGCCGCCATCCGCGCCGGATCCTCCAGCGCTATCGCAATGACACTCCCATTAGTCAAATTCGGGAATTAGATCCAGCTTGTATTCGCGACTACGCTCGTCGCCCTGGAATCACTGCGTTAGAAAAGGCTGGCCCGCATCAGCGCCTTCTGGCTGTGCTGCGCCGCGAACTTCGTGACACGCTGGAAAATCGTGTTGCCTGTTGGGTCATGGAAAGGATCGCCTACCGGGCTGGAGCCTATTGCTCGGAAAATAGCTCCTACCATATGGATGAAAAGGTGGAGGGAGTTAACCGTTTTGGACGCAATAGCAGTCAATGGCGATCTTCACAATGGCTTCAGGATGTTTCCCGTCTGAGGCAGGTGGTCGCTCAACCGAACTATCCTCTTCAGTTTGATACCCGCTATCAGGTGGTTTGGAAAACCTACCAGCGCCTCTTGAAGGAAAAGCGAGAGATTGATGATGCTTGGGCATGGCAGCGAATTCTCTGGGGGGAGACTGGCCGGCAATTGATTGCGGGTTGCCTCCATCATTCGTATTCCCCCGTGGCCGCCAGCACGCCGTATTATCGGACCGAATCCCGCCATGGATTTTGGACTGAACTTCCGATCGCCCCGGGTCCTTTCAAAACACCTCAAGGGATATGCTATGTCTTTGATTCCCGGGATCTGGATGCCGCCAAATCCCGCCATCGGTCACATTGGCTCGATCATCCGCCCAAGTTTTTCCCCGGGGCACAATATTTGGGCGCTTCAGGGTGTGATCAAGTTTTGTTCTGGCCCGGGATCAACCGAGCGTTGTTGGTCTGGCATTATTACCACGCCGCGCTTACCCAGGATCATGGTGGCCTTTCCGCCTCGCTTCAGAGGTGTGCCCAGGCGCTCGAAATTTTAAATTCTGACTTGCGCCGGTTTAGTCAATCACAGGTCCGACTCAGCGGCCTGCTTCTTACCGCCGACCTCGGCCGCGTGACAAGCAGGGACAACCGCCAAAACGCCCAATCCGTGATTCTTGAGCCAGGGCCGCATTTAGCCGGCGGCGGAGCCGTCAATGCTCTCAGCGTTCCGCCGGATGTAGTCGCGTGGCCGAATTTTGCGCCGGATTTTCGCGAGGGTTTCAACCTCATCCTGCAGGAGCTGCTGGCATGAATGATATATTGGGCATCGGCATTGATCTGACCCAAAACATACCTGTGGTCAGTGTTTGTCTTTGCCCTCCCGCCGCCCGGGCCAACGGCAGTATCGAGCCGAAGTTACTCGCGCAACATTGGCCCCCCATCACCGAGTTGCGGGGTAAGTTCGCGGCTCAGCCTCCGGTTGCCCTTTTGCCATTTACCAGGGGCGAACCGCTGATGGTCGCCGATGCTGCTGCCCGACATCGCCGCTCCGCCGGATTTGCTTGGCCACCAGAGGCTCAAGTTCCATATTCCGATGATCCCCGGTTCGGGCTTGGCCGCATCCCGCTGGTTGCAGCTTGGTCATCTATCGTGCCTCAAGGTAATTTGGACTCATCTATGTCCCGGCGGGATGACCATGAGTTTGCGTGGATGCCGGATGGTGAAAAATTTGAGTCGGCACGGGCCGGCGAGATTCTAGCACGCAGCATCAAGGCTTTTCTTCGTTCAGCGAACGTCCCGTTCGCCGATTGTCTGACGGCCATTGTTGTTCCCGATGCGCTCGATGAATCCGGCCAGCAAATCCTGCTCGACAACCTCAAGTCGAATGGGTTTAACGAAGATAAAGTTCATCTCTTGTCGCGTCCCTTGGCCTCGGCCTTATATTGGTGCCAGAATGCAGACGCCACGGGATTCCCAGCGGAATCAAACGAGGAAGGCAAAGAGGCGGGACGCTTACGGGTATTAACCATGTCTTTGGATTTATGGGAGGCCCAAAGCTTTGAGATGAAGGCTCGGCACCAGCACGGACGTGTTTGGCTGGTGCCCATTCGCAACCGTTCCCTAATTACCGAAGCGCAGCCTGAATTGTCGTTCCCTGGCATTGGTACTGCCATGGCCATGGCGCAAAAGGATACAAAGGACGATTTCTTCGGATGGTGGACGCGATTGTTTGCGAGCGATTGGCTCTTCCATCGTTTGAGCGCCAACCGCCCGCTAGACGAGGCTGAATCCGCAGTCTTGGACGACTTGCGTGCCAAAGGCCCAACCCCTGCATTCCGTCGCCAAATGGAAAATCTTAAAATGATGAAGCCGCTTTGGACGCAGTGTTTTGAAGGAACCAACCAGCCGTCGCGGAGGGTGGAATCCATGTGGCAGACTCAGGAGAGACATCTTGGTATTTCCTTTCAAACCAATCTGACCACCTTGGCCACGGGTGCCTTTGCCCATCTTCGTGGATCGGACAGCCAGTTCATTGCCCAAAAAATGGCAGGGCAAAGCATTATTGCTCAGTCAAACGGCTATGATGGGCCGGCTCGAGGCGCGTCGCTGGCCGCCGCTGCCATCAGCCAGAAACTTCCATGTTATCGGGAAACGTTGTTGCCGCTGGAATTATTTGTTTCGCTCCGCAATGAGTTGGGTGATCTCACAACCGATTGGAAACCTTTGGTGACCGCCCAAACAATCGAGGCAGGGAAACCATGGAAGTCGCCATCCCCAGTCACGGGGCTCCAGATCAAGGAAGGAAAAAAGGAATTATGGCTGCCTTTGAAAAGGTCGATTCACGGCAATGATCAGTTTCGGGAAGTTGCCAGTGAGCTGATGGAGCCAACCAAGCGTGATGAGCCGGTGAGGATTGATGTTATTGCGAAACCCGGCCAAGGTTTCGCCCGGGTTAGCATTTCATCCACAAAACCCGGGGTGTTCGACACGCGTCTCGATTGGCGCACCATGAAAGAATGTGAGGAACCGGAACCTCCACCATTGACATACTTGCCGGGTGTTTCACAGATAGTCCCCTATAAATCGATGTTTTGGGATGCGGCTGCATTATTGCGGACGACTCAGAATGACTTGGAAAAAGGCAATTCTTCGACGACGGCTCATTTGAGTGATTTGATCAGATTGCTCAACAAATGGCCGCTGGCTTACAAGGTGGAAAGAAGATCTAGCAGAAACGTCACGGAAGATTCTATGCTTCATTATGGCGTGATTGGCTCAGCGGGAAAACTCGATGACTTACCTGATCCGGGTTTGGCTCGCAATTTTCGTGAAACCTTAGGAGGAGCTTTTGAAACGCAACTGGAAAAAAGGAGAGGTTCGGCCTGGACGTTAACAACCATGTTGAGGGCCGCCGGTTGGTTATATCTGGCCATGCCGGACCAGTGTTACGATTATCTCCGCCATCGGATGTCCGAGGCAGACTCTTCATTCAAAAAACTAACGGCGGTGGAATTGCACGCTATTGGGTTGTCTTTTGAATCGCCGGACGATTTGCGCGAGTTTTATCCCCTAGCGGTGAACGCCCTAGGTCGGCAATGGCCCCCCAACAACTGGTTGCGGGCCATTCGAAATATTTGTCGTTTTCGCAACCACGCATTGCATCCCGATATTATCTCCGATGGGACATTATCAGCAATTGTCGAGCACTTGTACGAAATGATGTTGGCAGAGACACAGGACCATAATTTCGCGAAAAAATTTAACAATTGCTTGGAATCATTCCCTTTCCTGCTGAAACGACGGCGTTACGCGCCTGGATTCATGCCGCCGGAATCAAAGATTGCTCGCAAGCTAATTTCATTGTTGGAGCAGTTGGATGAAAACAGTCATCGGTTGGCCAACCGTATGCAAAAGGTTCCCAAATCCACCTTGAATTTCCTGTGCGAAAAAGCAACGGCTTCGGACATCGGCAATTTGTTAGGCATGGATTCCGGGGATGAAGGAGATGACGATGACTGAATCTCTCATCAAAATCCTCGCACTGGCTCCCGGCCCACAGACGGCCACCGAGTTGCAGGATGGCCTGCGTCGTTCGGGCATTAAGGTGGATGAGTTCCGGGTTTTGCAGGAGCTGCGGCGGCTTCAAGGCCTGAACCATGTTCGAATTGAAGGCACCCGCTGGCGTTTATTGGCGTTGCCTCAAGGAATTTCGCTGCCCCCGAATCATGCCGCTCCAAAAATCGCGCCGGCTAATTCTACTCCATCAAAATCCACCTCTATCTCAACTCCGATCATGGTTCCACCGCCGGCTCCCGCTGGCCGTTGGGCCCTCTTCCGCCGCCTCTGCCATTATTACATGGATTGCTTGTTGCAGGAGGAAGCGCCTCAGTTGCGCTGCTACGTCAACAATCAGAATGATACTTGGATTACCGTTTCGGATGTCCCTTGGGGTCGCTTGGGTGCCGGAGCTGGATTCGCGGTCCCGTTGTCTCGCGATCAGGCGGCCTTCCAGCGGAATCGCGTTCGGCGGGGCGAGGAAGAGTGTGTCTATCTTTGCTATCCGCTTGTGCTCTATCAGCCCAAGGACAAAGAGATTTCCCGTTTTGTCGTCCCGCTGTTTGCACAGGCAATGCAGGCAGATTGGCGCTCAGGTGTGTTGCATTTGGAGCCGGATGGTCCCATCGCCGTAAACGGTGCCTGGCTTGAATATGCCTTCCGCCAGCGCAACGAGCGCGAGGCGTTCCTCCGGGCGATGGGCTTTTTGAACGAGGTCGGCGATGGGGATGAGGAAAATAGCGAAGTCAGGACGGTGGGCCCCGTCGATTTCGCCAGCCTCGCCGTGAATGCCGCGCATTATATCCACCGGACCGACCGCCATGCAGAAAATATAAATCCCATGCAGCTTGGGCTGCCACCAGAATGGGATTCCGCCCAGCCCGGCTTGTTCAATGCCGCCATCCTTACCCTGGGACCACGACTAAAATACACACGCAGTCTACTGCGCGACCTGCGCGATATTTCGGAGAAATTTTCTAACGAGGAACTCGACCAGACGGCCCTAGCTGCTTTATTTCCTCATGATCTGCCACCACCGCCGGCGACAAGCGAAACATTAGGGGAAACGGTCGCGCCCGCTCCGGATGGTGATGACGAAATAAAAAAACAGGTTCTTGCTGATACCAATCTGGCGCAAAACCGGTTACTACATCCCTGCCAACGGGCGGCGGTGACCAATTCTCTCGCAGAAAAAATCTCCATCGTGACCGGCCCTCCGGGCACGGGTAAATCAGAGGTCGTTTCGGTGATGCTCCTCAACCATCTATTGCGCGGCCGCCCGGCTCTCTTTGCCAGCAAGAATCATCAGGCGCTTGATGCAGTGTTGCCTCGGCTCAATCGTGCCGTTGAGGGTGGAGATCTCATCATCCAGACCGTCAGTCGCGAACTTGCACAGCGCCAGAATTATCTCGGCAAGCTCCAAAGCCTGCTCGCGCGTCCGCCTCGGCCGGATGCCGCCCGGGGTGAAGAATTTCAACGGCAGTTCGCTGATCTATTCGACCGCCAGCACATGGCTTTAAGTGACATCGCTGCCATCGCCAAGGCTGGCGAGGAATATGAACGGGCCAATCGGCTCTTGGAAGAAGCCCGAAAGAAACTTCCGCTTCATCTCCAGCCGGATTCGGCTATAGCCCGATGGCCGGATCTAATGCCAGCTCCCAAGCTGCTGGCGGCGCAACAAGAATTGCGCGCAGTTTTGGATTCCCCTGCAAATTTGCTGGCAAAATTCTGGCGTTGGCTCCATCGCCGCGAATTCGCCGCGCGACTGTCGGCGGTCTTTGCCGTGCTGGCCAGTCTTCCCTTGCCGTTTGCGGATCGTCCTCAGCCAGATTCTCAAAGCCCGATTGCTACGTGGGATGAATTTTTTATTGCGTGGCAGAATTGGGACGAAGCCGCAAGGATACTGACACTGGTGCATGGGTGCGAGCAAGGCATTGCCCGCTTACCATCCGCCGAGGAATGTAACGGGCGACTGACTCTGGCTCAGCAACAGTTGGAAAAGTTGACGCAGGAATGGATGACTTGGGCCGCCGGCGGTTTGCCGAATGTGATTACCCCTAGCGACCGTCAGGCTCTCGCCAATTTGCGCGCTGGAATTCAAAACTGGGGCGTGGACCGGTTTGCAAAAGAATTGAGACAGCATTTTCCGCTCGTATTGAATGCCTTTCCCTTGTGGTCGGTGTCCAACCTTTCGGCGCGCAGTGCCATTCCGCTGCTGCCCGCCTTGTATGATTTGGTCATCATTGATGAGGCCAGCCAATGCGATATCGCATCAGTCATTCCATTGCTGGCCCGGAGTCGTCAGGCGGTTTTCGCGGGCGATCCCATGCAATTGCGCCATGTCAGCACCCTCGACGTGGCGGTAGAGCAGACTCTTCTGACTCAGCATGGCCTGACTGATTCTCAATTACAGCGATTCACCTACCGCGTTAACAGCGCGTTTGAATTTGCCGATTCCAGTGCCTCTATTCCAGCTCACGCCCGGGTGCGTCTCGACCTCCATTTCCGTTCCCACGATCTGATAGCCGATTATTGTAACGAGGCCTTTTACTCCAACACTCTGAGTGTGGTCACCATGACCGAACGGCTGAATATTCCCACCGGCATGAAGCCTGGAATCCATTGGACACACGTGACTGGGAAGATCGAGGCCGGCACTACCGGCTCTTGGTGTGCCGATGAAATTGCCCGCATCTGCCAGGAATTGAACACCCTGGCAACCTCCGGATACCGGGGCACCATCGGCGTCGTCACTCCGTTCCGCCAGCAAATGATCCGTTTGCGGGATGCCTTGGAATCAAACGAGACCATTCCCCGCGATTTCATGGAGCGCGTCCATTTTCTCGCGGCCACCGCCCACGGATTCCAAGGGGACGAACGTGATCTGATTCTTTTTAGTCTTTGCGGCGGGCCAGACATGCCGGATGGCTCCATAATTTTCCTTCGAGAAAACCCCAACCTCTTCAACGTCGCCGTGTCGCGAGCCCGTGCCGTCTTGCATGTGATTGGTAATCGTGATTGGGCGTTGAACTCTGGGGTCACTTTTATCGAAAAACTCGCCCGGCGCACCATTCCCGGTTTTCATCCGAACCGTGAAAATGGTCCTGAGCTTTACCAATCGCCTTGGGAGAAGAATCTCGCCCTGGCTTTGGCCTCGGCTGGGGTCAAAGTCATTCCGCAGCACCCTGCCGCCGGTCGCTACCTCGACTTGGCGGTGTTGGGAGCCGTGAAGATTGATATTGAAGTGGATGGCGAATCGGTCCACCGGACTGCGGGTGGTGGCCGCAAGGATGACGACCATTGGCGCGATCTCCAACTCCAGAGCCTCGGCTGGAAAGTCCGCCGGTTTTGGGTTTATGAGCTCCGCGAGGATATGCCTCGCTGTGTGCAAATCATTAAACAATTGATCGATCATGGAAGCGCGACTTGAACAAACTGTTTTCGCTATTCAATCCGCCACTGAGGACCTAATCGAATTGGCCATGTCCGTGGCGGACCCCGGCAGCCCTTAAGACCGCGACAAGTTGGATGCCGAGGTGCATTCCACTCTGCTGGGACTCATGGCGGCCGTCATTATTTCGCGTGGGCGCCTGTGCGCCGGTCATCAGGCATTTCTTCAAATCTTTCTCAAACGGCCCAATGCAGCCATGACCGATGAGCGGATAATAAACGAATATGGTTCGGGTTGGGCGTTACAGCAGCAGCGGATCCCGGATTTTTTCCAGCGAGCCATGGATGCCGATGTCCGAAATCGCACTCATACTGCAACAAGCATGTTATGCTTGATCCAGATCGTCGCCAACAACTGCGCCGATACCGATGGCGATTTTCTTCCAAGCGAACAGCATTTGATTCATGATTATATTGCCCGCCTGGATGCGCACAAGGACTCCGCCCTCATGTGACAATGTTCGCTCAAGATATTTACCTTTGCCATTGTTGGTGAAAGGTTTAGCATTTTCGGAATTGCCATGGCGCCGGGAAAAAAACAAATGCTGACGGCCGCAGACGGACTTTTTCCGGCTGATAAAATTGTCACCCTGAGCCAGCTTGAGTCCCATCTCTGGGAATCTGCGAACATTTTGCGCGGGCCGGTGGATGCGGCGGATTTCAAGACCTACGTTTTCCCGCTGCTGTTCTTCAAGCGCATCTCCGATGTGCACGACGAGGAACATCAGACCGCGCTCAAAGAATCCGACGGAGACGAAGAATACGCCAAGTTTTCGCGGAATTACCGATTTCAGATTCCCGACGACTGCCACTGGGAAGACGTGCACACGGTGGCAACGAACGTCGGCCAAGGGTTGCAGCGGGCCATGCGCGGGATTGAAAAAGCTAATCCCGAAACGCTCTACGGTATTTTCGGCGATGCTCAATGGACCAATAGGGATCGTTTGCCGGATTCCCTGCTCAAAAACCTGATTGAACATTTTTCCGTTATCAGCCTCGGCAATCAGGCGGCGCAGGCGGATATTCTCGGCCAGTCATATGAATACCTGATCAAAAAATTCGCCGACGCAACGAATAAAAAGGCTGGCGAGTTCTACACTCCGCGCTCGGTGGTGCGTTTGATGGTAAACATGCTCGACCCGAAGGCGGGCGAATCCATTTACGATCGCGTTGCCACGCTGGACGAAATCGGCGCCAAAGACGGTAACTTGAGCATTCCACTTTACGTAGCGCCCGTTACCACGAACGGAACTAAAGGCGAAAACGCCAATTCAAACCAGCCACAGGTAGCCGAGGCGTTGAGTAATTGGCTGTCGAGTTCAACTGCGGTGCGGCAATCACTTGCTGCCTTGTTTGGCAACCTAGGAGATTCACGATGAGTCTTCTCACCAAACTCCCGCAATGGTTTGAAACCAAGCCACTGGTTCTGCTAAGGTTTGAGGATGGTTACGAATCGGCTTTGTATCAAACGCGGCACGGACTAAATCGCTTTACGGAAGTCAAAAGCCATCACGCCTTGAGCGATTTGAAGCCGCCTACGCTCTGTCTGGCCGAAATGCCGGATGGTAAAACGAGCAAGTTTTACGTTGGTGTGGTTAAAGCGAAGGCTGCCGTAGCAACTTTTGATTCACGGGTTACGATAATCAAGCTCAAGCTGCTGAACCTCTCCTCGTTTTCAATCCTCGCGGAAAATCTCGATGAGAAAATATTCCAAACACTACTGAAGCAAAGGTTGGGACATGTTGGCTTCGCCTCCGTCCTCAGCCCGAAACTGAGTGTTGCAGTTATTGATGCACTGGTAAAAGACTCTGCTAACAAAAGCGCAATCGAAGCTGCCATATCGCATATTCCTAAGTTTCGGAAGATTTCCGTTGCAGCGTGGGAACAGTTCAATGCCATTAAAACTGCGATGGCTACGTTCGGATTGAGCGCGGCCGATTTACCAGAGACACTGGAGGTAGCTGATGGTTCTGATTCGACCTTGAACTATTTGGACACCCGTTTTGATTCTGTGGAACAACCTCCCGAAGAAGCGAGTGTATTGGAAGACAACGTCATTGCAGCGGATGCAAGCGTTGTTCCGGGATTTGAACTGAAAAAGAAATACGTCACCGGTCGCGCGGTTTTTTTCAGTCAAGGCGAACGCTTGGAGATATACACCGCCAACAAAGGTCCGTTGGAGATCATGCTTGGGGTGGACCTCATCTACATCAACGAAGTGGCCGGCAATACCGTTATGGTGCAATACAAGATGCTCAGCACGCACATAGATCCGGCCACAGCAAAGATGGACTCGATATTCCGTCCGGACGAGCAGTTCAGGGAAGAGGTTGAGCGCATGAAGTTGCAGCCGGTGAAAGATAAACCTGACGACTACCGCCTGCACCGCAGCCCATTCTACTTCAAATTCGTGAAGCGAAAAGGTGATGGCGATAAGCACGCATCGTTCGTCGTTTCCCTCGAACATTTGAGCCAGTATCTTGAGTCATCGAAAAGCAAAGGACCAAAGGGAGGTGTGCGAATCAGCTTTGATAGTCTTGGCGGCGTTTACCTGCGAGAAACCGACCTGCTCGGATTGATTCGCTCGGGATATGTCGGCACGCACCGAATCCAAACTAACGCGCTCAAGCCAATCATTGAGGCTGTTTCGGAAGGCAAACGCGCTTTGGTTTTAGCGTGGCAAAAACAAATCGAACGTGAAAAGGACAAATGAAATCACTATCTGCTAAATTATGGCAATCAGGCCAAGCTGGGTTGGCCTCAGTTGCAATGTTTGTTGCGGTTACGGCCGGAGCTCAAACACCGCTGGTTTTGAATGGTGATTTTGAATCTGGATCGGGCATTAGCGTGCCGAACTGGGTGCTTGCAGGTGGTGCCGCTCTCAATGGAGCAGTGGGCAGCTCGCAATACGCGCGTTCTGGCTCACAATACCTCATCTTGGGGGCAGCGGTCCTTGAAGTCGATTCGACCTATCAAGACGTCTATCTGCCCAACACGGCGACCAGTGCGCCCTTCACTTTTTATTACAGCATTACTTCCAGCGAAAGCACTACGACAGCCACCAATGATACAATGACAGTAACAATTCGAACAACCGGGGGCACGGTCCTGACTAACTTGGGAACTTGGTCGAATCTTAATAAGGATTCGGTAGCTGGGACATGGCATGCAGTGAGTTGCAACGCGCTTCCTTATAAAGGACAGATGCTCAGATTATTTTTTTCCAGCATTAATAACAGCAGTGCTTCAACTGCATTTCGCATCGATGATGTGAGTCTTCAGGCAAATGTTCCATCACCGTTGGTCACGACGGTAGCACCGAGCGGTGTCACCAGCAGCACTGGCACAATGAATGGAAGTGCAAATCCCAACGGCCTCAGTTCCGGTGCATTTTTTCAATATGGAACGACAACTGGTTATGGCAGTGTCACAACGCCTATTTTATACGGTGCTGGCATTACGACAGCGCAAGGTATTCAGGCTACCCTTACCGGGCTCTCCGCTGGGATGCAAATCCACTACCGCGCCGTCGCCTATAGCGCCGCGGGAACAAACGGCGGCAATGACGCATCTTTCACCACCACTCAGCCACCGCCAATTGTGCAAACATTAAGTCCTGGTTCATTTGCACCGACCTCCGTGCAGCTCAATGGCTCTGTTGATCCTAATGGAGCAACCGCCACCTTTTATTTTGAGTATGGCCCAACGGTCAGCTACGGCTACAAAACTGCATCTGGCATAGCCATCAGTTCTCTTAGCGTTAGCGGCCCCCTCAATGGCCTCACCCCCCGATCAACATATCATTACCGTATGGCCGCCTACAATTCAGGTGGCACTAATTATGGCGCAGATGCGTCTTTTACTGCCACGGCCATGTCAGGTGCAGTGGGCAAAATTACGCCACTTTGCGTTTATGCCTCAGACTCGCCCTACACTACGATTGATCTGCTAGTGACCCACACCAGTTCCGCAATCACCGCTGCTGGTGGCTGGCCCGTTCTACAGCACCGAATAGTAAACGCGGTGGCGGATATGAATACTGCATTTGTGAATAGCCTGATCACAAATCGCGTCCGCCTTCTGGATATTGAAGCCGTGTCATATCTGGAAACAGGCAGTGCGGGAACCGACGTCTCACGTCTGGTGGATCCTGCCGATGGCTTTCTGGACGATGTGCAATTCAGACAATCACAACTTGGTGCGGATCTGGTTGGCCTCATTGTTGGAAATTCTGACCAAGGCGGTATTTCGAAACAACTCACCAATATTTCGGTTGCGTATAAAACCAATGCTCTGGTTTTGGTTAATTATGTGGCAATGGCCAACTTTATGGCGCTCGCTCACGAATTGGGTCACGTTATGGGCGCTGGACATTCTTGGGTCACGGCCGAACAACTCGGCACAGGCGGTGGCGTGTTCCCATATTCTTACGGATTTCAATTCACCAATAACAACCATATATATGGTGATATAATGAGTTACGCGGCCGCATATAAGGGGCCTGACGGCCAATATGGTGATATACTACCTTATTTCTCTAACCCGCAAGCGAGCTGGGCTGGAATCTTAATTGGTCGGGCAGCCAACTTGGATCATCCCGCAGACAATGCAACGACTCTTAATATCACTGGACCGACTGCTGCGCAATTCGCGCCAACCGTTGTGCCATCTTCCAGTTCAGTTTGGGTGACCAATTTCGGCGATTCCTCACTCACAATTTCCAGCATTGCGATGTCCCCGCC
Source organism: Verrucomicrobiia bacterium (assembly GCA_035577265.1). Classification (GTDB taxonomy): domain Bacteria; phylum Verrucomicrobiota; class Verrucomicrobiia; order Limisphaerales; family UBA11358; genus UBA11358. Next base: position 142,267 of record DATLVR010000118.1, on the reverse strand, counting down.
AGCGTCCTGGGTAAATATTCCGACCAGCTTTCCAATTATCATTTCACCAGGAGCCTCAGCCCAGATCTCCATAAATATTGATTTTACTAAAGCGCCTACAAGTTTTTCTAGCACCAGGATGCTGCTGACCTCAAATGGTTCAAGCGATCCCGCAAACGATTCCGAGGTCCTGATAATGGTAGATAACCACACTCCGCTATCACCACCACAGGTGACTGTTCAGCCAACCGCAGGCGGAATTCAGATGAATGTGAACTCGCGATCTCAAACGCTCACGACTGTCTGGAAGTCTGTTGATCTCCAGAATTGGTCTCAGGTCTTTCAAACGAACAGCCCGGACGCTTTCAACTTGATTGAGAGCATTTTGCCCTCTGAACCCAAAGCATTTTATAAAGTTTCAGTCCAATAACCTATGGCGCTCTCAAAAGAACAAGAAGAAGCAGTGAATTTTTACGACCAGCATTATCGGGTTGTTTTTGACAGTTCGCTTAGGGAGGCTCGGCCTATCAAACTGGCTGACCCGGCGAATGAAAACGGGCGAATCTGTCGTTTTTGCGGAAAAGGCAAACCTGAAGTTACTTTCAAGAGCGTCGCCCATGCAGTGCCCGAGTTCCTCGGCAATAAATCACTTGTATCGCAGAATGAGTGTGACATCTGCAACCAATTGCTGGCGAAGAAATACGAAGATGATTTGGCAAAGTGGTTCGGACCGATGCGAACGGTGTCTCAAATCAGGGGCAAAAACGGTGTTCCAACCTACAAGAACAAAGATATGCGGATTGAGATGGGCCGCAAGGGTCTCGAGATTGGGATCGTTACCGAGGATCTGGAGTCGCATTTGAAATTTGATGGCCCATTTACATTCACACTCCCCGTTGCGGCATCCACTCAACCATTTGTTCCCATCAACGCGGCGAAGGCATTAATAAAAATTGCCTGTTCGTTATGCCCACCGGAACTGCTGAATGAATGTAAACCGGCCATCGCCTGGCTTATGGAGAGGGCGCAGGCAAGAATTTCCATGTTCCCGGTGTTGTTTGCTTTCACCCCAGGACTTATGCCATACGGCGACGGAAGAGTGCTGCTTCTACAGCGCAAAAATGACGCCAATTTCCCATTCCTTTGGTGCGTCGTTGCCACTGCAAACTATCGCTTCCAGTTCTTTTTGCCGTTTTGCGCATCGGATGCTTGGATGATGAAGGAAAAATCCGTTCAATTAACCTTCCGTCATTTTCCTGATGTTTTCGGTGACGCATGGCCGCATGGGAAAACACGCTTTGGGACCTTTGACTGGTCTGGCACAGAACCCGTTGTGAAGGAGCAATTGTTCAGTTTTCATGTGGAGAGTGTGGAGAAAAACGAAATGCCTCCCAACGCAGGGCAAAAATGATCGCCACAATTCCATCACTCGCAAAACTCGAGCCCAATCCAAAATGGGCCAAGCTCCCTCTGTTCAATCGGAAGAATTGGTCGAGTTTTGCGGTTTGGCGACATCGTGGAGAATGTCAATGAGCGCGTCGAGCCGAGCACAGCGGCGGAGGAAATTTATGTGGGGCTGGATGATCTCGATTCCGGCAGTTTGCACATTCGGCGGTGGGGTAAGGGCAGCGATGTCATCGGCACGAAGCTGCGGTTTCGGAAGGGGGACATTATTTTCGGACGCCGCCGGGCGTATCAGCGCAAGCTGGCGGTGGCGGAGGTGGACGGCATTTGCTCGACACACGCGATGGTGGCGCGGGCAAAGCCCAAAGTGATCCAGCTAAAAAATTGGATGCTTGCGAGGCTTATACTGAAAGCGCAAAGTTCATCGCAGCAACATTTAAAAACTAAGATGACATGGGCGAGGGTGGCCGCGTCATCGTGAAAGTAATTTTAGAAGAATAAATCCTGAAGAAACCTATCTGAATATGATTGAATTCGTAATCCATTGGATGCCGCTGCTTGATGCAACGGCAAAGATTATTGGCATTATTGCCATCTTCGGCTTGGTGCTGGCGTTTTGCCAATATAAGAACTCGGTTCGCATTGCTGAACGGAATGAAAGAAGAGCAGCAGTCGAATTGGCTGCGAGAGAATGCACGAATTATGGCTCTGTGCTAACGCCCCAATTCATCAAGCTACGGAATGACATCGAGGTTTCAGGTTGCCAATTTTTCCTACATTTCAAACTCATTCGCGAAGAGAATAATTTGAAGCCTGATGCGTCGGCGGTGACTGAAGAAGATTACAGTAAACTCAAGGAACATATTCCAGAAACCCTGCGCCTCTTTAACTCGCTTGAAGGATTCGCAATTCCCTTTGCTGCTGGGGTCGCAGATGACAGTGTCGGATTTGTTGAGTGTGGTCGTTCTTTTGTTAGTCACTTTGAACAGTTTTTCGGTTTATACGCTCGTCATGAGTTGAAGCACTATTATCCATCAACGCAAACCCTCTATTGGAGTTGGAGAAGACAAATCACAAAGGACGACCGCCGACGAATGCACCTGAACGCGGGCCGAGAATTCTTCGCCCTAACCGAATCACTCATTCGTGAAGAATCTGATTCAAAGGTTTTACGCGCCATGGCTCCACTGCTTAAAAAAGTGAATGACGAGTTGTTCAAGGACCAAAAATAAATACGCGCACAAGAAAGCTGTGCAATAATATCACCGCATTAAATGATAAAACTAATTGTTCTTCTGACTTTTGTTGCTACTTGCGTTTATGCCTGTCAGCGAGCGGTCAAATCCAGCCAGTCGAGAGCGAATGAAAACCAGCCACTTTGAGGAACGCATTGCGTTGGGTGCCGTGCAGACGGCACAAAGACGCGATGAACCGACTCAACGTGAGCTTGCAACATTCAATAACGACCTTGGCGGCGCATGGCTGGTCTCACCGACGGATTGCGCGTGAACTGGACATCCACCGGGAGACGGTGGGCAAATATCTGCGTGGGGCGGATCCAAAACTGGCCATTCTGCTCACCGGGAGTTTGGCCGCCGGCCGGCCCAGTTTGTGTGTGCCCTTGCAGGCGGTCATTGAGTCGGCGGTGCAGGCGGGGCTGTCGGCGCAACGGATTTATCAGGATCTGACTGGGGAGCACGCGTTCACCGGCGGTTATCATTCCGTGCAGCGGTTCGTGCGGCAGTTGCTCCAGACCCAGCCGGTGCCCTTTGTGCGGATGGAAGTGGATGCCCGGGCCGAAGCCCAGGTGGATTTTGGCCAGGGCGCGTGGGTGCTGGTGGACGGCAAACGGAAACGACCCCATCTGTTTCGGATCGTCCTTTCGCATTCGCGCAAAGGCTACAGCGAAGTGGTCCGGCAGCAGACCACCGAGAGCTTCATCCGGTGTCTGGAAAATGCGTTCTGTTACTTTGGGGGCGTTCCCCGCACCCTGGTCATTGACAACCTGCGTGCCGCCGTGACGCGGGCAGACTGTAGAACTATGGCTACAATTTGCGCGTGACCAAAGAGTTCAAAGTTCTTAACAAGGTAAGCATGTTACCGAGCTTCTGGACAACCTCGACCAATGGCCACTAAAACAAATCCACAGATACTCATTGAACTAGGAATGATTTTTATAGAATGATTGTAAGACCACGTCTTGCTTTGCACGTGCAATGCAGATTCCATCTTTAATTGCAAAGCATTCGACAAAATGGGAACCATCATACTTTGTGTGCTCCGGGTTGTGGAGCGTAGAATGATTGGTAATCTCACCTCTGGGCTGAGGCGAACTGTTGGCATTTTTTACTTTCCATTTAAACAAATCCACTGTCGGCTTATCCCCCGTGATGTAAAAGTCAATTTTTCTATCAACCTCAATCCCCCCAAACATATCTAGGAATTTTTCCCTAAAACCACCATCTCGCGGTAGTGCTCGACCATTGATTTTAAAATTGACACCCTTCTCAAGAAGAACCGGAATGCCAGAGTCAAAAAGATATTCCTCAGTGGTGCTTGCCCGATTATGAAAGCCTGCGGCCAGCAATTCTGGAATACTGGGATTCTCTGAAATATTTTCCAATTTTATTAAGAAAAAATCTCGAGCCTGAATAATCTGCTTTTTCTGAACTTCCGTCAGACTGCTCAAATAATCATCAATAAATTTATCTTCGTCAGCCCTGTCTTTAATTTGTGGGCGTGCGATGATTTTGGGAATATCGCAGAAAAATTTAAAAATCGCTCCAGCGATATCAACCACAGGATGCTGTTTGTAAATCGCAAAGATAACTTGCTCTATATGAAAGGATTTAAGTTTAAAACCGTCTTGTTTCATCTTGCAATTATGTTTCCATCGCTTGATGAACTTTGTTGTCTTACGGAAGTCGCCATTTTGGGCATTCAAATCTGCTGTGGCCTTAATATATCCTCTAGGATCAGATTTTATCCACCATTCAAGCTCGGTCTTTTTTGTCTTGGCAAGTGCCTCATAGCGCGACCGCCTGTTTCGCCTGCTTGTTTTCACAATTTCTGGCACCCAATAGATATCTTCGTTAAATTCATTTTTCAATCCAGATGTAAATGCAGGAACTATATCAACTGCAAACTTTTCAGTTCCATTTTCAAGGAACGCAACGGTAATGGAATGTGTTTGAGGTGAGATTTTTGTCTGAAGTGTTGTTGGATTTTTAAATTTAGCCTGAATAACTTTTTCTAAATTAGAAAGAATATTTGCAGGATTTAGATTGGTCGGATCAAACTTTCCAGACACATAAAGAATGTCTAGGTCATGCAATGGGCGAGATGCGGTAAATCGAGCGTAGGAGCCAATTAAAATTGTATTGTGATCAAGCGCAGTCTTAAAGGCATCATAAAGGGACGACACTAAATTTTGTTCGTTCTGCGTTGGTGATAAATTGGCTTTTACATATTCTCTGAGTAAATTATTGAGTTCGATTTTCTTCATAATTTATAATGTTTACCAATACTTTAATATCATTATATTGTCCTTCGCGGGACCATGCGACTGCGGCGTGCTTCTTGCCGTCGAATTGTTTTATCTGCCCAGTAAAGACGCTTTCCCCATGAACTATTTTGCTACGTGGCCAGCAGACCTGAAAATACACTCTGTGAGCTTATCATTCTCTTGTTTGATTGAATCACTTAAATCATCCAAAGCCATACTCATGAGGATGCTGCTAACTATACCTGGATTCTGGGATAATGCCACATCTCCGAGCGTTTCTTTAGCTAAAGCTGTGGCTTGAATCAGACGTTCTTTCGTTCTTACGATCATAATTAAGTTTAGCTCTTAGTGTAGGGTGTGGTGATCATTGAAGTTACTACATCATTGAGCAATCTCCCTCGAAAATTCGTCACTGACGTATGTCGTTTACCATCCAAATTTCTCATTTGCTCGGGTGGAATTCTGTCCATGTTGTAAGGTGCATAAACAACGAGAGCACACTTGTCTGGTTTTTTGTCGAGGATTTTATCTATGTCGTTGGCCCAATCTTGCCAATAAACTAAATACACTGAGGCTGTTTCAGCCTTCCCTAAGTCATGGACGCCACTGATTTCACAAATATTCTTCTCCCTAAACAGTTCTGAATCCATTAGGAGGCTCTTTAAGCTCGCCCTGTTATCCCCCTTGGCAAAAATTGCAATTTTCCTGTTGGCCAGACCATTTCCAAGACGATAAAGCACCGGCGATATGCCCCTGCACCACAGCACAATTGCCGTAACGGTAATAATGACAAGGAAAACTGTTTCAACAGTCCCAATAACTCCTAACGCATTGAAAATTTTGTCTGCATATTGATTCATAATAATTGGTTAAATTAGTTAATGGTTAATAATTACGACAATGGAAATTTTGCCCCAAAAAGGTTTCGATATGTGCGAAGCGCCTCACCTTGGCTACCGTTCCGTTCAAAGTTCAGACCCTCCCGAATTGAATAACCTGCTTCAAGGAGAGCTTTTTTTGCTGCCGCTTTCTGGCTAGCGCTCATTGAATCACTCACCGGCGGACCGAGTCCTGCCGGCTCCGCCCACTCTTCCTCAATTCGCCCCGCAGCAGATGCAAACAGTTGCATGAACTCATAGGGGAAATTCCCGTTAAATGGAGGTCTCAGTAAATCATGACACATTACTTCCAATAAAAAAGCAGGTTTCACCGGCTTTTCTTTTTCGTTGTTCCATGCCTTTATCATTCGCACCATGCCTTTCCATTCCCCATCGAACTTTTCGTTCGCCGCAGTGGCTTTTTCGGCATGAACCTTTGGGTTCGTCTCCGTCCAACCATTGACCGTTGAAAGATCAGGAATTTCATAATGATCTCCTTTAGTGAACGCCGGAACTACATCAAAACTCATCACCCGATCCTCTTCGGCCGAAAAAGGGAATTCAATGCATATAGAACGTCGTTGTTTACTGACTTTGTCTGCGCTGTAGTTTTTTGCGAGCATTTTTTCGACGGCGCCCAGGATCAGCGAAGGATGTTTTTTGTTGCGATATTTGTCCCGCTCATCATCATGGAAAACGCAAAATATATCCACGTCCTTTAGCGGTTTAGTTTTTGTAAATCGCTTGTAAGAACCGGACAGAAAGTCATCTTCCAACACAAATTCACTATCCATTAAACTTCGGATTTCTTTTTGACGCCGCGAAGCATCATCCTGCTCTTTTTGAGTGATTTCAAGGTTGCTTCGGAACTTTCTGAATGCTTCAGTTGTGGTGATCATATTTTACTCCAATAGGCAACTTCTGCTCCAACCCCGTTTCCGCCCACGGTTGAGCCGATGCTGTAACGGCGGAAACCCTCGGTTGATCTGGCTGTGCCCGGCCCCCAGCCATCCACATCGGGCCTGCCATCTGCGTTGTAGATGATGAAGGTGTATTTGCACTGGGCAGCCACCAACCCCGCCTTGGTGATGCTGTAGCGGATGCTGTCCGTGTCAGCCCAAAACGTTTCGTCGCTACCGTAGCCGTAGACCACATCCAGGTCCCAGCGGGAAACCAGTGCGTTGGTCTTCGGATTATATATTTCCAGGGTGACCTGCTTCAGGTGCTGCGATTTGAGCCACGCCGAGATCCCCCGCTCCAGCAGCGACCAATCATCCGTGAGCTTGCCGGGGTCGAGACCGACTTCGCGAATGATGTCCTTCAGCAGCATGAGCATTTTGCTCGTGACAAAACTGACCGTGTGGGTCGTGTTGTAGGTCAGGGCGTAAGTGGAAACGGCGACAGAGCTCATGGTTTTAAAAATTCGGCCAAGTTGAGAGCCACCTCGGCCGAGGCTCGGGGCTTTTTTTCGTGTTCATATTCGACGTCTTTACCGGTTGCTCGCGCCGTGATTCGAGACGAGAGGGTTTTTAGTTTTTTCTCAGTCCAGTCCAAATCTTCCGGTAAACATGGCAGCGACATCTTCCAACTGCCGGCCGTGGGAATTTCGATTAGCGGATCCTCGTTCAATCCATCTTGCGAGACTGCATTCTCGCCAAATACGCAATAAATGCGGATTTGGGGTCCCTCGCCGTAAACATAAATGGCGTCATTGGCTGGCGCCTCGGAGACAATGGCGGACGCGGCCACGCCGGCGACCTTTTGAAGTTCCGCCCGCGCCGCGCTCGCAGCATCCGGTGCCAGCAACTTCATGATTGCCGTCCAGGTCTCACCAGCAGTCCGCTGCGGTGTTGAAGCAAATGTTCTAGAGATTACAGTAGCCATTATTTTGCGTTCTTTGATTCATTTTTTGCCTGTTCAATCGCGGACAGGAGATCGTGGATGGTCAGGCGGTTGGGGTCTACGGCGGTGGCTTTGTCCAGGGTGAGTGCTGACAGGACGGCTTTTCGGATCTGCCGTCCGTCGAGGCCTAAACAAAGTTTTCCAACGCCGGTGAGTTCGCGGGCGTGGAGCAACCCTTCGATCTTGTGGAACTTGGTGGCGAGGGCGGTGAGGGTGTCTTTGACGATGTTTTGACACGCCTCCGCGGGCGGCAAATCAATCGTGATGATCTGGTCGACTCGCGACAGAAAAGCCCCATCGATGGCCTTGGGAAAATTGCTGGTCGCAATGAATAACAGGTGGGGGAAGTTGGTCGCCAGTTGGTCAAGTTGAGCCAGCACTGCGTCGGTGGCCCGATGAACATCAACGGGGTTTGCCTCCATGCTCATCTTGGAGCGGTCGGCGGCCAAGGTTTCCACTTCATCGAGAAGAACCACCAGCGGGCCATAGGCTGCCCGTTCGGCAATGACCGTTCCGAGGAGGTGTCTTACGGCCTGCTGACTCTTGCCCAAGGAAGCATTGGCGAGTGCGTGCGGTTCAACCTCGAGAAACTGAAAATGTTTATGCCCGCAGGCTTTCGCTGCTTTGGAAGCCAAACCCCGTGCCAGCGAAGTTTTTCCGGTTCCTGGCGGCCCAACCAGCAGGATGATTCCATGCAGCGGCACGCTCGCCCGGTCAATCTTGCCTCGGAGAGTGAAATTCAGGATCGCCTGACAAAGCAGACGGTCCTTGATCTGCTGCTCCAAGATGATCGATTCCCAGAGCGCATCGAACGAAACGTCCGGCAGCGGGCGGGCATCTAAAATGCCCTTCTGGTTTTGGTCGGCATGGCCGTTCCGAGATGCGTGTTCGTCGGCCGACAATTCTTGTGTTCGTTTCAAGTTCATTCCTTTGGGTTAAGCGGGCTGCAATTCTAGATGATGATGGGGGTTTGCCCTAAAGCGAGTTTCAGCCGGGAGAACCCCGGCGTTTCACCAGCATCAATTTCGCGTCGCTGTTCACTGCTCATGCCCCTTATCACTGGCCAGCCAAGCAGTTCCGCCGAATAAAATGCTTTTTTAATGGGATGAGCCGCGAATTTTGCATAAAGTCAGGATTTACCGGCGGAATGAGCGCACTCGTCAGTAATATTAAGGAGCCCATCTTAGTACTGGCTCAGGAAAAGGTTCCCCTATCGGGGAGCAAGCGGGATGCTGCCATCAAGGCGATGGAGACCCTCGGATTTCTTGAACAGCTCACAGTGCGCATTATGAAATTGGCCGCAGACAAGGGTTTCTACAACCCATTCAGCGATGAAGATCTTGATCTCCCAGGCGGAAAATCTGCCGCCGACCTAGCCGTGGACATCATCGAGAAAGCCTTGGACGGGACTTACACGTGGGACGAAACCAAGCAGCCCAATTTTTATTATTTTTGCTGGTCGCGGGCGGAGAGCATCCTCTCCAACTGGTTGGATAAACATCGGCGGGTGACCACGATGTCACCCATGGAGGAGGAGAACGAAAACGGGGAACCGGGCGTGAACGCCGTCAACTCGGTGGCGGACGGTAAAGATATTTATGATGTGCTCCGTTTTCGAAATGGCGGGGCGCTTGGCGACAAACTTTTGGAGGAATTCGCGCTGAACCTTCCAGATGGGAGTCATGAACAAGCCATTCTGATGGCCATCCACGATGACCGGGAATGTGCCAACCGGGCTTACTGTCGTGGCAAGCTGAGTCTATCAGAACCTGATTACGATGCGGCGATGAAGCGCATTCGACGAGCGGCCCCCCGTTTTTTTGCTGAATGGTGCCACCAGAATAATGTCAAAGACGATGACCGGAAGGAGGTCCAATGAACAATTCCAAACCAGAGAATTTAACCAAATTGGAACGCTTGTCGGTGCTGCTTCATGATGACGGCGTCGATCCTGAAATGATGAACCCAGCGCAAACCGCGCAATATTTAAAAGATCATGAGGTCGACGTTATATCCGCACAGAAACGATTTGCTGCCGTCCTTAAAAAGGCCAAGGCACGCCAAGCGCTGGAGTCCGCACGCGAACGCCGGTTACGGGCCATCGAGAAAGCCCACTCAGTGTTGTCCGCCGGCGTCGAAGCTGCGGATAATATCCGGGAAAAGGTTCGTCAGATGATTGAAAGCCTGGGGCAGAAAGACCCAGAGCACGCCCAAGTTTACGCCCGTGAATTTGAAAAAGCGACGCCAGAAGATTTGGCAGTGCTGGAGGAGGATTTAACACTGCTAGAAATGGAGGCAACCGAGGATGGCAAGAGAGATTCAAAAAATCCGGGCTGAAGGCACTGCTTACCGGATCATTCAGGACTATTGTTGGGATACGCCGGCACCCGTTCCCGTCGAGGACATTGCGATGGATCGAGGAATCCTTTGCTTGGAGGCAAAGCTCACGGGCTGTCTGGCGCGACTGGTCCGCAAGGGGCAGCGCGGCATCATTCGAACCGACTCAAAGATCCGGGAGGAAGGGCGGAAGCGGTTTGCCATCGCCCATGAACTCGGTCATTGGTTTCTCCACGAGAAGGAATCCCAGTTTTTCGTCTGTACCGCCGAACAAATGCGCGACTACAAGGGCAGTCCGGTCGAAGTGGAAGCAAACTTATTTGCCTCTGAACTCCTGCTGCCCACGGGGTTGCTCCGTCCGCTGGTTACCAATTGCGATCCCCGGTTGGAAAACATCAAAGCCTTGGCCGGGACTTTTAATACCTCGCTGACGGCGACCGGTATGAAGTTCATAGACCTTAATAAGCATGAATGCATCCTCGTGCTTTCTAAGAACAAAGTGGTGGCTTGGTCAAAACAACAGGGTAGCCGCTTCGGTCTCCGGATCAAAAAAGGGGTGAAGCTGCATCCCGATTCACTCGCCTACCACGTCATCCCACCGGCGGGTGAAGCTGGACCCGAGGTGGTTAATCCCGAGGCGTGGATTTCACAAAACTCCTATGCGAGGCAAATTGAAGTCACAGAGCAAAGCTGGGCACTGGAGGGCTACAATTCCGCTTTGACCCTGCTGGTAATAGCCGACGCAGACGGTGCGGAGGGTCGTGACATGGTCAGCCATTATGAATTCAAGAATAGGCGCGCCGACTGATATAGCATGTTCGAGCTCCGGCGAATGTTGATTGCTGACTCTTCAGCCGGCGGTGCTATTGCTGGACTGCCGCCAGGTCGGACCGATGTATTGCGACGGGCGCGCATCATTCGATGCACCTGAAAGATTTAAGAGAATTGAAAACGCGGCCACAAGGCGTCATCTGGTTCGACAATCAATCACCCAAAATGGCGGCGAAGTTTTCCTTAAGGCTTATACGATTCTTATACGATCGCTCTTGAATTGGAACGTTAGACATCGCTCTTGGTTTCAGTCGCCGCGATTACGGGGGGCGTGAGGCGGAGCAACACGACGAAGCGCGCAACGAAATATTGGCCGTTCCAGTCGCCGCAATTAACCATTCCTCCATTGAACGGCATTATGCCAGAAAGAAGCACACTGCAAAAGACGGCCTAAATATCGCGAACCAGATCACTCAATTTTATCTTGAGCGCTTTGGTGATTCTCATCATGGAATCCAATGAGACGTTCACATCACCGCGTTCAACCTCCCCCAAGTATTTGTAACTTAGGCTGGCCTTTTCGGCCAATTTTTCCTGGCTTAACTCTGCCTGCTTGCGATAAGCGCGGATTTTTTGGCCGACAATTTTACGATATGGGAACGCCACAACACTCTACCAGAACAGGAAGCGGCTGCGATAAAAACCCGATATATGTGCTATTTTATTCTTGCATTTTTTAGGGCGTTCCTTGATTGTGATGGCGCATGAAGACGCCAATCGAATTTCTGCGTAGAATTGGCCCCGACCCGCACGCCAATGGTCGCCAGACCATTGCGCTCAACAATTGTCCTGACATCTTCGAGCTTGCATCCGTCGACTTTGCGATCATCGGCATTGATATTATTGACGCCGCAATTTCAAAGCTCCCGCCAACGGCCGGTTGCGGGGCGGACGAGCGAATCGTCTTCATTCCCCGCAATCTTCTCGTGGAAGCCAAGCAGGATATTCCGAGCAAAATCTAAGATCGCTGGTTGACGGGTCTCGTGTCGCGCCCCGTGTCTGAAAGCAATACGCGATTCATTTATGACAATAAAACTCTTGTTTTCAAGAGGCTTCATCAGTGAAACTTAACCTTTCGTTTCAGACCATCAGAAATTTATGAAACTCATCAGAAAACTTCGTGCAGGATCATTCGTTGTCGGCGGGTTCGTGGCGTTGTTAGGGTTGCTTCATGCCCAAGAAACCGAAACAATGGCAATCCAAATCGAGCCGCTTTCCTTGAGTTCATCGGATTTGCCGACCCTCAAAACACTGTCGGATTCAGATTTGGCAACATTCCTAAGTGAGCTGGATTCTACTCCGACAATTCCAGCGGACGCCCTGCCAAGATGTGGAACCTTTTGGTCGCTGGCCAATCCAACTTGGCCTCCGCTTCCGGGCAATATGAATGGCTTGCCTGTTTGGATGTTGAGTGGAGGCAACGGCTATTTGTTGAATGATGTGGATATTGACTACGCGGCGCAGGCCAGTTCCCGAATGGGGATGAGCACCATGAGCATGGAACCACCGGGATTTGACGATAGCGGGACCAACGGCGGCGGGACAAATTACTTTTTCTCAAGCTACACGGTCATTGACTACGGCACGAACCTTTGGATTGCACAGGTGGCCATCACGAATGGCTATCTAGCAGGCATCGGCAGCAACACGCTGGCAGACATCCAATACGAAATCCAATCCCGCACAAACCTCACGCAAAGTGACTGGCTTTCGGAAGGATTTATTCTTGGTTCAGAAATCACGAACTGGACGCCGTTGAGCGTGGCGCAAGGCAACCGCACGAATCTATTTATCCGGCTGCGTTCGTGGGCGGACGACGGGAGCGGACTGCCGATCTGGTGGCAGCAACAATATGGAGTGTCAGATCCGTTTGGAGATCCTGATGGCGACGGATGGAACAATTTGCAGGAGTTTCACAACGGAACGAATCCAACCGCCTTCAATACGCCGGCCGCGCCGCAATTGTCTGTTTTCTATGATGGATTCAGCGGTCTGGCCAATGTGAGTTGGATTCCTTCATTGACCCCGGCCACGAACTACACTGTTGAACGGGTTGATCATCTTTATAGTTTAAATTTCGTCACCAACATTTATCTGTCGGGCGGCACAGAAAGCTTGCAAGACAGCGTGCCAGTTATGTATGTAGATCAGTGGGATGATTTTGCGGAATCGGCGGGCTTGTATTCGTATTATCGTATTCAGGCACATTATGCGGTTGGGGATTCGGCTTGGAGTGCTCCGATTTATGTGCGGCCAAAGTCTTATGCTTCCGTGTCATTGGTTGCCGGTCCGCAAGGATCGGCCTATTTAGCCATCGCTTCGCTCCCGCCTGGAACAACTGGTTTACGAGTGAGACGGACGGATGACCATGCCGAGAACAGTGAAGATGATTATTCATTTGACACCACCAATGACATTCCCGTTTCGGACTTCACCAATGGCCTATATCTGTTGCCCTCTTCGATAACGGCGAGCCCAATGGACGCTTACGGATATTCGTATTACTCGTGGTCGGTGGAACCTGTCAACGCAGACGGGAATGGCATTGGGGAATTTAAACTTCTATCCAGTGGGTTTTTCAGTTCGCTGACAGGTAATTCAAAAAATTGGATTATTCCGCCCTATTTTGATGGACGTGTGCAGTTGAAACAGAACTTAATCTTCAAGCTGCGGGCAGCTACGGTGGATTCGCCGTTTCAGTTCAGCGACTTTGATCAAAGCCATGGCGGTTATCAGGCGGTCTTCACCAACCAACCTAGTTATGTGTCCGCCGCTTTCTTTCGAGAACCGCAACTTTACTTTAACGACAATAGTATCGTCTTCGATGCGCTGTGGCCCTTCGGTGAAAATGTGTTGTTCCGAAATTTTGTTTATAGTTCGCAAGATGCGGGGCCAGTCACAAATTTTGTGACCTATGGAGTGGGGCATCTGACTACTGGAGTTTCGGGGAATTATGATAACTATTACGACTCGCCACATGATTATCCCACACCTTTGATTTTATACGAGCCCCCGACTTACCAATTTGCTTTGAATACGACCAATGGAGGGATAATTCCAGCATTACTTGGAACAAGCACGACCCGATGGCTTTGTTCTTACCCATTAGATTCACCGGTCTTTTATAATATCAGCTTAACCTGGTCGTATCACCTGGCAGAGATCGGCATCACGGCTTCTTCTGACTCTGAAAATCGGTTTTATACAATGGCAGGCAACGCCAGTAACTATTGGGGCTTGCACTTCTTATCGGCGACCATTGCATACGGCAACAGTGATAACACGGCTGTCGAGGCGACGGTTTTGAATGCCGGGAACCAGGTTGAAAACGTGAATGGTTATTTTTATCCCGAAACAACGCAACCGCAATTTCAGACTGTCGAATATGATTTTTGGGATCGAAGCCCATTGCCGGAAAGCACCAATTTTTTGAACAGTCAGGCCAGCGATTTGCTGATTGTTCCGGTTGGCGGTTCCATTCTCGTAAATAGCTACGCAAAATTGACGCTGCTCAATGGGTATCCTGGCGTATATGCCTACTTGGGCCAATACTTCGACAAGGCTTACAAAATCATAAATGGCACCGTGACCACTAATGCGGCCGGCGTGCTTTCGACTTACGGCAGTTTCTTTGCCACCGAACCTGGCCCAGCGGCACTGGTGACCATGCCAGACCTTGATCCGCCGTATCAACGTGGCACATCCATGGTGTATTCTGTCTCCTTGCAACTGGACAAAAACCATGATGGCGTCATGGACTTAGCTTTCAACAGCGCGGATGCCACATCGCAGGCCAACCCGATGCTTGCATGGGTTAACAACGGATACACCAAGCCGGGTAGTGACGGCGGGTTGGATAAGGATTTGCAGATTCCTTTGAATGATCCAAACGATGTCAATTATGCTCATGGCAAAATAACCTGCCAGCGTGACTTGGAAAACTTCTTCCGGCTTTGGATCTGCGGGTTGCCAGCGGCGTTATCGAATCAAAATTATTACGCCACTCTTTCTTGCACCGCCATTTCAAACTTACCAGCAATCAATCTTTACCTTGCTGAAACCAATGGCGGCACAGGCTATCTGACTGACACAAACATAGCGGCTAACTTTGTAAACCAGTCCCTGCTGGCCACCATTTCACCAACCAACCCCCCATACGTTATTCCATTTTGGCTATATGATGGCTCTGATCTGCATTTTCTCTTTGAGGGTGCTGGCAATGGCGAAGGGCAATTCACTCTGACAGTTTATCAAGGGACGAATGCCATCGCACAAACTTCCACCTTCATTGATTTGCATGACATGAAAGACTTTATCGAGCATCCACGAGCGACAGATGTTTCGCTTAATGATCCGCCCACCACCAATTCCGGTGCGTTCCATATAGACAGCTATGCGACGGTCAGCGATGCTGCAGAGAACAAACAAATAGTCATTTATGTTCACGGTCTTAACAATGGCCTATTCGACGCTGAATCCAGCGGCCAGACGATTCTCAAGCGGCTCTATTGGCAAGGCTACCACGGGAGGTATGCTGCTTTCCGATGGCCCAGTCCTACTTGGAATCAGTTGCCGACAACCACGAACGAGATCAGCATTCTCAATTACAACAAGGGGGAATACATTTCTTGGCAAAGTGGGGCGGCTCTCAAAAATTACATCGACAACCTGCATATCCGGTTTCCCGATTACACCTTCAATATCATGGCTGTAAGCGAGGGAGGCATTCCTGCCAGTGAGGCAGTCCGGCTGGGAGCGCAGGTGGACAATTTGGTGTTGTCCAAAGTGACGGTGCCCGCCGAGGCCTTCGACGGCGGCAATTCCAGCCTGATTTACAGTTATCTGGCAGCGAGCGCCGCCAATACGCCAGACGCGGATGTTTTGGGCGGTTACAACAACTGCTTCACTAATCAGTGTCGGCGAGTGAACTTCTACAACGATGACGACTTCGCCTGTTACTCGGGCGCTTTGAATTTTATTTCCTGGGAACTGGCCCAGTTGTATTTAAGACCGGATCACAGCCTCTTTGTTCCGGGCTGGTTTT
Source organism: Verrucomicrobiia bacterium (assembly GCA_035577265.1). Taxonomy (GTDB): domain Bacteria; phylum Verrucomicrobiota; class Verrucomicrobiia; order Limisphaerales; family UBA11358; genus UBA11358. The sequence continues at coordinate 126,387 of DATLVR010000118.1, read as the reverse complement.
ACTCGTTTGACGGAACGAATTGTTTTGATAATTCCACGGACAGTTTTGGCGGCGTCATCTCCATACGCACGCTTACCGATGGCTTTGAGAAAAAGTCCTATGTGGCGCGATCGCGCACAAAAGCCATCGGAGCGGCGGGATTGAAATATCCACCTTATGCTCTAACCGGTGGAGCGATCACAAACAATATAAGTCTTCAAGATGCCAGTTTAGGCTTTGTTGGCGGCGCAAGGTTCGGTATTTCTCGCGACGACCACGGCGGAGAATTTTTCAAGACGATTCAAAACACGACGCCATTTTACAAAGAGTTATTAAGTGAAGGTTTTTTAATTACGCCAAGCCCATGATTTTATGAATATAAAACGAAAAAGCATTTGGTTGATAACGGTTGCCCTTTTTTTGATTTTCATTTGGTTCTTAAGAAAGCCCAGTCTGGCTCCTTCGGACAAAGAACAAGAGATAGTCGCACAACCTAATGAACAGGCATCAATTCAAAATTCAGGGCATCAAATCGAATCAAACACGCCGTCAACGGATGTGCCTTTGACACGTGAAGAACAAGACAATCGAGCACGGATCGAGCAGACCAAAAGAGAAATGAGCAATTGGACCCGGCTGTGGCGCACGCCGTTGCTTTACTATGGGAAAGTGGTGGATGAAAGCGATCAGCCAATTCCCGGCGTGCAAATATCATACAATGGAGGCTCCGCTAACGAATCTTTGACCGAGGAAACCCGCAACGAAGGATCGGTGACAACCGATGAACGCGGAATTTTCAAAATTGACGGTTTGTATGGGATTGGACTGATGTTCGAATTATCTCATTCCAACTATTATCCGTATCCGGATAATTCCACTGGTTTTAATGTTCGCAGCCGGCCAAGGGATGGAGTAGTTGAGGACAGCGAGGCACATGCCCGAATATTTCGTATGCACAGCAAGGGGCATCCCGTGCCATTGCTATTTAGGAGTGGTGGCTTTCATGCTCCCCATGATGGTTCAACCACGAATTACCCACTTCGAGGCAACACGCGTGCGGAAATTCTGGGGCAACTTCAAATCCAAGGGTGGAGTGGGCTTCGCTCGGACACCAATTCTTATGACTGGAAAGTCCAACTTAATTTACCAAATGGCGGCATTATCGAAACCACAAATAATTTTGATTTTATTGCGCCAGAGACAGGCTACGCCGGCAGCGTAAACTTTGAGGTTGGTGGCAGTGAAAGCACCAGAAAGATATTTTTCTTGAGGCTGCCTACCGGCTATGTTCGATTTAAACTGCTAGTGATCATGGGCAAAGACATGTTTGTTACGGCCGATTATTATTTCAATCCAGACGGTTCGAGAAACTTAGAACCTAATCAAGTGATTTACCCCGCACAATGAAGCATCGGATTTATCCGGCCAAACTACTTGTCTGCAAGATAAGCGTTTCATCAATATTGAATTGTAAAAGCGACCCCTCGCGGAATCGCTTGAGCTTCATTTTGTGAAGCATGTTTTTAATTGTTCTGCCGACAAATCCGTCGGCTGAATATTTTCTTCAAGTTTCACCCATCGCACAAAACGATGTGGGGAAATCTGCATGAGGAGTGATTGCGCGCATCGTGAAGCCACCGGGACCAACGGGCGGGAGCTGACACGTCGGCCTCGCTAATGTCGCTCCGGCCCGCCTTCGTCATTTCCCTCCCGCTCGTCCCAGCCGGCGTTGAGGGAACGCAATCGTGTTCTCTTCCGTCAGCGGTTGGCGGCGGCGTGGCGTTCCGGCTCCGTTCCTAATATCGTCTCTCCGCCTGCACGCCACTTCCTCCGCCCACCAACCGCTGACCGAAGCGCTTTTCAAATTCATTTTTTCGAGGTTGAGCATTCGCTCGATTACCAATCCACATTGCCGGCTTATGCAGCGGAAATACCACCCACCTCTACAGCGCGATAAAACCGAGGGTAATTATATGGCTGCGGCGGAAACGTCAAGAATGCTACGGGTCCGCTCGAACAAAAAAACTCGCGTCTTCCGTTCCTGTCTTGACCTTTCCGCCGCAGCCAAAGCCCTCGCCTCTAGGTTTTCATCGCGCAGATCTGTCGCTACGTTTCATTATTTGAAAAAGAAACTCTTTGAGCTGATTGGTTGAATTGAGGACGAAAATCCAAATGTCAAATTGACCGGAGAGCCGCAAGCCTCCGGCCAAATCTCCATTCCACAGGCGGCGCGCTCGCTTGGTTGGGACGCTTAGACGTTTTACACCCTTGTTCAGCGCGCGTGAAAGTGACGCTGCTTTTGTCACCGGACAAACGAAAATTGTGGGCTAATTGATTTGATTATGGACAGCGAGCCAGATGCTATTTTGACCGGCATGTTGACTGAAGCGGATTCAATTTCAATTCCGAGAGCCACCCGCAGGCTTGTCCTCGACGCCTATACACTTTGCACGCTCATTCAACGCGAGCGTGTGCAGGCCGGACTTTCGCCGTCGGGCGAATTTGTCATTGCCAACGAGGAATTGAACCGGCTGTTGAAAAAGGATTAACGGCATGGAGAAGCGCGAAGAAAATCCACTACACGAAGTGCCGGGTAGCGAGGCGCGATTGACGGACGAACAACTGGCCCGCTTACAACGCCGCTTTCCCGACGATTGAGGGCGATCTTTCAACCATGAGGCCCATGCGCGAGGCGTTGAGCCGGTTGGAACACATCCAATGGGAATGACCCGTGCCAAAGGCTTTTGTCACCCTCACCGCGCCGGAAAGCAAATGGAACGCGCGCGCTGTTGCTAAAACTTTTCCGAATTGAAATTCTGCTTTGCCGCAAGGTGGACGGTGACGAATGGGCGGTGATTCAGCGGCTTGAGGCTTCTCCCTACACGCAAGCCCACGGCGACACCGAGATTTTGCTGAAAGGAAGCGGTCTCCGCGAGGTGGCGACCGAATACATGGCGCAAATGCGGCACACGCTGCGATTCATGGCGCGTAACGCGGAAGTCAAAGCACAGAGAATTATTTGGGAACAATTTCCGACGATCATCCGGGCAAAGTCATTCGCGCCATTTCAGAGCAGTGTGACAGCGTTGCCGAAGGCACAGAAGTGATAAAACAGACGCAAGCACAGTCCGTGCGCCAGTTGCGGGGTAGGGGAGCATTGGAAATATAAGAACGACCGCGCAAAAGAAGGCGTGGAGGAAGTTGCTTCCGAACAGGATATTTCAGATCGGCCCGGTCAGATGGCACGCCAGTAACAACGGCCCAATTTTATTTCGGTGTGTGGGAAACTGTGTGATGAAGTGTGTGAGAGACTGTGTGAGAAAGAGTAGTAGGAGAGTTAGAGCGGATAGGTCGAAATTGTAGTTGCCTTTTGGTGGAGTTGACGTATAGTTCAAATAACCAATGCGTTAGGCGTTGCGAGCCTCAAACGCTTTGGAAGTTCTTGAGCTTATTCAAGAAGGGAAAAGTGGGCTTTGGCGGCAGACTTGTTACGAGTCCTTCCTCTGGAGCCATCTTCACAAGCCGTTGGTGGACAACGGCAGCTTCCGGGGGAAGGCCGCCAAAAACACGAAAACGTGTAGTAAAACGTGTAGTAACGGCCTGCGGGATCACAATTCCCGAACAATTCATCGAGAATTCGGCCACAGTCCGTTCACTGTGCGCTAATAAAAAAAAATCGGAGACGCCTATGCTGAAAGGTGTCTATGAAAGTGAAGTTTTGGTTGCGTCAGCGAAATGGCTTCTTTTTCAGTTTTGATTCAGAAATTGGCAAACGTGAGGGCCTTACCGTTCAAGAGCACCATGCAAGGGCCGTGAGTGCCGGTCCCGCCGCCATCAATTTCGATCTGGTCAATCCGGTTGCCGTTGCCGTGAATGGTGAGGCCGGAAGTGGAACCTGCAATTTTTCTGACAATGCTCCCACCGCCGTTGATGAAACCATTGTTGAACCAGATGTCAATGAAGCCGCTGATGTAGTGGTTGCCCGACGCAAGCACCAGGGTATCGCCGTCAACCAACAGTCCAACCTGCCCCCCGAAAATAGCTGGTTTGATCTGAATTGGAAGCGTTGATGGTAACGGTTTTGGCAGACAACTGCCCGGCGAATATCGCCAACCCGGCAAAGATCGTGATGAGTTTTGCTTGTGTGGTTTTCATGTGTTTGTTTTTTGTTTTGTTGTTGGTCTTTGAAAAAGTCCCGGCCACGCCGATGACGGAGACGGTTTTGATGGAGCTATGTAAAATCATGTAATAATGAAACCGGTGAAAAATTCTACGCTCCAGAGGGATGAGCGGATCTCCGTTGCTCCAATTCACTGGTCCAAAGTGTTGATCCAAGAAGGCTTAGACTGCCAATAACCATAACTAAGGTGCGGATCGTTGTCGTTATTCCAGCGTGCACGCCAATCGGCGTTGTTGGGATCCCGAAGATCGTTGCGCTTGGGACTCTCGACATGGCCATCGCAGAATAAAACATCGGTGCGATAGTTATGACGGTTTGCTGGACAGGCGGAATGGCCGGTGGTGGCCTTCACATCTGCCGGCTCGCAGTTGCCGTTAAACCAAGGAGACACGTTTTGTGGCACGGAAGGAACATCGCAAATCCAAATCATGTCGGTGGGTTTCTTCACCATACTGTCTTTAACTGGTCCCTGAAACAAACCGCCATCAACATCTCCGCCCAGCCCCAACTGAGGTTTCGTTACCGCTTCACTGCCACCTTGAAAATGAATGCCCCAGTCATTGTAACCCAGCCCGAAGAATGAAGTATTTACAATCGCATATGGATCATACACACCACCTGGTCCCGTTCCCCCCAACGTATGATTCACATTGGTATCCCAGGCTGTCCATGGCTGTGCAGCAGGACAAGTAAACGCATTGCGGTTTCCCCCCATCAGGCTGAATAACCGCGTTGGCCACACGTAGTAATAGTTAGCCGACCCTCCGGCAGGCGTTGAAAGGCAGCCGGGATATTGATTGTAATCGCCGATATACATGACACCAGCGATCCCAATCTGCTTCATATTGTTGATGCATGAAATCTGTTTTGCCTTCAATTTGGCCTTCGAGAGAGCAGGCAGGAGCATGGCGGCAAGAATTGCAATAATGGCAATCACAACCAGCAGTTCAATAAGAGTAAAACCAGAGGTGGCTTTAGTTCTCGAATGTTGTCCAGCACGCCGCATATGAAAGACACAGAATGACATTTTCATTTGATTTTAAAGGTTCAGCTGCTCACCCATCACAATGACGCGTCATGTATGAAGACGAACGCGCAGTGTTTTGCAATTCGGGATAACGTGCTTAAGATACCTGCTTTTATGCCAGGTTGTCATGGCGCATAAAGCGGCCTCTCAGCTACAGCTTTAGTCGCGCAGCCACCCACACTTCTTCATGACCCGCCTTTGATTGTTAATAACCGGTTTTATTGTTGGCCTTCGTGGGATAAAAGCCGGTTGAACAAGGCTTATCCTGCATTAGCGGCTAAGTTACATCCACATTGTCCGGCGTTAATGACTGTCAGTGAGGCCACTTCATGTGCCATGACAACAGACATTGGTTCAGTTAGTTTCGATTCTGCTAACCCCCATCCAACCAATACAAACATAACTTATGAAACCTACCTCTATCAGGTTCAATGAATTCATGGTCAAGGGCCTTGTGCTGATTTCATTGCTGACGGCAACTCAAGTCGCAACCGCGGCTCTAACCCACCGATACAGCTTCAATGACTCCATCGCGAGCACCAATGCCATTGATTCGGCGGGAAGCGCCACCGGAAATTTGTATCCCGGAGCCACATATCCTGGGGACGGAACGGTCGTGCTGGACGGCGCAAGCGGTTTCGTATATCTGCCTGATGATATCATCAGCAATTATACGTCTGTCACCTTTGAGGTTTGGACCACGCCTACCTCAAATCCTACGTGGGCCCGTTTGTTTGATTTCGGCAGAAACCAAGGTGGCCCGGGCACCGGCGGCCCCGGCGGCGGCGGCGGCAACGGCGTGGCGTGGTTCTATATGTGCCTGAATGACGGTGTCAGCGGCAGTTATCGAGTTGACATCAATCCCGGCAATTTCATTACCGGGACCCAGCCAGCGGCCGGCCAGAATCACCATTTGGCTTTTAGCATTGATGCCGTGGCACAGACCGGGTCGTTGTTTGACAATGGTCAACTGGTTAGTTTTGCCTCAAACTTTACAGCCACGCCCCAGGCGGTCGGTCACACCTTTAATGACTACATTGGACGCTCCCAGTTCCCTGACCCCTATTATAATGGTTCGATTGATGAATTCCGGATTTACAACAATCCCGTGACGCCGGTTCAAGTTGAAGCGGATTACGAAGCCGGAGCCGACTCAACCAGCGGCTCGGCTGGCACGCTTTCTTCGATCCAGTTCAATAATTCAACCAACACGCTGGTTGGCGCTAAATTTTCTCCAGCAATTTTTGCCACCTATACCTCGCTGACGAACAAGGTGAATATCTCAACCATGTCTGGCATCACTTATGGTTCCGATAACACCAACATTGTCTCGTATGAGTCGGATGGAAACTTTCACGCAAATGCCGCGGGGAGCACGACGATCCACGCTTTGTTCCAATCGCAACCGGCGGCCCTGACCGTAAGGGTCAGCCTGCAACCGGCGGTGGTTGTGCACCGTTACAGCTTCAACGGAGCGCCTGGAGCGACAGCTATCACCGACTCGGTTGGTGGCGCAAACGGGACTCTCAACAACGGCAGCGGAACTGCCACTCTCACGGGGAGCGGTCAATTAACCTTGGATGGCAACGCCAGTTCCGGTTATGTATCGCTGCCATCAGGCATCCTGCCTGCACTGACCAACGCAACCTTTGAGACCTGGGTGCAAAACAATGACGTTAACTCCGACTGGGCACAATTGTGGTCCTTTGGAACCAACAATGGAGTGCAGGGTGTGAACTACATTACTCTGATTCCAAACAACCCTGCCAGTCATAAATTGCGTCTCGATAATCATGTGGTCAGCATTGATGCTCCACAACCACTGTCCCTTGGCAATGAAGTCTGCGTGGTTGTTACCTACAATTATTCGGCACAAACGGCTTCCATTTATGTGGGCGGCCGCAAGGTGGCTGTCGGCACAGTGACCACACCGATCTATAACATACCGGATGGTAATAATTACCTCGGTCAGTCCGAATGGTATGGCAGCGGCGACCCATATTTCACCGGCGTTCTGGACGAGTTCCGAATCTACTCCGGCGTTGTGACTGAGCAGCAAATCGCAATTGATGCTGCCACCGGCCCTGACAACATTATCACCAATCCGGGCACTCTCCTGTCTCTGACAATGAGAGCTTCCACGAATGTGGATGTTCACGGAGTGAGTGTTCCCATCCAAGTGTTGGCAAACTTTGCCAATGTGACGAACGTGGATGTGACGACCCTGTCACAGACAACCCTCGCCAGCGGCAACACTTCTGTGGGAACAATTGTGAATGGAAACTTTACTCCTCAAAACGCGGGAGTTGCGACAGTAACCGCCACTTATGCCAGCATCTCCGGCTCACTGGCGATCACCGTGGTGGATACAAATGCATGGCCTTCGCTTTTGCACCGTTATACCTTTGACGAAACTTCGGGAACGACCCTGCATGACTCCATAGGTGCCATCGACGGCACAATCAACGGTCCGGTGACACTTGCCGGCAGCCAGATGATAATGCCTGCTGGAAATCCACCGCCAAACGGAAGCGGATTGCCCACTGCATCCAGCGGATGGGTGTCTTATCCTGCCAGCCAAGGCATGGTCAGCGGACTGCCGAACGAAGCCAGTATTGAATGCTGGGTGACTTGGGCTGGTGGAGGAGTCTGGCAGGAAATGTTCGATTTCGGCCAAGCAGCTACTCCGGGAGTCTCTCTAGGAGGAGGAACTTATGTGATGGTCAGCCCACACGATGGTGTCAATGGATCGTTACGCATGGAATGGTTCCCGGGCGGATTGGTTCTCACGGGACCTTCGCTTCAGGTGGGTGTGTTAAGTCAAGTGGTCATCACCCATGACCAAGACCGCCAGTTGGACAAATTATATCTGAACGGCCAATTGATCAGCACCGGGAGCAATCCACTGCTCTGGTCGAGTCTTCCTGACAGCGACAACTGGCTGGCACGTGACCAATGGCCCGACCCGATGTTTAATGGCGCTTACTCGGATATGCGCATTTGGAACGGTGCCTTGACCGCCGGTCAAGTCGCGAATCTATATGCGGTGGGACCGAATGTGATCGCAGGTCCCGCGTTGCAAATTTCCGCAGCAGGTTCACAGATAACTCTAAAGTGGCCGGCCAATGCCACGGGATTTATTTTGCAATCCACCTCCGGTCTGGCTGGCGGAACCTGGTCTACGGTTTCTGGCACGCCAACAGTTGTCAATGGCATAAACAACCTGACGCTGTCGCTAGCCCCAGGACAAACTTTTTATCGGCTGAAACAATAATTTGGTCGAGATTAAGAGTGACGGAAAAAGGCTGGACGCGGCAACGCGTCCAGCCTTCAGTGTCCGCCCGCGGCATATGATGTTCTGTTGCGAAGTTCCTTGTGTCGTGTTTCGCAAGATGGCGTCAAAACGTGGCACGTGTTTTCAGATGCAAACGATCGCTTTCCTTCATCCAAATGGACGGGGACGCTGGCAAGATTCCGCTCGCAATCATCGTTGAATTATCTTACTAATCCTACTGCATGACACCCTTCGTCCGCCAGTTCCTCTGCCGAGTGCTCGCAGGACTATTTTGGGCGGTGGTGTTGTCAGTGTGTTCGCAGACCGTGCCACGAACCTCGGCGGATTATCTCATCCACGTATGGGGTTCGGAGGATGGTCTGCCGCAAAATTCTGTCAACTGTCTTGCGCAGACGCCAGACGGCTATCTTTGGATTGGCACACGCAGCGGTGGTTTGGCCCGCTTCGATGGGGCGAGTTTCGTGACTTTTAACCCGCAGTCCACTCCCGGTTTGAAGGATGTGGAAATTGAGACCTTGAGCGTGGATTCCCGCGGCACCATGTGGATCACTGCGGGTAATGAATCCATTGCCAGTCTGACGTTCGGAAAATTCCGTCTCGTTCGCGGGCCCAATGCCGAACCGCGCTGGCATTCCCTTCAAATTCCGATCATAGCTGAGGATAACAACGCCGTTTATCTCGCTTCTTACGGAAATGTTGTGTTCCGAGTCCCGCGAAACGGGGGCGTCAATGAGGCGCAGCATAGCGACCTCACCCCCCCAACGCCTGACCCGCCGCCGGGCCGTTTCAGCCAGGCTGCCGATGGCACCCTGTGGTATGTCACCGACCGCCACGATATCGCCCGGATGAAACTCGCCGCGCCAACCAACACTCAATTCAGTGTATTCCGTCTGGGTGTTCAGGTGAATGATCTCACGAAAGATATGGCCGGCCAAATTTGGGTCGCCGCCGGTAACCGGGTCGGCATCATGACACCGGAAGGTTATGCTGACCGCACGCCAACGAATGGTCCCGTACCGCATGAGATAGAACAAATGATCTCAACCCGGGACGGCAGCCTGTGGATTTGGGATGGCAGAGAGCTGCGGAAAATGTCCGGCGGGCAATGGACATTGACCGCGCCAGGTTTTCAGCCTCCCCATAACCGGGAGCCGCTTCATTTTTTTGTGGATTCGCAGGGCGGGTTGTGGGTGATCGAATATGGCACCGGCATTTGGCATGTCTCTCCGGACGGCACAACAGATCTGCTGACGCCGACAAACGGTCTGCCCAGCAAGTTCATCACCTGCTGGCTGGAAGATAACGAAGGCAACATCTGGATTGGCACGAAAGAGGCCGGGCTCGCACGCATTCACCGCAGGTTGTTCAAGGTATTTACTGCGGCCGAGGGCATCCCGGGTGACGTAGCTCAATCCGTCTGCGAAGATGAACAGCATACGATCTGGGTTGGCATGGCGACAGGTGGTCTCGCACGTAAAGAAGGTGAAAAATTTGTTCCGGTCCCCCTGACACCGAACCCGGATCCACTGATTGAAAGTGTCACAGTTTATCCTGATACAAAAAATGGTATTTGGGCTGGCACCCTCCAAGGCAGGATTTTTCGTGTGATGGCGGATGAAGCCCGTTCTGTAAATAACAGCGTCACCTCGTCGTTTCCACTGGAGCGGCTGCGCGACCACGTAGCCAACGCGATGATGCAAGACAGCAGTGGCCGTGTCTGGCTCTGCAATGGTTCCGGTGCGTATTATTTTCAAGACGGCGTGTTTTCGACCTTTGATCACGCGCGTGGATTCGTGGAAAACATTGGAGTGCGTGCGATCGCGGAGGGCCCGCGTGGAACTTTATGGCTGGGCACGGAACCGGGCGACCTTTGGCAATTCACCAACGGTGCGCCGATACGGTATCATCCGCCTGCAGACTGGCCGAATGCACGCGTTGCCGCGCTAATGCCGGATGCAGATGGCAGCATTTGGATTGGCACACTGGGCGGGGGACTGCTGCGATTCGCGAATGGTGCGTTTACGCGTATTACCACGCAACAAGGCCTGCCCGACAACAGCATCACGCAACTGCTGGAAGACCAGGAGGGCAATCTTTGGGGAGGCACTTATGAGGGAATTTTCCGCGCGGCAAAGAAGGATTTAATAAATCTTGCGGCCGGCACGGTTGATGAAATCGCTTTCTCGGTGTATGGGCGTTTTGATGGGCTGCCAGCGCAATCGTATTCCGGCTGGTTCCAGCCGTCGTGCTGGCGTTCGCACGACGGCTGGCTATGGTTCACAACCATCAAAGGCCTTGTCGCGGTCAACCCGCGCGATGTCACCATGAACCATCGTCCGCCGCCTGTGGTCATCGAGGAAATGCGGGTGGATAGCTTGTCACACGATATCAGCGGCAATGAATCCTCCTCCACAAATGCGCCGTTGCAAATCAGCCCCGGCCGGCATTATGTCGAGTTCCGCTTCACAGGCATTGATTTCAACGAACCGGACAAGGTGCGTTTCAAATGGCGGCTTGATGGCGTGGAAAAAAAGTGGCGTGAAGGTGTGAACCGGCGCGTGGTGGGCTACGGGCCACTCTTGCCCGGCAGTTACTGTTTCCGTGTGCTTGCCGCCAACAGCGACGGTGTTTGGAATAAAACTGGGGCAAGTGTGGCGTTTGTCCTGCTGCCGTTTTTCTGGGAAACATGGTGGTTCAAAACGCTTCTCATCGCCGCGACATGCGGTGGGCTGGCTCTGGGAGTGACGCTTGGATTGCACCGCCGTCACCGGCTTGAACTTGAACGGCTGGAACGCGGGCACGAGATGGAACGTGAACGCACGCGCATCGCCCGGGATATGCACGACGAAATCGGATCAAAACTGGCGCGGATTTCCTTCCTGAGTGAACTTGCAAAAAGTGAGACAAAAGCTTTGAATCAACCGGACGGCGTGGTTGATTCGCTCTCCAAGACGGCACGCGAATTGTTGCAGGCACTCGATCGGATGTTGTGGGCGATCAATCCACGAAACGATTCGCTGGAAAAACTGTCCGCGTATTTGAATCGTTACGCTGCGGAATATTTTCAACACACACCGATCCGCTGTCGGCTGGCTTTCCCGGGAAATTTGCCGGCCGTCCAGCTTTCCGCCGAGATGCGCCATAACATTTTTCTCGCCTTTGAGGAGGCGCTGGCGAACATCCTTAAACACTCGGCGGCAACCCAAGTTAGCGCGGAATTAGTCTGCAACCGCGGAATAGTTGAGATTTCCATCAGCGACAACGGTTGCGGTTTTAGCGGCGAAGCCCCGAATGCGGCGGCGGCAAAGCCCGAGGCAGGTGAACGTCTCGGACTTTCCGGCATGCATCACCGCTTGCGCGCCGTCGGCGGAGAATGTCAAATCACCAGCTCCCCCGGCGGCGGGACGCTGGTTAAATTCGTGTTGCCGCTCCCCAAAACCAATGCCCAATAAACCAATCACCTTCTCGATTGTGGACGACGACCCGGGTCTGCGCGACAGCATCATTCGATATCTGACTGTCAAAGGCGGTTTTGTCTGTGTCGGCCAATATGGCAGCGCGCAGGATGCATTGGCCGGACTGCCGGCGGAGCAACCCACGGTAGTTTTGATGGACATCAAAATGAAAGGCATGGACGGCATCGAGTGCGTGCGCCGTTTGAAGGAAAAAATGCCGGAGGTCCTGGTCATCATGCTCACCGTGTTTGAAGAGGAGGATTCAATTTTTGACGCGCTCATGGCGGGTGCCATGGGGTATTTGCTTAAACGACAGCCGCCCGGGCAACTGCTCGAGGCCATCCATGAACTCCTTGACGGAGGCTCGCCGATGTCGGCCACGATTGCGCGCAAGGTGGTAAAGCTGTTGCAGCGCTCCGGAGATCCTGGCAAAGCGAGCGGTGAAGTCCGCAAGCTGTTATCCGAGCGTCAGCGGGAAATGCTCGATCTGCTTGCCGCTGGCGAGCCTTATAAAGCTATCGCGGATAAAATGGGGTTAAGTATACACACTGTCCGTGGTTATATCCGCCGCATCTACGAGAAACTACATGTTCACACCCGCACGGAAGCGGTAGCCAAGTATCTTCAACGTTGAAATCGCCGCACCGGGATGGCTGGCTTCATGTGATGCGGCCTTCATGCGTGGAGCGTGTTAAAAATCCAGCCATGGCAACAAGCATTCCGAATGACACACGTTGGCACGCCAGCGTGCCATGTGCTTGAGGCCATTCTATGTCCCATGACAACTTGCGGGAACAATGGATACTCTATTAACTCATGTTCCTACTGTGAGACAATTTTGAAAATATTTAACTTGCTGCAATCAACGCCTGCGAAAGTAGCAATGCCAACAAGCCGAAACGATGAAGTTGAAAAAGGTGGTCGGCGGCTGTGTGGCCGTAATTCTGGTTCATGGGCACGGTGCCTGGCCGCCCAGATTCTCCTGGCCGCTGGTTGCGTTTTGGCCGATTCCTACTGGCAGGGCGGCACCGGCGATTTTAATGTTGCCGGTTCATGGAATCCTTCCGGCGTGCCGACAGGAGTCAACGCGATCAACGACAGCGGCTCAAACAATATCGTTCTTATCCAGCCCGGCGATCCAATCTGGAGTCCTTGGGACATCCGCGCGGGTGACGGAAGCCACGCTTCCGGCTCTTATTTGCAAACTGGTTCAACCAATATTGTAAACGGTTGGTTCCGCTTGGGTGATAACGCCAATTCGACCGGCTATTACACATTAAGCAATGGCGTGGTCAATGTGTTGTTGCAGGCGCATGTTGGCGAAGCTGGTGCCGGGGTTCTGACAATCAGTGGCGGCACGTTCAAGGTCGGGCAAAACCCGCTATGTCTCGGCGACGGAGACTTTGGCGCGGGCGGCGTGGGCGCATTGAATATGAAAGGCGGCATGCTCAACACGGCTCTGGGTGTTGATTTGTGGCTTGGCGAAGGCTTCAACGGCGGAACCGGCGGAACCGGCACAATGATCATGACCGGCGGCATCGTGAATCTTGGCGGCTGGTTTGCCATCGGCCGGTTTGGCGGTATCGGCGACTTGGAGCTTTCTGGCGGCAGTATCACGATGTCGCCCGGCAACGCCGGTAACATTACACTGGCTACCGCGCCTGGCACCGGCGTGGTCAACCAGAATGGTGGCGTGCTGACCAACACCATTTCGCAAACATGGATCGCAGAAAGCGCGGGCGGCACTTGGAATTTAAACGGTGGCACCGACGTGTTGGGGTTGGTTTTGCTAACACGCCTGGCCGGAGCAACCGGCACATTCAATCTCAATGGCGGCGATTTCTTCACGACGCAAATCCAGGACAGTGGCGGCAACGGGGCTTTCAATTTTAATGGCGGCACATTGCATGCCCGGGCCAGTTCGGCAAATTTTTTGCAGGCAGCCCGAGGCATCACGGTTCAATCCGGCGGCGCGTTCATCAATTCTGAAGGCAACGATATCACGATCAGCCAGGCACTGGCAAACGGCGGCGGAGGTTTGACCAAACTGGGGGCAGGCTCGCTGACGCTCTCTGGCAACCTGTCTTATTCCGGCGCGACCATTGTGAGCAACGGCACCTTGGTGGTCTCCGCGCCCAACACATTCGCCTCGTCCAGTTGCACTGTTTCCGGCGGAGCGACGTTTGGGGTGACACTGTCATCAGCCAATGCGCAACTTTCCGTTCCAGTGCTGAACCTCGCGTCAACGGGCGGTGGATTAAATTTTAATTTTGCCGGAGCGGGCAGCCAACCCGTCGCGCCACTTCATGTGACTTCGCTGGCGGTCAACGGCCCGGTCACGGTCAACATCGCCGGTTATAATTTTTTCACCGGTCAGTTTCCCCTCGTGCAATATGGATCGCGCACGGGAAACGGCAGTTTCATGCTCGGTTCGCTGCCATCAGGAATGACCGCGCAACTGGTCACGAATGCCGCGAACAAATCCATCGACCTCGTGGTCACAACTGCGGCGACCGGGGGCATGCCGTGGCAACCCAAGCAGGCACCGTTGATGACCAGCTGGGCGCAGCAGGTGAATCCCACCAACGCGCTGCCGGATTATCCGCGCCCGCAAATGGTTCGCTCCAACTGGATGAATTTGAACGGCGTCTGGCAGTTCCAACCGGGGGCGACAAATGATCCCGTGCCGACAGGTCTGAATCTGGTTGGTGTTATCCTGGTGCCGTTCCCGATGGAGTCGGCTCTTTCCGGGGTCATGCAGTATAGCCCCTTCTCCTGGTATCGACGGCAATTCACGGTGCCGACGGGTTGGTCCGGGCAGCGGATTATTTTGCATTTCGAGGCGGTCAATTGGCGGTCGCAAATTTACGTCAACGGCCAGAGCATCGGAATTCACACCGGCGGTTATGATCCGTTCAGCTACGATGTCACTCCATATCTGAACGGCGGCACGAACGAGTTGATCGTGAAAGTTTACAGTCCCGAGGACAGCGGAGGCGAACCGCGCGGCAAACAGACTCTATATCCGGCGGGAATCATGTTCACCTCGTCCTCCGGCATCTGGCAGCCGGTGTGGCTGGAGCCGGTGCCTGCCACGAGCATCAGCAGCATTCACCTGACGCCGGACATTGACAACAATCGTTTGCTCGTGAACATCACCATTAACGGCGCAACCAATGGAATACAGGTGAAGGGTATCGCGTTCGATGGTGCCAATCAGGCCGCCTCAACCACCGTGTTACCAGGTAATAACATGTATCTCAATATCCCGTCACCAAAACTCTGGTCGCCCACCAATCCCTATCTTTACAACCTGCAAATTTCCCTGACGAGCAACTCAGTGCCGGTGGATGCCGTCGCCAGCTATTTCGGCATGAGGAAAATCAGCCTTGGCACCGACAACGGCTTCACAAAGATATTTCTGAACAATCATTTTCTGTTCGAGTTCGGCCCGTTGGATCAAGGGTTTTGGCCGGACGGCATTTACACGGCACCGACAGACGCGGCGCTGGCATACGATTTGCAGATGGAAAAGGCGCTGGGCTTTAACATGGTTCGCAAGCACATCAAAGTAGAGCCACAGCGCTGGTATTACTGGGCGGATAAATTGGGGATTCTAGTCTGGCAGGACATGCCCAGTTGCAATTCCTACACCAGCAATCCATCTCCACCACCGGTGGATTCTCAGGAATTCATCGCTGAATTGACTGCCATGGTGACGAATCATTGGAACAGCCCGGCGATTATCTTGTGGGTCGTTTTTAATGAAGGCCAAGGTCAGCAAGGCAGTGGAAATGGCGTTGGTCAGGCCAATACCTCCTCTCTGGTTTCATTGGTCAAAAATTTGGATCCTTCGCGGCTGGTCAATCAGGCCAGCGGGTGGAACCATGTTGGCGCGGGTGACATACTTGATGATCACAACTATCCCGATCCGGTTTGTCCCGTGAGCGCAAATCAGGCGGTGGCCTGCGGTGAATTTGGCGGCGTCTGGCTGGGCATCTTGAATCATACCTGGTCACCGGGACCGGGTGAGGTGACCCCGGCCCAAGCAACGAATTCCGTTACGTCACAATTTGAAGCACTTGCCAACGAATTGCCGGACTTGATTCAAAACCACGGATTAAGTGCGGCGGTTTATACAGAAATCAGCGATGTCGAAATTGAACTCGCAGGGTTGCTCACATTCGACCGTAAAATTCTCAAGCCCGACCCGCACCGGATGCAAATGGCCATTACTTCTTTGACGGGTGGCCCGTTTCCGATCAACGCGCCGCCGGTTTTGACGCCAATTGCCGACGCCACAATCACTGCGGGACAAACGCTGCTTGTGACAAATACTGCAAACGACGCCGATGTCCCCCCACAAACTTTAACGTGGAGTCTTGCCGCACAACCTTTGGGCACCACCATCAACATGACGAACGGACTGCTTGCCTGGCGTCCGATGATTTCACAATCGCCTTCTACGAATACCTTCTCCGTCGTTGTCACTGACAACGGAACACCACCATTGAGTGCTACGCAAAGTTTCTCGGTGTTTGTTATGCATCCGAGTGCTCCAGTCATTGCTTCTCCCACGATTGCTGGCGGTAAGTTCCAGTGTTCGATCAGTGGCAGCGTTGGACCGGATTATTCCGTTTATGCCACCACAAATCTGTTAGGCGGCTGGCAATTACTATCAGTGACCAACCCGGTTGCACTTCCGTTTCAATTCACCGATCCAGCTTTAGCTGGTCTTTCAGAGCACTACTACCGGGTGCTGTTGGGACCTTGAATATTCAAGCAGTCAAACCCGTAGTGAACATAATTCTAAAAATCCATTTTGCCATGATGCGCATCGCAGTTCTCCTCTGCGGCCTCTTTTTCGTGCTCGTTGCGACGGCGAAACCTCCGGCAGGTTTTTTTCAAAACCCGATTAACGACGGCCCGGATCCCTGGATGGCTTGTTTTCAGGGCAATTATTACCTCTCCACGACCCAAGGGAAAGCCATCCGCCTCTGGAAAGCGCCAACGTTGGCCGGCTTGAAAGACGCCAAACCAGTTACGGTCTGGAGTGATACCAACTCCACGCGTTCGGCGGGAATCTGGGCCCCGGAGTTCCATTTTATGAATAACCGGTGGTATCTTTATTACACTGCCACTTCGAGCGACAACGCCGATGACCATCATCGGACTCATGTTCTTGAAAGCGTTGGCGCTGATCCGTTGGGGCCATATCACTACAAGGCCCGTCTGTTCAATCCCACTAATGACCAATACGCGATTGACCCCACTATTTTTCAAAACAAGGCCGGTGGCGCGCTTTATTTCCTCTGGGCGGCCCGCCCCGGACACGTTCTCTATATTGCGCGCATGGCGAACCCTTACACCCTCCAAGCCAATGGCGTTTATCTTCCGGCGGACGGTTTCGGTTGCCCTGAAGTCCGGGAGGGACCGGAAATCTTGCAACACAACGGAAAGATTTTTCTGATTTACTCCAGCTGCGACACCGGAAAGCCGGATTACAAGCTGGGCATATTAATCGCCGACGCAACGGCCGATCTTCTGGATCCTCATTCCTGGAAGCAATATCCCCAACCGGTCTTCGAGCGGAATGACGCCAACAGCGTGTTCGGCCCCGGACACTGCGGCTTCTTCCAGTCGCCCGATGGCACCGAAGACTGGATTGTTTACCATGGGAAAACGACATCCGCATACACCTACGCTGGAAGAACCGCCCGCGCACAGAAATTCACTTGGAATTCCGACGGCACGCCAGATTTCGGTGTGCCCTTGCCCTTGAGCGCGGTGCTCAAAGAGCCATCGGGCACCAAATGAAAGAATAAATCATCCGCCACCAATGAAAACATTACTGTATACCATGTGGAGCATAATAGCCGGACTGATCCTGGTTGTGTCCGCCAAAGCCCAGATGCCCGATCCTCCCGGACAGGTTGGGCCTGGCGAGAAGGCGAAACACGAGGCCTACCTGTTTGCCCACATGATGGAGGGGGACTACGGGCGCCTGTATTACAGCGTCAGTCTGGACGGCCTGCACTGGAAGATGCTCAACGGCGGCAAGCGTGTTTTCGAGGAATACCACGGTCATGCCAGTATTTGCCAAGGGCACGACGGTCGCTATTACTTGGTCGGCAATCGCGGCGATGATGCACCCGACATCAATTTCTGGGTGTCGGACGATTTGATCACTTGGAAAAAATACGGCGACTTTGTTCCGGACCTGAAACACGTACCGGATTACGCCAAGGCACTGCCGCGCATCGGTGCGCCCAAACTGTTCTTCGACAAAGCCAGTTCGCAATACCTCCTCACCTGGCACACACCGCATGACTTGGGCAAAACGGATCTGCCTGAACCCTACTGGGCCAGCCAGCGCACGTTATTTGTCACATCGAAGGATTTGGTGACTTTTTCCGAACCGCCGCGAAAATTCTTTCCGTGGGACATAGCCACAATTGACGTGATTGTTCAAAAAGAAGGTGATGCTTATTACGCGATTGTAAAAGACGAGCGCTATCCGACATTGGACTGGACCACCGGCAAGACAATCCGGATTTGCCGTTCGGCAAACTTACTGGGACCCTATTCCGAACCCGGACCATCCGTCAGTCCAAATTTCCGTGAGGCGCCTACGCTCATTCCCTCGCCCAACGGAAAGACGTGGTATCTCTATTACGAGCAGTATCCGGGAGTCGCCTATGGGCTTTCTGTCACGGCGACGCTTGACGGCCCCTGGTTTCAGGTGGCCGGAAATCAACAGCCTTCGTGGGATAAATTTTATGTCCCGCCCAAGGTCCGCCACGGCTCGATTTTTCCCATCACACGTAAACAATATGACGCTCTGACTGCTGCATTCAGCAATGAATCCACCAGGCAGGCGGAACAGAAATGACGAATGCTCCGCATTGTGATTAACCCGCGTGAGGCCATTTTATGTCCCATGACGATTTGCCAGAAAACCACGATGATCCAAGTGTCGTCCTGAATTTTGGGATGCCGGCAATGAGATAATTTATGAGATATGTGCCCTCAGACTCGCCGAATATCGATAGAGAGGAAACGTGGGGCATAAATTTGAAAATAAGGCCGTTAAAAAAAAATTCACTTTTTTGAAATAGCATTCGAAAACCCCGCGCAAATTCTATGAAATTTTCACTTGGAATTCTTTCCGCAAGTTTTCTGCTTTGCGGACACACACTCGGGGCGGAACCAGCCAAAAGCCATACGTCTGATCGCTGGACGGTTGAACGGGCCAATGTCTGGTATGCTTCCCAACCCTGGCTTGTAGGCGCAAATTTTGTTCCAAGCACGGCCATCAATCAGCTTGAGATGTGGCAGGCTGACACGTTCGATCCAGTCACGATTGACCTGGAACTGGGCTACGCGCAAAGCATCGGGATGAACACGATGCGGGTGTTTCTACACGACATTCCCTGGCGCGAGGATGCAACGGGTTTTTATCAGCGGATTGACCAGTTCCTGGCCATTTGTGACCGGCACCAGATTCGGCCATTGTTCGTCATTTTCGACGGCGTTTGGAATCCGTATCCCAAGGCGGACAAACAACCGGCACCCGTGCCCGGCCTGCACAATTCCGGCTGGGTGCAATCGCCCGGACGTGAAATTCTGGAGGATTCGGCCAGGCAGGATCAACTCAAACCCTATGTGGTTGGCCTATTGACCCGCTACAAGAATGACAAGCGCGTGCTGGCCTGGGATTTGTTCAATGAACCCGACAATCCAAACCGGCAGGCCTACGGGCGCGATGGAACGAGGACTGAGTTGCCGGAGTCCGACAAAGTGAAATTCGCTACGCAACTGCTTCGCAAAACGTTCGCCTGGGCTCGCGAGGTAAACCCGTCACAACCGGTCACTGCGGGGATCTGGCTTGGCGATTACCTCAACCATCCAACAGAGCTTCAAGAATTGTGCTTAGATGAATCCGACTTGATTTCCTTCCATAACTACGACGGACCGGATGAAATGCAAAAAAAAATTACAGGGCTGAAAAAACTGGACCGACCCGTCATTTGCACCGAATACATGGCGCGCGGCAACAATTCCACTTTCCCAGGGATTCTGCCCATTTTGAAAGAATGTCACGTGGCTGCCTACAATTGGGGTTTGGTAAATGGCAAGTCACAAACCATCTACCCGTGGGATTCATGGGAGAGACATTACACCAACGAACCTGTAGTTTGGTTTCACGATGTTTTTCAGCCCGACGGCACGCCGTTCTCAGTTTCCGAAGTGCGTCTAATACGCGAGTTGGCAGGGCGCGGAAAAGCAATTCAGAGTTTTACGGAACCACCGAAACATTCTTCATCTTTCTCTGCGACCGCGAACCCTGCGTTGCCGCCTTAGTCGGGTAAATTTCTTGAAACCCGTGGACGGGCATCGAAAACAAATTTTGCAAAGATAATAATATTGTTTGCCACCTTATTTGGACCTGATAAGCGTGCATTCTGTTTTCCGGGGTTGCTAAGGAAGCCAGCGTGGAATCGGAGTCGCTGAAAAAGTCCGTTGGCCGTTCTGATAAATGGCCGCGAGACGAAACGGTGCTCCCAGATCATCGTTGTCGAAGATGGCCACGCAGGGCAATTCCTTGATCGCCTGTTTGAGGTTGGCCATGGTGCGCGGAAACCGGGCCGTCAGCTTGTCGGTTGGCACGTCGTGCCCGCCCTGGCTGACCCGCATGGCCACGCGCTCCTCGGATCGATCCGCGCTGGCAATCCCAATGAAGCAGAGCACCACGGAATACCCCCGTTGAGCGGCGTCCTTCAAAAATGCCAGCTTATCTCCCACGGGATCGGAAAACACTGTCTCGAAAATAAAGTTCTCCTTCTGGTTCACCAATTCCTGCCGCAACGTCGTTGCGACCTCGGCCGCCTGATACGCATCAATCCCCAATTCTCCGGCCAGAACATCGGCATTGAGAAAGCGCAGGCCGGCGGGTTTAAGGTGGGCTTCGTAAAAAGTGGATTTGCCGGCGCCGTTGGGACCAGCCACGGCAACGATCACCGGCCGCTTGTCCAAAGCTGGGATATTCCACCGAGCCGAAATTTTCGGTGAGAGTTTTTTCACCTTCAGGCGTGCGCCAAAACCAGCTTCTTCGTTTTCTTGGCGGGCAGCTTTTTCGCCGGAACCCGCAGAGAGGCTTTCACGGGCTGGAATTGCCGGTTCACAAAACGGCCCACGGTGCGCTTGCCGTCTGCCTCAATCCTCACCAGCATGCCCGGCGAACCGGCGCCGGCTTCATAATGGGGAAAGGGTCGGGACTTGAGATGCTCGACCACCCGCTGACGGCCGGCGAGAGAATCCACCGAGGCAAGACAGGCGGAGAGCGGCTTGACGTTGCCGGACCGGCAGAGCGCCAGCATGTGGTCCCCGCGCAGCAGGGGTTCCAGCGCGCGGCCAAGCTTGGCCCAGAATTCGATCTGCCCGGCGATGGAGCGTTCCACGGCCTCGCCCGCAACCCGGGCGTCCAGCAGCAGCGCATCCGAAACCTTGACGGGTTGACTCATGTGCAAAAGGTAGCAAAATGCTACCAGTTGTCAATCCAGCCGCTCAGCCAGAAAGAAAAACGTTGACGAAAACAGTCGTTATGGTAGTTTCTGTAAAGACAGAAATAAACGAACGATGAATGCGCTCACGCCAGTTCAACAGAAGTTCATCCTCCACTGGGGGGAGATGGGAACACGCTGGGGCATCAACCGCACCGTGGCCCAGGTTCATGCCTTGCTCTTCATCTCCCCCAAGCCGCTCAACGCGGATGAGATTGTGGAGACGTTGAGCGTGGCTCGCTCCAATGTCAGCACGAGCCTCAAGGAGCTGCAAGGATGGGGCATCGTAAAGATGGTTCACATTCTGGGCGACAAACGCGATCACTTTGAATCCATGAAGGACGTCTGGGAAATGTTCCGCGTGGTGCTCACCGAACGCAAGCGCCGCGAAATCGACCCGACGATGCAGATGCTCAATGAGTGCATCGCCGAGAGTGAGAAGAGCAACGAGGTCGATGCCTATATGCAGCAACGTCTGGGCGACCTGCGGGATTTCTTTGAGACGACGTCCGCCTGGTATGTCCAGATCCGCCAATGGCCGACCAGTGCCATCGTCAAATTTGTGAAACTGGGTGACAAGGTATTGAAGCTTCTTGGTTTTGGTGGGTAAGCATTTTTTTTGAATATCAATTTCTGTGAATACTGAAATTACAGATGCGGCAGGTTTTGAGGGTTGGATCTTTTACGATGCCGACTGCCGCTTCTGTGTGCGGCTGGCGCATTGGGTCCAGCCTTGGATCGCCGACCGGCGCTTCTGTCTATTGCCCCTGCAAGGGGCCTGGTGCAGGCGCAGATTGGAGCTGCCCGACCAAGAGCTTCTGAAGGAAATGCGGCTGTTGCGGCCCAACGGCGAACTCTTCGGCGGAGCGGATGCCCTGCTGGAAATCGCCCGGCATTTTTGGTGGGCATGGCCGGTTCGCCAGCTGGCTCGAATCCCGGCGATAAAAAAACTTTTGCACGTGGGCTACAACTGGGTGGTGAGCCATCGCGGTTGTGCCGACGGGATCTGTGAGATAAAAGCGGTCGGTGCGCCAACGGTCAAAACTCATCCCCGCCGGTTAACGGATGCTCTGCCGTTGCTGACCTTGCCATTAGTGGCACTTGGTCTTCGCAATCAAGTCGCCCCTTGGATTTTCATGTGGGCGATGGCGTTTGCCCTTTACGCCGGGTGCAAATGGCTGACGTGTCGCGAAGTCACCCGGCGGGGAATGAAGCCCGGCTTGCCGCGCGCCATCGCATACTTGCTGGCATGGCCCGGAATGGATGCGGCGGATTTTCTCAACCGTGATGCCATGCCGGTCCGTCCGCTCAACGCTGAATGGGCTTTCGCTGCGGGGAAAACCATGGCGGGTGTAATGCTTCTTTGGGTAGCCGCACGCGCGGTGTTGCCCAGTCATCCGCTGCTGGCGGGATGGATTGGAATGATCGGCATCACATTAGTTCTGCACTTTGGAACCTTCCACCTGCTCTCCCTGGTTTGGCAACAAGCCGGCGTGAAGACCACGCCGGTGATGGACAAACCGCTGCTGGCCCAGTCGCTCGCAGAATTCTGGAGCCGGCGGTGGAACACGGCCTTCAATGAGCTGGCCTTTCGGTTCACGTTCCGCCCGCTCAAGCGCCGGACTTCGCCCACGATCGCCGTCCTGCTGGTTTTTGCTTTATCGGGCCTGGTGCATGAACTGGTGATCTCCCTGCCGGCGCGCGGAGGCTACGGCTTGCCCACGGGTTATTTTCTCATCCAAGGCCTTGGCATGCTTGCCGAACGGACTCAGATCGGCAAAAGGATCGGTCTTGGTCACGGACTTCGGGGCTGGCTGTTCACTCTGATGGTCACCGCCGGGCCGGTGTTCTGGCTCTTTCCTCCGCCGTTCATCACCAACGTCATCCTGCCAATGCTCGCGGCCATTGGCGCAACCTGAAAGAAACCATGAAACCAACCAACCTCGTTCTCCTTCTTCAACTCGCGGGCGTGCTGCACCTCGGTTTGATGTGTGCTGGCGCGCTCATGCCGCGCGCCGTCAATCTGAAACGGCATCTGGCCACGCTGCCGACATTCATCCGACGACTGTTCTGGGTTTATTACGCCTTCATCGGCCTGTGTCTGGTCAGTTTCGGACTGATCACCGTCAGCTTTGCGGGAACATTGGCGGCGGGCGGGGGACTGGCGCGCGCCGTCTGCGCGTTCATGGCCTTGTTTTGGACGATCCGGCTGATTGCGGCCGTTTTTGTTTTCGATGTCCGCCCTTATCTGGCGAATAATTTCTGGCGTCTCGGGTATCACGCCACAAACGTGGTCTTCGCCTATCTCCCCGTCATTTATGCCTGGGCCGCCTTGAAAGGAGGGACGCCATGAATGCCATTCTCCTTTCACGTCTCGGTTTCTGGTGGCGCAGGAAAAACTCGTCCACGGCTTATCGATTTCCAGAGCAGGGCAAGTCTGATCGGCGCGCCACGAAAAAGGCAAAGCGGCGTGCGCCAAGGACAATCGCATTTTTCGACCTGCCGTGAACGAATCATGAAATTTAACATTCCAACGATGCATGGGATCATTGAGCGGCGGATGCTGGTGAATTTTCGCGTCCGGCCCGACGCGGTGCGCCCGCTGCTGCCGGAATGCTTCCACCCCAAACTCGTGAACGGTTGGGCGATGGCCGGCATCTGCCTCATTCGCCTGAAAGATATGCGGCCCCATGGTTTTCCCGCCGCCTGCGGTCTGACTTCGGAGAACGCAGCGCATCGCATCGCCGTGGAGTGGGACGAGGCCGGCACCACCCGTGAAGGCGTTTTCATCCCACGCCGCGACACATCCTCAACCCTGCAAGCTTTCGTCGGTGGACGCGTTTTCCCCGGAGTCCATCATGCGGCTGAATTTACCATCAACGAGGACGACGGCGCCATCCGGTTGGAGATGTGTTCGCACGACGGCGTTGCCTCGGTCAAAGTGCAGGTGTGTCCGGCTGCCCAATTGCCGGCATCTTCGGTTTTTGCGTCGGTTGGCGAAGCCTCGGAATTTTTTGCTCGCGGAGCGGTCGGTTACTCGGCCACCGAAAATCCGGCTTGCTGCGATGGATTGGAGCTTCACACGAATGGTTGGCAGGTCGAACCGCTGGCGGTGGAGTTGGTGGAATCGAGTTTTTTCGACGACCCAAGCAGGTTTCCGGTCGGGGAGATCCATTTCGATTGTGCGCTCCTCATGCGCAACATCCCGCACGAGTGGCGCGCACTCCCACAGATTGAAAGGCATCCATGAAACGAATCATTCTCGCTGGCGGATCGGGCTTTCTTGGCCACGCACTGGCCGGGCATTTTCAGAAGTCCGGCCATGAGATGGTCATCTTGACGCGTTCGCCAGAACCAGGCTCGCGTGTTGCCCGGGAAGTTGCCTGAGATGCCCGGACGATCGGCGGCTGGGCGCGTGAATTGGAGGGAGCCACGGCGGTGATCAACCTCGCCGGACGCTCCGTCAACTGCCGTTACAACCCAGCGAACCGCCGGTTGATCATGGAATCGCGGGTGTTTTCGACCCGGGTTCTCGGCGAAGCCATCGCCCAATGCAAACAACCTCCGCGCGTCTGGTTGAATTCCAGCACCGCGACGATTTACAAGCACACGTTCGGCCCGGCTTGGGACGAAGGCGGGGAAATCGGCGGCACACCCGAGGCGAAGGATGAATTCTCCGTCGAAGTCGCGACGGCCTGGGAGCAAGAATTAAATAAAGCCCGGGTGCCTCACACTCGAAAGATCGCCATGCGTTCGGCGATGGTTATGGGCAATCGGAAAAACAGTGTCTTTCCCGTGCTGCAAACATTGGCGTGGTTTGGTCTGGGGGGAAAGATGGGCAGCGGCAAACAGTTCGTTTCCTGGATTCATGAGGCCGATTTTTGCCGCGCCGTCGAATGGCTGATCGCACACGAAGAAATCAATGGGGCGGTAAACGTCTGCGCGCCCAAGCCGGTGGCCAATGCGGAGATGATGAAACTGTTCTGCACCGTTTGCCACCGGCCGTTTGGATTGCCGGCCGCAACGTGGATGCTGGCGGTGGGCGCTTTTTTTCTTCGGACCGAAACGGAGTTGATCATTAAAAGCCGGCGCGTTGTGCCGGGACGCCTGGTCGAATCGGGATTTGAATTTCAATTTCCTGAGCTGGGTCAGGCCTTGAAACATTTGCAAATTAGCAAGGAGGCGTAAATGACCTGCACCATTGCCAACAACTTATCCGACGTTTTCACCACCAAAGCGAGTTCGGCGGCGCGTGAGCGGATGCTGTCGCGGCGCGGTGAGCGTCTGTTCGTCGCCGGCTGGGAGCGGGTGCTCATGATGCACTTTGAAGTGGATGCCGCCGCGTTGCAGCGCGCGGTGCCCTTTCAACTGGACCTGTATCACGGGCGGGCGTTTGTCAGTCTGGTCGCATTCACCATGCGCGGACTGAGGCCATGCTTTGGAGGGAAATTGACGGCGTTGTTGTTCCGACCGATTGCCTCGCACGATTTTCTCAATGTGCGAACTTATGTCCGTCAGGGCGGGGAACCGGGAATTCATTTCATCGCCGAATGGCTATCGAATCGTCTGGCTGCAACGCTCGGTCCGGCAACCTTTGGCCTGCCGTATCGTCATGGTCGCATCCAATATTATCATGATTGGCAGGGTGGCGTCATCCGGGGCCGAGTCACCGAGCAGCGAAGGGGAACAGCATTCAGGTATCTTGCCGCGCCGCACCAGCCCGCCTCTTTTCATCCGTGTAAAGTCGGCTCGCTGGATGAGTGGCTCATGGAGCGATATATTGCGTTCAATTCAGCGGGTGGCTGGAAACGAAGTTTTCGCGTCTGGCACCCGCCGTGGCCGCAATGCCCGGCAAAGGTTGCCGTGCTGGAGAATTCATTGCTGACGGAAAACTGGCCTTGGTTCGCAGAAGCAAATTTGATTGGCGCAAATTATTCTGACGGCTTTGACGAGGTCTGGATGGGCCGGCCGCATTCGTTATAATTTCAACGGCAAGCTTCACAAAATGCGTCACTTTTTCTCGACGTAACCTTTCTTTACCTTTTCGGCTATCAGACTATCGGCCTCGCGATGCGCTTTGGTTTCGTCGGCAAATGATTTGGTCTGCGACTGGCCCGCCGTTCCGATCCGCCCAAACCGCACGGTGAATGAGTTGCCTGTCACGGAAATTTCCCAGAACTTTTGCGATGCCCCGCCGACAAACTCAAAACGCCGAGTCGAGGTTGCAGCCGGGTTGCTCTCGGGCGCCGCTTTGATCACCGGTGGCGAGGCGGGCTCGCTGGGCAACGCTGACGGTGGAGCGACAACCGGAGCCGGCTGGGCAGCAACTGGGGTAGGAATTTCTTCCGGCTCGTCAGTCTCCGGCGTCGCTTCTTCAACCTGTCCCTGCAGGAGTTTTTCAATCCGGGCCAGCACATCGTCCGGGTTGTGATACCAGTCTTTCGTTAGCACCAGCGCAAAGCGCCAGCCGAATGCGCGCAGAATGGACGGCTGCATCAGGTAACGGTCCAGCAGGTTTGGATTCGCGTAGTGACCATCCGTATCCACGAGGATGCCGAGTTGATACAGGCTGTCCGAGCTGCCGCGGACGGCAAGGTCGCAGCGGAACTTCGACTGGCCAACATTGAGTTCCACTGCATAGCCGCGATCACGTAGCGCTGCCGCCAGCTTCTCGACTACGGCGTCGCCCTTGCTCAACGGTGCGAGCGCCTTGCGGCTGAGCGGATTCAAATTCTCCAAAACCCGTCGCGCAGTTCCCTCGTCGCCTTTCGACACGGACTCGGCGTAGTGCAGGAAGTTTTTCAGGCTGTTCGCCCCGTCGTTGTAGTCGTTGGTGATGTCGTGATGGCGGATGGAACTCACGATCGCCATGTGATGTTTGGCCCGGGAGAAGATGACGTTCAACCGCTTTTCTCCGCCGCGCTGATTGATTGGACCGAAGTTCATCAGCATCCGCCCGTTGGCGTCGTGGCCGTAGCAGACGCTCATGATGATGATGTCCCGCTCGTCGCCTTGCACGTTTTCCAGATTCTTCACGAACAGGCCGCAGAACACGTCGTTTTCTTCGCGCACATACTCGGCTTCCAGCAGCGCGGCAAACACAGCGTCCTCCCCGGCCAACTGGCTCAACGCGCTTTCGAGTTCGCCCTGTTGCGCCTCGGAAAAAGCGACGAGCCCGATGCTTAATTTTGTGTCGCGCTGGAGAAGGTTGCGGACGAGCTGCGCGATGTAGGCGGCTTCGTTCGGATTGCGGCGCTCCTCATACAGGCCGTGCTCCATGAAGTGAAAGCTGATGCTGCGGGCCAGCAGTGCATCCACGTTCGCGGCCCCCTGATCATTCTCCGTGACAATCAACTCGGGCCGGTCGGCAATGGCGCGCTGGCGGTCGGGGATGGTGTAGAGATTGCCGCTGTAGAAGGCCGCGTTGGAAAAACTGATCAGCGATTCGTAGCGGCTGCGATAATGCCACGCCAGCAATGTGGAGGGAAGATTCTGGGCCGACTGGGTCAGGAAGCTGTCGGAATCCAGATCCACCTCGATGCGCTCGCCCTCTTCCTCGATGACCACGCTCTCGTCCTCGGTGCGTGCGCTGGCAAAGAACGTGGTCGGCGGCAGCTGCATCTCGTCGCCCACGACGATGGCCTGATGCGAGCGGTAGATCGCCGGAATTGATTCCTCCAACGGAATCTGGCTGGCCTCGTCGAAGATGACCACATCAAACAGATCGGGGTCGAGCGGCAGCGTGTCCGAGACGCTCAGCGGGCTCATTAGCCAGATCGGCTTCAAATCCTGGATGACCTGCCCGGTATCGCCGGCGGCAAGATCGCGGATGGATTTATAACGCATCGTCTTGCCGAACTCATGTTCCAGGTCACGTCGGCCGGCGGCGTAGGATTTCTTGAACGCCTTCTGCTCGGGCGACAATTGCGAGGCTGGCAGCGACGAGATGTTGACGTGTTCCAGAAATTTTTGGCGCACCGCCATTCGCAGGCAGCGGGCATTCAGCCCGAGCCAGTCGCGGTAATGTTTTTCCAGTTGCTCCATCTTGCGCGTCAGCGTCCGCCCTTCGAAACGATTCACCACCCGGTCTTCGCGGTAAACACAGTTCATGCTTTTGTGACCGACGGCGGCCTCGAATTCGTCCAGCGGCACGGGCGCCTGCCGCAGGGCGTGCGTGAATGCCTCCGGCAATCCGGCCAGGTCGGCCAGGATCGGCGACAACTCGGCCAGCGTGCCGGTCTGTTCGCGCAGTTTCCCCAGCACCCCGGTCAATTCAGGGAAATCAAATTGCTCGTGCTCGGCGAGCAGGGAGCAAAGGGTGGCGTTAAGTTCACCGAATTGCTGTTGCATGTCGGTGAGATTTTCGATCAGCGCGGCGGCATCGTCGGATCGACCCAGCAAGTCGAGCAGCGCTTTGACCGACGGATGCGCCAGGCACGGGTCGGTCTTCAACGCCGCGACCTGCGACTGAAAGGCAGGCACGTCGTCCACGCGCCATTCCGTTGCTGCCCGGGCACGCAGCGTTTCATATGCGGCGAGCGTCTTATGCCGGTTGGACAAATCGCCGAGAATCTTGCTCCACGCCGGCGCAATGGCGTGCTTCGAAAAATCGTAGCGCGCTTCCAGCGTTTTCTTGAGCCGCCAGAAGGCAGGCTGGAGAAAACGGAAAATGGATTTCTCGAACGCCTGTGCCTGGGTCAGCGCGTTTTCGGTGTCATCCGGCGCCAGCGGTTCGCGCCAGCCGGCGGTTTTTTCGTTGGCGTCGTGAAAGTCCTTGGCTTTCTGGTCGAGGTCAGCCGCGAGCGAGTTGAAGGATTGCTCGGCTGGACCATGCGTCAACACCCCGAACAGATTGCGCTCGGCCAGCGGACGGACGCGGACCGCGAAATCCAGGATTGTCTGAATCTCCTCAAAAGTGTCCCACAGTTCGCCGGGCAGGCCGGAAAGGTCGAGCGCGCTTTCAATGGCGTCGAGCAAATCCTCCGCTTGATCCAGATGCCTGGATAATGTTTCCAGCGGCCGGTCGGCTTGCAGGATGTCGTTGCCGAGCCAGCGAATCGGATGTCTGGCGAAGCACAGTTCTTCGCCGAGGTCGGTGAGCGCCGCCTGCAAACGGCCGACCACGTCGCCATGTTTCAGCCAGAGCGGATAGCCCGGAAGCAGGTCTTCGATCTCGGGCTTCAATTCAAATGCCCGCCCACGCAGTTCCACCAACCGATGCAGCAGCGAACGCACGGCGACGCCGGTCAGTCCGTGCACCTCGCGCATCACGTCGGAGAAGCGCCGCAGGCTGGCGAGATCCTGGTCCATCGAACGCAGCGTTACCGCGCGGGTTCGTTCCGCCTCGGGATCAAGGTCGCCCTGGCTCAAAAATTTCTCGTAAGTCTGTTTGAGGTTCTGGATGAACGCCTTTTTGTCAGTCTGCGAATCGTGGATCAGGCAGCATAATTCATCGAGCCCTTGCTGGCGCAATCGGTGAAACACCACATCAATCGCCGCACGTTTTTCACAAACGAACAGCACGCGCTTCCCGCGCGCCACGTAGTCGGCAATGAGGTTGGTGATCGTCTGGGATTTTCCCGTGCCGGGCGGACCTTGAATGATGTAGCTCCCGCCGGCACGCGCGCGGGCAATGGCGGAAGCCTGGGTGGCGTCGCACGAAATGACCAGATGTTGATCGGACAATTCAAGCGGCGGTGGCGTGACTTCCTCCGGAGGCTTCGGGGCAAGCGAAAAGACGGCATCAAAGGCGCCGCTGGCCATGTCCGTCTCAATGAGCTTCGCATAATCGCGCACCAGCGTCATCTTCCGGTAGTTGAAATTGCCGAGCGTCAGGCTGCACAGATCAAAGTCCCACGAATAGGGATTCTGGTTCTGGCCATCGCGCAACGCGAACATCTGCCGCTCGGTTTCCAGCACCTTGCCGGCGTCCATCGGGGCACCTGGATCGACCATGTGCAGCATATGCGGCTGGGGTGCCGCTCCCGCGACATCCCGCATCGGCATCGGCGTCGGGCGGACTTTCTCCAGAAATAATTGCAGGCCGAGCGGACGGAAATTTTCGCGGTTATAGCTGTATTCCGGCTTCGCGGTGGCCCGGTTCTTTCGAGCTTGAAGCTTCATCCGCCGGCGATACTGATCCACCCGCTGACGCGCCTTCTCGTGAATGAGTTCAATCTGCGGCCGGTCAATCTTGTTGAGTGTCACGCCCGGTTCACTCGCCTGAATCTGTGCCTTGAGCGCCCCGAAGAACTGGTCGAGCGAAGTCTCCCTCAAATCCACGAACTCCGGCAGATTCAGATTATAGAGTTCCTTGAGATGATGCCGCAGCGCGGGATTCACCTCGGCTTCACTGGTGGTCGGATCGAGGACGTAATTGTCGCGAACGCCCTTTTTCTTCGTGAGTTCGACCGGCAACAGCAGCAACGGTGAATGAATGCGCTCATTCTTCTCCTCCTTGAGATTGTTCCAGCGCAGGAAACACAATACGAGCCGGAGCTGGGCAAAGCCATATTCGGCGCGGTCACGGCGGGCCTCACTGATGATTTTGTCGAGCACGCCCGGAATATACGGCGCGTCCTCAAACCGCAGATATTTGCCGAGCGACATGGGCGCACCCTCGGTCACAGTGGCGGCCAGGGCCGGATGCCAGACGAAAAGTTGCTCCAGCTTGATGTTGCGATAATCCAGGAGCACCGGGACGGAGGCGACGGTGAGGTTCAGCGTTTGCAGCACCGGCTTGAAATAGATGAGCCGGTTGCGTCGTGAAATTTCGAAGAGGCGGTCCCGCAGGTGGGTTTGGATCAGCCGCCGCTTGCCCGTGAGCGGAGACTCTTTGAATTCCTTCCGGCTGAAAACGCTGGTGTCAAAATCGAGCGATTGCTCGCGGTAATTTTCCAGCTGCGAAATCATCTGCGCGAGATCCGGGGCGCGCTTGTGACGGTTTAACTCCGTCATCTGCACAATGACCGAGGCGAGCACGGGATTCAGCCGGCGGTTCACACCAAACAAGTTGGTGCGATTGACCGTGAATAATTCCAATTCGTCCGCATCGGCGAAATCCAATCCGCAAGCCACGCTGGCCAGCAACATCCCGAGCGAGAAAATATCGGTCAACTCATCGTGATGGCCGACCGCGTGTTCCCAGGAGCGATAATCCGGCAGATAGACGGGCTTGGTGATGTCGCTCCCGGCGGCACCCACGCCCAGGTCGGAAACCGTCAGTGAAGCCTGGTCTATGTCGGCGGTGCGCCGCGATTGCGCCACCACTTCCATCGCCCGGCTCAACGGCGCTTGCAGCTCCGCCACCTTGCCGGAGTTCTTTTCCGGTGAGTTGACCTTCTCCGGCGCAAACAGCAGGTGGCCCGCATCCGTGATGCTCAGGTCTTGGATGCCATTCAGCGGCGCCACCAAGCCCGCCCCGTGCGCGGCGAGCACCTGCTTCATCAACGGCAGCAGTGCGGACAATACGTCATCGGTCTCGAAGCCGCCCCTGGCGACGCCCGCTTCGAGAAACTTGATAAACGGCGGCTGGTTCGGCTCGCTCATCCGGTCACCTCCACCCTGGCCAGCATCTCGGCGGCCTGATCCTTGAGCTTCCGCACGTCGCGGATCTTCATCTTGAGTTCCCTGGCCGTGAGCTTTTCGAACTGGGCATCGAGTTCCAATTGGCGGCTCAGATCAAGCGCTGCCATCAGCGGCATGTCGTTGAGTTCAGGATCCGCCGTGACAAAATCCAGCAGCAGGTAGCAAAGATATTCCCGAAGCTTGGGATCGCTGAACTTGAAACCGTCCAGGGCCGACGCGTCGCGCGTATTGACCGGCTGGAAGTCGGTGAAAAAAAGTTTTGCGTGACCCAGCGTGGCGGTGGTTTGAAACCACTTTGGCTGAAGAAAGTATTCCAGAAAGCGACGAGTGTGCTGGGTCAACCGGGCTTGTCCGATCAGATCCAGTTCATCCAGCGCCAAGGTTCCCTCAATCATGTCGCTGATGCGAGCGGTCGCCGCCTCGCCGTGTTCCTGCCACAACGCCAGGGCTCGCGCCCGAATGAACGCTTCCGGATGCGACAGCCCTTCGGTGGCGACATTTTCTTTGACGAAGATTTCTTCCGCCTGCCGCAAATAGCTCGGCGCGCTGACCTGCCCCATGCCGGTTTGGATTTTCACCAATCCGGCCACGACCGGGTTCACATCGCCCGTGACGCAAAGCGAGCCGCGGTCGGCAAAAATTTCCGTGTAGAGCTGAAACCGCCGGGCCGTGTGTTCATGACTGCTGGCGGCGCGCGGATCATTCGCCACCGCCTGGATCATGCGATCGGCAATGTGAAATTCGCCGCCCTCGCGCCCCCAAAGATGATGATGCGCCAGCTCGTGCCCGATGACGGATTTGATCTCCTCCGCATTCAGCAGCGTGAGCAACGATCCGGAGAATACGACATGCCCTTCGCCCGGCATGTAATACAGCGTGGCATTGGGCTGGGGGCTGTTCTGCGCCTGATACAGCGTTATGGGAATGTCGAGCTCGAGCCGGGCCTTCGCCACCTCGACGCTTTGGTAAAGTTCAGGATGCCCCTCGGCCTCGAGCCGGTAGGTAGATTTGAGCAATTCGAGCCGCAAGTTTTCGGTGTAATCGGCCTGTGCCCGCGCGGACGCGAACCAATTCCACAATTCACGCTCCTGCGACTTGAGGCAATCCCTCAACTCGGCGTGATACGGCAACGGTTCAAGTTTGTTCTTTGACGCGTCCACGGATGCTTGCCAATTGCTGGCACGGATTAAATCGCACTCCCGAATGGAGGTCAAAGCTACAAATAAGCCGGGTGCGCCAGTTCGACGGGCAAGTTCATCGCGTTGCACTCCGGGAAGACTTCAAACGCGCGCGCACCAGCAAATCATTCAGAGTTGTGCGTGGAGATGGATTCACACGAATATGCAGAGCGGCGGAATACGGCGGGCATGGAGTGAGGCGCCCTGCTGGGAATGGTTGTGAGAGACCTGATCCCTGTTTTTAGAGCGGCGAACACATGATCAAATCTGGGAAGGGCCGGAGAAACCTTTACGGGTTCGATCGGGCGGGGAGAGCAAACAGCGTAGGCCCGATCGCGTCCGGCTATGTGTAGGAAGCCGCCGCGATAA
Source organism: Verrucomicrobiia bacterium (assembly GCA_035577265.1). Taxonomy (GTDB): domain Bacteria; phylum Verrucomicrobiota; class Verrucomicrobiia; order Limisphaerales; family UBA11358; genus UBA11358. Next base: position 92,754 of record DATLVR010000118.1, on the reverse strand, counting down.
AACAGCCTGGTCTTCCGGCTTCCTTCCAATTCCGACACCAGCCCGGCACCGGTTGCCTTGGCGGCGGCTTCTTTCAGGCACCATAACAAGGTCGCCACCCGGTCCGGATGGCGGGAGCGCACGATGCGTCGGCGTTCGGCGCCGGTAAAGCAGGCTGTCATCATTGCCGCGTCGAACGATTGAATGCGTTCAATATCGACGCCGACAACTTGGTCTCCAACGGCGAGGAGCACCGCCTGGCCATCATGAGCCAGATTAAATTCGGCCCCGACGACGGCAGGCTTTCCGGTCACCGAAAGATGGGGATTGATCAGGGGAAAATCACTGATGAAGCCATGGTTTGTTTCGGTCAACACAGCTTTAATCAGGATTCGGCCCAGCAGAAATTCGCGGCGGCGCGAATCCGAACGCAGTTTGTGGTAGTGCTCCATCTCTGGTCGGGACAGCACCCGTTGCGGACTGGTCATCGGCGTGTCAACAATCGAACCGTCGAGCAGGATCAATTCAATCATGGCAGATCCTCCACCGAAACTAATTCCCGTTGGATGAACTTCCGGTTCAGCGGCGGGCAAATGACCCCGGTGCCATGCAGACCCGTAACAGCCTCAGTGCAATCGAAGCTGGGTGGAGTCAGGTCAGCGCGGTTGAGTCCCTGAGTAAGCATGGAAAGGAAGTGCAAGCTGGAATTGTCGCGGTGCTGGGCGGCCTGATTCAAGGAAGTGAGCCAGACGTCGAGGGGAACCAAAGGCAGGGGGGCGGGAAATTGCCCGATAAAATCGCGAAGCGATACCGGATTCGGATGAACCAAATGAAAGGCTTTGCCCGGCGACGTGGCCCGGATGGACAGGGAATAAATGGCGGCAGCCACATAGTCGAAAGTCACCATGTCGATTTTTGTTTCGATATCCGGGACAGCCTCCAGCGACTGGCACGCCTGCAACGCATGATCAAAAAGATCATGGGCGGGCCCCGCGGTGCGCCCGACAATTTGCGCCGGGCGATAGATCACGGCGCGCAAACCGCGCCCAATGGCTTTCCAGACCATTAATTCCGACGTCCATTTGGTTTGGGCGTAACCACCCGCCAGTCTTGGGATGCACGAGATGTCCTCGTCCTCCCGGAAAATCCGGCTTCCCCCGTAGGGAAAGACCGCAACGCTGGAAACATGGTGGAGCACGGCACCGGCCAAGGTGGTCAGCCGGATGATTTCCCTGACCCCACCGACGTTGCCGGCCGCCAGCTTTTCATACGGCGCAATGAAATTCACCTCGGCGGCGCAATGGTAAACGGTATGTATCGCCCGAGCCAGATCGTCAAAGGCGGATGCCTCCAGGCCGAGCCGTTCCCGACTGAGATCTGCAGGGATGGCCACTAGGCGCGGCCATAAATGGGCTGCGATTTTGTGCAATTCCAACACTTCCCGCAGACGCAGGTCCGCTGCCGATTGAGAACCAGCCCGGATCAGGCAGTAAATCGAATCGCTGGTCCGGCGTAACAGTTCAAGCAACAGTGCCGAGCCAAGATGGCCGGTGGCCCCAGTCAAAAGAATGGCCTGGGAATGTTTATCCGTCGGGCCTATGGGTTCCGATATGATGGGTTCCGAATCAGGTTCAAATTCCGAGGTGGCGCGTTGCGGCAGTCCGGTGGTGGGAACGAGAGTGGCCTGGTTCACAGCCCGGGCCAAACCCCGCACGGTCGGATGTTCGATAACCAGGGAAAGGGGCAGATCAACCGAGAAGTGCGACCGAACGCGTTGCAACATTCTAATCGCCAGAAGCGAGTGTCCTCCGAGGGCGAAAAAATCGTCTTCCACGCCGACGCCGATTCCGCCGAGCAGGTTGCTCCATAGGTTGGCAATCCACAATTCACCCGGGGTTTCTGGCAGCGTCACCTCGGTCGCCGGCACCGGCAAAGGCATCGCCCGCAGAGCCACCCGGTCAACCTTCCCGTTGGCGGTGAGGGGCAATTGATCCAGCGGCACATAGGTGGTAGGCCTAAGCGCAGCGGGAAGAATTTTGTTTGCGCGCGCGATGAGGTCGGCGGTGACGGTTCCCGGTTCAACGACGACGAACGCGACGAGGTTTTTATGGTCGGCCGCAGTGAGGCGGATTTCAGCCACTGCTTGGCGGACGGAGGGCAACGAACCGAGCGCGGCTTCGACTTCTCCGAGTTCGATGCGAACGCCGTTGAGCTTAACCTGTCCGTCCAACCGTCCCAGAATTCCGATTTCGCCGTTCGCCAGATAACGTCCCTGATCGCCCGTCTGGTAAAGCCGGATATGCCAACGGGGATGCCGCCGGAAACGGCGATTGGTTTCCGGGCGATTGCGCCAATAACCATTGGCCAGGCCGGCTCCCGCAATAAACAATTCACCCGTCACCCCCGCCGCGCAGTGATTGAGCGCGTCATCCAGCACAAAGATTTCCTGTTGGGGCAAGGCCCGACCGTATGGAATGCGATGCCATGAAGCTTCCAGTTCATCCACTTCGCGCGCGATGGACCAGATGGCGCCCTCGGTGGCGCCACCCAGCGAAACCAGGCGCGCGGCGGGCAGGGTCGCGCGGATGCGCCGCGCCAGCGACACGGAAATAAAATCGCCGCTTAACAGGATCAATCGCAGCGCGGCGAGATTCGAGGCGTCGTCGACTTCGTCGAGCAGTAATTCAAACAGGCAGGGAACGGAGTTCCAGACCGTGACCTGCCAGGTGCTGGCCTGCTCCATCCAATCCTTCGGATCCTGGCTATCGGGAATGACGATGGTGCCGCCCGCCCGTAAGGTGCCGAAAATATCAAACACAGACAGGTCGAAACCCAGCGCAGAAATCGCGAACACGCGGTCGTTGCGACTGATTTGAAAACGCCGGTTGATTTCCGCGATGGTGGTCAGAGCGGCCTGATGGGAAACCATCACGCCCTTGGGAATACCCGTGGACCCGGAGGTGAAGATGACATAGGCCAGTGCCTCGGGCTTTGACTTGGCCCGCCGAAACTTGGGCGCGCCTTGTGCCCGGGAATAAACGGTGATCACCGCCGACAGGTTGCAGGTCGCGGCGGCTTGGGCTGCGTCCGCATCCGCCACAATCGCCGCGTGAAAGCCGCCTTGTTCGAAGATGGTCTTGAGCCGTTCCGCCGGGGTGGCGGGATCCAATGGGACATAGACACCGCCGGCTTTCAAGATGGCCAGGCAGGCAACCACCTGTTCCCAACCTTTCGGGAGCATCACTGCCACCAGTCCGCGAGCCTTCAATCCCTGTTCCCGCAGCGCATTTGCCGTGGCGTCGGAACGGGAGTTGAGTTCGCCATAGGTCAGGCAACGTTCGCGGGTGATGATCGCCGTCGACTGCGGATTTTTGGCGGCCTCGGATTCAAACCCGGCGTGCAGCAGTTCCCGGCGCGGCAGGAATTTGTTTGAGACGCGACGCTGCAGTGCCCGTTGTTGGGCGGCGGGGAGCAGATTCAATTCGCCCACCGTGACGGAGGGAGCCTCGACGACAGCTTTTAGCAACGCGGCATACTGGGCCATCAGGCATGCGATGCCCGAAGCGTCATACGCGGTCGGCTGATATTCGAATCCGATTTTGACGTGGGGCGACGCCAGCGAGACGGCGACGGACAATTCAAACGGACTTTCTTGCGCGGGCAGTCCAATGGAATGAACGGAAGCGTCACCCAGTTGAAACGTTTGCGTCTCGTGATCCCGGGAGAGAAATTGAATGCCGCCTTCGCGGGCCATCGCCGGCTGGGGCAACGCCGCCTGAAGCACGCGTTCAAACGGCAAAGCTCCGTGTTTTTCCGCTTCGGCCAGCGAGCGGGCCACTTGCTGCGCGAGCGCCCGCATCGAAAGTCTGGCAGTGACTTCGTCACGAATCAGCACCGGATTTTGCACCGGGCCAAAGAGGCTTTGATCCGCCGGGGTCAACCGGTTGGACACCACCGTTCCCAGCACAAGGTCAGTCTGGCCGGCGTAACGATGGATCAGCGCTTTGAAACACGCCATGGCCAGGGCAAAAGGTGTGGTGCCATAGGCGGCGGCGACCCGGCGAAAATCGCGCGAAAGTTTTGACGGGAGCGTCAGCTCGCGTTGTTCCACCTGCCAGGACGAGCCGCCGGCGGCGGGGCGACGCCAGGGAAGCCGTGGCTCCGGCGCGTTCGCGAGGCGCGTCTGCCAGAAGGAAATTTGCTTTTGTGCCTCCGGGCTTTTAAGCCAGCGCGCCTGTTGTTGGGCATGGGCCCAATAGTCGCGCACCGGCTTTTGCAATTCGCCGTGATGATACTGCGTGCGCAAGTCATCGAGCAACAACTCGAACGCCCAGCCGTCGGCAACGGCGTGATGCGTGATTAAAATCAGATGCTGATGTTGATTTGCCCGGTCGGAAACGAGCAACAGCCTGAGCCAGGGTGCGGGTTCATCAAGCTTGAACGGTTGGCGGCCCTCCGCCCGGGCCAGTTCTGCCACGGCCTGCCTGAAATCGTCCGCGGCGAGCGTGTGATGTTCCAGTTTTGGCGGTTCCGTTTCGCGCAGGACTATTCCGGTTTCCGTCCGGAAGAATCCCGCGCGCAAAAGAAAGTTTTGACGCGTCACGACTGCCACGGCGCGCTCAAATGCTGGCGCACCAAACTGGCCGTCGATGCGCAGGAGCAAGACAATGTTGGCCAGCGAGGGCAGCCCGATTTCGTGCGCGATGAGCGCGCGTTTTTGTTGGGCCGAAACGGGTGTTTCCGACGCGGCGTCGGCTTCAAGGCGGAGGTTGTGGGAAGCCGGGGACAACTGGAGCTGTTCCCACAGTTTTTTGGCCGTGGGGGCAGCGACAAAATCGGACAACGCCACGCGCGCGCCAAATTGCATTTCGATCCGGCCCAGCAGCTTGATGGCCAGCAACGAATGGCCGCCAGACAAGAAGAAATCATCTTGCGGCCCAACTTTGTGCCCCAACAATTCCGAGAACAGCGCCGCCAGTTCCCTCGGACCCTGACGCTGCGGATTTGCCTCCGGCTGGCCCGTGCGGCCCAAGGCGGCCATGTCAATCTTGCCGCTCGGCTTTCGCGGCAGCCGCGCGACAAAATGTAGTCGCGACGGCAACATATGGGCCGGCAGATGCCGCAGGAAATGATCGCGCAATTCGCGTTCGGTCAGGGACGCGTCGGCACACGTGATCCAGCCGGTCAAAATCAATTCGCCGGCGACGGTTTGCGGTTTCACAATGGCATCCAGAACGGACGGATGGGAGCGAAACACCTGTTCGATCTCGTCCGGGTCCAGACGATAGCCGCGGATTTTCAACTGCCGGTCAAGCCGTCCAAGGTATTCAAAATTTCCATCGCGCCGCCGGCGCACGCGGTCGCCGGTGCGGTAATACCGGTGCACCTCGCCGTTAATCCGACGCTCCACAAATTTGGCGGCGGTGGTTTCAGCGTCTCCGCGATAGCCCAGCGCCAGACCTTTGCCGCCGATGAAAAGTTCACCCACGCCGAACGGGATGGTTTCGCCCGCTTCATTCATGAGCAGGGCGGTGACACCGTCAATGGGTTGGCCGATGGGCACGTTGCCGCGCAAGGGCGCATTGGGTTTATAAGCGAGGGCGGTGATGGTGGTTTCCGTGGGGCCGTAGGTGTTGATCCAGCGGCAGTCAGGGGCCAGTTGACGCCAGGCCGAATAGACCCGGGCGGATGCTTGTTCGCCGCCCACAATCATTAAGCGCACGGTTGACGGCGGGTGCAACTGCAAGCGGACGGCTTCCGCGGTCAATGTGTGCCAATAGGACGTGGGTAGGTTCAAGACCGTGATGCCGTTTGCTTGAACCAGCTCCAGGAACGCTGGAACGCCGACATTTCTGGCCTGCGGTTCAAACACCACGCCGGCACCGGCGATCCAACTGGGGAAAATTTCCTCGAACGCCGCATCGAAAGCGAGCGTGTGAAATTGCAGCACACGGTCGTTGGTCGTCAATCCAAAGAGGTGCGACATGGCGCGGGCGTGATTGATCACGGCCGCGTGTTCGACTTCAACCGCCTTGGGTTCCCCGGTGCTGCCGGAGGTGTAAATCAAATAGGCGGTTTTTGAATATTTGTGCGGGCGAATGATGGGCGGTTGCGGGCGGCTTAGTTGTTCGGGATTGAGCGGGATGACGGCGACCGGCAAAACGCCGGGATCAAAACCGATCGGTGAGACCAGCGCGCCGGCCCCGGTGCGTAACAGCGCCGCGTTACGGCGGGCGACGGGCTCGCCCGGGTCAATCGGCAGGAAGGCGCGTCCGCTTTTCAGGATTGCGAGAATCATGATGGACGCTTCAGCGCAGGAAGACATTTGCAAGGCCACGGGACAATCATCGTCCGGTAGCGTTGCCACCAGACCCGCAGCCAGGACTTCGGCCCGCGTCTGGACTTCGGCATAATTCAAATTCACGCTGCCTTCCCTCACCGCCACCGCCGACGGCATCCGGCGAACGGTCTGGTCGAACAGATGATCTAAACGCTCGCCCTGATCCGTCGGCACAGCGCGAGGATGCTTCGGTGTTCTGCCGGTTAAAAATTCCCGGATTAAATCCGGAAATCGTTCGACCAGCCGGACGGCATCGGGCGCGGTGACGCGGCGGCCATCGAATTGCAGGTTGCCAGAAAATCCCCCGCCCTCCGGCCCAAGCGCCAGGGCGATGGGAAATTGCGCATCAAAAGCCGGCATGGCCACCGTCCGGGCCGCGATGCCCCCGCCAAACTCCCACTGCGCGCCCCCGCCGCTTAACGCCAAGGCCAGGAAACCCCGATCCGCCCGTGGCAACGATTGGTAGGCAAACATGGACTGAAAAATCGGCGTTGTCCCCGGCGTCCGGGGAATGCCCAGACGTTCCACCAGCACCGGAAAGGGAAAGCGCCGCTGCCTGAGGGCGTTTTGCGCGTTGACCGCGACGATACCCACGGCATCGCCTCCGTCGGTGCCGACCAGACAACGCACCGGCACGGCATTGACAAAATATCCTACCGTGTTGCGCAGCGCCGCCCGGTTGCGAAGCGTGGCCGGGCTGCCGATGATCAGTTCATCACGGCCGGTTTCTTCGCCCAGCAGACGCGCATAGCCGGCGAGCAGCACCGCATAGGGTGTGGTGGCTTTTTCGCGCGCCACCTGACGGATCAGTCGGCCTTCGGCCTCCGCCAGAACGATGGGGACTTCACCGCTCGCGCCATTTCCGGCACTGCGGGTCAGTATGGCATCAAGCCGGACGCCGTCGAAATGCTGGCGCCAGAAATTCCAGGCGTCGCAACCTTCCGATTCAGCCAACCAGCGCCGTTCCGCTGCCGCAAATTCGGGATATTCAATTTTGCGGCCGGCGGCGGTCGAAGCGTTGCCTCCCGTAATGCGCGCACGATAACCGGCTGACAATTCCCTCAAAATGATGGCCGAGGACCAAAGATCGGTGACAATATGATGCGAACAAAGCAGCAGGTGGGACACACCGTTTGAACCGCGCAACAGCAGGGCCCGGGCGGGAGCTTCCCGGTCGAGGGCGAAGGGGCGTTTCGCAATTTCCTGCCAAAATTGTTTAAGATTTTCCGCCCCGCCCTTTTCCACGAGCAAGGGAGCCGGCACAGAATCAATGGCCACGGCGGGCCCGTCCAACTGGATGACAAAGCGCGCCCTTAATTGCGGATGGGCCAGGCCGATATCCGCCCAGGCCAGGGCCAGCGCGACTTCGTCCAATGCCCCGTGCAATTCCAAGCAAAGCCCCAGATGATAGGCGGTGCTGTCGGGTTCCAGTTGATTCAAATACCACAGCGCCTGCTGGCCGCAGGACAGGAGATCCGTTTCGGGTGTTAATTTTCTCATGAAATTTTCATCAGGCCGGTGAGCCCGGCTTCCGCCAGGCGTTCAAACTCCTTCGCGGAGTTCGCGCATTTGCGGACGGGTTGGGTCATTAAAAATCCCAGGGCGGAATGGATGATATGCCACGCGCCCACCGCGGCGGGAATGTCCCGGCGCAGGCTGCCGGCCTGCTGGCCGCGTTCGATCAGCATTTGCAGGAAGCCATGATAGGCGTCGTAATGACGCGCCAGAATTTTCCGGGTTGCTGGATCGTTGGCGGCGACCAGCGCCTGGTTGATGACGCTAAATTCCCGGTGAAAGCGCCGGGCCAGTTCCGGATAAGCGTGGCAAATGACGCGCAAGGCGGCGACCGGGTCGGTCTCGGCCTTGGTCAGTTCAAAAAAGGCCGTCAACATGCGCGCAATCACCTCATCCAGCACCGCCCGCAGGATGGCTCGCTTGGAGGAAAAATGACGGTAGAGAATGGGTTCCGAGATGCCGACCTTTTGTGCGAGGCGCGCGGTCGTCATGCCCGCATACCCTTCCTGCGCGAGCACCGTCAAAGCGGCGGCGAGAATGCTTTTGCGTCGTTCAACCGCGGGCAACCGGTTAGATGGTTTATTAACCATTATGTTAGCATACACTAACATAGTTGAAGCGGTCAAGTTTCCGATGGGATCGTCGCGCAAGAATCCATTTCTCCCAGAAGCTAAGCGCGCAGGCTTCACAAAGGCCAGCCGCCAATTCATTCATGCCGTCCAGCGGGAATTGTTCATTGCCGCAATCACTTCGCCTCGGTGAAATACAGCCGCAAAAAAACTGTTTTTGCCTTTGCCGGTGGACTTTACGTCTGCCTTGATTGACACCTTTGCCAATGTTTGAGAGTGTCGTCCCGTATGCAGCCTAAGCTGGCTCGCCTTCCTGCGAGTCAGTGCGGGGGAACCAACCCTTGGAAAACCAAGGATGGGGCTAACGCCGGTGGCGAACCACCGTCGCGGTTACTTTCAGGACCGAGCCCGTCAGCTAACCTCGTCGGCATCTGGAAGGGCGATCCTCTAGCTCCCGCGTGTGCGGGAACCCATGGTCTCCCCAGTGAAACGCGTTGTGTCCTGGCGCGGCGATAACCCGTGTCCGCGATCCAACCACATCGGAGATCGTTATGACTACAAACATCCTATTGGCAGTCGGTGGCATCTGGTTTGGTGTGGCTTGGTATTGGTATGCGCTCGCGTTGATCGCGCTCGTGTTGCAGTCCGGCTTCGTGCTCATCCGCGAACGCCAGGTCGGCATCGTGATCAAACGCTTCGCCGCCAAATCGCTGCCGCCAGGACATCTGCTCGCGCTCGAAGGCGAGGCGGGGTTTCAGGCGGACACACTCGCGCCGGGATTGCATTCTGGCTACTGGCCGTGGCAATACCGCATCATCAAAGTGCCGGTCACCGTCGTACAACAGGGCGAGATTGCCCTGGTCATGGCGGCGGACGGTGCCGCGATGCCGGCGGAACACATCCTCGGCAAACGCGTGGAGTGTGACAACTTCCAGGACGCCCGGAAGTTCCTAGTCTACGGCGGTGAGAAAGGCCGGCAGCTCGGCATTCTCACCGGCGGCACCTACCGGATCAACACCGCACTGTTCACCATCATCACAGCGGCGACCGCCCACGAGCACGGCATGTTGCCGGAGCAACTGCTCCTGCATCGCGTCGAATCAGACATGGTGGGCATCGTCACCGCGCTGGATGGCCAACCCATCGCAGCGAGTGAAATCGCTGGTCAGTCCATCACCGGACACGATAGCTTCCAGAACGCGCAGGCGTTTCTGGATGGCGGCGGCAGCCGCGGTTTGCAGGAGCAAATCATTTTGTCCGGTGTCTGGAACCTGAACCCGTGGTTCGTGCAGGTGGAGCAAGTGCCGATGGTGCAGATTCCCATCGGCTACGTCGGGGTCGTCATCTCGTTCGTCGGCAAGGCGCACGAGGACGTCAGCGGCGTGGACTTCAAGCACGGCGACCTGGTGAACACCGGGCACAAGGGCGTGTGGGTGACGCCGCTGTATCCGGGCAAACATCCGCTCAACACGCGCGTGATGAAGGTCGAGCTGGTGCCGACCACGAACATCGTGTTGAACTGGGCGAACCGCACCGAGGCGCATAATTACGACTCGAAGTTGCAGTCCATCACCGTGCGTTCGAAGGACGGGTTTGCGTTCAATCTGGACGTGTCGCAGATCATCCACGTCGGCGCGCTCGATGCGCCGAAGGTGATCAGCCGCGTGGGCTCGATGCAAAACCTGGTGGACCATGTCCTGCAGCCGATTGTCGGAAATTATTTCCGCAATTCCGCGCAGGACTTCACGGTGCTCGACTTCCTGAGCGCGCGCAGCCACCGGCAGGTGGACGCGGCAGAACACATCCGCGCCGCCATCGGTGCGTATGACGTGCAGGCGATTGATACGCTGATCGGCGACATCAATCCGCCGGCGGAACTGATGACCACGCAGACTGATCGCAAGATCGCCGAAGAACAGCGGAAGACCTACGAGACGCAACGCGCCGCGCAAGAGCAGCGCCAGCAGCTCGTGCGTCAGACCTCGCTTGCGGACATCCAGCAGCAGGTCGTCGGCGCGGAACAAGGCGTGAACATCGCCGAGTTGAAAGCCAACGCCAGCGTGAAACACGCGACGGGCGAAGCCGAGGCCACGCGCCTTCGGGCGATCGGTGAAGCCGGAGCCATCCGTGCCACGGGCGATGCGAAAGCACAGGCGTATCGCGCCGGCGTTGAGTCCATCGGTGTGCAGGGCTACACGGTCATGCAATTGATGCAGATCATTGGGGAACGCAACGTGCGGATCGTGCCGGACGTTTCCGTCAGTGGAGCCACCGGAAGCAACGGATTGGTGGACGGGCTGCTCGGCATCATGCTGCGCGGACAAAATGCCGAGCAAAAACAGACTGCAAAAAACTAAATCCGCACTTCATCAAAACACAGGAGCACGCCAGCAAAGGCGTGCTCTTTTTTATCGCGCAAGATGGTTCAATCCTCCGGCCACTCGCCGCCTGGTGCCATCTTTACCAGCTTCGGCATGAATTCGCCGAGCACGGTGACCAGATCCCTCTGCGCCGCCATGACTTCGCGGATATTTTTGTAGGCCATCGGCACATCATCGAGGCCGGCGGAGATCAGCGTCACGCCCTGTTGCTTGAGAAAACGGTTCACGTCCTTCCAGTTGAACTTCTCGTTGGCGGCCTTGCGGCTCATCGCGCGGCCGGCTCCGTGTGACGCCGAGTTCAACGATTCTGCATTGCCCTTCTTGCCGCTGACGACAAAGCCCGGCGTCGCCATCGAGCCGGGAACGATGCCCAGCACACCCGCGCCCGGCAATTGTCGCACAGGCTGCGCTACAATTGCGTCCGCACCCGAGTAAGCCAGAAAGAACATCCGCATCCGGTAAAGATTAAACCGGGAAAACCCTGTCATCTTCGGAAACTCTTTGGCCAGTTCACGCGAAAGCCGGTCAATCACGCCCAGGACGGACCACTTCAAGACCCGCCTCAAGGGCGGCCTTGGCTTGTCCCTCATCGTGTGTCATCAGGCGCGAAACTTTCAATTCCTCCATGGCCGCGAGATGGAGGCGATCCAAAGAGCGGCAATGCAAGTCGCCCGAATTCCGATGTTGACGCAAAGCCGCCTGGAAAACGGCGGATGGAAGCGTGCGAAATTGAAAGGGCGGCTGGTTTCGCAATAGCGCCAGTTCCGCTTCCAACTTGCGCCACTGCGATCGCGTGAAACCTCCGCCGGTCCAGATGGCTTTGAGTTGTACCAGCGTTTCCAACTCCGTCAGCATGGAAACGAGGACTTCGGTTTCCAGGGCAATCGCCCGGCGGACATTCGCGCTCAATGGCTCGGTGCGCAAAATCTTCAGCAGGCAACTGGTGTCAATGTAGATCACAGATTGCGGTCGGCCCGCGCCTCGGCGAGTTGCTTGTCAATGGACGGAAAAACCTTGTTCCCCAAAATCTTTTTAATCCGCGCCGCGTGCACTTCAGGATTCCAGCGCTTGCGCTTGGTTTCTGGTTGGACCAGGCGCACCAGCTTGGCAACCGGCTCGCCGTCGCGGGTGATGACAATTTCATTTTCGACCTGCAGCGACTTTTCCGCCTCCGGCCAGCGCTGGCGCAAATCACGGATCGTGATCGTTTTCACGGTTTAAGTGTAACATGTTTCACACCTCGGTCAACCGGCCCGGCGAACGGAGGCGTCCCAATGCCACGTCCGGACGGAGAAAATCTTTGGTGTTCATTTCAATCAATACGGCGCAGCAATCGCCTCAAATTTCATATCGTTGAAATCGTGCAGCAGTTTCTCGTTGGAAAGTTTTCCTCGACCCAACTGCGCCGCCCGCAACTGTCCTTCAACTGCAAAAACTAAACGTCCATCCACATAATCCGCCCATTCCCATTCAGGGAAGGCTAGAATCGTTTTGGTTGCCTCATGACGGAGTTCATGGGCATCCCAATAGCAACCATGACCCGGTGGAGCACCGATGGTGGATTCAGCAAACGCCAACTTCCGCAACTTCCATGACTTCGGCAGCTTCTTCTCAAATAGTGTCCCTCCCTGATATTCCTTGTCACTCATTGCCCAGCCATCGCGTTGCAGTCGGTTGTAGTAAACCGTCAGGCATTCACCGCCGAAATAACCCGGTGGTTTGTAGCTTACAGTTCGGCGCACCTCATCCGATCTCTTCAATTGTGTGTGCCCATAACCGTCGTTCAGCCAGAATTTCCGTTCCGACGCAAACATTCCGCCGCCGTGCCAGCAATCGCCCTTGGCATACAAGCTCGACGCCTTCAGATAGGGAACGCGGGAGATGGCCGTCCAAGATCCTTTAGCCTCCGATTTCCAGCGACCATTCATTGCAAAATAAATCAAATGCTTCCCGTCTGGAGACAAATCGCTGCGACGTTCGTAGATTCGCCCACGCATCCACTGGCCGAGCTTGAAAGTGTCACGATTGCGATTCCACAGCACCGTGCAAACTGATTTCGAAGGTCCGCGCCGGATGACGAGTCCGATCTTCGCATCTCTGGCGAGCAAGACATGCAGCCGCGCGGGAAATTTACCGCGCTCCGAGGGAGGTTTTGGCACGCCGAGATGGAGAAAAGCTTTGGTGCTCATTTGAAAAATGGAAAGCAGCAGTCCTTAAACCTCTTTTCGCTACCGCAAATACAGCTTGAATCCGGACGAGGAGTTTTTTGGCCAGGCCAAAGTTTAAGCGGCGGCATCATCTTTAACACGCGTTCCATTTCAGGTTCGTATTTCCATTCACCTTCAGCCCAACACGCAAAATCAAATGGCTTGAAAGGATCGTTTAATTCGATTGCGAATCCGAACGCAGATTTTGCTTTGCGTCGATACTGTTCGACGGAGATTCGAGCGAACAGAGTTTCGCGCAAATGTTTAGTCGTCACCATTCGGCCCACCGTTATTATGCCAACAAGCGACTCATCTACGAACATCGTGCTTTTCATGTTCCCGGGTTCTACGTTTTGTTCCCTGATCTGACTGAGCAAGCGTTCCAGTCTATCAGCTCCATTCCGCGATAGATTCAGTAGAGCAAATGCGATCCAGCGAGCGCCGTCGTCGTCTCGATTTCGGAGTTCTACAAGAAGGTCTTTGACTTGCGGAGGAAGGGCTAGGCGAATCTCCGGTGCATCTTTTCGCAATCCAAGTTTGGCGTCATGCCACGCGTCAAACATTTCGCTTCCGTCGCTAATCCACATCAGTGTGAATGGCTTTCCATCGTCAGGCTGTCGCTCCCAAAACAGTGAAGGTTGCAACCGCGTTTTCAAGTAAGTGCCGAACAGATTAAGTTCGTCACCCATAATATTCTTTTCACTTCGCTGCAACTCCAAGCGGCGCTCTATGTAGTGCAAAAATACGTCGGGACTTTCACAAAACTGAGTGATGATGTCTAGGTCAGCAAGGCTCACCGAAAAGGGGTAATCGCCTTTCGGAAACAAATTCAACGCCTTCAAATTGGCCAACTGCGTCGCGAAGTCTGCAAGATGCTGAAGAGTTACGGAAACTTTGAAGACTCTACGCAGCTTCTTATGAGAGACTTCCAATTCTCGTCCTGTCTTTCGCTCCTTAAAGATAGCGCGCGGGTTCGCGTTAACGAACCGCATCGCGCGTTCGGCCTGCTCAAACGCGTCTTGAACATTTTTCTTTAGGTCGGTTCGTAATCTTCCCAAGTCTGTGAGAGCTTCAAGCAATCTGAACTGCTTCCCCTTTGCTTCAACTAACACTAAAAAAGTTCCCCATTCAATTGCGGCATCCATTTCAGCCGTGTGTCCCGGTTGGTCAGGGTTCGGATAATCGAGCCCCACAAACACATGCTTGTCAGGAAATATTCGCTGCAAAAACTCGGCAACCTTCCCTTCCATCCACACTTTCTGATTCTTGTGGTATTTTCCACTAAAAAATGGTTGGTCTGCCTTGGCTACGCGTTCGTATGCGGAAAAGAGTTCGTCCAAGACCGACGAGAGATCGACAAAAAACAGGCGACTGTCTGGCAAAACAAATAACGGTCGCGATTTTACATCGACTGTTGCTGTCAGGGTTTTCCGAACATCAGTGGTCAATCCAATCAAGCGAACCAACCCTACCCACTCTTCGCTCGTGGGCGGATTAGGAAGAGCCGACAGTTGCTCGCGAGCAACTGGAAAGCGATCAGCAACGCTACCCGATACCGCTTCAACAAATGCAAGCGACTTGGCGGATTCACGTCTCTCTTCCTGTTTTTCAGTTGAGGCCTCAATTGCTTTCAAAAGGACTTCTTCGTAGGCCGACATAGCTTCGGAAGCTGATTTGCACGTCGCCGAGAAGTTGTCGTTCAGTTGATCTTGAATTGCGTAGAGCAATTCAACAGCTCTCTTCGGCCCAATTCCCACGCATCCACGATAGCGCTGTTCAAATGGACCGTGAACACATTCAATTTGCTCGCGAATCTGAGTGATGTAGCCAGCGCCACGGACATCATCCAAGTAGATGTGAACATGACTGACAATCTCTGCCAGTTTTGCGTCAAGTCCCCTGTCCCCAGAAACCACGTGTTCAAGCGTGCGACCCTCCCTTAGTTTTTCGAGCAGCGCTATCACTGATGCGACGGCGGAAGCATTTCGCTGGGTTGTGTTCCCAAAATGGGGATAAAGATAAAACGCTGCAAACTCAACGAGTGCCGGACGAGGCGAAGGCGCCCCATTTTCCAACCGTTCGGCCATCCATCGTCTAATGAGGAACACCGCGAATGAGATAAACGCGTTTTCCGCGTTGGTTTTGCCAATGCACGAATTGAGATGGCCGAGAAGCTCTTTCTGATCTTCTTGCATTCGCTCCCGAACAACTTCTGGTTTGAATTCTTCTTTCATGAAGCAGCGCCAAGTTTGCTCGAACTGTTATTTGAGTTCGAGCATGTTTAATTCTATCGCCCTTACAGGGCTTGTTAATTTTTATTTCGTTAACCCAGGGCGGCGCTTCCCGCAGAGCGGGATCGCTTGCCCTGGGCTATTTTCTTTCGCCCGTTCCGGGCTTCGGTTTGTTTCTTTTTGCTTTACCATTGGGTCAAGGCTACGCCTTGTTGAGGAACAGTTCCCACTCGGCGACGCCGTGGGCGTTGCGCAGGTAGGCCGTGGCTGGCAGTTCCTTCGGCGCGCGCGGGACGTTGAGCAGGTTGAGGCCGGCCTCGTGCGGGAGGCGGTCGGCCTTGCGCTGGTTCACGTCCTTCGCGGACCAGACCAGGTTTTCCCAAGTGTCCATGCCGCCGCGCGAGCGGGGCACGACGTGGTCGAGGCTGCCCTCAGTCGGATGCAGCAGGCGGCCAGTGTATTGGCAGCGGTTGCCATCGCGCTCGCGGATGTTCTTTGCGCTGAGCTTCGGGCGCTTCTTTGGCACCTTGGCGAAGTTCACGGCCACGATGACGGTCGGCACGCGAATTACGCTGTGCGCCGTGCGCACGGCGTTGTCGCCGTCGCGCACCGGCAGCGTGATCCACTCGTCCCACGTCACTGGGCGCAATGCTTGCGCATGGCCACCTTCGCCCAAATCAATGTCCAGCGCGGTGGCGGCGTTTGTTGCCAGCTGGCAAAAGGCGTCCGCCGGCGTGCGAATGTTGATCGCCTGCCAGTTGCGGTTGAGCACGAGCACGATGGATTTGTTCAGTATGTCGGTCATAAAAATTCTTTCTCGTAGCTGCGACTCGGTAGAGCGCAGCAAATCAAAACTTTTCAGATGGCCGCGTTCTGCCGAACGCAGCTACGCAGCGGCGAGGTGTTTGTTCTTTATTGAAATGGAAAACTTGCCGGCGCGGGAGCATTGCTTCAAAATTCGCGTTCGCGCCATGAAAAATATTTCCATCGGCCTCATTGTGGGAACGCTGTGCTGTCTGCCGGGCGGCATCGTCAAAACGACCGCCCAAACGTCAGATCAACTGACGCCGGTCCCGATCCAATCGGTGACGATTGACGACGCCTTCTGGTCACCCAAGCGCAAGGTGTGGCAGGAAGTCACCATCCCGGATTGCTTCGATAAATTCGACAATGACCGGGGCGGTGCCATCAACAATTTCGACCGTGTTCGCGACGGAAAATCGGGCGGCCATGCCGGTCCACCGTGGTATGACGGGTTGATCTACGAAATGATCCGCGGGTCGGCCGATTTTCTGGCGGCGCATCCGGATCCCGCACTGGAAAAGCGGATTGACGGCTACATCGCGCGCATCGCGACGGCGCAAGCCAGGGATACGAACGGTTACCTGAACACCTGGACTGAACTGGAACATCCCAACCAGCGTTGGGGATTAAACGGCGGCAACGACGGCTATCAGCACGAGATGTATAACGTGGGCGCACTGTGCGAGGCGGCGTTGCATTATTATCAGGCCACGGGCAGGACCGATTTGCTGAAAGTCGCGGTCAAGCTGGCGAACTTTACCTGCGATCAAATCGGGCCGGCGCCGAAATACGAATTGGTGACCAATCATGCGATCGCCGAAGAGGCGTTCGGAAACCTTTATCTTTTCTTCCAGCAGCATCCGGGGTTGAAGCGCGACATGCCGGTGGCGGTGGATGAGCGCCGTTACCTTGAGCTGGCGCAATACTGGGTCGAAGCGCGCGGGCATCAGCGCAAGGACCAGAAGTCGTATGGCGCTTACAACCAGGATGACAAACCAGTCCTTGAGCAAATCGAGATGGAAGGTCATGCCGTCCGCGCCGCGTTGTTGTGCGCCGGCGTCACCGGACTGGCTGGCATCAATGGCCGTGGCGATTATCACGATGCCGCCGCCCGTTTGTGGGACAACATGTGCGGCGAAAAAATGTATGTCACCGGCGGCATCGGCGCGACGGCGGAAGGCGAGGCGTTCGGAAAGAATTATCAACTGCCCAACGATGGTTATCTGGAAACCTGCGGAGCGGTGGCCGCCGGATTTTTCAGTCGAAACCTGAATCTGCTCAATGGCGACGCACGTTACGTTGACGCACTGGAACGTGAACTGTTCAACGGCGCACTGGCCGGTGTTTCCCTGGCCGGAAATTCCTACACCTACGTGAATCCACTTCAATCCGCCAACGGCAACTCACGCTGGTCATGGAACGGCTGCCCCTGCTGTCCGCCGATGTTTCTGAAACTGATGGGCGCGATGCCCGGCTACATTTATGCGCAGGACAAAGCGGGCATCTACGTGAACCTGTTTGTCGGCAGCAAAGCCAAAATTCAACTGGCCGGCCAAACCGTGGTGCTGAAGCAGACGACGGATTATCCCTGGAATGGTGAGGTAAAAATCGAAGTCCAACCGGCGAAAGCGAGCGAATTTGATTTGCATATCCGCATTCCCGGCTGGTGTCAGGGTGCCTCGTCGCCCGACGATCTTTACGAAGCAAGCAATCGTCCGCTGAACGGCGCCGCGCATCTAAAGGTGAACGGGAAACCCGTGGACAACTTTGAAATCGTGCGCGGCTACGCCACGCTGCATCGCCGATGGAAGTCAGGCGATGTGGTGCAACTGACCCTGGACATGCCGGTGCAATTGGTGAAGGCGAATGCCAGGGTCGAGGCGGACAAAGACCGCGTTGCCTTGATGCGCGGGCCGCTGGTTTATTGCTTTGAGGGCGCGGACAACGGAGCCGCCGTTCAAAATCTGGTCATTCCGCCAGAGACTAAATTCGATTCCGAATACAAGAGCAACATTCTGGATGGAGTCACGGTTCTTACCGGAACCGCGACCGCGCTGTTTCAGGATGGAAAGAGTCCGGTAGCGCCGACGCCGTTCAAAGTCACAGCCATCCCGTATTACGCGAACGCCAATCGCGGAACCTCTCCGATGCAGGTTTGGATGGCGGCAAAACCGGATGCCGCCCGGCCGCAGCAGCAGGACTAGGCCGACTGGAATGCATCGCCTCAGGTATTTGTGAGCGGGCGATCAGAGTTGTGGCGCACGTTGAAAGCTGTTGGCACCTCTGGCTTGAAGCTTCAATGCCAGCGAAGCCATGCCCAGATTTCGGCGGCAAAGGGGATCAGCGCGAGTGCGTATTTGAACTTGAATGTCCACTTGGCGGTTTTGTGCCGGAACACAATCATTCCAATCAATCCACCGGGCCAGCCGCCCAGCGCGGCCAGCATCGCCAACGTCAATTCAGCGACTCGCCGGCCAGAGCGCCCGGCGCACCACTTGTCGAAGCCGAACGCGAGGAAAGTCACGGTGTTGAAGACGGCTAGCCAGATGAGCGCGATGGTGTCGACAGTTTTCACACGACAGCTTCAGCGATATTTCCGATCCGTGCGAGCTCGATTGCGACGGGATTTGAAAACCGTTTCCGTCTTCTGCTTGTAAAGCCAGCGGAGAAATTTCTGGAATCGTTCATCGGTGCGGATTTTCTCCACGGTATTGAAGTCATCCCGCAGTTCGTTATGCGTCCAGGTCTGGTGGATGAAATCTTCACAGCTGTGGCACGTGGGCGCGATTTCCCGTCCGCCCTTGCAGCGCGGCACAACATGGTGGCCGCGCGTGGGGACTTTCCGCAGGCAAAAAACGCAGGTGTCATCCATACGACGGGTTCAGGTTCTTAAAAAATATTCCGGAGGCAAATGTAAAGTGGCCTGCCGGGCCGAAGCGCGCAGAGCGAAGGCTGGTCGCCCGGGAAGGAATTGCACCCTCAACATCTCTTTGTAAGAGAGACATGATCCTGTTTCATCACCGGGCGGTCGAAGCTCGACTTGCCAAAATTGGTTGCCGCGTCTGGAATTACACGGTCGCAGTCCGAGGATTTAACCGAAAATTTTCACCGGACCGTCTTTCAAATGCACTTTCCGGACAGGTCACTTCGTCGTCACCGCGCTGCCATATTCGTTGCGGGATGTTCACAATTGTCACGTTTACCCGCGGCGGAGGGGTGTGGTTAAGTCAGGATGAGAAGGGAGCCTGAAAACTGGAACAACAAAACAACAACGAAAGGGTAAATATGACAACACAAGTAGCTCGGTTGAACAAGACAAACCGCACACCCGAAACGGCGCGTTCGCTGTCAGGAAAACCAGGGTGCCCGGCGGCGCTGCTGGGTGCGGCCTTGACCGGCGTTCTGCTCGCGGCCACGGCGGCCACAGCCGAACCGTCCGTCCAGCAGATCGGCGACATCTTTGTGATTGCGATGGAGAATCACAACTTCACGCAACCCACCAACCAGACCAGTCCGGCGCAAATCTTCGGCAATCCCGCCGCGCCGTTCATGAACAGTCTCATCACACCGGGCCATTCGAACGCGGTGCAGGTCTCGTTCGCCACGGCCTACTACCACGCCGGCAAAGGCGCTCATCCCTCCGAGCCGAACTATATCTGGGCCGAAGCGGGATCGGACTTCGGGTTCCACAGCGATGCGGATCCCAAGCCCGCCACCGGCAACATCTTCTCTGTGCCACACCTCACCGCCCAGTTCAATGCGGCGGGCATCCCCTGGAAAAATTATCAGGAAGACGTGCAATTGAGCCTCAGCCCGACCAACAGCGCTTCGGGAACGAACGGCCCGGTCAATCCGTTCAACGGCACGACGCAATACAACTACGCCGTCAAACACAACCCGATGGCGTTCTTCTACGACACGCTCCTCCAAAACGTCCATCCGCTCGCACAATTGTTTGAGGATCTCGACCACGACACGGTCGGCCGTTACAATTGGATCACACCCAATCAATATAACGACGCCCACAGCGCATTGAGCGGCGGATTCACCTACAATGGGACGCACTACACCGGCGACCTGGCTGCCATCGCGCAAGGCGACAATTTCCTCGCGCAAATCGTCCCCGCGATCATGGCCACGCCCGCCTACCAGAACAACGGCGTCATCGTCATCTGGTGGGATGAGACCGAAGGCGGCGACGACATCAGCCGCACCATTCCCGAAATCGTCATCTCGCCGCTCGCCAAGGGCAACGCCTACGCCAGCGCCCTGCCGATGAGCCATTCCTCCGACATCAAAACGTGGGAAGAACTTTTCGGCCTGCCATTCGTCAACAACCCCATCCCGCTGTCCGAAACCAACAACTTCGGCGGCTACAACAACGTCGCGACCGTCAATGACCTGAGCGACCTGTTCGTGCCCGGGGCGATACCGGCTTCCGTGAGCACGTCGGTGACGGGCGAAGGTTTCGTCTTCAACCCGCACACAAAACATGTCTCCCAGGTGGTGCATATCAGCAACGACGGAACATCCCCAATACCCGCTCCGTTGTGGCTGGTGCTGGACAACCTCAGCCTCAACGCCACGCTGCTCAATGCTGACGGCACCACGGCCGTGCTCGCGCCGCTCGGCAGCCCTTATGTGAACGTTCCCGTCGGCGGCGACGGCCTCCTGCGTCCGCACGAAACCAAGACGGTAAAGTTGGAGTTCCTTGACCCGAGCGGCAGCGCCATCAGCTACGACCCACGCGTGGTTGATGTCGTGCCAGCACCTTAAGCCATCCGCCCTGATTGGGTGGAACCGTTGATTATTTCACAGGGGCCGGCATGATGCCGGCCCCTCTTTCTTATGGTCTGTTCGAAGAAGGTGCAAGCCGCCGGGAATCGCACCCGGACTTGCGGTGTCAGAGACCGGTGCACTGCTGATTATGCAACGAGGCCATGGTCGCCCGGGAAGGTTCTGCCCCCTCGACTTCTGGATGTAGGCCAGACGTGATGCTATTTCACCACCGGGCGGTCGAAGCTCGATCTGCCAAAGTTGGTTGCCTCGCCTGGATTTGCACCAGGTCCGTCGGGATCAAAACCCGGCATGCTGCGGTTACACCACGAGGCAATGCACTGAAAATTCCGAGTGTCTGCGGTAGTCCAGGCTTGAACCGTTTAGGGTTTGTGAACACAGTGATTTAATGGCTATGAAAGAAATCACCCAAGTTCCTCGTCGGATCCAATTTGACGTGGCCGACGTGAAGCCATCCGATGAGTTGCTGCCAACCATTGGATTAAAGGCGGCACTGGAGCGCACGACCCGCACCAGCGTAGTGGCATTCCCGGGTGAAGATCGTTCAGTCTTGGAGCAAGGAGACTTTCATCCCTTAATCGCTGCCGCCTTCCTAGCCTTCAAACAGCACTATCCTCTGGTTCTTTCTCCGGACATGATTTGGCTGACCATTCTTCAAGGGGCGGCTCAACACGTCCAAAACCATGCTGAAACATTACGCACCCGACTCGTCCAGCATCAGACCAAAATCGAGCTAGTCGTTGACTTAAACCTTGCTTCCTTGCCGCAGAATGACCAGCAAATGCTGGACGTTACGCGAACGTTCGTTGACGGCATCGCGCGACACATTCCACCGGACAAAAGGTTCCTCTTTCAAACCGAGTTCAGCACCACCACCGACACAGACAGGATCGCTCAATGCGTCACGCTCATGGACACATTTCAATCCTATTTTGATTATGTAATGTATTGTATCTGCGGCATTCCTTCTGTGATTTTGGAGGGTAATCCTGACGACTGGAGATTGTTACGGACCAAAGTTGAATGCCTGAATGCGTCCGATCTTGAGTTGTCGTGGTGGACAAAACATCTCATTCCGTTGTGTGACCAGTTTGTGCGCGCGGCCAGCGGCGATGTTGACCGCAGTCATTGGGAAAATCTCTGCAAAATAATTCAACGCTACGGAACAGAGGACCTGAACGGCTGGCTCTTGAAATTCATTCCCTATTTGAAGCACAGCAAGAATGAGCCGGCAATCCATAGAAATCCTATTTTGGAATTAACCATTTTCCCCGGACCAATCGGTGATCCTAAGGAGGCCATGGGCAAAATTACCGGCTGCACCTCGGACATGCTCCCCAGCGGCGTCTCGCGAGCCCCGGTCTTATGCAAGAACCGCGAGACAGGACAAACGGATGAACTTGAGTTCGTCGCCGGTTTGGTCGGCGCGACACAGTCAAAAAATGATTTCAGCATCCGGCCCCTGACAGGTTGGGCGATCTGCCAGGGTGTTGCCATTGACAAGCAGATTGCCAGACTTCGAGCTCAACACGAAGTGCTGCCACCGGTCGGAATGGATCCTTACGAAATGAGCCGCCGGTTTTTTCGATCCGCCCTGCCCGCAGATTTGTGGCGATTTTATTCCGAGACCAATGGCGCGATCATAACGTTTCCCAACTTACAAAAACGCTGGCGAATTCTTCCTTTGGACGAGATAATCCCTGCTTGGGATGCTGGCAGCGCGCGCATTGAATTGCAGGCTTCGCAAAAACGTGGACAAATAACCCCGGAGGAATTTAAGGAACAAACGGACTTCCATTGGGCTTACAGCCGGTTATTGCGAATCGCAGATCTGGGCGAAGGAAAATGGTATGTATTCGGCCATTATCCGGAAGTGCATCGTGGCCTTGCCCATCGCGTTAACGCCTTGCCTTCCGAAGCTGAGAGAAAAGCTCAAGCAGTTTTTCTGTGGACCGGAGATCGCAATCAGGAATCTTTCAGCCTTGCTGCCCCTAGTTTTACCGACTGGCTCACCGCGTTGCTCGATGGCTCACTTGATTGAGTTTAGTCGAAGACTGATCGGCAATCTAAAACTGATGGCTGGTGGCCCGCCAGGGTAACGCGCCCTGTTCTGCGGATTAAAAGTCCGCTGCATCACTTTAATGCTTGCAGGCCAAATTGGTTCACCGAGCCGAAGCTCGAAGAGTGAAAGCTGGTGCTCGTGGTCAGATTCGCACTGACACTGGCGACGCTCTCGACGTCGTGCCTCTGCTAGTTGGGCTACACGAGCAAAAGGAACACCTCCGGCCGGTCTCGATTGCCGGCTTGGTTCCCGCGGGGGCGGGGCCTTTCGAGCGACGCGCACTCGGAGGTGTAAATGGCTGTCGAGCCGTAGCTCGGAGCAAAGATTGGCCGGCTGCGCCGGTTTTGTCTTGAGGTCCGGTCCGGCACCGGCATACGTTGCAGCACTCACAAACCGCCAAATATGAAAATAATTTCCTCTCTCTCCGGCCTGGTTTTCGTCTTGCTGACGCTGACTGCAACGGCACGCGAAATTCCACAAGTAACTCCCGCCGAAGCCGGATTGTCCGAAACCAAACTCGCCGAGGTGGATCAATTCATGCAGAAGGCGGTGGCCGACCAGAAAATCGCCGGCGGCGTGGTCATCATTTCGCACGAGGGCAAGATCGGTTTCTTCCATGCTTACGGTCTGATGGATCGGGAGGCCAAGAAGCCAATGTCGCCCGACACCATTTTCCGTATCTATTCCATGAGCAAGGCCATCACCACCGCCGCCGCACTGACGCTCTATGATGCGGGCAAACTCGGTCTGGATGATCCGGTTTCCAAATACATTCCCGCTTTCACCAATGCCATGGTGGCCACCACGAATGGACTGCGCGCTCCGGCGCGGGCCGTGACCATCCGCGATTTGATGCTGCACACGTCCGGATTGACTTACGGCGACGGCCTCGAGGCGCTCAAGAAAACCTACGCGCAATTGAAGCCGCTGGAGTCCACCAATCTCGTCGAGATGACCGGAAAGCTTTCGCAGGTCCCGCTGGCATTCGATCCCGGAACCGACTGGACTTACGGCACCGGGATTGACGTTCTGGGCCGGGTGATTGAAGTCATCAGTGGCAAGGACCTCAATGAATTTCTCGCCGAAACCATTTTCCAGCCGCTGGACATGAGCGACACCGGCTTCAGTGTGCCGTCGGAAAAGCTGGGACGCTTTGCGGCAAATTACACCCGAACGAATGCGACGTTGAAAGTGATCGATGCTCCCGCCGAATCGAAATACGCAAAGCCCGCCACGTTGTTCTCCGGCGGCGGCGGATTGGTCAGCACGGCGCGGGATTACCTGCGTTTCCTGGCGATGATTGAACGCGGCGGAACCTTGGACGGACATCGCATCCTGCGTGACCAGACGGTCAAGCTCATGACCAGCAACCAGCTTCCTCCGGCGGCCTTTCCGATTTATTTCGGCAAGGAAAAACATCATGGCACCGGCTATGGGCTGGGCTTCTCGGTGCGCACCCAGATCACGGACTGGGACCCGGCTGGCCATGCCGGTGAATACGGCTGGGGCGGGGCGGCCTCCACACATTACTGGTCCAGCCCCGCCGACAAGTTGATTGTCGTGACGTTTGAACAGATCATGCCCTACGAATCCGACACCGAGTTCGGCACGAAGAAAATCATCTACGACGCCATCGTGAAATGAATTGTCGGGCTGCCGCACCTTGCGGTGGGCCGCCATGCGCACGGCCACCGTTTTGCTGCCGTGCCGGTGGCCGTCTGCAAAGACCGGAATGCCGTGGACTTGCGCCACATCCCGCAAAAGCGGGACGCAATCGTTAGCACCGAGGGTGTTTGCACACTGCCACCAGGCTCGCTCGTCCGGTTGACATTCCTTGAACTGTTGAAAGTTGAGGGTTGATAGCTGAGAGTCATCTCCACGACGGGCCGGATTTTCTCGCTCAACTCTCAACCATAGACTCTCAACCTGAAATGGTGCCCACGGCCGGACTTGCACCTGCAACCTTTCCGTCTTGAGCGGAACGCCTCTTCTGTTGGGCTACACGCGGGTCCTTGCGGACGGCCACCAAGCGTGTGTCTCTCAACACCTATGCCCGGGAAAAATGCGGGTGAAAGGAACCGTGTGAAGCCGCGCCGACTGCACCATGGATGCCGGTTATTTGGTTGCGGCCGGAGCAATCATCAAATCGTCAACGGCCACGGCGAGATCTACGAGATACTCGTCACCCTTGGGATTTTGCGTGAGCGCGACCAGGATGTAATGCCGTCCGCCGCCCGTCACCACCGCCGAGTCGTGCAGCCAGTTCTCCCACGAACCCCACTTGCGAATGATCTGCACGTTGCGGCCATCGAGGCCTTTCACAAACTTGATATCGTCGTGCGGAATGTCCGGCGACGCAAAAATCTCCCGCATTGTTTTGGACGCGGCGGGCGAGACTAGCTTGCCTTGCTCCAACATCAGGAAATAGCGTAGCAACTGTCGCACGGTCGCGGCGTGGGAATTATCGCCGACGGGATCGCCGTAACGCTCGCCGTCCTTTCCGTAATGTTTGCCCATCCAGATCCCGCCGCCATGGTTCGGGTCGTAAAATCCATACGAGTTGAGCACGGCCTGAATCTGCTTCAGCTCCAGTTCGTGTGAAAACTTTGAGGCCATCTCATTGTCGGACGCCTTGGCCATTAACCCGAGTTCGTGCCGCGTCTGGGTGTTCAGGTTGGTAGCGGCATCAGGATGCATTTGAAAGTAGGCCAGCAAAATGCCGATCTTCGCAATGCTCGCGGCGTATTCCTCACGATCCGGATGAATCATGGCCAGTCGCAGCGTATTCAAGTCCAGCAGGCCGGCTTCCGTCTGCTCCGACGTGATGCCGTATTTCGCGCGCAAGGTTGTGTCAATCGTTTCCAGCTTGGCTTGCAACTTCGGATCCACCGGCGACTTGTAGTCCAAAACGTAATGTTCAAATTTTAGATTCATCTCTTTGGGACGCGTCGAGCAACCGGTCAAGGAAACAGCGAGGGCAATCAAAACTCCAAGGTTCGCCAGACGAATCGTCATCGGCGTTTTCTACCTGAATTTGCGTCCGGCACAAGCCCGGAACGTGCCGACCTTCTGACAATGGAATCCCGTGCTGGACTCGCACCAGCCTCTGCGGTTTTGCAAACCGCCGCCTGAACTGCTCGGCCAATGGGATGAGAAAGGAACCCGGCTATCTGCGCTTCGCGCGCCACCACATGGGAGAATCAGCAATCACAGTAAGTTCGGTCGGCGCCTTTTCCCGCCGCCGACATGTCGTCGATCCGCTGTCGCTTAGAACCTCAAACAAATCCTCCAAACCACGCGCTGTCTTGCCAAAGTCTGTTAAAAACGCATCATATTCGACAAAGAAGCCTTGGAGGGAGTTGCGTGCTCGCGGCCACATTTCAACAAGTCTATACCAAGGGTATTGCTGGTCTAATTTATGGTGCCTACGCAGCCAGTCGCCAAAACGATGAAACTCATTTTCGTCGGGGGTAAGCCTTACTTCGGCGCACTTCTTTCCTGCGAAATATCCGGCGAGATAAGCGGCAATCAAGACCACATCGCCGGAACCCATATACATGCCAGGCTTCTTGGAAATGGCATAAAGATGTTTATAGAAATCAAAAGAACTTGAACCCAGCATTATCTCAGGTGCAGTGGGCTGCACGTCTATGGGGTTTTTTCGGCAATACTGCCGGTAGAGCCGACAGAACAAATCAAAACTGTCGCATCGGTCTTTAGCGTTCAATTGAATGTAGCGATACCAGCGGGAACCAGAGTCTGTTGGATAAGAGAGCCGCTTTTCTAACCAAAATTCAAAGCTCGTCAAATCCCGCCAAACCGGTGGGCCAAAGATTTGATATCCACTAAAGAATTGATTGAGACAGTCAACCGAACGTTCCGGCAAGAATTCGAAGGGCCGTTTTTCCATAGAACCAATAAGCCGTTTCAAGTTCTTCCGGTGTCGAATGACATCCGTCATTTTGGTCGGCAGGGTCTTCACTCGTTTATTTTCACAAATAAAAAGTGCCGTGCCAAGCTAGTTGAATGATTTAGTAATTGCGGACGGAAGCTTTCGCCTCCGCCCGCATTCGGTCCGGCACCGGGCTATTTGTTCGCCTGTCCTGCTCGTGTGGGTTTGGCTTTTGGCCGAACACGCTTTGCCCTGGGTTCGACCGCTGAACCTTCATCAGATTCCCGTGGCTGGCCAAAGGCGTTGGCCAGGAAATGATCCAGTTTCTCGTTTTCCACCAGGCCAAATTGCCGGAGCACCGGCACACGGATCGGGCGGCCCGCCATTTCCTTCACCGGCAGGTATTCGTTGATCAGTTCGAGCACCCGGGCGTAGTCGGCATCGTCCGGGTCAGTCTCGGAAAATGAATCTGAATATTTCAGATCACCCTCCTTCCAGACTTTATCCTGGTCCGCATCTTCGTCATCAGGCAGGTCCACGCGACGGAAGAACACTTTCGCGTCGCTGCGGATGACCAGGCTGTCACCGGTCAGCCAGACCAGCACCGAACCACCTTGCAGGCTGGAACGGGCATTGGTGACGATGCGCGTTTTGGGCGAACGCTGCCTCAGGATGGACCGGATCAACAGCGCCAAATCGGCCGGAATCTCGCCTTCACCGATCAAGTCGATTTGCAATGTGCGCGGCTGGCGGGCCAGCGCGGCTTCCAGACTGGCAATCCGCTCAATGTAGTAGGAATTGCCATAGCTCATGATCTTGAGCTGGAACCGGCGGAGGCCTTGTTTTGATTGTGCTTTCATAACTGTTTTCAATGGTTGATTTCATTTGTTGGGTGTGGGTTGCTTTTAAATGCGCGGGCGGAAGCTTTCGCCTCCGCCCGGGTTGCTCAAGTTGCTTCGTTGTTTTCCGCGTTCGCGGCCTTCGCGCCTGGCTTGAGTGGCACGAAGCCGCCGGGCATGCCGACCACGAGCGTGTTGCCCGCATTTTGCGCCGAGGTGAGCGACTGCATCAGACGCAGGTTCATCAGGGCCGGATTTCCTTCCAGCACGCGGGCCGCGTTGGCGAGGTTGCGGAGCGCGGCGCTTTCGCCCCGCGCACGTTCGAGCGCGGCCTGGCCTTCCTGCTTCGCCCTCTGCACCTCGGCAAAGGCGCGCTTAAGCTCGGTCGGGAACATCACATCCCTCACCTCGACCGCGAGGACGTTGACGCCGATCTTCGCGGCTTCCCGCTTCACCGATAACCCAAACTCAACGGCCCGTCCAAATTGACGCTCCCGATGGGAATCGAACCCACATCTCCCGGACTTTCTCCGGACGTTCTATCGCAGTTGAACTACGGGAATATCCGACAGTCTGCGAAAGTTTTTCAAACAAACTGCGGACGCGGTTTTGCGCCGAAGACACCCATCGGGCGTTCTTCGGCAAAGGCAGATGGGGAAGTGGCGTGATCGAACGGAGGCATGCCAGCCGGGAATCGAACCCAGAGCGCTTGAGTTTTCACCCGAGACGCTACGCCCTCCTATTTTGGCGGAGGATAACCGATCAACTTCGGCCCATCGAAACTGTGAATAGCGGTGAATAATTTCCGGTTGCGGGCGCCGCGCATTGTGTCAGAATTTACCTGCGCGACGAACAGCTCGCATCCAAATACCGGCGTTGAGATCTTTGAGCCGGGGCTGGGATTGCTCCATGAGCAGAATCCACTTGCGGATAGGCCAATCTCCTTGAGCGCTCGTTGCGTATTTTCTTTTTGGTCAGGAAGCCGGGATTTGCACCCGGACCGTCTCCTTCACAGGGAGAGATGCTGCTATTACACCACGATCCTGAGCTGGTTGAGAGTGAGAGTTGAGGGTTGAGGGAAAGAACTTGACCCTGTCGCCGCCCGTGCTTTTCTCTCAACTCTCAACTCTCAACTTTCAACTCTCAACTTTTAACCATCAACCTCCGCAGAATGGCATCCGTGGCCGGACTCGCACCGGCTAGGGTCGGATTGAAAACCCGGCTGCGCGAGCTGCTTTGCATTCACGGACAAAAAAGGTTGGCCTGCCGGGGGATTTCACCTTTACTTCGGTCATGGAGCAACGATATGTCTGTCCCAAATGCGGATTTGAATCCAGTTTGAGAAAACAGCGTGCTACTGAAAGCGTCCCGTTGCCTTGCGTGTGCGGCCATTTCTTGGAACCGGAAAAACGAATGCCACCGGTTTCCCCGGTCATTTCCAAGGAAACGTGGTTTCAGGAAACCGGCCCGCAATCCTTCGCGGTGGGGGTCTCGCGGCGCTCCTGGTTGTTTTTCGCTTTCGGGCTATTGCTCGGCGCAATGATCTGCCTCCAATTTGGCGACGCCTATAAACAATTCGCCCACCACGTCTTTAGATTCTCCGCCTTTCTGTATTTTCTCCAGCACATCACGGGCCTGTTCTTAGCGGCCGGCATCGCCGCCATGTCCATGTGGGGCAAAACAACCGTGACGGTTAACGGCAACGATGCCGTGGCGTTTACCGGGATCAGCTCCGTCGGCTGGCGATGCCGGTTCGATTGGCGCCACGTCCAGGACATTCGTAGCACCAAAAAACCAGGCCGCTACATTGACGCCCCGCAGATTACCATTGTTGCCCAAAGGCGCATCAATGTCGCCGCCGGTGTAAGGAAAAAACGGCGGGAATTCATGCTGGCTGTCCTCCGCCAAAAATGGCGGGAGCCGGGCCATTAACCCGACTCACCGCCTTGGCTTGCGCGTCTTGTAAGTGAGGAGCGGTCGCAACGTCGCGATGACGGATACGAGTCCGGCAGCAACGAGGTCGGCAATCACAGCCTCAATGTTCTTGTAAGCGGCGGGCGCTTCTTCGTAGAGCAGGTCGCGCTCTTCGCAAACCACCCGGCCACCCAGCGGCGTCTGCGCGAGTTCGCTGACGCTGAACCGCTCGCGCATACGCTGGCGGGCATCGCTGCGCGCCCACTTGCGGCCCGCACCATGGGCGAGGGACCAGGCGTGACTCTCACCATCGCCGGTCGGCTTCACGATGTAGCTCAACGAACCGCGCGAACCGGGGATGACAACGAAGTCACCTTCCGCCTCAACGGCACCCTTGCGGTGAATGAATGTAACAGCCGACGTGAGGAGGCTCACTTCCTCCCCGCTTTCGACCGCACTCTCATTCGCTGCAAAAGTTTGAGCCTCCTTACGTCGGCTGCTACGAGGTGAACGCGTGATGCTGTTGTGACAACCATCCCAGAGGAATTCCGCTTCGGCACCGATCGTTGCGACGAAACGACGCGCGATGAGTTCGCGATTTGCCCTGGCCCAGCACACGGCGAAGTCGTGGCCGCGAAGATATTCCTCCGCTGCGAACGACTCCGCTTCCACGCCCTTGCCGCAGTGTTCATCCACATGGGCGCGCAGGATGGATTCACCCAAACCACGCGAACCGCTGTGAACGAGCACGACGAGTTGCTGTTTGCCGAGGCCCAGCTTTTTGAACTCATCGGCATCGAAAACCTTCTCCACCGTCTGCAATTCGGCGAAGTGATTGCCGCCACCGATCGTGCCTAGCGCCGAATTGAATTCTGTGGATTCAAGGCTGTGCTCAGTGAGGCATTCGCTGATGTCCTCATCCCACGGGTGTTCAAGGTGGAAAGGCTTTTCCGCCCAGCGGTCGAGCTTGGCGTCGCGACGGACGAGATCCGTCTTGAACAACGCCATGCCGCAGCCGATGTCGCCGCCGATGAGGTATGGATAGATCACGTCCTCGGTCACGAAGGCCGCGCCGACGGGCGAACCTTTGCCCGGATGCAAATCCGGGAAGCCCACGGCGTGGCGGACGCCGTCAAGCTTTGCCGTGGCAAAGAGCTGGCGCACCGCTTCACCTTCGATCCAACTTTTGGGCGAGGCGAAAAGGCGCACTGAATCTGACTGAAGTTGAGAGTTCATATGTGTTGAGGGTTGAGGGTTAAACAGATTGAGGGTGCCGGGTTTCAAGTGTCTCAACTCTCAACCTTCAACTCTCAACTAGATTGGTCCCCGGGCTTGGTAGCGCACCAAGTCTTCGCAGACGGCCACCGTCCTCCTCTTCAGGGAGGCGCTAAACTGCCTCAGCTACCCGGGGTGAAAGACAATGGCGAATCAATGCGTCAGTGAATTAGTGAGCGGCTAACGCCAGCGATGATTTCAGACCAACTCAGTGATTCACTGACTCGTCAAAACTCACTGATTAAACCTGGTCCTTCCGCGCGGTAACGCTCCGCGGTCTTCCGGTTATCGGCCGGGCGCTCTGCTTTTGAGCTACAGAAGGAAAAACTGACGCCAGTGGAAATGAAGCCGGAACCAGCGGTAATGGATTCTCAATCTTGATGCCCGGACTTTCGTGTCCGTGGTCAAATCTTCCGGCGGCAGGCTCGCCGCTTCGGTAAAGGCAAGCCGCTCGAATTCGTAAACGGGCAGTCTTCTGACAGCCGCGTGGAGTCTCCGTCGACGGGATTGTTCGCGGAATCTGGCGAACGAAAAAATGGGAGGTTTTTTCATGGTTTTGATTTTGAGTTTTAAGAGCGCAGTGACGTCCCATGAAAGCGACGCCACTGTGGTTTCATCTGATTTTGATTGGCGGACCGGCGCGCGAGGGGCGGAACACCAGCTTCGCGGCCGGTCGAATTCGAATGACTCGATTTGGTTTGTAGCTCTTGCGGAAGAGCAATGGGCGTTGATAACGAGGTGTGTAGAGCATGGGATTTCTTTTGGTTGTGTTGGGATTGGCGGTTAAACGATTACTGACGCTTGTGGATTCGTTGGCCAGGCGGGCTGTCATCGTTCGAAAAAGCGAGCCGTGCGCCGTCTGTCTTTTGGCAGCATCGGCAGAAGCTGCTTCATCTTCATTTGCCGACGATTGTTCTGCTGGGGCCGCGGTCTGGCCAGTCTTCGTGCCAGCCACTTTGGGAAAAAGGTGCTGATGGTCATGGTGATTTCCTATTGGTTGAGGGTTAGTCTGGCGGAATGGTCTTTGCAGACGGCCACCGTTGCAGACGGCCACCGGGTAATGCTCCGACCTCGGCGATGCCGATCCTGTTATCGAGACAGGTGCAGCCAGGTGCGTCCGCACGGGCACCGCATCTGCCTGCCTTCCGTAAAAGAGTTGAGGGTTGAAAGTTGAGAGTTGAGAGTTGAGCGAGGAAGCCAACGTGGCTTCTGTTTTTCCCCTATCAACTCTCAACCATGAACTCTCAGCTAAGAATGGCTGCCAGGGTTGGACTCGCACCAACACCGTGCGGTTTAACAAACCGCCGTGCTACTTTGACACCACCTGGCAATGGCGCTGCCGGCAGGATTCTCACCTGCATCGTTCCGTTTAGAAGACGGATGCCTGATATATTCGACCACGGCAGCGGAAGAAATGGGTTGATGGATCAATGAATAAGTGGATTGATGAAGAATACAGACTCAATGCCACAACCATCCAAGCCATCCATTCGGAAAATGGTCAGCGCGGCAGGAGTTGCACCTGGTGCTTGCACACGGCCACCACCCTCGGTCCCTAGCCGAGTGTGGTAGCTGCTACGCTACGCGCTGATGCTCCGAGCGGTTTTAAGAAACGCTGGAGTGGAGAAACGCGACGCCGAAACCCTGGGAATCAGCCTCGCGGTAAGCTTTGAAATTGGCGCTCTCGATGGGACTTGCACCCTGGTGGCAGGCCGCAAGGACCTTCCCCAGACAACGGGCTGCTCCTCTGATTGAGCTACGGATCCGAAATGGTGGGAAATGCTGGTAACGCTCCAGTTCGTCGCTTCCGACACATTATTTTGTGACTCCCGATTTACAGTCGGGCAGCCGGATCATTTCCCGTTAGTTGAGGGTTGAAAGTTGAGGGTTGAGAGTGGCTGACAATGCGGTCGTCTCTTTTCACTATCAACTCTCAACTATGAACTATCAGCAAACTGGTAACGGGAGTGGGAATCACACTCACCTGAAGAAGTTTATGAGGCTTCTCTCTGTGCTTTAGTCGAGTTTCCCGCAGTTAAAAAAGATTTACATCGTATCGCCTAAATTGTTCATATTATTCATATGTGGCAATTGTGGCTCGTCTGCGCCTTAATATTTGGATTCGGCATTTTCGCTGCCAAGGAGCTTAATCCTCGTCAGAAAAAACGTGCGGCTTTAATGGACGCGATTCGGAAAGGCGATTTGACTAATGTCAGATGCCTAACTGATACCGGAATGAATTTGAATTTTAACTACAACTGGCAATTCATGCGACTCGGCAGTCCTCTCGTCTGGGCCTTTAGCAGAAACGACCGCTTGATCGCTGATTTTTTAATCGAACGAGGTGCATCAACTTCGCCGAAGTCACCAGGAAATGCAGCATTGCTTTCAAGTGCCGTTCACGGAGGCAATTTTGACTTGGTAGATTTGGCTTTGGCAGCAGGACATGATATTCACTTCAAACCTGACGAGCGTTCCAAGCCATTGGCTAGCGCGATACACCATCGAGCTATCCCGATGGCACGCTACCTGGTGTCAAAAGGTGCCAGTATTGCAGACCTGCAAATTGGCGACTGCCGATGGCATGCTATGAATAGCGAAACTATTATTTTTGTGCACGAACTCGGCATGGAAGTTCCTCAAAATATTTTAACTGCTATCAACAATGGCGACTGGGATGTTCGTAAGACTGCCAAAACATCACCTGAAATTGGTGGAGTCGGTGGGTAACGCTCCCACATCATCTTGCTTGCAAGGCAAGTGCATTGCTGGTCTGCCACGACCCCCGGAAAATTGGCAGGCCGCCTTGGTGCTGCCCCAAGCAGACTGAGTTTTGGAGACTCGGTCGCGCAAGCTGGCGCGCGGCCTGTCGCTTTGCGGATAGCCGATGGACAATAGCCAATCACCGATAGTTGCAGTGGCTTCGGAGTCGTCCGTCACATCCTTGACCATTGGTCATCGGCTATTGGCCATTGCGCCGAAGGCGCTGGTGCGGCTGCCGGGAATCGCACCCGGACCTGCTCCTTGGCGGGGAGCCAATCTGCTGTTAAATCACAACCGCGTTGTCGGATGTAGCAGCCGACGTGAGGAGGCTCATTTCAACCTTTGACCGCGAACTGGGAACGCGAAAGAATGGTCAGAACCTCGTAACCTCAGCTGCTACGAAGAAAGTAAAAGGGCCGGGAGCTGCGGCAGCCAGTGGCCGTCCGCAAGGACCTCCCGGCCCGTGCCATTTCAATAAAGAACAAACACCTCTTGGTGATCTATTCGATCCCAACCCGCGGTTTCACGGCGGTTGTTTCGGTGTTTAGGGGCACACCTCCTGCGAAGCCCTTAATATGTAAATTTGGATAAATCCATGTCGGCGCGCTTATGAGCGACCTGTGGGCAGACCCCACCGGTGAGGAGTTTTGCATCCTCTGCGCCATTTTTAGTTTTGTGCGGTCGGACATCATCGAGACGTCGTTCTATTCCTGTTCACAGTCAGTTCACTTTTTGTTTGATGCCATTCCTCGTCGGTTTCAGGGCAATAAAAAACCCTGCTTACACAAGGTAAGCAGGGTGTAGAAATCCTCGTTCGATTCTTTACCTGCTTACCTCCAGATTATCCAAGCCGGCTTCGGGGCCATACCCGCGATGCGATTTGGATTGTCCAAGGTTAAACACACAGCCCTTGCTTAACCGGGTCTGACGTGTCGCTTTCGCGACCGACAGTGCCGGCCAAATCGTGGCTGATAGGTTCATGCAAGTTTTCATACGAACGGTTAAGACGCTATCAAACAACAATGGTTACAGTCTACTTATACTTGTGGGGGGGTCAGTATCTTGAATTCAAATATCACGATGCGTGGATGGAAAGAACTCTATTGAATGTTTGGCCACCAGATTCCGGATTTGGCTTCACGGCTATTTGCGTTTTGTAATGATACCTTCACCTTCGCCCCGTCTTTCCAGGAACGTCTCGGGCAAAAGCGATTTCCATCCATTCAGAGGGTCGCCGATGCGGCCGCGGAATAAAACGACCACACCAGGATTGAGTGAACAAAAATTCGACGCTGCATGTTCAATTTGCGCTCCAACCATTTTGAACCGCCCACGATTGACCAAAAAGGAGAGGCAGGAACTGAAAACAACGTGCTGAAATTCCCGGAAATCTAAAACTTCATCCTCTGCCGATCTGACAGGTTTTCACCCGCTCCCTCCTCAATCCGCTCGGAAATCGTTTTGGAAAATAAAGGGGGAGATTCAATGGAATCTCCCCTCGGGGTTGGGTTGTTTATGGTCAGCTCTGGATATTCATCATTTCCTGCCTTGGTCGTGCGGCACCTTTACGGTCAAAGTCGCCGGCGCAGAAAGATTGCCCGCACAATCCTGAGCCTGCACAGTGATGGTATAGATCCGGCCGGTGCCCGTTCCAGCGCGCTCGGCCAGCACGCTCAACCCATGATCTCCGGTGATGATCCAATCCGGGGAAGTATTGCCAGACCCGTTGCCGCTGCCGTTACCATTGCCGTTGCCCTTACCTTTGCCGTTGCCACTATTTGCTTGTTTGGATTTGGACACCGGTTCGTTGCTGGTCACGGAAACAATCTTCCATTTGTCTACGCAACAGGCGTCCTGGGTCGCGACACTGATTTTGATCGGAACCATTTTATGGTTCGGAGGCCACAATACAGCCGGGCTGAGTGTTTTGTTGGTGATGACCGGCGGAATGGTGTCTTGCACGATGATTGTGCTGTCACAGGACGTCTGGCCGCCAGTTGAGTCGGTAACCGTCACGGCCACAATGTTGGTGCCCAGCGCCAAGTTTGCCGCCAGCACGACGGCTACGTTGGTGGTGGTGCTGCCTTGGGGCACGAGGTTCGTCTGCACGTTCACCCCGTTCACCGTCCAAGTCACGGTCAGGGCATCGCCCGTCGCGCTTGAAACTTGCGCGGTCAGGTTTGTCGTTTGGCCGTTGCATTCGATGGTCAAGTTGCCGGGGCAGACCAGCGTGGGCCCGGTTGCCGGGACAAGCTGCCCGCGAATTTCACCGTCAGGATTGCTGGCAGTGCCAATCACAATGTAATCCAATCCAGCGAGGAGGTTGGAAGTCTGCTCGCCGGTCAAAGCGAGAGAGCCTATGATGACCCCGCCGTTCGTCGGTTCAATGGCCGGATAAACGAACGGGCTCAGATCAAACAGAATCGTTGCGTTGGCACCGGTTGTTGCCGGGCTGTTAAGGCTGGCCGCAGTGGCCTGTCCGGTCAGGTTTGAGAAGCCCGGCCCGGCACCGTAACCGATGGCAAACGTCAGGGTGGAATTGGTGGTTTGCAACGTGATGCCGCCGGAAATGGAGTTGCCCGATCCGGTGCTGTTCGTGACCGCAGGCACCACATTGGACGGGTTGAGGCCGTTCGGAACGAGGTCGAATTTGACCAGGTCAGCTTGCGCCAAGGCCAAGGTGGAACAGAGAGTGAGAAGGCTTAATGTCGTTTTCATAAAACGCTTCTGGTTGCTGATTATTTTGTTGTATCCTCGCGGGAACACTACTTCAGGGGGTGTTCGCTTTCAAATTCTTTTGGTGCGATAAACTTCTGCATTTTTTTAACGGCGTATAATCCGCAAACGACATGCCAGATAGACACAATGTATCAATCCAAGGATGCAACTGCTTCGTCGAAAACAGAATTTGGATCATTCTTTTCAAAGGGCAAATTTTGAAATGAGATAAACCGTCTCAAAAATGTAAAGTCCTCCGACGATTTTGCCCCCGTGACCAAATTTAGTCTGGACGTCAATCTGGTTTTCAACTTGCAACAGGTTGATTTCGGTTCATCCGCCAATGGCTGTCATCACGCGCTGCGGCTGGTAGTTCGAACGGAAGAGATGCTCCGCTGGTTTTTGCACGAGTGTGTCGCAGACCAGCTTGTGTAAATGGGACTGGCTAATTTCCGGGCGCAGCGCCGGTTTCAAATCCGTTTCCAGATGATTTCCCAGGCAGGGACGCAGCTTGCCGTCACAGGTCAGCCGCATCTTGTTGCAGCGTTCGCAGAAGTGCAGATCACTCAACGCGCCGATCAAGCCCACCGTCGCGCCGCGCCGTTTGAGCCGGTAATACTTCGCCGGGCCGAACCCGAACGATTCCGTGAGCGGCTGCAATTCATCGTCGCGCTGCAATTTGGCGAACAGTTCCGTGACCGGGAAAAAATTCTTTTCACTCAACATTTCCGTCAGGCTCACCGGCATCAACTCAATGAAACGGATGGCGATGTCGTGCTCCGCTGCGAAATCCAGCAGCCGGAAAACTTCGCCGTCATTCTTCCCGCGCATCAACACCGTGTTCAGCTTCACCGACTCGAAGCCGATTTCCTTCACCCGCTTGATGCCTTCCAGCACCGGCGTGAGATCGCCGTTCGTGATGGTGCGGTAAATCGCCGGGTCAAGCGCGTCGAGGCTGATGTTGACGCGGCGCAGGCCCGCGTCAAACAAAGGCTGCGCAAGTTGCGGCAGGCGCGTGCCGTTCGTCGTGAGGTGCACGGATTCCACGCCCGGCGTGGCGATCAAATCGCGGATGAATTCCACCACGCCCGGACGGATCAGCGGTTCGCCGCCCGTCACGCGAAACCTTTTGAAGCCCAGCGCCGTCGTTGCGCGCACGATGGCGAGCAGTTCGTCGAAGCTTAGGATTTCACCACGCGGCAGCCAGTCCGCGTAATTTTCCGGCAGACAATACAGGCACCGCTCGTTGCACCGGTCGGTGATCGAGATGCGCAGGTAATCCACTATGCGGCCAAATGAATCCATAGGTTCAAACAAAAAGCCAACCACTAATAAAAAGCCAACCACTAATTAACACGAATAAACCCAAATGGGAAAAAATATTTTACGGGAGAAAAACGCCGGCTCCTGCTTCCGGATAATTCATGTCCAGTTGTGCTCATTCGTGGTTAAACCTTTCCATGCGGATCGTCCTCGCGCAAGTGGGCCAACCCTTCGCGGATCGCCGGCGCGAGAATTTCCAGACACTCGCGCACGGCCGTCGGCTTGCCCGGCAGGTTCACGATCAACGTTTGTCCGCGCGTGCCCGCCACCGCCCGCGACAGGATCGCCGTTTTTACTTTCGCGAAAGACTGCATCCGCATGATCTCGCCGAAGCCGGGAAGCTCCTTCTCGAGCACCGCCCGCGTCGCTTCCGGTGTCACGTCGCGCGTGGAAATTCCCGTGCCGCCGGTCGTCACGACCAGATCGCATTTTAATTCATCCGCGAAATTCTTCAAAGCCGCCCCGATCAAATCCACTTCGTCCGGCACCATCGCCACTTCAAATTGTACGTCGGCAAAAAACTCCCGCAGCACGTTTTCAATCTCCGGCCCGCTGCGGTCGGTGTAAACCCCCGCACTCGCCCGGTCACTGATGGTGAGGCGCCCGATTTTCATTCCTTGATTTTTTCCACCACGCGGACGTTCTCAATCCGCATCTTCTTGTCCACCGCCTTGCACATGTCGTAAAGCGTCAGCGCCGCCACGCTCACGCCGGTCAATGCCTCCATCTCCACGCCGGTTTGCGCGCTGGTCTCCGCCGTGCAAAAAATTTCAATCGCCGTGGTCCGCACCCTGAAAGTCACCTCCACGCAGCTCAGTCCCAGCGGATGACACAACGGAATTAATTCGCTCGTGCGTTTTGCCGCTTGAACGCCCGCGATTTGCGCCACCGTCAGCACGTCGCCTTTCGGCAGCGCGTTTCTTTTCAATGCGCGAATCGTCGCCGGCTGGCAAATAATCCTGCCCGTTGCCACCGCGCGGCGTCGCTGCACCGGTTTGGCGCCCACGTTGACCATGCGCGCTTCGCCGGCGGCGTTGAGATGGGAAAAATTATTTTTCATCGGATTACGCGCCAAGCATACCGGTCGTCGGCAGAAATTCCAACTCCGCACCCGCTTCCAGTGAATCAATCTTTGCCGGCACGCGCATCAGCGCATTCGCCGCCGCCAGACATGTCACATCACCCGAACTCGCCCAGGCCAGTGGGTGCAGGCGCGGTAAACCATCGGTCCATTCCAGCCGCGCCGGCCAGAGCGTTTCGCGCGGACACGCTGCGTCGTCTAGCCTGGTCGCCAGATGGCCACGGAAAAAACTTGGTGTTGCCTCGCCGCTCAAGCGCGCCAGCGCCGTCGCTACCGCGAAATGAAAACAGACAAAGTGCGATAGCGGATTCCCGGGGAGCCCAAAGGCCACGCGTGTTCCATTGACCCCAAAGATGAGCGGCTTGCCCGGACGCAGGTTGACTTGGGCAAACACAATCTCAAATCCCAGCCGCTCCAACAGCGGGCGGGTGAAATCCTTGTCACCCACACTCGCTCCGCCGGAAACCAAAACCAAATCCGCGTTTTGAATTTCCGATTTCCGATTTCCGATTTCCGATTTGACCCGCTCGAAATCCTCTGGCAGGTGCGCTTGAAAAATTTCGCACGGCCAGCGTTTCAGCAACCCGCGAATCAAAATGGAATTGCTGTCGCGGATCTGGCCGGGCTGCGGAGTCTGTTCCGGCGGCACCAATTCGTCGCCCGTTGTAAAATGCGCCACGCGCAAGCGCGGATTTACCAGTGGCTGTGCGCAACCCGCCGTCGCCAGCAACGCGAGTTTGCCCGCGTCCAGCCGTGCGCCAGCTTGCACTAGCGGTTGCCCAGCCTTCACCTCTTCGCCGCGCTTGCGGAGATTCAACCCGGCTTCACGCTTGGTGATGTGGATGTGGTCGCCGTTGCGCTCCACGTTTTCCTGCATCACCACGCGCACGCCCTCGCACGGCAGCACTGCGCCCGTGGCCACGCGCACCGCTTCGCCAGGTCGCAGCTGACGCGGTTTCCAGTCTGCCGCGTGAATCGTGTCAACGATCAGAAAACTCCCGGACACGTCATCGGCCAGAATCGCGTAGCCATCGCGCGTGGAGCGGTCGTTGGCCGGCAAATCTTCCGGCGCGCAAACCGTCTCGCGCAGCACGCGGCCAAAGGCTTCTGGCAGCGGTGCACGAACCGGCGGCAACGGCTGGCAGTGCGAAACAATTTCTGCCATTGCTTCGTCGAGCGAACGGAGCGCGGGTCTGTGACCCGCAGCAGCTTGACCGGCCTGGTGGCTTTCCAATTTGCTGCGGCTCACAGAGCCGCGCTCCAATTGGGCAGCGGACACTGCCCGCCGTTTCCAGATCGGCACGTCCTGCTTGAGCCGGTCCATGAACCCCGCGAGCAATGCAATCGCCTCTGCGCGATGCCGGCCAGCCACGCCGACGTAAATCGCCGTCTCGCCCACGGGAATGGCACCCACGCGATGAATCACCCGCGCCGCCAGGCATGGATGCTTGGCGGTAAGTTCTTCAAGCAGCCGGCGGATTTCGCGCTCGGCCATCTCCGGATAAGCCTCGTATTCCAGAGCGGCGATGGGCTGGCCATTTTCTTCTCCGCGCACCACGCCGCGGAATTCCAGCCACGCGCCGGCTGCTCCGCCAGCCGGTGGAAGAATCTTCCCGGCAATGGGCGAGTTGGTCAGCTGGATCTCAATTTCCATTTTAATTGGCCTCACGCAAAGGGTGCAAAGTCCGCAAAGGTTTTCTTTGCGTCCTTGGCGGTCTTTGCGTGTGGTTTCATTTTATGTTTAACCGCCCGACACCGGCGGAATCAAGGCCACTTCATCGCCATTTTCAAAACGCGTTTCGGCATCGGCGTATTCCCAGTTGCGGGCGAGCCGGACATTCGGCCGGTGCGCGCCCAGGCCGGGAAATTTTTCCAGCAACACGACCCATAGCTGTTCGCGATCCAGCGGTGACGGCGACACCAACTCCGTGACCGCACAGCCGGTCACATCCTGAAGTTGGGCAAAGAAGAGCACGCGCATGACAAATGAGAGTTCAACTGGCCGCTTCCAGCAACAATTTTCCGCCGGCAAAAATCAGCACGCCCGCCAGCACGCGGCTGAAGGTGACGCTGCTCCAGCGGCGCGCGCCAAGATGCGTGCCGAGCAGCGCGCCAATGACCGCCGGCAAGGTAAGCCACAACAACGGCCCCGCATGGGTGATTTTTTCCCAACCGGCGCCGGCGAGTCCGGCGATGGAGTTCACTACGATGAATCCCGCCGCGATGCCGCCGGTTGTCTTGGGCTTCACCCAGCGAAATAAATAGAGCAGGGGACTCAAGAAAACACCCCCGCCGATACCCGTCAATCCCGCGAGAAACCCCAGCACCGCGCCCACGAGCAGGGCCACCGGCCAGATTATTTTCCGCACAGCCACATCGTCCGTCTGCCACCGGGCACGCAGCAGCAAAATGATCCCACCGACCGACAGCACCGTGCCGAGCACCAGCTTGTAGGTTTGGGGACTCACATGAACCCGACTGCCCAGCCATGCACACGGCACCGAAGCGACCGCGAACAGGAGCAGCACTTGTCCGTTAAAATGTCCGGCTTTCCAAAACCGCCACCACGCCACGCTGGCCACGAGCACATTCGCAATCAGCACGGCGACCTTGGCCGAAGTGGGCGCAACGCCCAGCAGTGCCAGTGCCGCGAGATAACCCGTCGCCCCGCCATGGCCCACGGACGAATAGAAAAAGGCCACGGCGAAAACGGCGGCAAGTAAAATGATCCAACTGGCTGAGGTCAGGTCGTGCATAATAAAGTTTTGCGTTTGGATTCAGTCTTCGATTTCGACTTGCGAAATTTACACCGCATAAATTCAATGGGAAAGCCGGTAGAAACGCTGTGTTTGGCTGGTGGCGGTGGTGTCGTCAAATTGAATTACGCCGTCGCTGTCAGCGGTGGCTGTTCCCAGCGTCTGCCAGTTGGTGGTGGAAAGATCGGCACTGGCTTGAATCTGATATGGCGCATTGGTGCTGCCAATTCCAACGAGATGAAAGAACCCGTTCGTGAAATTGCCGGAAAGGATTTTCAGCAACGGCATGGCGGTGACATGAATCAACGGTTCGTTGCCGTTGCCGAAATTGTGCGAGTTGAACAGATAGCCGATTTGATCGTCTGCGGCGTAGAAAAGAAAAGTCGCGTCGCTTCCACCCGCGATGTCGGCGACGAGGTTTGCGTTGAGCGGCAGCGCATAGGTCACCGGCACATTGTTGCCCGGCGGCACGTAGAGATTTGTGGAAAGTTTCTCGTATGTCCCGGACAACAGGTCGGGCAGCGAATCATAGGTCGCGCCATCCGTCGTGGGCAGGTTGGGCGTGCCGGTGCCTTCCGCCCAGGCATCATTCGACAGCCATTCGATGACAAATTTGCCCGGGTTGATCTGGGGAAAGATGGCATTCATCGGCTGCGCCCCGTTCGTGCCGTAGTTGCTGGTCAATTGGAGGGTGATGCCCGTGATGATCCAGTTGCCGGCGCCATAACTGCCATTGAACAGGGCCGGGGCGTTCGAAAAGTTGAATTTGAGAACGCTCTGAAATTCCCCCTTGATTGAGGTTGCCGGGGCGATCACCAACGTGCCCGCGTTGCCATAGTTCAAGCCTGTCAAATCCGTGCCCGCGGGATTGCCGGCCGAGC
Organism: Verrucomicrobiia bacterium; assembly: GCA_035577265.1. GTDB lineage: Bacteria > Verrucomicrobiota > Verrucomicrobiia > Limisphaerales > UBA11358 > UBA11358. The sequence continues at coordinate 50,427 of DATLVR010000118.1, read as the reverse complement.
CGGTGGCGAGAAACGCGTCGGCGGAAGTCGTGCCGGTATAAGTGACCTGTGCCTTGGCAATGAAACCGAGGCACAGGATGACGATGATTAAAACTTTTCGCGGCAGAATCACTTTTGATTTTTCCAGCGACGAGCGGTGATTAATCCGGCAAACCCGCAAGCCACCAATGCCAGCACCGCCGGTTCCGGCACCGGCGTCACATCGGCCGTGACGTTCAAAACCGCCGGGCTGTTGTTCAGCGTGTTGAAGAGATAGCCAACGGTGCTGCCGGCCGTGGGCTGGCCGAAGAGGGTCACCTTATCGCCGGTGTTGATGTCATTGACCAGATTTGAATCAAGGCTGAGGGTCCAGTTCTGGCTGGTGCTGCCGTCGGCAGACCAGGAAAAATCACCGAGCGACGCCTGTGCGTTGTTTCCGGTTCCGGGCAGCACGCTGGAAAGCGTGTTCCAAGTGATTGACGATTCACTCCAGCTGTCGTTGCTGAGCCAGTCGAACTCAAACCCGCCGGCGGCTATCTTGTTGAAACTAGTGTTGCCCGGCTGCTGCCCGGCGGTCGAAAAATTGGAGAACAGGCTCAAGGTGATGGAGGTGATCGTCCAGTTGCCCGCGCCGTAATCCGCATCCAAAGTGGACTTGATCGAGGCGGTGTTAAAGCGAATGAGCGATTCCTCGATGCGGGGTTGCGTGGCGGTGGGCACGGCGATCATCATCGCCCCCATGGCGCCAAAATTCACCGTTGGCTGGCCGGAGGAGACATAAGTATCCGCTTCGACCACCTGGCTGACGGTCGTTGGCGAGGCGGCAAGTGAAAACGGAAGTGCCATCGCGAGGAGGAGGAGGAACTCCGATGGTTGTTTAAGAAGTGGGTGAGGCTTCAATGTTTTCATGTTGATGGTTTGTTTTGTGATTTTTCAATGATCGGTTTCGACCGGGAAAAAGAGCGGGCCCGGCCCGTTGGTCCGGCGGCCAAATTCGAGCAGGAAATTCTGCACGTTGGTCGAGAGCAGAAAATCGGACAGCGCCCGCGCGCCGGCAAAATTCGCCTGTGGAAATTTTTTGGGATTGGTTTCCATGACGATGAACGGTCGTCGCATGATGGGATCGCCTTTGACGAGAATCTCCATTCCTTCCGCCGGCATCTTGCCCATCTGCGCGGGGATATAGCCGACCACGACGTAGGCGTTGTTCGTGCGCGCGAATTGCAGGATGTTCCATTTGGAAATCGTGTCGTCACGAAGAACCCAGTCGCCCTTTGGCTCGACTTCCGCGAGCCGCCAGAGCGTGTGGACTAATTCGCGGCTGCCGATGCCTTGAAAATCCACGAAGCGCGCCCTGGCCCTGGCGATTTTGCGCAAAGCCGCCGCGCCGTTTGTCATGCCGCGAACGTGCGCCGGATCATCGGGCGGACCGACGATGCACAATTCATTACGCGTCCACGGCCGCATGTTGACGCCGAATCCGTCGGCCACCAGATCAGTCGTGATGTCGCCGGAGTGCATCGTGACCAGATCCACTTTGCCCTCGCGCATGACCTTGTCGAGTTCCGGTCGCGGACCGGTCGCCACGACTTCCACTTGATAGCCGGTTTGGGCGGTGAACATTTTAGCAACCTCCGGCCACAAGCCGGTCATGGTCATGCCGCCGATGACCGCGCAACGCACGACGTGATTCTCAACGGGCGCTTCGGTTTTCTGGCTGCATGAAGTGTTCAGCAACAATGCAAACAGCGCGGCGGAGATGAGCCATTGGTTTTTCATCGGGTCAATAGGCATTCGCTTGGGAGTCGCTCGCTGTGCCAGTGAGCCAGCGCACATCGTCGTGTTTCGGATCGCCCACGCCGCAGCCGGCATACGAACCGGCGAAGGATTGCACCTGCCCGGCAAGGAAAAGCAGGTTCACTCGCGCGGCGTGTCGGGCTGCGACGCTGTAAGGTCTGGTGGATGGAAACGTCGAGGCATATTGGCCAGGCGCATCAGCCATCGCCACGACGCAAGACGGCTGCACGACCTCGCTGAATTTAGTCGGCACTGGCAGGTTCCATGGGCAAAGATTCATGTTCATCCCGTAGGGCAGGAAATACGTTCCGCCCGGATCGTTGGCGGTTGGGCAAACGAACACGGACTGGCTGTGTGCGGTGGGTCTTGTGCTGTTCGTGATCATTTGCTGAAACGAGAGCAGTCCGAAATACGGCGGCAGTGCGTTGAACCAATCGGTGGGCCGGTCAATTTGAAAAAGCGCCTGCACAGCCTGACCGCGCCGGGGCAGGAAATCATCGTTGTCACCGGCATACAACTGGAAGGCCAGGCCCCATTGGCGAAGGTTGCCGACACATTGAGTGGAACGCGCCTTCTCCCTGGCCTTGGCCAGCGCGGGCAACAGCATCGCGGCCAGAATGGCGATGATGGCGATGACCACCAGCAGTTCAATGAGGGTGAAGCCTCCGGCCTGGGGCGCGTTTGCAGACAGCGCGGTTATCGTCGTCTTCTTGGAAAGGCAACGTCGGTGCGACGCCTGATTGTCTTTGAGTTTCTTCATTCACTCGCCAGGATACCCCGCCACGGCGGGGGCGGAGTTGGGCTCGCGAAAATTGCGGACGCTCAAGTCCGCCGGTTTCACAGGTTGAACATGGCCGTCGTAAAAAATTCCGTCCAAGCGTCCGTTGTGGCGCGGCGGATAATGCGTTTCGCTGCTGGTGCCGACAAATGGCACAAAGGGCGGGCGTGGCGTCGTGGTGATTCGCGAGTCAGCACAGCCCGGCGTGCGGCGGTGATCCCACATCACGAGCCGGTCGCTGGTTTGGGTGATCACGCCGTCGCGCTGCGCCGCCGGGCTGCCGGTGGCGTAATTCATCGCATAAGCACATTGCCATTGCAGTTCAGCGGGACATTTGAAAATCGTCGCGTTGTTGGTCGTGCCGAGGAAAGGCGACAGCAGTCCGTTCTTGTATGTCGCTCCCGGTGCGCCATCGGGAACCTGGTAAGGATCGTAGGGCGCCCACCAGATTTCATTCGGGCCGGTTGGCGGCGGGGTGCCCGCGCTCGTGCCGCTCGGCACGGGTGACAACAAACCGTAGGGATCAGCGGGTGTGTCGGGGCACATCCGTTGCGGACAATTCACGTCATTGTTGTCGCCGCGATACATCATGTAAGCCAGGCCGGTTTGCTTGAGGTTGTTGAGGCAGGTGGTCTGTTGTGCCTTGGCCTTGGCTTTCGCGAGCGCGGGCAACAGCATCGCGGCCAGAATGGCGATGATGGCGATGACCACGAGCAGTTCGATGAGCGTGAAACCCGGTTTCCGCATGCCCCCAGATAAAACCGAAACCGTTATACTTTGTCAAATATAACGGCTCGGAAATTATTGACACGTTTCCCTCGTTTGCTTGAGGCGGATTCGTCCGGCATCATGTGGACCGGAGCAGTTTTTGCAATGCCCGCCAGTCCGCTTGCACGGCGTTGAGCCCATCCGCCTCCATCTGCCGATACAGTTTCAACACCCGCTGTCCGGTCGCCGTCAATTCCGCGCCGCCCCGCTCGTGTCCGCCGCGCGCGGCTTCGATGACCGGCTCCTTGAAGCAGGCGTTCATGGTCTGGATGAGCGACCACGCCCGCATGTAAGACATCTCCATGCGTTTGGCGGCTTTGCTGATCGAACCGGTTTCGGCAACCAGATCCAGCAACTTCATCTTGCCGGGACCAAAGGCGATTTCTTTTCCGCGCATCACGCGAAAGCGCGGCAGCAACGAAAGCGCGCTGGCCGGTTTTGTTTTAGCTTTCATGAAGTCAGGCAGGCTTTGGGGATGCGGGGGTGAGATCGGCTGGCGAGTTCCAGTTCGCGAAATAGCGGGTGTCTGTGTCGCCTAGTTCCACATAACCGGCAAGGCCGGACTGCACACACAGTTCGGCAAACTGTTTAACGCTCGGAGCGCCGACCACCCGATCGGCGTGTTTGAGTTTGGCGGGCCGATCGCGAGGTCGGCGTTCTGACGCAGTGAACAATTTCAACAGCAATGGCAGGGCGGCCTTGGGATAAAACGCTGCCAACGGTTCGATGCCGTCCGCTAGTTTCGGGATTGAGCCAAAGGATTCTGCAGCCCCTGCGGACAACCGTCGTAAAAGCTCCCCGCTCATTTCCGGCAAATCCACCGCGAGGACGAGCAGCAAGGGTGATTTCACAGCATCGAGCGCGCGTTCAATTCCCGCCAGCGGGCCAGTGTCGGGAAATTTATCCTGCAAAACGCGGCAGTCGAATGCCGAGTAATCCACGTCCGGTCGGCCGGAGATGAACACTTCCGCCGCCCCGAGTTCGCGGACGAGTGCGATCTGCCGCGCGAGCAACGTTTGTCCGCCGATTTCCAACCAGGCCTTGTCACGGCCCATGCGCGAGGATTTGCCCCCGGCGAGAATGACGGCGCTGAAGTTCATCGGAATTCAAAATTAAAAATTAAAAATGCAAAATGCGGAGGGATGCCGCTCCGGCGCTTCATTTTTAATTTTGCATTTTTCATTTTGAATTCCCTTCTGCGTCCACGCGAAGGATGCCGTCGGTGAGAATTTTCGCCCGCAAGCCGCCGCGCGCATGCAACAGTTTTTCCGCCCCCGGCGCGATGGCTTCGTCCATCCAATGACACGGGCTGCATTCGGCGGTCCCCAAAAAACGCACGCCCTGGATTTCAAATTCTTTGCCGACGAGCGCATTCAAATCAACGCCCGCCGTGATGACGTTCCGTCGCGTGACGCCGGGCGGTTTGCCGCTGACGCCAAGCCGGCCGCAGAGTTCGTCAAAAACTTCCGCCGCAAAAAATGTGATCTGGCCCTTGTAATTGCCCTTGAAATCAAAGAAGCGATCGCCCTCGATACCGCGTCCGGCCACGCAGCGGATTTCCGCGCATTCGACCAGTGGATGTTCGCCCGCCGGCAGACCTTGACGGCCAAAAAAATTATGGCCGGGCGAAATATAGAGGTGACGGACATTCACGGTGGGAATATAGCAATTCTTTCCGGCGGCGGAAATAGTTTTGCGCTGCCTTATTTCCCGGCCAGAATCTTAGCCAAGGCTTCATTGATGTAGATGCGCTGGTTTTGGGTGAACGGGGCGGCGGCCGGAAGGCGGAAGCGGCTGGCCGTGCTGCCGGGCTGGTCCGCGAGAAATTCGCGCAGATAAATCTTCTGGTGCGGCGTGAAGTCGGCCTCCAGTTCCGCCGGCGCTTTGGTCAGAGCCACCGCGCAAAATTTGAATTCGGGCTGAAGTGAAACGGCGTCCACCGCCTCGCTCGTCGCGGCGTTCACGGCCAGATTTGGGCCGAACTGGTCATTCCAATGAAACGGCGCGAAACAGTTGCCCGGCTGGACGCGCGTCGAAACCACCGCCGGATAAACCGCCATGCCGCGCCGGGAAGCGACCTGGACCAGCGCGCCGGCATGAACGCCCAGCGCCTTCGCATCGTCGGGATGAATCTCCACGAACGGGCCGGGGTTGAGTTTGTTGAGCGCGGGAACTTTGCCCGTTTTCGTCAGCGTGTGCCACTGGTGCGCCAGGCGGCCGGTGTTCAGCGCGAAGGGAAAATCCTTGTCCGGCAATTCCGCCGGTGGCAAAAACGGTCGTGCGAGAAACTGACCTTTGCCGGACTCGGCGGGAAACTGGACTGACTTTTCCGGCGTCAAATAACGGATCGCCTCGCCATCGTGCATGTCGGGCGCGCACGGCCATTGCCGGGACTTTTGCCGCAGGCTTTCGTAGGAGATACCGCGCAGGTCATAACCGGTTTTTGAATTCCAGGTTTGGCGGATTTCATCGAAAACGTCGCTGGCGGTTTCGTAGGGGAACGCTTTCTCAAATCCCAGCTGCCGCGCAACCTGCGTGAGAATCCACCAGTCCGCGCGCGCCTCGCCAGGCGGGGCGACGGCTGGCTGCATCAACGTGATGTTCCGCTCGGAATTGACCATCGTTCCTTCCGCCTCGGCCCAGAGCGCGCCAGGAAGCAAAATGTCCGCATACCGCGAGGTTTCCGTGGGATGATACGCGTCCTGCACAATCACAAGCTCTGCGCGTTGCAGGCCGTTGATCACGCGCTGGCGATTCGGCATGGAGGCGATGGGATTGGTGCCGATGATCCAGACCGCCTTGACCTCGCCAGCCTCCAATTTTTTAAAAAGTGAAACGGCACCCAGCCCGGGTTTGTCACCTATGGTCTCCTCCGGCAGGCCCCAGACTTTTTCGATGAACGTGCGATCCTCTTCGGAAGTGACGACACGCTGGCCGGGCAGGGCGTGGCTCATGTAACCGACTTCGCGTCCGCCCATCGCGTTCGGCTGGCCGGTCAACGAAAACGGTCCGCTCCCCGGACGACAGATTTTTCCCGTGGCGAGATGCAGATTGCAGATTGCGTTCGTGTGCCAGGTGCCGTGAGTGCTCTGGTTCAACCCCATCGTCCAGAGCGTCGTCAACTCCGGCGATTCGCCGATCCATTTCGCGGCGGTGCAAATATCTTTTTCGCGCAGCCCGGTGATTTCCGCGACGCGTGTCGGCGAATAGTCATTCAATAGCGTACGTAGTTCTTCCCAGCCCTCCGTGTGTTGCGCGATAAAGTTGTCGTCAACGTGCCCGTTGTCCAGCAGCAGGCGCAGCAAGCCGTTCAACAATGCGAGATCGGTGCCTGGTTTGATCTGCAAATGCAAATCCGCTTTCTCGGCCGTCGTCGTGCGCCGCGGGTCCACGACGATGATCTTGGCACCCTGTTTTTGCCGGTCGAGCAGGCGCAGAAACAGAATCGGATGACAGTCGGCCATGTTCGCGCCGATGACCAGTGCGCAGTCCAGCCGGTCAATGTCCTGATACGAGCCGGGCGGCCCGTCGGCTCCGAGTGAAAGTTTGTAGCCGCTGGCTGCGCTGGCCATGCACAGGCGCGAGTTGGAATCGATGTTGTTCGTGCGCAAAAAACCCTTGGCCAGTTTATTGGCCAGGTATTGCGACTCCATGGACAACTGGCCGGAGACATAAAGGGCCACGGCATCCGGCCCGTGCTCCGCGATGATTTTTTGCAGGCGTTCGGCGGTTTGTTTCAGCGCAAGATCCAGCGGCACGCGGACGCGCTCCGAAAGTTTTTCATTGCGGACATAGGCCGCGGTGAGCCGGTCGGACGAATTGAGGGTGAGCGCGACGGTGTTTCCCTTCGCGCAAAGCCGGCCGAAATTCGCCGGGTGCTCCGTGTCGCCGGTCACCTTGACCACGCGATTGTTTTCGACCTGTAAAATCATGCCGCATCCGACGCCGCAGTAGGGGCACACCGTTTTCACGCTGTGCGCCGCAGCCCCTGAAATTGATTGGTTATTCGCCATTCGTGAACATGACTTGCAGCGCGTTCAAATCGTGGCGCAGGGTGAATTGCTGAAATGATTCGCGGCCTTCGCGCCTTTTGAGATACACGCGCAACATGGTTTCCAGGGTTCGGGGAATTTCCGTTGCGCTCACGCCGGAAAAAACCTGCCGGCCAACCACCTGGTTCTTGCCAAAGCCGCCGCCGATGAAAACGTGGTAGCCTTCCTCGCCGCGCACCTTCGTGCCGAGCAGTCCGATGTCGCCCATGTAATGTTGGGCGCAGGAATTCGGGCAGCCGGTGACGTGGATGTTCACGGGCGCATCAAGTTGGAGGACTTTCTCCAGATGCTTCGTGAGTTCGAGCGCATGCCCCTTCGTGTTCGACTGCGCGAATTTGCAATAGCTGTTGCCGGTGCAGGCGATGACGCCGCTCGCGATGTGCGATTGCTTCGTGGCGAAACCAGCCTTCTCCAATGCGAGCTTTAGCGTGGGCACGAACGCGTCCGGCACGTTGGGAATGATGAAATTCTGCCAGACCGTCAACCGCACCTCACCGCTGCCGTAAAGATCGGCCAGCTCGGCGAGCCGCAGCATCTGCTTCGGTGTGATCTGGCCGACGGGGCAGGTCGCGCCGACGTAATTCAAGCCGCGCTGCTTCTGGGGAAAATCACCGACATGTGAATGCGGCAGTTCGTGGCTCGCCCAGCGCATCTGCGCCGCGTCATAAGGCGCGCGCCGAAGCTGCGTGCCGAGTTTTTCTTCGACGTGCGCGAGGTATTCTTCGAGCGACATCTTTTCGAGCAGATGTTTCAGCCGCGCTTTTTTGCGGTCCGTGCGGCAGCCCCGCTCGATATAAACCCGCAGCACGGCCACGATGACTTTGTTGATTTCCGCTGGTGGCACCACGACACCGAGGTCGCGGGCAAAGGCCTTGTGTCCGGTCGCACCGCCGAGGCAGATGCGGAAATAAACGCCGGGCTCAATCGGACTGCCCGCGGCATCCGACACTGGCCTCCCTCGCCCCTCGGAGGGGAGAGGGATTGAGGGGTGGGATTTTTTGGAAACATCCAACGCCGAACATTCAACGTCCAACATCCAATGACGCTGCGAACCGGACGCATCATTGGATGTTGGCTGTTGAATGTTGGCTGTTGAGTTTTTTTCAATTTCCCCACCCCTCACCCTGGCCCTCTCCCCTCCGAGGGGCGAGGGAGAAGTTGCGGGCGGTTGTCCGATTAACACCGCCTTGACGCCGATGTCGTTCGTGTCCTCCACCGTGCCGATAAGGCCGCCGCCATCGTAGGCGATGTTGAACTTGCGCGGCAGATCGTAGAACGAACGGTCGTTGATGATGATCTGCCCGATCTGCTGGCAGAACGGCATCACATCGATCAGCTCCACCGGGTCAATGCCCGCCGTGGGATTCGCCGTGAGGTTCCGGATATTGTCCGCGCCCGCACCGCGGGTGTGCAGGCCGACGCTCTGGACGCGGCGCAGAAATTCCGGCGCATTCTTTGGCTGGATGAGGCGCATCTGCAGATTGGCGCGCGTGGTGATCTGGACGTAGCCGCTGGTGAGTTCCTTTGCAATGTTCGCCAGTTCGCGAAGCTGGAAGGTTCGCAACAGTCCGCCGGGAATCCGCAGTCGCGCCATGAACGCATCCTTGACCGGCGTGAGAAAAAACAGGCCGTTCCATTTGAAGCGGAAAATTTCCTCCTTGTCAGGCGCCTTGTTGTGGATGGAGTTTTCGACGAGTTGTTCGTAGGCATCGAGCGGATGCAGCTCGCGCTTCACCCGTTCTTCAAAAATCAAATCGTCGTTTTGCGGCACAGGCTCGACGTCGCTGAATTTCTGGCCGCGCGCGGCGGCGCCGGCGAACAGGCCGGACAGATATTCCTTCTGCTCCGGCGAGAACGGAGCGGTGGCGAGCGGCTCTGGGAGAGTGTTGTTCATGTAAGTAGCGCAGACTGGCAGTCTGCTGTATCGCGGATTGGCAATCCGCAGACGCCACCTGCCAACAATGATCCGCCGACTAGCAGTCGGCGAAACAGCAGGTTGCCAACCTGCGCTACGCTGATGAAACGCTCCAGCTGGATTTTAATACACATCACGTTGATAACGTTTGTCGGATTTTAATCTGGCAACGTAAGCTTTCGCCTCGTCGGCATTTTTGCCACCGGCCGTCTCGATGATTTTATGGAGTGCGGCGTCCACGTCCTTCGCCATGCGTGAGGCATCGCCGCAGACATAAAAATGCGCGCCGGCTTCCAGCCATGACCACAACTCGGCGGCGTTTTCCATCATGCGGTCCTGAACGTAAATCTTGTCCGCCTGGTCGCGCGAGAAGGCGAGGTCGAGTCGCGTAAGGAAGCCGGATTTCTGCCAGGCGACGAGCTGTTCCTTGTAGAGAAAATCGGCGGAGCGTTTCTGGTCACCAAAGAACAGCCAGTTTTTCCCCTTCGCGCCCAGCGCGGCCCGTTCCTCCAGAAACGCGCGGAACGGGGCAATGCCCGTGCCGGGGCCGACCATGATCATCGGCGTGTCGCCGTTCACCGGTGGCTTGAAACCATGCGACGGCTGCACAAAAACTTTTACCGAACCGGCCTTTTCCGCGAGATCGGCGAGAAAAGTCGAGGCCACGCCTTTGCGCGTGCGGCCAAAAGCTTCGTAGCGCACCGCGCCGACGGTCAGATGCACTTCGCCGGGATGCGCCTTGGGCGAGGATGATATTGAATAAAGGCGCGGCGTGAGCTTGCGTAGCAGTGGCAACAGTTCGGTGAATGTGAATTGGCCCAGTGTGAGCACGTCCAGCACGTCGCGACCACGCAGCCATTTCTTCAAATCCCCGGCGCGTTCCGGCGCGAGCAGGGAGCTGAGTTCCGACGGTTTCGCATCGGACCTCCCTCGCCCCTCGGAGGGGAGAGGGATTGAGGGTGAGGGGTGGGAAGGTTCGTTGGATGCGCTGACTTTGTTTGATTGTCCAACCACGCTTTCACCCCTCACCCCGGCCCTCTCCCCTCCGAGGGGCGAGGGGGCGCTTTGGGCGACCGCTGTAAGCAGTTCCTGTGTTGGTTTTGCAAGATCGAACTTTTTTGTGAGCGCATCGCGCAAAGGAAGAATGGAATCATCCACTTTGACCGGTTCATCGCCAGTGGCCTTGAGGGCGGCGAGAACTTGCGCAACGAGTTCGGGACAGTTTTCTGGAATCACGCCAAGCGCATCACCGACTTCATAATTTAGGCCGCTGCCGCCGAGCGCGATTTCAAAGTGCCGGACTTCCTTGCCAGAGCCGGGCTGGTTCAACAGCAGGTTTTTCAGCAATCGGGCAGGGAAGGGATGGGCTTTGTCGTAAAGCGGAGTTGCGGGAGAGATTTTCCCCTCACTCTGACCCTCTCCCCCGGGGAGAGGGAACAGCGATGAGTGATTACCGTTTGTTTGTGCGCCGTTTGTGCTTCCGCCGCCCAGCTTTTCCCAGAGGCCCTCCATCCAGTTTTTGGCCGCCACTTCGTAGTCCGCGTCACATTCACCTCGGGGCGCGAGACGTTTGGCCCCAAGGGCGGCGAGGCGGTCATCAAATTTTTTCGAGGCGCCGCAGAAGTCGGAATAATTTTTATCGCCCAAACCGAGCACGGCGAACTGTAGCTTCTCCAGACGCGGCGCGGTTTCCGCGTTGAGCCAGTTCCAGAAATTCACCGCGTTATCCGGCGGTTCGCCGTCGCCCCAGGTGCTGGAGATGATGACGGCCTTGCTCGCGGTGGGAAGATTTGCCGCTTCGTAATCATTCAACGGCAGCAATTTTGGCGCGAAGCCGCGCGACTGCGATTCCTTCGCCACTTTCTTGGCGAGACCTTCGGCAGAACCGGTTTGCGAGCCGAAGAGGATGAGGAGCGGCTCGGCATTTGCCGCCGGCGCGGCTGCGGCACCGGCGGGTGCGGAGGAATGGAGTCCGGCGAGAAAGCCGTTGAGCCACGCGCGTTGCTCGGTCGAGAACGGTGCAGTTTCCGGGATGAACGGGACGGTGCTCATGGCGCGATCAAGGAAAGGGGGACGCGCCCCACTTGGCGGTGAGGCGCGGCGACGGGAGGAACGACGTCGCTAAATCCGTGATTAAAAATTGATGGAGGTCTGGACATAGAAGAAGTTCGCATCCGTGGCCCCGCCGACACCGGCAAGGGATTGTTCAACGTATTTTCCGACAAAGAAGTGGCTATAGCCGGCCTCGATCTGGGCAAAGCGCGTGACGGCGTAACCGGTGATCGCTGTCAGTTCGGTGCCGAGGAAGCTGTTGTAGTTGGGATGAATGCCGTAACCGCCGGTGGTGCGCGGTGCGCCGCCGACCGTGTAAAAATAATCGTCTGTGTTGGCGAGCCACAGGGCATTGCCCATGAGGGCGCAACTCATGCGCGAAGTCGGCTTGCAGGTCAGGTTGATTCCCAGATCCTGGATGTTTTGCAGCGAGACCAGATCCATCGAGCCATAAAACTTGTGGTTGGTCGGGAATAAATTTTCAAACGTCCCGTGGGTGCCATCGTTGGGATTGTTGTCGCCGGAACCATAGTCGTATTCCAATCCAAGCCGCGGGGTGGACCACAGATCGGTGAAGGTGTAACCGCCCTGCGCGACAAACATGAAGGCGTTTTGCGTCAACCGCGCCGCCGTGGTCGTGGGGGCAAAATCACCGAACTGATACGCGCCTTCCACGGCATAATCCCAGTCGGCCAGCTCGCCCGGCTTGGATTTCACGCGGCCACCGACAGTGTAAATGTCGCGCGCGGTCGGCTGCGGGAATTGCGGGCTGGGTTCGGCGCTGTTGGCCTGGCGGGTGGAATTGCGCGCCAGAAAATAAACGTCGAGGAGGTTCTTGGGCACTTTCGTGCTCGTGGCATAAACACCCGAGAGGAAGTCGTAGGTGTTGGCCACGTCGAACTGGCCGTCCTGCGGCACGACCGGCCGGCCGCTGAAAAAGTCCGCGCCGAACCATTCATTCTGCCAGCGGACTTTGGCGGCATCGAAGGAGCGGCCGATGTTGTTCCAGTTGTATGCGCCGATCAATCGTTCCTCGCCATAGGACAATTCCTGGCGGCCGACTTTGGCCGAGAGCGGAAATTCCTTGTGGTTGCCGAGGGTGACGTAGCCCTGGTGCAGGTCGATCAGATCGGCTTCCGGGCCGTTGCCTTTGCGCTTCACCGTACCGGGAACGGCAGGCGCATTGGCGTAGGCGAAACGCGCGTCGTTGTTGTCCGTGCTCATCTGGCCTTCGACATACGCGCTCCACCATTTTTCCGTATAACCGACATGCAGCCGCGTGCGGGTCAGATAATAATCGTTGTCCACCTTGGCGCCGTGCGCGCGGAAATCCACCGATTGCGTATTGGGCGGCGGGGCGGCCGTGCCGATGCCGGGAATGCCGTAACCCTGATGGTTTTCATAGCGGAAACGGTTGTTGCCGCCAATGTCCCACTGGTTCATGTAGGGATCCTTGCCGCGGAAAAATTCGTTGATGAATCCCTGGAACGGCGTAGGCGGCGGCGGCGGGGTGTATTGGGCGTGAACCGATTCCAGGGCGGCGAGGACCAGGGCGCCGGCAGAGAGATGTTTTAGTTGGCTTTTCATTCAGTTCTGATTTTGTTTTTTTGATGGATGGGTTTGTTTCATTGGAATCAGGTCGAAACCGTTTCGACCGGAGAGACCGCCGCCGCACCGGCCGACGGGCCAGCGGGTGGCGTTGGGGTTGCTGTCGGGTGTTTGCGATGGGCGCGGACTTCGAGAAATTCAATGAGCTGTTCGCGCAGCTTATAATAATCCGGATGTTCAAACACCGTCTTGCGCTCGCGCGGACGCGGGAAATGCACGTCCATGATTTCACCGACCTCCGCCGCCGGGCCGTCCGTCATGCACACGATGCGGTCGCTCAGGAACAGCGCCTCGTCCACGTCGTGCGTGACCATGAGCGCGGTGATCTTGTTTTTGCGCCACAGCTCGATGAGCACCTGCTGCAATTCGTAGCGCGTGAGCGTGTCGAGCATTCCGAACGGTTCGTCCAGCAACAGCATCTTCGGCTTGAGCGCGAACGCGCGGGCGATGCCGACGCGCTGCCGCATGCCCTGCGACAGTTCCGCGGGGCGCTTGTGCATCGCGTCGCCGAGGCCGACGACCGTGAGGTAATACTCGACGATTTCACGGCGCTCCGTCTTGTCCGCCGTGTAAAAAACCTGGTTCACGCCCAGCATCACATTTTCAAACGCCGTCAGCCACGGCAGCAGTGAAGGCGATTGAAACACCACGCCACGATCAGGCCCCGCGCCGTCGAGTTCGCGTGCGGCCAGAATAATGCTGCCGTCGGAAATCTCGCTCAGCCCGGCGAGCATGGAGAGCACCGTGCTCTTGCCGCAGCCCGAATGCCCGATGAGCGTGACAAACTCGCCTTTTTTGATGCGCAGGTTGAAATCCTTGACGATCACCGCCTCGCCTTTCGGCGTCGGATAAATCTTGGTCAGGTTGGACAGTTCGACGTGGTCGCTCATATTGCCACCGTCTCTTCCTTGATTTCACCGGCGCGTTTCGGTTTCGGACGGCCGGAGAAGATGCGCGGCGGCCGTTCCAAATCTTCCGGCTCGATGTCCGGCAGAATCAGTTTCTTCGTGACGGATGTGTGCCGTTCGCTCTTGGAATCCAGCATGAAGGCGATCAGTTCGCGGCGGATTTTCTTGAACCGTGCATCGTGGTTGATGGCTTTCCGGTCGCGTGGACGCGGGATGTCAATCGTGATCTCCGGTCCCAGCGTCGCGCCAGGTCCGGCGGTCAACGGGATGATGCGGTCGGCGAGCAGGATGCCTTCATCCGGATCGTTCGTGATCATCAGGACGGTTTTTTTATTTTCCGACCAGATGCGGGAAATCTCGTCTTGCAACGTCGCACGTGTCAACGCATCCAGCGCGGACAGCGGCTCGTCGAGCAGCAGAATTTGCGGATCCATCGCCAGCGCGCGCGCTACGGACACGCGCTGCCGCATGCCGCCGGAAAGTTCGCTTGGCAGCTTATTGCGCGCGGGCGTGAGGTTGACCATCGCGATGTATTTTTCGACGTGCTCCGTGCGCTTCGCCGCCGACCAGTTCGGGTTCACCGCTTCCACGGCGAGTAAAATATTTTCAAACACCGTCAGCCACGGCAGCAGTGAATAATTCTGGAAAACGATGCCGCGATCCGGCCCTGGCCCGGTGATTTCCAGATCGTTCAACGTGAGCGAACCGTGGCCGGGCTTGAGCAATCCCGCGATGAGCGAGATGAGCGTTGTCTTACCCGCGCCGGAAAACCCGACGATGGCGACGAACTCGCCCTTTTCGACGGACAGGTTGATGTCCTTTAGCACGGGCGCGCCGCCGAAATGCTTCGAGACGTTGTTGAGTTCGAGGTAGGCCATAACTATTTTGCCTCACGCAAAGGGCGCGAAGGACGCAACGGAGAAAAATAAATTGGACGGGTGACGGACGCTTCAGTCCATTCGGAGCCTTTGCGTCCATTGCGGTCTTTGCGTGAGGCAGGTCTTGAATTTTTCCCAGTGGCGGCGCAGTTTGTCATCCTATGAAAAATTCCCAAACAGCATCTTTGAGTGAAAATGAAATTTCCAAAATCATCCTCGACGTGGCCTTCAAGGTTCACACGCGCACCGGGCCCGGACTGCTGGAAACCGTCTACGAAGTGACGCTGGCCTATGAGTTGTAGAAACAGGGTCTTCGTGTGCAGCGACAGGTTCCGGTTCCCATTCGTTACGACGAACTCATGTTCGATGAAGGCTTTCGTGCCGATTTGCTCGTCGAGGACAAAGTGATTGTGGAGCTTAAATCCGTGGAGAAGCTCATTTCGGTTCACGGCAGGCAGGTGCTGACGCAACTTCGCTTGAGTGAGCGGCGTCACGGCCTTTTGATCAGCGTTGGTGAGGTTCATTTGAAACACGGCATCGAACGCATCGTGAACGGACTGCCCGAAGAAGGGCGTGGCAGTTTCGCTGCTAAACTTTCCACCTTCTTTGCGTCCTTTGCGTTCTTTGCGTGAGGCGTTCATGGGGTTGATCAAATGGTTTTGAAACGGCGTTCCACCAGGCTCATCAACCGGTCGAGGATGAAGCCGATCACACCGATCGTGACGATGCAGAGGATGATGTGTTCATAGATGAGCGCGTTATATTCCTGCCACAGAAAGCCGCCAACACCGGGACGACCTGTAAGCATTTCGGCTGCGACGATGACGAGCCACGCGATGCCCAGGCTCAAACGGAAGCCGGTAAACATATACGGCAGCGTCGCGGGGATCAGCACCTTGAAAAGCGTCTTGGTGCGCGAGAGCTTCAGCACCTTCGCCACGTTGAGATAATCCTGCGGAATGGCGCGCACGCCGACTGCCGTATTCATGACCGTCGGCCACATGGAGCAGACGGCGATGGTGAACAGCGCGCCAAGTTCCGAGGCGTTCTTGCCCGCGCCCATGAACAGGACCAGCCCAAGCGGCAACCACGCCAGTGGCGATACCGGGCGCAACACCTGGATGATCGGGTCAAAAATTTTCGTGAACGTCTTGGACAGCCCCAGGAAGAATCCGATCGGCGTGCCGATGAGCAGCGCCAGTGCGTAGCCCTTGGCGACCAGGATGAGCGAATACCAGGTGAACCGCAAAATGCCCTGGTCCATTTCGCCACGTTTGGCGAACGGCTCAATGACGTAGGATTTGCTGACCTCCCATGTTTTCGCCGGCGTGGGCAGATCCTTCGCCCACGTCACGCAGGAGATCTGCCACAGAATCAGAACGGCAGCCACGCCGATCAGAGGCAACAGGAGCCAGTCGAATTTAAACGTTTTCATAAATTTTTTTCCTCACGCAAAGGGTGCGAAGAACGCAAAGGAAATTTCCTTTTCAAAACCCTTGGCGGACTTGGCGTTCTTTGCGTGAGACATTGGCTTCAGCCCTTCACATTGTTCACCGCGAAGCTCTTCGCATATGCGTCGAGGTCAACGGTCGGGTCAAACGTGGCGCCGTCGAACAGCGTTTCCTTGCTGTTATCCAGGCCGCCGTGCGTGTAGCCGATTTCCTTCATCGCCTCTTCGTAGATGTCCGGGCGCATGACCTGTTTGGAAATGCCTTCATAGTCGGGCGTGCCCTTGAGCAAACCCCAGCGGCGATATTGCGAGAGAAACCACTTGGCGTATTTGGGCTGCGGATAATTGCAGTTGCGGCTGCTGAAGATCATGTAGTTCGGATCTTCCTTCGTGCGGCCGTCGCCGTAATCGTAGTGGCCCTGCAAACGGCCGAGGATCGTCTTCGGATCGCAGTTGATGTAAGTCGGCTTGCTGACGATCTGGCATTGCTCCGGGCGGTTGTCCATCACGTCCAGCCACACGCTCGCCTCGTTCAACGCCTTGAGCACGGCTTTGACGGTCTTGGGATTCTTGTCGGCAAATTCCGCGAGGAACGCGCAGACTTTTTCCGGGTGATCCTTCCACATGTCCTGCGTGGAAACGGAGGTGAAGCCGATCTTGTCGCTGATGGCGCGGGCGTTCCACGGTTCGCCCACGCAGAAGCCGTCCATCTTGCCAATCTTCATGTTCGCCACCATTTGAGGCGGCGGCACGGTGATGAGCGAAACATCCTTGTCCGGATTAATGCCGCCGGCACCGAGATAATAGCGCATCCACATCGCGTGCGTGCCCGGCGGAAACGTCATCGCAAACGTCAGCGGTTCGCCGAGCGATTGGGCCTGTTTGACGAATGGTTGCAACGCCTTCGGATCGGCGGCCACTTTGCCGATCCACTCGGACTTGAGCGTGATCGCCTGGCCGTTCCGGTTTAGCAGCCACGGGATGATCATCGGCTTTTTCGGCGAACCGGCCAGTCCCATTGTGCTGGCGATTGGCATACCGAGAAGCATGTGGGTGGCTTGAATGGTGCCGCTCGAAAGGTTGTCGCGGATGGCCGCCCAGTTCGCGCCCTTGGTGACGGTGGAATTGATGCCGTATTTTTTGAACAATCCCTTTTCGTGCGCGATGACGATGGGCGAACAATCCGTCAGCGCGATCATGCCGAAGTTCAGCGTGGCCGTTTCCGGCGCGTCGCTGGCGAAGGCCGTGCCCATCCAGCCTTTCGGCAGGCCGGCGAACAGCGCGGTGAGCGTCAGTCCCTTGGCGGCTTTGCCGAGGAACTGGCGGCGGTTGAGATCAGGCAAGGACGAGTTCATTTTCTGGTTGGGTTGGTTTTTCATCATGAATGGTGGGGTTGGAATTGTGCAGGCCGACGGCCCGGTTGAAAATATCAGTGCGGAAAATTTTGCGGCCCAAGGCGAAGTTGATCGCGGACGGTTCCGGGCACAGCCCGCTGGCACGCACCAGCTCAATCGCCCAGGCCACCTTGTCGCCCGAAGGAGTGTTTGCGGAATCACGGCTGAAAATGCAGAAGTCGCGCAACTTCCGTTCGCGGTCGTGACCCAAATCCATCCCGCCCGTGATGCCGTGGCGCAGCGCCGATTCGGAAACTCCGAGGTATTCCGGCCGGGCGAGGGTCCTGATGAGGTGGTCGTGATTTTCCGGCTGGTCGCAAAATTCGCACGCTTCCAGAAGCGCGGCGATGAGTGCAATGTGCTCCTCGTCATGCTTGGCCGCGAAGTCGCTGCGCACCATCAAAACCTTTTCAGGATGCTGCGGGTCCAACTCCGAACTCGTTGCCACAATCCAGCCGGTCTTTGACTGGACGGCCACTGAATTCCACGGTTCGCCGACGCAAAATCCATCCAGATGGCCGGCCTTGAGATTCACGACCATCTGGGGCGGCGGCACAACCACGATGCGGACGTCGCGGTCTGGATCAATCCCTTGCGCGGCAAACCAGCGGCGCAGCAGATGCCGGTGCGACGAGAATGAAAAGACCACGCCAAAGGTGTAAATCTTCTCGTGACGCGAGCGGACGATTTCTTCGCGAAGCGTCCTGCCGTCACACACACCTCGTTTCCACAGCTCAGTTGAGAGCGTGATGGCGTTGCCGTTGAGATTCAACACCAGCGCCGTCAGGCAGTCGCAGGCAACGGAGCCGAGACCGAGCGTGGCGGCGACGGGCATCGCGGCGATGGCGTGGGCGGCTTCCAGTTCGCCGTGGATGACTTTATCGCGAATCGTCGCCCAGCCGAGTTCGCGGCTCAGCTTCACGCGCAGGCCGAATTTGGTGAACAAGCCAAGTTCCTCCGCCATCACGAGGGGCGCGCAGTCCGTCAACGGCACGAAGCCGACCCGCAGCGGTTGGTGGACGGCGCTGAACTTTTTGACGGTCTGAATTTTTTTGCTCATATCACGGCCGCAGTTGCGCGACGACACGGTTTTAAGCTTTGGCGGTGCCATGCTTCAAGAATTGGAACAATGAATGCTCAGCTAAATTTCCATGGGAACCATGAATAGGATTCATAGATGAGCCTGCCGCTTGACAGCAGGCAGCTCCGCGCGTTTAACGTCCTGGCCCGCACCGGCAGCTTCACGCAGACCGCGCGGGAGCTGCACATCACCCAATCCGGCATCAGCCACTCGATGAAGGCGCTGGAGAGGGAAATCGGCTGTCGTCTTTTGGACAGGCTGGGTAAAAAAGTCGTGCTCACCCAGGCGGGCGAACAGCTGTTGCACCACTCCAAGAAAATCCTGCAGGAGATGAAGACGGCGCGCGAAACCCTGGGCCATCTGGGCAAGTGGGGCAGGGGCCGGCTGCGGCTGGGTGCCAGCACGACCGCGTGCCAGCACATCATTCCGCCGGTGTTGCGCGAGTTCAAAGAAAGTTTTCCCGAACATGCCATCACCCTCGAGCCGGGCGACACGCCCGAGTTGGTGGATGCCCTGTTGCACCAGCGGATTGACCTCGCCCTTTCGCTCGGCAGCAACGAGCCGCAGCTGGAATCGCATCCGTTGTTCACGGACGAACTTCATTTCATCGTCGCCGCGCTGCATCCCTGGGCGCAGGCCGGTCGCGTGGAGCGTTCCGAAATCCCGCGCCAGAATTACATTCTTTACAGCAAGCGCAGCATCACGTTCCGGCTCATCGAAGATTATTTCCGGCGCGAACAGATGGTGCTCAATACCGTGCTCGAAGTCGGCAGCATGGAGGCGACGAAGGAGCTGGTGAAGCTCGGCATCGGTGTGAGCATTCTCGCGCCGTGGATCGCGCGAAAAGAAATCGAGGAAGGCTCGCTCGTGGCCCTGCCGCTGGGCCGGCGAAAGCTGCAACGCCAATGGGGCATTCTTCACTGGCGCGGCAAGCGGCTGAATCTGGCGGAGGAGACGTTTATCGGGCTGTGCGAATCTGCGTCGATTCTGCTACGCAACGAACCGGTTAAAACCGTGCCGCGGCGCACGACTTAAGCCGGGAGATTCGCTCCGCGTTCTTCATAAAACTTTTTCCTGAAGGTTGACGGATTCCCTGGCGACGATTTCCTTCCCAGCTGCCGAAGTTCGCCGTGGTGTTTCACCCCGGCCAGTCTCCCCTCTCGAAAATCGCCCGTGTTTCCAGCCGAAGTATTTGCGGCGGTGGTCGGCATCCGGACGGAGTGCCCTCGTCATCCATTGCGGGTTGTATTAAGCCATGACGCCGGAGATTGTGTCGGCAAGATTCGGGAGTTGCACCGACTCGGAGAGGGATTTGCCACCATGGATTAAATCCGCCGCTGGCTGTGCGTACCTGATGGGTGGTGCCGGTTCGCTGGTCGGTGAATCTCAAAATTGTCCATAGGAAATTAAAAGCCACGATATTTTGGCAATCGTAGGCATTGGTAATTATGTCAACGACATGAAACCGGTCGTCCGGGCTGGGGGAGGAGATTGACGGAGTGTCTTGAATTGTTACAGGCCAGTTGACTGGCAGGACACTTTGGGCGGACAGTCAGATTCAAATTGTTGGTTTTATTTGATTTTTTTGCGGGTCAGGCTGCGGGATACCCATTGGGGCAGGGTGTTTGACTTTGGCATTGGTGCTGCTATGGTCCCTGTAGTTGCGGTTGCGACAGGCAATGCAAGTGAACAAAAGTGTCATCATATAACCCGCCAGTCGCGAAGTTCACACCGCACAATAAACAGAGAAAGAACAATACAAATGAAGACAACGAAAAACATCCGTAATGCGGGTTTCACGCTGGTCGAAATCATGATCGTGGTCGCCATCATCGGCTTGCTGGCCGCGATTGCGATTCCGAACTTCGTCAAGGCCCGCGCCACCTCCCAGGCCAATGCGTGCATCAACAACCTTCGCCAGATTGACGCGGCGATCAACCAGTGGGCGTTGGAAAACAAGAAAGTCAGCACCGACACCGTTGCCCTCGACGACGTGAAGCCTTACATCAAGTTGAATTCGGCGAGTGCAATCCCCGGCTGCCCGGCTAACGGCACTTATAATGTCAGCACCGTGTCCGCCAGCCCGACCTGCACGCTGAGCGTAGGTGTGACCCCGGCCCACCAACTCCCGTAATCGGAAATTGACTGCTACCAAAGCCCGGGGCGAAAGCCTCGGGCTTTTTTGCTTGCGCTCCGGATTCCTGTCTGCGAATTCCCCAGGAGTCTAGGAGTCTCTGTGAAAATTATAGCGCTGGACATCCTGGCTGACGCAAAGCCGGTGCTTCCACCCGGCGGAATCATCGTCGCCCTTCATCTGCCTCCTGTAGAACATGAACGCTGCCGGAACTCGGACAGTTTTTCTGGGGGCAAATCTCACCCTTCTACGGCAGGCGGGACGCCTTGCCCTTCTTTTCAGGCAGTCTCTCAGGGATTCCTGATCAGAACCAACAGTTCGCGTGTTCCTCGCAAAAGCCGCAATCCCTTTGGAATGGAGCAATCAGGCCACTTCTCAACCATCGATTTCCAGCCCACCACCCACGGAATCAGTTTCAAATTTGGCATCAGTGCTGCTAGTTTATTTCCGTTGTGGTCGTGTCAGGCAATCCGTGAACGGTTCAGGTCCTTATATTAACCCGCCTGGCACGTTGTTCACCCACAATAGAAAGAGACAACGAAGTATGAAAACTACTGCCCATTATAACCGGGCGGGCTTCACATTGGTTGAGATAATGATTGTAGTGGCTATTATCGGTATGCTGGCCGCCATCGCCATTCCCAACTACGTGCGGGCCCGTGCTAATTCGCAGGCCAGTGCCTGTATCAACAACCTTCGCCAGATTGACGCGGCGGTCAACCAGTGGGCGTTGGAAAACAAGAAAGTCAGCACCTCCGTAGTCACCCTCGACGACGTGAAGCCTTACATCAAGTTGAACTCGGCGAGCAACATCCCCGGCTGCCCGGCTAACGGCACTTATAATACTTCGACCGTGGCCGCCAGCCCAACCTGCACGCTGAGCGTGGGTGTGACGCCAGTCCACCAACTCCCATAATTGGAACATCAATACCACAAAGCCCGGGCGAAAGCTCCGGGCTTTTTTGTGTGGCATCATGGATTCAAGCGGTCCCAAGAACGCCCGCTCCGGCTGTGGTGAAGCACCAAGCCCCGGCAATGCGCGTTCGCGCGCGGTGTTTGAATTTGGTGCCTGGTGTTTCCGGAAGCTTGGGATTTGGGCCCCGGCAAAATCATTCCACCGCAAATGGCTGCGAACCGAAAAGGATTGTGACTGGCCAATCAAACGCTGCCTCTCCCCGGGTTCTCCTGGTCAAGGAAAGCTTGGTTCATCAGTCTGGTTGTGGTTGAGTCTGGCCACGATGAAAATCGTTAATTTCCTGATCTGGGCGCTGCGCGGAAAGTGCTGATTCCGCAGTGAGAGGATGCTGGGAACATGCCGCAGTTGGCACAACTTGCGCTATTTTCCCAAGCTTGAAATTCAAATCAGAGCATCCCCGCAGTTGACTCGACCGCCAATTTGAATTACGAAACAGGTCTGTGATTTACAACCGTTTGAATATAGCATGAGCGTCATTCTGAAAACGGACAAGTTGCACGTCGAATTCAACAGCCGCGAATTACGGCAGAAGACCAAGACGGCGCTGGTCAGTCTGGATCTGGAAGTCAACGCCGGCGAAGTCTTCGGGTTCCTCGGCCCGAACGGTGCCGGCAAGACCACCACCATGAATGTCCTGCTCGGTTTCATCCCCCCGACCAGCGGCACGGCCTATCTCTTTGGGATTGATGTCCGCCAACCCATCGCCCGCCAGCGCATCGGCTATCTGCCGGAGTTGACGTATTACTACAAATTTTTGACCGCCGATGAACTGCTCCGTTTCTACGCCAAAATCTTCGGGCTGTCGCGCGCGGACACGGACAAGCGGATTCCGGAACTGCTCAAACTGGTCGAACTCGAACACGCTGCGAAGCGTCCGATCAAATCCTATTCCAAGGGGATGCAGCAGCGGGTCGGCCTGGCGCAGGCGCTCATCAACAATCCCGATCTGCTCGTTCTCGACGAACCGACCAGCGGCCTGGATCCGTTGGGCCGCATGAAAGTTCGTGAAATCATCCAGCGTTTGAAGAACGAGGGCAAAACCGTTTTCTTTTCGTCGCATGAAATGGGTGAGGTCGAGACCGTCTGCGACCGCGTGGCCATCGTGCATCAGGGTGAGTTGAAGGCCGTCGGCCCGGTCGCGGAAATTTCCGCCGGCCACGCCAATCTCGAACAGGCGTTTCTTAAAATTGTCGGTGCCCAGTCGCAACCTCTGTCATGAACAAAATCATCGCGCTCGCCGGCGTCGTCATCAAGGAACTTTACCGGCGCAAGGATTTCTACGTCCTGTTTGTGCTGACGGCGCTGCTCACCGTGGCGGCCGGCTCGGTGAATTTTTTCCACGACGAAAAAATCGTCCGCTACGTCAAGGACATCTGCCTGCTGCTCATCTGGGTCTCCGCCCTGGTGATCGCCATCGTCACCACCGCCCGGCAGATTCCGGCGGAACGCGAGGCGCGCACCATCTTTCCGCTGCTCGCCAAGCCGGTGTCCCGGGCCCAGGTCATCGTCGGCAAATTTCTCGGCTGCTGGCTGGCCACGGGCGTGGCGCTGGTGGTGTTCTATTTTTTCTTCGCCATCATCACCGGCTCACACGAACACATCTGGCCGCTGGGGATGTATTTTCAGGCTCTGTGGCTGCACTGGGCCATGCTGGCGATTGTCATCGCGCTGGTTTTGCTTGGCTCGATTTATTTTGCCGCCCCATCGTCCACCTCCACCATTACCTTCATCGTGGTCGTGGCCATTCTTGGCATCGGTTCGCACTTGAAAGTCATCGCGCTCCAGCAGCCCGAGCCGATGCAGTTTTTGCTGACGGTGGTTTACTTTGGCATTCCGCACCTGGAGTGGTTCGACCTGCGCGACTTCCTGGTCTACGATCAAACGCTGGTGTCGTGGACGGCGCTGGCGTTGGCGACCGTTTATGCGGCGATCTGGACGGGCATTTTTCTCTTCCTCGCGTGGCTTGGCTTCAATCGGAAAAATCTGACGACGTGATGAAAATATCCCCGCTCCTGGTGCTTGCGGCTTTGCTGACGCTGGCGTTCACGCTGGCGACCGGGCTGGCCTCGCGCGCCGAGGGCTGGAGTGTTCGGGCCAAATCGGACAATGTTTTCGGCATGATGTTTGGCGACGGACGCAAGCTGTTCGCGAATCATTTCTTCACCATGGCCGACGTTTATTTTCACAGCGGCTATTATCCGTCCGTCTTTGACAAGAACTCCGAAGAGCAGAAGGAGATCATCTCCGCCAGCCACGGCAAAAAGGAATCCGAGGAGGACGAAAAGAACGAGGATTTCCTTGGCAAACCCAGGGACTGGATTGACGCCTTTGGCCGCCACTTTCGCATCACCCAGCACACGCACCTGGAACACAACAACGAACGCGAAATCCTCCCGTGGCTCCGCCTCGCCGCCGATCTGGACCCGCAAAAGATCGAGACCTACACCGTCGGCGCTTTTTTCCTGCGCGAACACATGGGCCGGACGCAGGAAGCCGAGGCCTTTTTGCGCGAAGGGCTGCGGAACAATCCCGACAGCTGTGAAATCCTTTTTGAACTCGGGCGGCTCTACCGCGACGGCATGCACGATACCGGCCGCGCTCGAAACGTTTTGGAACTCGGCATAAAAAAATTCCAGCTCCGCAGCCCTGAACAGCAGAAGGAGGACAAGCTGGTCCTCGACGATCTCGCCATCAATCTGGCGCGCCTGGAAGAGGATGCCGGGAATTACGGCCAGGCCATCCACTGGTTTCGCCTCGCCCAAACCGTTTCGCCCTTGCCGGAGTCGCTGCAAAAGCAAATCGACGAGGTTCAAAAAAAACTGGATGCCGCAACCCCCCTGGTCCCCCGGAAATAGTTTTGACCGTGCAATTCCGCTTGGTCTTTCCGCCACCGCTCTGGTTTAATTTCCACGATGAACGCTCGGCAGTCCAAAATTAAACGCCACACGCTGGAAACGAAAATTTCCGTCCGGCTCAACCTTGATGGCAAAGGCAAATCGTCGGTAAAGACCGGAATTCCCTTTTTCGACCATATGCTGGTCCTGTTCGCGAAGCACGCGACCATGGATTTGGATTTGCGCTGCAATGGTGACCTGGCCGTGGATGCGCATCATACCGTGGAAGATTGCGGCATCGCCCTGGGCCAGGCCTTTGCGCAGGCGCTGGGTGACAAGCGCGGTATCCGCCGCTATGGCGCGGGGTTTCATCCCAAGAATCCGTTCACTGGTGAAGCCTTTGTGACGATGGACGAATGCCTCGCCCGTTGCGTGATTGACTTCAGCGGACGCCCCTACCTCGTCTGGCGCGGGCTGGACAAGTTTTCGCAGAAGCAGATTTCCGAGGCGGAGAAAAAGCAGGATGCCTCCAGCGCGTTTCGCTTCGGGCTTGCCCGTGAGTTTTTCCAGGGATTCGCGAATGAAGCCCGCTGCAATCTGCATCTGGAGCTGCTTTACGGCGACGAACCGCATCACATCGTCGAGGCGCTGTTCAAGGCCTTCGCCCGCGCCGCCGATGCCGCCTGCGCGCACGATCCGCGCATCGCCGGGCAGCTGCCCAGCACCAAGGGAAAACTTTAGTTTCCGTTGAATAAAGTTTTCCCAGCATCGTCCAACCCATGTCTGGAATGAATTATTCCGCTGCCGATGACGATGCGTTGGTGAAAGCCGCCCGGCAAGGCGAGCTGGCGGCGTTTGAGGAACTGGTCTTCCGGCATCGCGACCAGATTTACGCCCGCGCCTTCAGCATGACGCGCCACGAGGAAGACGCGGTTGATCTTTCACAGGAAGCCTGGATCAAAGGCTGGCAGCGGCTGGCCCAGTTCCAGGGCGAATCCAGCTTCACGACGTGGATGACTCGCATTGTCATCAATCTTTGCCTCGATCATTTGCGGAAGCAGAAACGGCATCGCACCGATTCCATCGAGGAGCTGGAGGAAGAAAATGGCGGCGTGGAACGGCAGATGCCCGTCGTGAGCGCGAATCCGACGGCCGGTCTGGAGCGCGCCGAGTTGCGGAAGAAAATTGACGGCGCCTTGGGCCAGTTGACCGCGGAGCACCGCACGGTTCTGGTGCTGCACGAATTTGAAGACATGGAATACAAGACCATCGCCAAAACGGTCGGCTGCTCGATGGGCACGGTGATGTCGCGGTTGTTTTATGCGCGCCGGAAGATGGCCGCGTTGCTGGCGGATGTGAAAAACGAAATTTAACCACGGATGAACACGGATAAGACAATGGATTGTTGGATTACGGGATTGCTGGATTGTTGGCGGACGTGCCACGATTCATTTATCCATTCATCCACCCATCCCACTATCCGGTCAGGATTTTATCTGTGTCCATCCGTGGTTGAAAATGTTTTGGTATGAACCAGGAACAACGATTGAAATTGCAGGCGTTCCTCGACGGCGAACTGCCGGAGCGCGAAGCGCATGAAGTCCTCACCTGGACGCAGCGCGATCCGGCGGCGGCGGCGTTGCTGGCGGAATTGAAGAATACCCGCCAGGCTGTGGCGAATGGTGTGCCGCAATTGCGCCTGCCGGAGTCGCGGGAGTTTTTCTGGTCGAAGATTGAGCGTGAAATCCAGCGGCTGGAACCCCGTCCGGTTGCCGCGCCGGAAATCTCCGTCTTATCCGCGCTGCGCCGCTGGCTTTTGCCTGCGGTTGCGGTGAGCACGCTGGTCATCGCCGGTCTGGTCGCGCATTTCCACGCCCCGTCCGGCAGCGTCCTGGTGGTGGCCGATGCCGACGCGCCTTCCGTGGAAACGATGCTGGCCAATTCCGACGTGACCACTTATCGTGACGCCAGCGAAGGCACGACGCTCGTGTGGTTCTCGTATGCGGCGGACGACAACCCTGATAAAAAGCCGACGGTCATCAATTGACGCATGAACACAACCTTCCCTTCCACGGCCCGACTGGTCTGCGCCGCGCTGTGTTTATTTTTGCTGGCGGGCGTGACCGCGCACGCCGCCGAAAAGGACTTGAAACTGGAGGTGCAATTGGTGATTGGCACCAACGATCC
Organism: Verrucomicrobiia bacterium; assembly: GCA_035577265.1. Classification (GTDB taxonomy): domain Bacteria; phylum Verrucomicrobiota; class Verrucomicrobiia; order Limisphaerales; family UBA11358; genus UBA11358. The sequence goes on along the minus strand of DATLVR010000118.1, from coordinate 23,636 downwards.
GCACCAGACCAATGGCACGCCGGTTTCGCCGAAGATTGAGAAGAAATTAAAACGGCTTCCGCTCAAGTGGGGGAGTTATTATGTCACCAGTTCGCAACAGTTTTCCCTGGCTAAAAACGAGACCAAACCGCTCGTGATGGGCGGCAGCGAAATGGTCGTAAAAAATCTGGGTGATGAGCGGGTGGAACTGACGCTGATCAACCGCGGCAAAATCACGCAATCCTTGAGCCAGGGCCATACCCTCGTGACCAACGTCAAAGACGAAAACTCCTTCGTCGTGCTGCGGCAGGCCGATTGAGGCGAAGCAAAGCCGCCTGGCGCTTTAAGCTGACTGCCATTCTGCGGTGGACCTACTGGAAATTCGGCAGCCAGCGTTTGATGAGTTGAGTTGACTGGCCGTCCTGCTGCCATTGACCAATGGCCTTGTTGGCGGCAGTTAGCAGTTCCGGATCGGATTTGTTCACCGCCCAGGCCAGCAGTTCGTCGGTGAGCTGGATTGGCACGGCGGCCAGCCCGTCGTTTTCATTCTCACTGGCCAGCCACCAGATGGTCGGCGCATCCGCGATGAACAGACCGATTTGTTTTTTCTTCAAGGCTTTCGCGGCCTGTTCGCCGCTGCTGAAAGTTTTTCGTTTGGACAGGGAAAATTCCTGCTGCACGAAAAAGTCGCCAGTCGTGGCTTTTTCCACGCCAATCACGCCGGGCGGCACCATCGGAAAACCGAGGGCGTAATTGTTCAGGTCGTCGCGCCGCACCAGCGCCATCTGCCCGCTGCGCAGATAGGGCGCGCAGAAATTCACGCGGAACTGGCGCGTCTTGGTCACGGTCATGCCGGACATGATGATGTCCGTCTTGCCGTCCAGCAAATCGGGGATCTGATCTTCCCAGTCCAGTTCGACAAATTTCACTTCGCGCCCCAATTCCTTGCCCAGCTTTTGGGCGAAATCCGCTTCGATGCCGACGATCTTGCCGTTTTGTTTGAAGGCCAGGGGCGGCAGATTCGGCGTGATGCCCACGCGCAGCGGCGGCAGGCTGTCGGCGGCGAATGATCTCCAGACCAGGGACAGGACGAACGTGATGACCGCCAGCGGCAGGATGCGTTTCAGCTTCATAGGGCTTTCGGGTGATGGTTCAGTTAGCTGCGTCGCATGATATTCAAGCCTGACGGTTTGGGAATGATTAATTAAGAAGGCAAAGGCTTGTCGCGCCGTAGCGCAGAGAAGGCGGAAGAGCAGGCGGGCGTTGAACTCAAATTTGCCTCGACACGAGGGCGGAGCAGAAATAGGGTCGGGGATGTTCTCAATCATTGAGCTCAAAAATCTGGAAGAGCGACATCCAGGTGCAAAATTCTATGTTCACGATGGCTTCAATGGCTGGTCATACGGTTCGCCCCAAGACCCGATTCCAGTGACGCATGAAACAGCTTGTGGATTGCTTAACATTTTATGCCTGACACGTTCCGAAGACAAGCTGCGTGCTGAACTCGAACAAGAACAGTCCGTCATTGAATATTCCAGTGAAAGTGGTTCGCTCTATTCCGCTACAAATAAAAACCGATTCCTTGCGTTCATGAAAGTTTCATCGTCGGAGCGGACTATCCCAGTCGACTTCCAGCTTTCAAATTAACCGGTAATAAAAACCGCCCCGCGATTGCTCGCGGGGCGTTTTCTGTTTTTGGTAGGACGGCGCTGCTGCGCCGCCCTGACTTGATTTGGGCTGCGCGGCAACGCAGCCCTACCAGTGACGACTATGCGCCAACGCTCGCCAGTTCTTCGTTGGTCTCCACGTTCATGATCTTGAACTGTTCGGCGTGCATGCCGGTGTCGGCGTCGGGTTTTTATGCCGCTTCCAAAACTATTTGCGGATGACGCGCGGCCACCTTGAGTAAAACCTTTGCCGGTCCGGCGGGTTTGCGGCGTCCCTGTTCCCAGTTTTGCAGTGTGTTCTCGCTGATGCCCAGCAAACGGGCAAATTTGTTTTGCGATAACCCCAGCCGGTTGCGCACCCGCGCGACGTCGTTGCCGGATTCCATCTTGAACGTGCGGGATGGTTTTGTCTTGCCGCGTTCGATGGCGGTGGCTTCCTTCACGCTTTGCAGCAGTTCGTCAAATAGTTCCTTTTTCATAATTCAAAGTTCCAATGCCTGTCGCAGTTGCTTCAGTTGTTCCGCGCTTAAATCGTCCATTTCGTTTTTTGGATAGATGAACAACATCGAAATCCGATCCTTGCCCATCCACCAATAATAAATCACCCGCAGGCCGCCACGCTTGCCGTGTCCCTTGGCCGCCCAACGGATTTTCCGCAATCCGCCGCCGCCGCGAATGACATCGCCGGCATCGGGATGCTTCACCAAGTGCGTTTGCAACTCGCCATAACTTTCATCGTCCAACAGACGCAACACGCGTTTGGTGAACGTGGGTGTCTCGATAAAAGTCACGGGGGAAAACTACGCCAATGGCGTAGCCAACGCAAGCGGGCAAAATTAAAAAACGTCCCGCGATTGCTCGCGGGGCGTTTTCTGTTTTTGGTAGGGCGGCGCTGCTGCGCCGCCCTGCCATTGTATTTTATGCGCCGACGCTCGCCAGTTCTTCGTTGGTCTCCACGTTCACGATCTTGAACTGTTCGGCGTGCATGCCGGTGTCGGCCCGGAAGGACAGCTTGCCGAAGTAGCGTTTCTCCATCTCGATGAGATGCTTCTCGTCCTCGGTGCGCAACCGGTCCAGCACGGTCGGATGCACGACGATGCGGAGCTGGAAGTCGTTTTCGTCGCGCGTGCGTTTCTTCAGGATCTCCTGCAGCTTGCGTTGGATCTCCACGCTCATGGTCACGACGCTCTTCACCTTGCCGCGGCCTTTGCAATACGGACAGTCGTCATAGACGGCGGAACGCACGCTTTCGCTGTGGCGCTGGCGCGTCATCTCCATCAGGCCGAGCTGCGAGATGGGCAGGATGTGCGTCTTGGCCTTGTCGCGGCGCAAACCGTCCTTCACGCGCGCGTAAACCTGCTGCTGGTCGCGGCGCGATTTCATGTCAATGAAGTCGAGCACGATCAACCCGCCCATGTTGCGGAGGCGGAGCTGGCGGCACAATTCCTCGGCGGCTTCGAGGTTCACTTTCAGGATGGTGGCTTCCTGATCGCGGTTGCCCTTGTGTCGTCCGGTGTTCACGTCCACGGCCACGAGCGCCTCGGTTTCATCAATGACGATGTAGCCGCCGCCCTTCAAATGCACCTGGCGCGAGAACGTGTTCTCCAGTTGCTTGCTGATGTTGAACCGGTCGAACACCGGCTGCGCTTCCGAATAGAACTTGATCTTGCCGGCGGAACGCTTCGAGATCTTGGAGATCATCTCGCGCATCCGGTCGTAGGCTTTCTGATTGTCCACGACGATGCGCTCGACGTCCTCGGTTAGGAAGTCGCGCACGGTGCGTTCGATCAAATCCGGCTCCTGGAACACGCAGGTGGCCATGGGCTGCTTTTTGATTTTCTCCTGCACGCCGTTCCATTCTTCGAGCAGCAACGCGAGGTCGCGCACGAAGTAACGCAACTGCTGGCCTTCGCCGGCGGTGCGCATGATGACGCCCATGCCTTCGGGGATGGCGAGTTCGCGCAGGATTTTCTTCAGGCGCTTGCGCTCCTCCTGGCTTTCGATCTTGCGCGAGATGCCGGACTGATCCGAGTTCGGCAGCAACACGAGATAACGGCCGGGCAGTACGAGGTTGGTCGTGATGCGCGGACCTTTGGTGCTGATCGGGCCTTTGGTGACCTGCACGATGATTTCGCTGCCGGGCGGATACAGGCGCGGGATGTCGCGCTGCGTGATTTTTGGTTTTTCGCGGCGTTTGCCTTCGCGCTCGACGATTTCCACGCCGGAGTCGAACTGGTTCGGCACGATGTCCCAATAATGCAGGAACGCGTTTTTCTCAAAGCCGATGTCCACGAATGCGGCCTTGAGGCCGTCTTCGAGGTTGCGGACTTTGCCCTTGAAGATGCTGCCGACGAGGCGCTCTTCGGTCGTGCGCTCGATGTTGAATTCTTCGAGCTTGCCGTCCTCCGTCACCGCGACGCGCGTTTCGAGCGTCTCGGCGTTGATGATGACTTCCTTGTGGACTTTCTTTTCCGGGCGGATCAGCTTCTGAACCTTTTTAACCAGGTTCGCAGCGGTGGATTTAATCGCCTCGATCAAACCTTTGGGCTGTTCCTTGATCGCCACGGGCGCGAATTTTTCCTCTTGGACGACCGCCGGGGTTTCCAGATGCGGTTCGCGGAAATCCTTTTTTTCAGGAATGTGTGCCGGCGTTTCCGGAGCGGGCTCGGTCGCGCCTTGCGGCGGCAGGCCGGCGGCGATGTTTTCGGCGCGTTCGATTTCGCCGGTGTGCCGCTTTTCAAACAGGCGTTCCTCGCCTCCCTGTTCCGCCACGACCTCGGCGCGGGCCTGGCTGGCTTCGCGGTCGGTCTTTTGCGGATTCGGTCCGAGACCGCCTTTGGGGCGGAAACGCATTCCCCGGCGGCGCCGCGAGAAGTTGTTATTGTTGCTCATACTTTAATATCCTCTTCGATGTATGTGGACGTTTTGCATCAGGCCCAGCGCGATCAACGAGCACAACACTGAGGATCCGCCATAACTTAACAGCGGCAGTGGAATGCCCGTCACCGGGACGATGCGAATGTTCATGCCGATATTGACGAAAACGTGGCTGAACAGGAGCGTCACGACGCCCACCGCCATCAGTTTCCCCAGGCGATCGCGCGCCTGGCCGGCGATTCTCAATCCCGTGAAGAGAATCACCGCATACAGCGTCAGTACCACCAGGGAACCGACGAATCCTTCCTCCTCGGCAATGACGGAGAAAATGAAATCATTGTGCGCCGCACCCGGCGGCAAAAAACCCAGCGCGGTCTGGTCGCCCTTACACCAACCCTTGCCCAACAAACCGCCCGACCCGACGAAGATCATCGCCTGCATGACCTGATACGATTTGTCAAACTGCAGGCGGCGTGCCGCGGCTTTTTCCGCCGCGGTGGCATTGGGCGACGCGAAGTCCGCGCCAAAGTAGACCAGCAGGCGCTGGCGTTGGTAGGTTTGCATCGGCACTTGAAGGCTGGGAGGCGCGAACAGAATGTCCGCCAGGAACAACGCGGCCAGCAGGCCGACGGTGCCCACCAGCTTGAGCAGATAGCGTTTGGGCGTGCCGGCCACCAGCATCATCACCAGACCGGTCGGCAAGAGCACCAGCGCCGATCCCAGATCCGGCTCTTTCAAGATCAGCAGGAACGGCAGCATCATCATGCCAATGCCTTTCCAGAAAATCCGGTGCAGTCGCAGCTCATCCACCGGCCGGCTCAAGTAATTGGCCGCCGCCAGGATGAACGCGAGCTTGGCAAATTCGCTCGGCTGAAACTGGAAGAATCCCAGGTCAATCCAGCGTTGCGCGCCCCAGCCGTGCGTGGTGCCGATGTGCGGAATCAAAACGATCACCAGAAAGAAAATGGACGCCCCATACGCCACGTAAGACCAGCGCGCCAGCGAGTGGTAATCCGCGAGGCACAAGGCCACACCCGCACCGATGCCCATCACATACCAGACGATCTGCCGCACCCAGATCTGGTCATACCATGCCGGCAGTGCCGAGGATGCGGTCGCATTCGTGGCGCTGTAAATGAACAGGGTGCCGATGCCCATCAGCACGGTGAGCGCGACCAGTTGCAGCCGTTCGAGCTTTGGTTCCCGTTCGTTGATGGATGGATTGACCATTTTAAGGTTTGAGGAACATCGAACATGCAACATTCAACATCGAACATTGAATGAAAAGGGCGCGGTGGAAGGCGCCGCCACTGGATGTTGGGCGTTGAAAGTTAAATGTTGGATGTTTCTTCACTTTAATTTTGCACCAGAATTTTTCCGGTCTTGGCGTTTTCCTTTTTCAAAATTGTTTCGTAGATGTCGTGCGCGATCGGCGCGCAGACCACGCCGCCGGAACCATGGGTATCGGTGGTTTCCACCATGACCACGACGGCGTATTTCGGATTTTCATACGGCGCAAAGGAGGCAAACCAGAAATTATAACCCATGAATTTGTTATGAACGTCCTGCACCTGGGCCGTGCCGGTCTTGCCGCCGATCAGCAGGCCGTCCACGGCCGCCGCCGTGCCGGTGCCATCACTGCTTTCCACGTCGGCGAGCATCGCGTCGCGCAAAATCTTCAGGTTGCGCGGATGAACGCCGAGTTCGTCGCGGACCACGCCGGCGGGAAAGCGGGTTGCCGCTCCGCCGGATACCGGATCCTGCGGTTCGATGCGGTCCACAATGCGGGGCCACAGGACTTTCCCGCCGTTGGCGATCGCTGAAACCATCACGGCCATCTGGACGGGAGTCACGGCGACTTCGCCCTGACCGATGCAGACATTCGCCGTGTCGCCGTCGCGCCATTCGCGGGAATTCACACGGGTCAGGCTCGGGAAATTGCCGCGCGTCTCCTGGTTGGTGAACAGTCCGGTGCGTTCGCCGAGATGAAATTTTTGCCCCATGCGAATGATGTTTTCGATGCCAGCGGCCAGGCCGTTGGTGATGAAATAGGAATTGCTGGAATGAATGAACGCCTTTTTGAAATTGTAATCACCCGGCGGCGCCGTGTCCTTGATTCCCCGCCGGCCGACATAAAAAATTCCCTTGGCCGGATTTTCCGGGTTGGCCTGCACATGGACGATTTGATCCGGATCCAAACCGTTTTCCAGCGCCGCCAGCGCGACGACGGTCTTGAAGATGGAACCCGGCGCGTAATTTTCAAACGTCGTGCGGTTCTTTTCCGCTTCCAGCTCCTGGAGGCGGTTCCACTTTTCCTGCGAGATTCCCTGGGCGAAATCATTCGGGTCATAGGTCGGTGACGACGCCAGCGCCAGGACATCGCCCTTGCGCACATCCATGACGACCACCGCCGCCTTCGCGTCCGCGCCGCGATGGCGGGCCAGGGATTCTTCCGCCGCCCGCTGGAGGTCGAGGTCAATCGTCAGCACCACATTGTGGCCGGGTTCGGGCGGGCTCCAGATGTTTTCCGACTGGCGGTAGCCGAGGTTGTTGACCAGCACGGATTCCGCGCCCGCGATCCCGCGTAATTGCGAATCGAAGGTGGCTTCGATCCCGACCACCCCGCGATAATCCGGCAGCCGGTAGGAAAAGTAGGATTCCTCGCCCTCCTGCGAACTGTCGTCGCTCCGCAAATAACCCAGCACGTGTGCCGCCGTGGAGTCGTCTGGATACACCCGTGCCGACTGCAATTCCACATCAACGCCCATCCCGCCGGGGAATTTTTCCTCGAACCGCGCGATCTGCGTTTCATTCATGTCCGGCAGAATGGTGAAGGGCAGGGCGAGCCGCGTTTGATAGGCGCGCTCGAACTTTTTGGGATCCAGCGTCAGCGGCTGGCCCAACTGCTGGCCGATCCGGGTGACGAGATCGTTGGCGACACTTAAACGGGATTGCGCGCGCATCTGCTGGATCTGGGCGGTCGTGAAGGCGAACTGCTTCCGTTCAGGCTTCGTGAGCGGCCGGCCCAGTTTTTTTTCCTGCGCGGCGACGGTCTGCCGCTGGGCGGCCAGCGCCTGCTTGCGCAACTGGCCGTAGGCTGCGTCGAAGGCCCCGCGTAGATCATCCAGGTAAAGGCTCAGGTTGTAGCGCGGGCGGTTCTCGGCCAGCACCTGGCCTTCGCGGTCGAGAATCCGGCCGCGCACGGCGGGGATGCGCACGGAGCGATAGGCCTGCGTTTCCAGATGCGATTGATATTCGCGCGCGGAAACCACCTGCACCCACCACAGACCGGCGAGCAAAATGAACAGCCCGACCGCCAGCACCATCGCCACCAGGCGGAGCTGCGGGTCGTTCTTTTTCAATTCGTCAAAGACTAGCATCGCAGAAAAATTCCTTTCAACGCGGAGGCGCAAAGGCCGCAGAGAATCGCAGAGATCGGATTTGTCCCTGTGTCACTCCGCGTTCTCCGCGTCTCTGCGTTAAATTGATTTTGCAAATTCATTTTCTTCCCCGATGGATTTCACGGTCGGGACGGAAACTGGTTTCAGTGCGCGGCTGATAGCCGAGCGCGTGGTTGCACCAGGCGAACAGGGCGAAGACCAGCGGCGTCGCCACGGCGCCGCCCGCCGTCATCACCACCCATTGCCAGAGCGAGCCCCAGCCGAGCAGGGGCTGTGCACCGCCGGTCAGCAGCAGCAGGACGGTCAACACCGGCACCACGGCGCTGGCAACGGCGCCGAGGACGATTTGCGCGAAGGAGAGTTCGCGCAAAATCAGCTCGCGTTGCAAAAAAATCAGGAAGCCGACGACGAACAAGGGCAGGATGGTGACGCCCAGCGGATTGGCGGAAAGCGCGTCGAACCACAGCCCGCCACACACCGCCAGCAGGGCAACCGTCACAATGTTGGTGCTCAACGCGGCATAGACCATCAGCACCGGCAGCAGGTCCACCTGCGCGCCGAGCAGATGGCGCACGACGGGGAACACGGCCTGACCGAACACCGTGAGAAACGCGGCGGCGAGAATTAAAATGGAGTTCAAGGCGGTCATCGCATCAGCACCCAGACTTGTTCGAGCGCACCCAGATCGGCCGAAAGTTTCACCCGCGCCTCGGTGTAAAGGCCGAACTCGACCGGCCGCGAATCCACCACCAGACCGATCGGGATGCCCTTGGGGAAAATTCCGCCGAGGCCGCTGGTGATGACCTTCTGGCCCGGCTTGAGGTTTGCGCTCCCGGAAAGATAGGCGAGCTGGGCGAGGGAATTGTCGAGCGGACCGCCCGCGCTGACCACGCCGGTGTCGTGGGCCGGATTCTCGACGATGGCGGAGGCCTTGCAGTTCGGGTCGCTCAGGAGCACCACCTGCGAACGGGTAAGACCGGCGGCCGAAACGCGTCCCACCAGTCCCGCGGCGGTCAACACCGGCAGATTGGTGGTGATCCCGTCGCGGGTGCCCAGATCAATCTCGATGGTGCGCCACCAGTTGGCCGGGTCGCGCAGGACGACGTTGGCAAGCTTGAGCCGCCAGGGCTGCTGACGCTGCCAGCCGAGGGCCGCACGGAGCTGGTCGTTTTCGCGCGCCGTGGCTCCGGCTTGCAGGGCCAGGACTTTGAGTTGGTCGTTTTCCCGGCGCGTTCGTTCGGTCCACTGGAGCAGTTCGCGGCGGGACATCAGGCCGTCCGCCGCGGTCACGGGCAGTTGCTGCGCCGTGCTGGCCAGACCCAGGAGCGGCAAAAACAAGCTGCCAACGGCGAGTTTGAGGCGGGCGGTTGCCGTTGGCGGCAGGCTGAAGATCAGCAGTGCCACCAGCACGACCGCGCCGAGCGCGAGATAATTTTTTTGTTTGAACATTCCTGCCCCCGAATCTTTTTCGGGTTTCGGGCTGAACTTCATTCAGCCGTTTGCAGGTGAACCGGCGCCGGTCTTTGCCGAAGCTTCGACCCGGCAGGGGAGAAATCAGATCAATACTTGGCGTTGGTCGCGACGCGTTTCAGGAATTCGATTTCCTGCAAAACGCGGCCGGTGCCTTCGGCCACAGCGCTCATGGGATCGTCGGCCAAATGGACCGGCAATCCGGTCTCTTCAGCGACGAGTCGGTCGATCCCCCGGATCAGTGAACCGCCGCCAGCCATGACCAGTCCCCGATCCACGAGATCGGCGGAGAGTTCGGGCGGACAGCGTTCCAGTGTGAGCCGGATGGATTCCAAAATGCTCGAGAGCGGTTCCTGCAGCGATTCACGGATTTCCTCGGAACGGATCGTCAGCGTTTTAGGCAGGCCGGAACCCAGGTCGCGGCCTTTGACATCCATGGTCAGTTCTTGTTCCAACGGAAAGGCGGAGCCGATGCGTATCTTGATTTCTTCCGCAGTGCGTTCACCTATCATCATGTTGTAGGCCCGCTTCATATGCGCGACGATCGTGCCGTCAAATTCGTCTCCGCCCACCCGCAGGCTGCGGCTGAAGACGATACCGGCCAGGGAAATGATTGCGATTTCGCAAGTCCCGCCGCCGATGTCCACGATCATGTTGCCCGCCGGTTCATGCACCGGCAAACCGACGCCGATGGCCGAAGCCATCGGTTGCTCAATCAAATACACCTCGCGCGCGCCGGCGTGGGTGGCGGAATCTTTCACTGCCCGTTTTTCAACCTCCGTAATGCCCGAAGGCACCGCGACCACGACACGTGGGGCGATCAATTTACGGTGATGAACCTTCTGGATGAAGTGCCGCAGCATGGCCTCGGTGATTTCGAAGTCGGCGATCACGCCGTCTTTCATCGGGCGGATGGCCACGATGTTGCCGGGCGTGCGGCCCAGCATCCGTTTTGCTTCGTTACCGACGGCCAGCACATTGGTCGTGCCGGCCTCAATGGCCACCACAGAAGGTTCGCGCAGGACGATTCCACGGTCCCGCACATAGACGAGGGAGTTGGCGGTGCCCAGATCTATTCCAATGTCGTTGGAAAACAGGCTTTTGAATTGTGCAAACATGAATATGCCTACTAACGCCACGGATTAAAACGGCTGGGCGGACAAAGGTCAAGGATTAGCTTGTGGCGAAATCCACATTTGGCACTTCCTGCACCGAGGGCGGCACGCTGAAGAAATCACCCTCCGGTTTGAAACCAAAAATATTCGCCACCAGATTGCTCGGAAAACTTTCGCATTTGTTGCGGTAGTCGCGGACGTTGCCGTTGTAGAACCGGCGCGCAGCCTGAATGCGGTCCTCGGTGTTGACCAGTTCGGTTTGCAGCTTGAGAAAATTCTCGTCGGCCTTGAGCTGCGGATAATTCTCCACCACCACGAGCAGTTGTTTGAGCGAGTCCACGAGCTGGACTTCATCGCGCGACTGGTCGGCCACCGGGCCGTTGTTGGCGGCGCAACGGTTGCGGAGTTCGGTCACGCGCTCCAGCACGGCGCGTTCGTGCGCGGCGTAGCCCTTGACCACGGTGACGAGATTGGGGATGAGGTCGTAGCGGCGTTTCAATTCCGTGTCCACGTTGCTCCACGATTCGCGGATGTAATTCCGCAGGCCGATCAGCGCGTTGTATTGCGCGATCACGAAGATGACCGGCAGCAGGCAGACGCCGGCGACCACGATGAGGAGGATGACGAGCAAATGGTTCATTTGTTGGCGAACAGATATTCCGGCAAGCGCGAGCGGATTTCAATCAGTCGTTGCAGATTGAATTCAATCAGCCCCACGGCCAATGGCGGTTCGAACGCCAGCAGGATCACCGGGCCCTGGATTTCAACGGCCAGATCGGGATTTGTCAGCAGATATTCGATCATCTGCGGATTGCACACGTCGTAGGCAAAACGTTTGTCCTGGGAGCGCACGGAAAAAGCCCGCGAGAATTCGGCGGACTCGAATTTGATGTCGTCCGCGCCGCCAAACGCGGATGCCATTTCGTCGAGCAGTTTTGCTCCGCCCGGCTCAATGGTGATTTGGGGAAAGACCTCCTTGAGCACAATCATCAGCATCGTGAGCTGATGTTCCTTGGTGCTTTTGCCGGAGCCGGTCTGATAGTGGTAATCGAAAACAAACAGGGAGTGGTCGTGGTATGCGCCGCGGAGAAGGTTGAACGCGTAACGTTCGTCGCCCCGGGACAGCCGGTGCAAAAATCCCCAGCCCATGGCGAACGCGGCGTCGCGTTCCGGCCTGAAGCTTTCAAATCCCAATTGCGCGGACAAGTTTTCCAAATCAGACGCGCGTCTCCGGGCGGCACGCTTCTGACCGATGCCCGCCAACACGACCGCGGCGCCGACCAGAACAAAGAACAAGACTTCAAACACAGTCGTGACGGCGCCATTTGATGAATTGATCATGTGTTTTGAGTGAACAGGTATTCCGGTAAAAGCGAACGGATTTTTGCCAGTCGTTGCAAATTAAACTCGATCTGCTCCACGGAGAGGCGGGAGGTGAACGCCAGTGCCAGCACGGAGTTTTCGATCTCGATGCTGAGATTGCGGTTCGCCAGGAGATATTCCATCATCTGCGCATTGCAGACGTCATAGGCGAATTTTTTGTCTGGCGAGCGCACGTTGAACGTTTTGGAAAACTCGGCGGATTCGAAGTTGATGTCGCCGTAACCGAACACCTCGGCGATCCTGGTGAAAAAGCCTTCGCGCCGGATGGTCAGCTCGGGAAAGGACGCGGGCAGGCTCAAAATGAAAAAGGAAAACCAGTGGTGTTCCGTGTGCGTGCCGTTTTTGTCGTGGGTGTAGGTCTCGTAATGATAATCGAAGGCGAGGATGTCATTCTGCTGATAATTTCCCGAGAGCACATTGGTGGCGTAACGATTCGAGCCCTGCGCCAGCTGTTTGAGAAAGCTGAAGCGCTCCGCAATGGCGCGATCTGTTCCCGGGTCGAAGTCCAGATTCAGCCGTTGTGCGAGTTCAAGCATCGCTTCCCGTCTTTGGCGCGCCTGAAGGAATCCGTAAACGATGCCGGCCACCATCAGCCCAACCACCACCACGGCAATCACCAGCGCGATGGGAAAGTTGGAGGACTGGATATACACGCGATTGTTCTAAATGAAAGCTGTTTGCCGGGCCATTACAATTTGCCTGGCTTTCTCCACCGGCAGTTTTTTCTTTCCCTCTTTTTCATTGGCTTTCATCATGTTGTTATGGAATTGTCGGTTGAACCAAGCGATCCGTTGACGGTCAGATTGATGGTTGGTCATCAATGGTCCGGTCCGGAACTGTTTCTGATGGATTGATTATTATGTTGTGGTGGACTTATCAGCAGCTTCGCTCCGGCAACCTGAAGACGCGGCTGGCGGCGGTCGCCAAGCTGGCGGAATCCGGGCATGCGGATTCGGTGGCCCCCCTGATGTTCGCCTTGAAGGACAAAGCGGCCGAGATCCGCAGTTCGGCGGCGCTGGCCATCGGCGAGTTTAAAGACCCGCGCACGGTGGAGCCGTTGACAAAATTGCTGCGCGATCCCGTTCCGCTGGTGCGGGTCACGGCGATTCAGGCGCTGGCCCAGCTGGATGATGGCCGCGTGGTGGCCGAACTGGTCGGCATGTTGAAGGATCAAGATGCGGCGGTGCGGTTGCGGGCCGTCCGCAGTCTGGATCAGATCGGCTGGCAACCGGAGGACGATGCTTCGCGGACGGCGTATGTCCTCGCCACCGGCAATGTGGCCGACGTGGCGGATCTGGGCGCGGATGGCGTCCAGCCTTTGCTGGAACTGCTCGACAACGGCACGCCCCAAAAACAATTAGCCGCCATCAAGGCGCTCAGCGAGATCAACGACCCGCGCATTCCCCAGCTGATGCAAAATGCGCTGAACAAGAGCAGTGGCATGGTGCGCCTGGTGGCCTTGGACACCCTCGCCCAACTGGCCGATCCGGCCACGGTCGAGTCGGTGCATCGTCTGTTCAAGGATCAGGCTTCCAATATCCGCGCGGCGGCGGTGGTGGCGGCCGTCAGCTTCAGGGACAAAAGCGTCCTGCCGATGTTGCTGCCGATGTTGCGGGACATTTCCTGGGAAGTCCGGCTGGAAGTGGTCAAGGCGCTCGGCAAGCTCGGCGATGAGACGGCGGTTCAGGGACTTTGCCGGGCGTTGCAGGATCCGGATCATGACGTGCGCGAGAACGCGGCGCATTCACTCGGAAAACTGGGCGATCCACGTTCGATCCAGCCGCTGGTGCTGGCGCTGATGGACGTTCAGAGTTTTGTCCGCACGGCGGCGCATAATGCCCTTTTCCGGATTGACCGCAGCTGGAAAAAAAGTGATGGCGCCCGCAGCGCGCTGCCGCACATCATGGCCGCACGGAACCATCGCGAATACTGGATCAGCCATAGCGCCGACAGGTTGCTGGAGCAGATCCGGCCGTATGCGGAAGACGCCGATACGGGCTGGCAGCCGGGTTCCCCAGCTCGCGAAGCGGCGGCTCCCGGCCAGCCGGAGAAGGGTGCGGCGCATCCGGCCCTCGCCATTCTGATGGATCTCCTCCGCGACCCGGACCGCGATTTGCGGCTGGCGGCAGCCGAGGCTCTCGGTGATTTGCGCGAAAAGAGCGCGGTTCCCAACCTCCTCATCGCCAGTCGCGATAATGATCCGGTCGTGCGGCAGGCGGCGGAGTGGGCGCTCGGCGGCCTGAATTGATCCGGCTTGCAACTTGTTTTTCCCGGCGTTCGTTGGCAGTCTTCGGCACGAAGCTGCGAACCAATCGCCGATATCAACTTAAACCGACACGTGCCGCCAGCCTCCCGACAACAACAGGTTCTGTTTGTGGACGACGAGAAGCAATTTCTCGACACGATCCGACCCGTCTTCGCGGACTGGAGCAAAAACACGTGGCGCATTGACATAGCCACCTCCGCCGACCAGGCGTTGGAGATTCTCAAGACCCACCAGTTCGACCTGATCGTGGTGGACGTGAACATGCCGGTGGTGGACGGCGTGCAGTTTCTCAACGTTCTCACCCGGCGTTATCCGGACCTCAAAAAAGCCGCCCTGACGAGTCTGGCCACCGAGGAGAAACGTTCCGCCTGCCTGGCCAATGGCGCCGAACTGTTCATCGAAAAACCGCGCACGGCGGAGGGATTGAAATCCGTCTTCGCCATGCTGGATGAACTGGTCACCTGGCGCCCGCAGGAGGGTTTTCAAGGCATGTTGCGCCGGGTCAATCTGCAGGACGTCATCCAGATGGAATGTCTCGGACGCAACTCGTCCATCCTGGAGATCAACGACCGGAAGGTGAGCGGGAAGATTTACATTGAGGACGGACGCATCATCCACGCCGCCGCCGCCGGTGCGACGGGTGAGGCGGCATTTCAAAAGCTGCTTTCGTTGTCCGCCGGTGCGTTTCAGCTCCAGCCGTTCGAGCCACCGCCCGCCCGCACCATTGAAGGCCAGTGGGAATTTCTGCTGATGGAGGCCGCGCGTGTCCGCGACGAAACCGCCCCGCCGCCGCCCGACCCCGCAGCGGAACCCGCCAGGATATTGGAGACGCCGCCGGCCCAGGGAGCATCCGCGCGGCTGATGGAAACCTTGATCTGCTCCGGCCAGGGGCAGCCGCTGTATCAATGGCAGTGCGCCGATGCCGGCGACCGCGTGGAGCTGTTGAAAAAAATTTCGCAATACGGCGCGCGGCTGGGCCGGTTGCTGCCGTTGGGAAAATTTGACCGGCTCGAAATTCAGCTCCATGAGAGCCGCACCGTCGCGCAGGTGAATCCAGACCGCATGGTTTTTGTTCACGTGGCGGCGGAAAGTGGGAAACCACCGGCATGAATCCCGCACTTGATCAATGGCTGGCCAGTTGCGCCCGGGCATCGGGAGCGCTGGGTTGCGGCGTGCAACTGCCCGACCGCACCTGTGTGAGCCGCAGTTTCAATGCCGGCATCCCGCAAAGTCATTTGGATGAAACCCTGCGCTGCCTTGCGGAAGCCGCGCCGGTGTTTTCCGGGCATGGCCTGTTTCCGCGCTGGTTCACCTGGGCTTTCGAGTCGGGCGAGCTGCGTGTCATCGTGCGGCCTGATGGCGCGGTATGTCTGTTCGCGGTCGAGAATAACAGTCCGGCCGCGAAGAATCTGGAGGTCATCACCGGGGAATTCCTGGAGCTGAAGCTGGTGAACTAACTTTTTAAAAAGCGTTCGACCCGGTCCGCCGCCTTGCCGCCGGACACGATGGAATCGCCCACGGAAATCCCTTCGCGATAATGGCCGGCCAGGAACAACCCCGCAGCCTCCGCCTCCAGATCGTTCATCAACTCCTTGAATTTCCCGTAGCCCACGTTGTATTGCGGAATCGCGCGCGGCCAGAAATGATGATGCGAGAACACCGGCCTGCCTGTGACTCCGAGCAGCCGCCGCAAATCTTCGCAGGCAAATTCAACCAACTTTTCCGGTGGCAGCGACGCGATTTCCGGCTGCCGCTCGCCGCCGAGGTAACACGTCAGCGTCAGATGCCCGGCCGGCGCACGGTTGGGAAACAGTGAGGATGAGAAAATCGCGCCGAGAATCTTGAAGCCCTCGACCCGCGGAATCAGCATCCCAAATCCGGCGCACCGATGCCTCACGTCTTCGCGCCGGAAGCCCAGCACCACGCTGGTCACCGGCGGATGGCGGATTTCCGAAAAGTGCGAAACATCCATTTGCTTCTCCCTCGCCCCGCCCAACGGGGCGAGGGCAGTGGAGCGGGGCTCGTCTGCTGTTCCCAAAACTTCCACCTTCAGCTCCGCCAGCCGGTGCGCCGTGCCGCAATAAATCACCGCGCGATGTTCGACCTCGCCGCCCGTGCTCGTAACGCGCCAGCCATCGCCCGTCTGTGAGAGCTTTGTGATGGGCGTGTTTAATTTGAGCGCCTCGCCCAGCTGGGTTGCCAGCGTGTCGGGCAAAACCTGCAGGCCTTCGTCGAAAGAAAATTTGGGCGCGCGGTCCTTGGCGACTTCACCGGATTTTTTCCGGTCCCGCGCGCCGAGAATCTGGCCTTTGACCATCGAGCCGTAATTGTCTTCCAGCGCCTTGAGCTTGGGAAACGCGTGCGTCAGCGAAAGCCGGTGCGGGTCGCCCGCGTAAATCCCGGCCACCAGCGCATCGATCGCATGGTCGAGAAATTCCTGATTGAAGCGCCGCACGACAAATTGGGCGATGCTTTCCTCCACGCCATCGCGGCGCGGCTTGATGAACGGTTCGCGCAGCACGGCGAGTTTTGCGCGGGCGCTGAAGAGGGGTGTTATAAAAAATCCCAGCGGCGAACCGGGCATTTCAATCGGGCGTCCGTAGCGCACGACGTAGCGCGCCTCGGCTTTCGGATCGGGGACCAGCTTGCGCGAATCGAGGCCGGCATCGCTGACAAGCTGCGCGATTTTTGGCGATGTTTCCAGAATCGTGTTCGGGCCCAGCTCGGCGAGAAAGCCATCCTTGCGGAAGGACTGGATGACGCCGCCGGCGCGCGCGCCCGCTTCATAGACCGTGACCGGAATGCCCTTGCGCTTCAGATAAAACGCGGCGGTCAGTCCCGTGATGCCGGCCCCGATGATGGCGACGGATTTCATTCGGGGTCAGGGTAGCTTCAACTGCTCAAAGCGGCCAGTCAGTTCGCGTTGCAGCGACGTTTCACCAAACACCGCCTGCGCCGCGTCCAGCAGCAACCCGCGCACCTCGGCGGGCTGAAGATGAAACTCGCGCGCGGCCAGTTCGAATTCGTGGGTCAACGTGATGTTGCTGATGGCGGGATCATCCGTGTTGAGGGTGACGCGGATCTGCTCGTCAAGAAATTTGCGGAATGGATGCGCCTGGGCCGATGGCACCGTGCTGGTTTGCAGGTTGCTCGTCAGGCAGATCTCGAACACTGTGCCGCGATCGCGCACGGCTCTGAGCAGTTCCGGATCGTTTTGCAGGCTGACGCCGTGGCCGATGCGTGTCGCGCCATGCGTGAAGACCGCCTCGCGGATGTTCTCCGGCCGGCAACCTTCGCCGGCGTGGATGGTGATGGGAATGTCCAGCTTGCGCGCCAGCGCGAACGCGTCGGCATGGGGCGCGGCGGCAAAATGATTTTCGTCCCCGGCCAGATCAATGCCCACGACGCCACGGTCCCGATACTTGTGCGCGAGTTTCACGACCGCGATGTTTTCCTGCACGGAGACCGAACGGTAGCAGCAGAGAATGGTTCCACAGCGCACGCCGAAATCACGCTGGCCGCGGCGAAATCCTGCCAGTGCGGCCACGACCGCGTCTTCCATCGTGAACTTTGGGCTGGTGCAAAGCGCGGGCGCGAAGCGCGCCTCGAAGTAAATCACGTTGTCGCGGACACAATCCTCGCACAGCTCGTAGGCGATGCGTTCCTGCGTTTTCGCAAACGGCAGGAGGGGATAGAACACTTCAAAGCGTTTCAGAAAATCCGTGAGGCTGCGGCAATCGCGGTTCACCTGCACAAATTTGGCGAGTTCTTTCGGATCGTAGCTTGGCAGCGGGATGCCCAGTTCATCGCCCAGCTCGGCAATCGTCGCGACGCGGATCGCACCATCGAGATGCAGGTGCAGATCAATCTTGGGAAGTTGTTTGAAGTTCACACTGGGAAATTAAAATGTAGCAGTGAACCCCGTGATGCCAGCGCCGATGATCATGACGGGTTTCATTTAATTTTCGACACTGGCTCAACTGGCGTAAGACTATGAAGTGTTGAATTTGCAATGCCTTTCAAAGCCTTGAAACAAGCTTTTGGTTCGACCCTAGTGAGATTTAGTTGTTGAAATTCCTCTTTCGCCGCTTGAATTGATAACAGGCAGCCTTTTCTATCTTGGCCGGTAGCCTTGTCAACGAATTCAACCCAGCCATTAAAAACTACGGTGCTTAAAGCGTTACCTTTGTCGGCATCAAAAAATTCGTAAATCGTTCGTAAACAGATTTGGTATAGCATCTCATCGTAAAAGCGTTCTAATTCACGGTCTGGAAGAGACAGCCGATTTCTGAAAAATTTGCCACTGGCTTTGACGTAGGTGACTTCTTTGACATAAACCAGGTTTTCAGGATTTGGCAGTGGGTGGTCAATAATCAGAATTTTGCATTCTGGAATATATTTAAGGTCACATTTGCGGCTTATATCATCCGGTAAAACTGAAAATCGTAGAACCAGATTAAAATAAGTTTCAACTGCATCTGGTCTTAAAAGTTTATAGCCTCTCTTCAAGTCAGCAACAGTCTCCCGATTCTTAATTTGTTCTTTTTTCCATTGGTCATCAGCAGCCGAATGTTCGGCATTGCGTTTCTGGTTTACAGCTTCGACTTTCTCGGCTCTATCAGCCCATTTCGCAACCGCTTGCTCGTTCTCAAAGCGCCTAAAACTCCAATCCTTAATTGCCGCGACATTTTCGTCATAGCGACATTGATTTTCACTTTCGATTTTTTTTACATCGTCAGCCCAAGCCAAATAAGCGCTTTCAAAAGTTGAACCTGAAAATGAATCCGGTTTTGGTTCGGGCGGATATTCTAAATAGGTCGGCGACGTAGGTTCTGGGTCGTTGAATTGTGGCTTGGTAGGACACTCAAATAATTTTGGTGACGCCGGAACGGGAGCGGAAGATTGAATGTAAAAATGATCCCAATAATCTATTTCACTTTTTTGTTCCAGCGCGGCGTGAAGAATGCCTTGAATTTTTTCAAGGCCATACCTGTAATGCAAAGTCAGTCCACTAGCAACAGCCTGACTCATTACCTTTCAAGTTTTCGTCCTGAAACGCTGTCCCTTGTTCCTGATTCCTTGTGGATGACGTGAATGAGATAATTATCTTCTGAATCCTTGTTGCTATAAAATCGGAATGCATTTTGATCAATGCCATCAGAATCAAAATGTAATTCGGAATTGCTTAATGGACCGTATCCCAAATCTGACTCGTCTGGTGGCGCATCAAAATCAGAAATAAATCCATCCAAGTGTTCTCGTCCGTAGGCAGTGACAAGCGAAGGAAAATGATCGCTGACCAAATCAAAAGCCGAGCCGTATCCAGTTTTTGCCTGAATCCGAAGCATCTGATTGATTTGCTCGGCTGCAATATGTTGCTGAACGCGTCCTTCCTGTTGAAGTTCCGATAACGAACCCTCCAACCACTCGCGGTCAACTTCCGGGTCTTGAAAATCTTCCTCCTCGTATTCGTTTTGCATGTTTTATAGTAGCTTCACGAAAATAGGTTTTTAGAAATCTGTGTTCAATCCGTGTTTTATCTGCGGCTAGAAATTAAATCATCTTGGAATTCCGCCCGCTCATTCGCCGCGTCCAGCGTATTCTAAAAACACAACACATGTCGGCATAATCAAGCGAGCGGTCGCCCATGACAATGCGAAACATTTTACTTCGGCCCGCTCCAATCACCCGCCCGCAGATGGGGTTTGAGTTTTTCCTTGGGCGTTTCGCGGCCGCGATGGATGAGCAGTCCGGCAGGGCAGTCACCGGATTGCCGAGGGTTGCCCTGCCGGTTCACGGTCTCAGAGTTTGATGCGGTAGAACTGCACGGTATTGGACCCGGCGGCATTGGTGTAGGATTCACCGCCGACCTGGCCGACGCCGGTGGCATTGGTTTGCCAGGAGGTCAGGTTTGCCGAGGCTTCGATGCTATAATTCGTGCCTGCCGGAACGTCGAAGGTGAACTGAATTCCCCCGCCGGACAGCGGGGCAACGTTTAGAATCTTCACCGGCGTGGTTTCCGGCAGGACGTCAATCTCACTGATCATTCCCAACCCGACATGCAGGAAGATATGGCAATGATAGATCCAACGTCCCGCGAGCCCGCCGGAGCTTGAATCGCCAGTGCAGGGCGCCAGAATCGGTCCCGGAGTGGAGGTGGTTTCATCGCACAATTTCGGACGATCCTCCAGCCGCGTGCGGAACACATACGTCTGCCCGCCGTAAACTTCCATGGTGTCTATGAATTCGTTGTAATCAAAATTGTAAAGCGTCGTGGCCGGGCTGTTCGTCGTTGCATTTTTGATGATTCGCACCGGCTGCATGGAGAATCCGTGCAAATGATAAGGATGAACCGCCCCGGATGAATTGCTGACCGACAGTTCGAGCAAATCACCCACATGCGCATAACGGGCGGTGGGCGGGTTGGTGGGAATATGCGCAATGAATTCGCCGTCACCCATGTTCGCATCGAGCTGGCCGTAGGGAAATCCGTTGATGGAGGGACTGTTATTGCTGTAGCCCGGCGGCGTGCCGGTTTGGAGCACCATCGTCGGATTGGTGGTGCCAACCCATCCGGTCGGAACCGGGGCCAGCGTATTGAGCACCGTGTTGGTCTTCAGGTTCTGGACGTATTCAACGGTATTGGCCAGGATTGGCTCGCCATTGGTGGGCTGTGAATAATTAGTCACGGAGCCGCTGATTTGAAAGTAAGCGACGGGATAATTCGTCGGGAATCCGGGGCTGCCGGTGGCGGTGCCGCTCAAATTGAACGGGGCCGGCAGGTTGTTGCCGACCAGTTGGATGATGTCGCCGTTGGTGCCGGTCGGGTAGATCAAAACGTCGGCGCGCTGGCCCGAGCCCATCACAATTTCACCCAAATTATATTTTGTGTCCCATGCTCCCTGGATGCCGCCTTCCAACCGGATGTTGTTGAGCAGCCCGCCCTGGCCGCCGATGCGATACAGATTGCGGTCACCCGTCCGGACCGGGTCGGGATAAAGCAAGGACAGCCGAAAATCCCGGGATGAAGCCTCGTTCAACAGATGCAACCGGACCCGCTGGCCCGAGGGAACGACATAGAGCGGATAAAGACCGGCGAGGTTGGTCGTTGGCGTCGCGCCATTCACCAACACCGTCGTGCCGGGGAGAGTGGCCACGTTGCAGGCCAGGGTATTGCCACTGGGGTCGCCGATGGCGAATTTATGACACAGATCGCCCAGTTCATTGATGCTATACCAATTGGTGGGAGTCGTGTTGCCGGCGTTGGTGTCCTGCAAAAACTTGCCGACGAAACCGTTGGTGGGATTGAACTCAATGTCGCTTAGGCCGAGGCTGTAGGTGTAATCCGCAGCCGGCAGAGTATTGCTGGCGATGAGGCTGGGTTCAATGTTGTTGGGAACGATGATCAGCCCATACATCCCGGCGAAGGTGGAGCTGCCGGGATTGATGTGGTTGTGGAACCAATACAAGCCCGGCCGGGACGGAATGAAGCGGTAAGTATAATTTTCCCCCGGCGTGATGGCGTCCTGGGTGGCGGCCGTGCCATCGCTGTCATTGTCCAATTCGATGCCGTGCCAGTGGATGGTGGCCAGATTATCCATCGAGCTGGCCGGCAGGCCGTTCGTGAAATGGCAGATGAACATCTCCCCGACTTTCAGATTGATCACCAGAATGGGAATCCCGTTCGTGGTCACCAGCGGGGCGGCGTTGGGGCCGGTATCGGCATAGATCATCGCCTGCACGTTGTCATTGGTGCCGATCGTCACATTCGTTCGCAGGGCCGTCACGGAGCATTCAAAGGTGTTCGAGACGGAGCTCAGGTTGCTCATCGGGATGAGCATGGCATTGGCGGACAGTGCAGACACGCCGATGGTTAGAAGCGTGATCGCCAGGATTTTGTTCAAGGGTTGTGTGGGGTTCATGGTTTGGTTTCTTCCTTCACGTTCCGCGCCGCTTTCAGCGCGTTTGTCAGTTCAGCCACCACCTCGCTGTCCTCATGGCTCACTGGGAACAGCTTGGCGCGGATGGTGGCCTTTTGATCAATGACAAATATTCCGTGAACCGCAGAGCCATCGGCCGTGTCCTGGTTGCGCATGCCATAAGCGCCAATGGTCTTGCTGTCGGCGTCGGACAGCAGTGGGAAGGTGATCTTCTGGCGGTCGGCAAACTTTTTGATCGCCGCTGTGGAATCGAAGCTGATGCCGACGATGTGGCCACCCGAGGCTTCAATTGCTTTGAGATTTCGCTGGAACTGCATCGCCCGCAATTTGCAGGCGGGACACCAGTCCGCTGAACGGATGAAAACCAGCACCACCGGGCCTTGCTTGAGAAGCCCGGCCAGCGAGACTTCGGCCCCATTCTGGTCGGGGAGCTGAAACGCCGGCGCCTTTTGCCCGATGGGCAATCCGGCTTCTTCCGTCTGCGCCGCCCCGGCCGGGCCGGGACCGATGAAAAGCATCGCGGTTACAGCCAGCAGGCAAAGGGTGCTGTATGGATTAAGCAGTTTTTTCACCAGGAAAAATCCTTGTTTGATTGTTCATTCGTTGCGGGCGGCACCGTTTTGATCCATGCGATGTCAGTCCGCAGTATCACGCTTCCAGCCTCAAAGTTTGATGCGGTAAAACTGCACCGTGTTGCCGCCGGCGGCGTTGGTATAAGATTCACCGCCGGTCTGGCCGAGGCCGGTGGCATTGGTCTGCCAGGAGGTCAGGTTTGCCGACGATTCGATGACGTAATTCGTTCCCGCCGGAACATCGAAAGTGAACTGGATTCCGCCCCCCGGCAAGGAAACCACATTCTGTATGATCACCGGTGAACTGGCGGGGGCAACGGAGACGAGCGGGTTGTATTTCCGGATTTCCGTGGGGGTATAGACCAGGCCGATCACGACGCTGGTGTCATTCGTGGGAATATTGTTTCCGATGACCTCGGGATCCCCGGCCAGCGTCGGGGTCGTGCCGGTGAGCTGGCCAAAGAAATGGATGTCTGTAATCGCAGTATAATTGGTGGTATTGCTCGTGAAGGTCGGCGACAGAACAAAAGTCGCCCAATCGTTGAAGACCACGTTGCTGTTTTGATCAATTATTTTGACGACAACCTGGTTGGTTCCCTGCCACGCCATCCACGCGGCATTCTGGTTGCCGGCAGTTTGCCACTGGCCGTTGGTGTGCAGTGTCAGTTCGGTCCCATTCACATAGGCGGTGTGCAGCTGTGAGAACGCGTCCACCACCCCGTCCAGCGTGGCCTGCATTTGGATAAAATCCCCGTTGTTGGTCGTGTAGTCGCCGGTGGTGCTCGCGGTGATCGGGCGTGCGGGCGTGAGGATCGGGTTGCCATTGGCCGTTCCCAATGCCTGAATCGATATCACATACGGCGCGCCGGACATGAGTCCGGTGAGGGTGTGGCGGGTGGCGGTGGTGTTGGCCGGAGCCATTCCCAGCGGTCGCAGCACGTTGACCTGGTAACTGGTGGCGCCCGG
>DATLVR010000117.1:0-5537 GCA_035577265.1 Verrucomicrobiia bacterium | reverse complement strand
ACCTGTCCCAGGACTTGCCTGCCGTTTCAGGAGATCGCGTGCAACTCCAGCAGGTCTTGCTCAACCTGATCATCAATGGAATGGATGCGATGGATAAAGTCGAAGCATCCAAGCGTGTCCTCACTCTTTGCGGACGGCGCGCAACACACGATGGCAGGTTTGAAGCCTGGCTCAGCATTAGCGATTCAGGTGTCGGGTTCAAACCTGAGGAAATGGACCGGCTCTTCGAAGCGTTCTACACCACGAAACCCCAAGGGATGGGAATGGGGCTGGCGATCAGCCACTCGATCATCGAAGCTCACGGTGGCCGGTTGTGGGCTGAGCCGAACCAGGGACCAGGTGCGACCTTTCAATTCAGCCTGCCGGAGGCGGGCGGTCCCTCACCTTCATGACTGAACTGGAGCCCATCGTATTTATTGTTGATGATGATCCGTCGGTTCGTCGTTCCACCGAGCGTCTCATTCGTTCGGCCGGGCTGAAGGTCCAAACTTTTGCTTCCGCCCGGGAATTTCTGAAGCACCCGCGAATTGAGGGGCCGGCGTGCCTCGTGCTGGATGTTCGTATGCCGGGGTTGAGCGGCATGGATCTGCAACGCGAACTGATTCAAGCCGGCATCCGTATTCCAATTATTTTCATTACCGGACATGGCGACATCCCGATGTCGGTGCGGGCGATGAAAGCGGGCGCCGTGGAATTCCTGACCAAGCCCTACCGCAGTCGCGCCCTGCTGGACGCCATCCACGCCGCCATCGAGCGGGACCGGTCCGCGCACCAAGAGCGGTCTGAGACCAGAGAATTGCGCCAGCGTTACGAACAGCTCACGCCGCGCGAGCGCGAAGTGTTGCCTCTCGTTGCCGCCGGACTGCTGAACAAACAAGTCGCCGGCGAACTCGCCACCACCGAGCGAACGATCAAATTTCATCGCGCCCACATCATGCAAAAAATGCGCGCCGAATCCCTCGCCGATCTGGTGCGGATGACAGAAAAGCTCGACCTCTCCAGCCAGCGCTAATTGCCCCACCTGCACAAAGGACGGCAGCCAGTCCTCTCACAAGGAAGAGCAGCCATGCTGAGGCGATTTATTGTGAACGCATGAATAGATATTCGTTGAGGGACGGTTGTGAATGTACAGAAAAAATAAACGCCCCGGAGCGAATCGGCGAGCCGCTCGTTGTCAATATGGACGATGACGTCCCGGCAAGGCGGTCACTGTATTCAATGTGGAATTTTCGCTGAACGAAGCCATCGATTGCCGTGACACCGGTTTGTTTGGATGTCAACTCGTCGCAGAGTGACAGATTTCACAAGCGCAATGCAGTCAGAATTCAACTGAATTAAACCACTCTAAAGGTTACTTGGACGATTTCACAATTTTGCTGCTCCAGCCAATGGCGTCTCCATCGGGAAGTCGAACTAATTGGTTTGAAGAGATATTCGACGCTGGTCGCCAAACTCCATCCAGGTGGAGAATGGTTGTTTTGCCCGCTTCGATGACTACCGGCACCGTCACTGGACCATAGGTGGATGATTCAGCCTCAACCTGGTAATGACCGGTGGAGATTTCAACTAATGTAGGCGACTCATCCATGTCACCGATGTGGTTAGGTACATATTTTACCTGTTTGCCGGCTTTATTATAAATGCCATACCCTTTGTGTGTGTAGTAAGGCTCACCATCACCAATATCGTGCTCCTCCGTGTCGCTAAATACCTGGATGTAGCCCGTGGTAATAAATGACTCGGCGCCGCGTGGTTCAGGGCCGACTGAATTCAGCGCGACCGGCGTGAAAGCACAGCCAGTCAATAGCGGAAGGGTCATTGCGCCGAGAACAACATGTTTGATTTTCATATTCGTTGAATTTGTTGATTATCTTTTAAATATTTTGACCGACCGTGTTTTAAACTGCAAAACGTCAGCGCCGTTGTCCTGCACTTGCAGCATGGCATGGCCGTAAGCCCCGTGAATGCGACACGGATGGCACTTTTTTTGCCGCATGTATTTGGCAGGAGCAGGTTCAAGTCTTCACTCATAATTTGACCTGCAGCCGGCGAGCGCACCGTGTTCAACAGTTTGACGGTCAATATGCCGTCCGCCTTTTACCGGAGCGCCGGTGTTTTATTGTTCATACTTTGCAAGACAGGCTTGACCTGCGCTTTCATCAGTATGTTTTGCATTGACTGTGCCAACTTCAAATCCACCTTGGCATAACCTTCAAGAAGTCACAGAAGCTCAACAAAGAAGCGATGACATGCGGATGTAGTAAATCACAGGCCAATCCTTTAATCGCAATGGAACGGGTCGGACATTCGACAGTGCGTCGAAGCTTCGCCACCTTTTCATGGTTAAACAAAATGAGATCGCCAGTCGTAATCAGATCTGGAGGGATCCGCAAACCGCGACTGTTGATCCTGATTGGCGATCAGCAGCCAGCCGGTTTTAGATCAACGCCAACCTGCCCCAAAGGACAGTGTCCCGTGCTGTCCCAAGGAACAGTAGAATTCCCATGCGGCAGTGATTATGGTGTCGGCGTGAATGAAAATCGGTTGAGGGACAGTTATGAATGAACAGAATAAAACAACATGGGAAGCACGGCTCGTTCAGCACCAGCTTGGCCGCGTGCTGTTGCACCTGGGCTGTCTGGCCTGCGACGGCAAATGGCGCTGGCACTGGGCCGGCACCTGCCGCGAACTCCACTCGCTCGCCCAACTGCGCCTGATTCCCTCAACGCGTAAAAGGATTTCATGAACACCGGTCAACTCCATCAAAACAAACCAGACGATCAAGAGCCAAACGGCAAGCCGCTCGTTTCCATCGTGGATGATGACGTCTCGGTGCGGAGATCGACCTGGAGGCTGCTCCGCAGTTCCGGCCTGCGGGCGGAGGCCTTCGCCTCGGCTGAAGAATTTCTCCAGTCGGGTCTTTTGGACGAGACGGCCTGCCTGCTGCTCGACGTGAGCATGCCGGGAATGAACGGACTGGCGTTGCAGCGTCGTTTGTCTGAAACCGGCCGGCAGATACCCATTGTTTTTCTCAGCGCCCGGGCCAGCGAGGACGAGGAGCGTCGCGCATTGCAGGCGGGCGCGGCGAAATTTTTACACAAACCGGCCAGTAAAGAAGTGTTGTTACAAGCAATCCGTTCCGCACTGGACGGAGGCACCAATTAACCAAGGAAAAGTTATGACCACTACTATGAATGAATTTACCGCTCCGTTGGCGAGAGAGCTGGATTGGCAGCAACCAGGCTCAATCCCGCTCAGTCCAGCAACCGCCAAATTTTCCGCCGGCGGCAATGCCTGTGGGAACCCGGAAGCCAGCTCCCTGGCAATTGACCAGGACCTGCCCCGATTGCTTTACGAACTGGCGGTGCGCCTGCCAGTGCAACCGGACATTCAAGCCCTGTGCATCTGGCTCTATGAGCCGGCCGGACAGGCCATTCGTCTGCACGTGCTGATGGCCGATCTGCCCGTCAAGCTCAGGAGCGGCATGGGCATTCCCGTGGAAGATTCAATCGCCGGATGGGTCTGGCAGAGGCAGCAACCGCTTACGATCAACACCGGTTCCGACAGGCGTTTTCCAGAGTTTTCCCGCGCCTTGTCGGAAGCCGGCATCAAGTCGTTTTGCGGTGTCCCTTTGATGATCGCCAGCCGCCGGATCGGCGTTTTGGGACTCGCCAGCATGAAACCGGACGCGTTCCGTCACTTCACGCTCCAGTTCATGCAGCGGAGTCATCAAACGGCGGCCAGCAACCCAGGCAACCATGGTGGCCTGCAAAGCCCGGCCAACTC
Source organism: Verrucomicrobiia bacterium (assembly GCA_035577265.1). Taxonomy (GTDB): domain Bacteria; phylum Verrucomicrobiota; class Verrucomicrobiia; order Limisphaerales; family UBA11358; genus UBA11358. Next base: position 1,751 of record DATLVR010000117.1, on the reverse strand, counting down.
GCATCGGGACCGCAACGGAGAAACCAAGTATCTCGAAGAGCGAGTCCGGCCTGAAGATACGTTTGAGGACATCATCGGTCGAAGCGCTTTGCTTCAGGCGGTGTTGGATCAGGTTAAAATCGTGGCTCCGACCAATTCAACAGTGCTCATCCTGGGTGAAACCGGGACGGGCAAGGAACTCATCGCCCGCGCCATTCACAATCAAAGTTCCCGCCGCGACAAGCCGTTTGTAAGAGTGAATTGCGCAGCGATTCCTTCCGGACTGCTTGAAAGTGAATTATTTGGTCACGAGCGGGGGGCGTTCACCGGGGCCATCGCGCGGAAGATCGGACGTTTCGAACTCGCGAACGGCGGCACGATATTCCTGGATGAGATCGGTGATATTCCTTCAGAATTGCAACCGAAGCTCCTGCGCGTGCTTCAAGAGCAGGAATTTGAACGGCTGGGCAGCACCCAGACCATGCGCGTGAACGTGCGCGTGGTGGCGGCCACGAGTCGCGACCTGCCGCAGATGGTCGCGAGCCGGGAGTTCAGGAGTGATCTCTATTATCGCCTGAACGTGTTCCCGGTGCGTCTCCCGGCACTGCGGGAACGCCCGGAAGACATCGCATTGCTCGTGCGCCACTTCGTGGATCTCTGCGCCCGGCGCATGAAGAAACAGGTTGAGCACATTCCCACCGAGGCGATGGAAAGTTTATTAAAACACCCGTGGCCGGGCAACGTGCGGGAGTTGCAAAATTTCATCGAGCGCGCGGTTATTCTCTCGCCGGGGAAGATTCTGCGCGCGCCTTTAACCGAACTGAAGCCGTCGGCCGATACCCCGGATGCTTCCGGTCAAAGTGTCGCCGCCAAGCCTGCGACCTTGAAAGACGCCGAACGCGAACACATCCTTCAGGCGCTGGCGGAAACCAACTGGGTCGTCGGGGGGCCGAAAGGCGCCGCCGCCCGGCTCGGGTTGCAACGCACGACGCTTATTTCCAAGATGCAAAAGCTTGGCATCTCACGCGCTCAAGCTTGAAGGCCGGCATCATCCATAAACACCAGCCATTCCCATTGGTTGTTTCGGGGCGCCTTTGAATTGACCCATGGCACAGGCGGAAAATATAAAAAAGAAAAACCGCATATGAACAAATCGAGCCTTCCGACGACCCGCTGATTCCGGCGCGCGATGGCTCCTATGCGGAGTCGTTCAAGCAGCGCAGCGCTCCGCAATCCGGCTTGCGCGAACCAGCCCAAAAGCGGTTCGCCGATGAGGGAATACGGTGATCTTGGAACTTAACATATGACACAGACGAACTGGCTTCATTGGGCGTTGCTCTCCGCGCTGTTCGCGGGCCTGACGGCAGTGCTGGCCAAAGCGGGTGTCAAAGGCATCGACTCTAATCTGGCCACGGCCATCCGCACGGTCGTGATCCTGGTTTTCGCCTGGAGCATCGCGTTCCACCGGGGTTTTGACACGTTGAACAAGGCCACCACCCGGACCTGGCTGTTTCTGATATTATCCGGGCTGGCAACCGGCGCATCGTGGCTCTGCTATTTCCGCGCCTTGCAACTTGGCGAAGCCTCCAAAGTGGCGCCGGTTGACAAGCTCAGCGTCGTGATCGCCATGATCCTGGCGGTGCTTTTCCTGGGCGAGCACTTGTCCTGGCGACATTGGATTGGCGCAGGATTTATTGTGACTGGCACGGTCATCATTGCGAAATTTTAAAGCCAAGCAATTCCACGAAATGAACGAAGCCCCAATACTTGCC
>DATLVR010000116.1:0-5336 GCA_035577265.1 Verrucomicrobiia bacterium | reverse complement strand
CAGGGTCGAGCCGGTTCTTTCGCATCGTGCGCGAGAATTAAACGCCTTCAGGGATTTTAGCTTGAAGCCCGCGTGCCTCTCGCGCACAGTTTCCCGCGCTAGGGCCCATGGAATGTGGACTTACGAACCCCGCCAGGGCCGGAAGGCAGCAACGGTAGTTTGCTCCGTATCTGCCGTGGTCACCCTGACACCTCTTTCAATTCAAAATGCACAATTAAGAATTCGGACTTTTGGGTTCGTCTCCCCATTTTTTAATTTTGCATTTTGAATTTTTGATTCACAATCAAGCCGTGAGTTACCAGGTCATCGCCCGCAAATACCGCCCGCAGCGTTTCGCCGACGTCGTCGGCCAGGAGCACGTCACCCAGACGCTGGCCAACGCCATCGAACAGAAACGCATCGCGCACGCTTATCTGTTCTGTGGCCCGCGCGGCACGGGCAAGACCACCGTCGCCCGTATCTTCGCCAAATGCCTGAACTGCACCGGCGGCCCGAAAGTGGATTTTGACGACAACGATTCGCGCTGCATTGAGATCACCGAAGGCCGTGCGCTCGACGTGCTGGAAATTGACGGCGCGAGCAACAACGGCGTCGAACAGGTCCGCGAACTGCGCGAAACCTGCAAATACGCACCCGCCAATTCGCCGTTCAAGATCTACATCATTGACGAAGTCCACATGCTCTCGACGGCGGCGTTCAACGCGCTGTTGAAAACGTTGGAAGAACCGCCCGCGCATGTGAAGTTCATGTTCGCGACGACCGATCCGGAAAAAGTTCTCCCGACGATCCTCTCGCGCTGTCAGCGGTTCGATCTGCGCCGGATTCCCACCGCGCTCATCACCAAGCATCTTGCGCACATCGCGAAGTTGGAAAAGGTGAAGATTGACGAGTTCGCACTCCACGCCATCGCGCGCGGCGCGGACGGCGGAATGCGCGACGCCGAGTCCACGCTCGACCAGCTCATCAGCTTTTGCGGCGACAAGATTGAGGAACCGGACGTGCTGTCCATGTTCGGGCTCGCCGCGCAAAGCCAGATTCTCGGCTTGAGCAAAGCCATTCTCGGCGGAGAGATCCAGACTGCGCTGACATTGCTGAACGAACTCTCGCAAAACGGCAAGGACCTTGGCCGATTGCTTTCCGATCTGCTGAACCATTTCCGCAATCTGTTGATGTTCCAGGTATCGCGCGGTGATTTGAATCTGCTCGAAGTTTCCGAAGCGGAAGTCGCCGCGTTAAAAGAGCAAACTTCGCTCGCCAGCACCGAATCGCTGACGCGCATCCTCGAAGTGCTGAGCGATGCCGAACTGCGTCTGCGCGACACCGCGTCGAAAAAGATTTTGCTCGAAGTCACCGCCCTCAAAGCCATTGAAGCCCGCAACGCCATCAGTCTTGATGCCGTTCTGAAGCAGCTCAATCAGCTGCGTGGCAATAGTGGCTCAGGCGTCCCGCCGGTGACTTCCGCCGCTGCCGCTCCCAGCGTAGCGCCCGCACCGGAGCGCCGAGCACCAGCCCGGCCAGAACCGGAAAAGGCGAAACCCGCTGAACGCCTTGCCGAGACGGTGCTCGGCGCTCCGACGCCCGCTGCGCCTGCCGCGCCCGCAGAGACCCCGGCCGTCACATCTGACCTCGCGACCTTGTGGACACAGCTTGTCGAGGCCGTGGGCCGCGTCAGTCCGTTTACCCGCAGTTACCTCGTCGACGCCAATCCAGTTTCGTTTGTAAAAAATGTTCTGGTGATTGGCTTCGACCCGGAATTTGAAGATCATCTCGGCCTCGTGGACAATGCGCGCAATCACACGCTGCTCCAGACCAAGCTCGCCGAACTCGGCCACGCCAACTGCCAGATCAAATTCATCAAAGCCGAAGCGCCAGTTGGGCGTCCGGCCAGACCGGTGGCCACAGCACGCGTTGTTCCAGTTGCCGTGCCACAAGCGGCACCGGTGGCGGTCGCGCCGAAGCAAGCCGCAGGCGTGCCGCCCGCCGGCGAGAAAAAAACTGCGCCGGTTCCGTTCAACAAGGATACTTTCAAAGACGATCCATTGATCCAGAAAGCCCTGGAAATTTTCAAAGGCACGATCATCGAAGTCCGTTCTTGATTCACTTTTCCCCAGACCCAAGAGCCCAAAACCAAGACCCAATAATATGTCCAGCATCGGAAAATTAATGAAGCAGGCGCAGCGGATGCAGCAGCAAATGGAACAAGTGCAGGCGCAGCTCGCGGCGCGCACCGTCGAAGCCACCAGCGGCGGCGGCGCGGTCAAGGTCGTCGCCAAGTGCGACGGCAGCATCGCGTCCATCAAGATTGATCCGCAGGCGCTCAATCCATCGGACGCACAGTTGCTCGAAGACATGATTTTGACCGCCGCCAACCAGGCGCTCGGCCAGGCCAAGGACATTTCCAACTCGGAAATGGGCAAGATCACCGCCGGCATGAGCCTGCCGGGGATGTAGAAATTAAAAATGCAAAATTCAAAATGTAAAATGAATGACCGCGTTAACCGCGCTCCCGCATTTTTAATTTTTAATTTTTAATTTTGCATTGCCATGCTTCCTGAATCCATCGTTGCATTGACCTCGGCTTTGAGCAAGCTGCCCGGCGTGGGGCCGCGTTCCGCCGAACGCATCGCGCTGCATCTCGTTCAGACCGATTCGACGATCGTGAAGCAACTCGCCGATATAATTGTGCTGGCGCGGGAGAAAATCCAGTTCTGCACGACCTGCGGCGCGTTGACGGAGAAATCCCCCTGCCCCATCTGCGAGGATGCGCGACGCGACGGCTCGCTCATTTGCGTGGTGGAACGCGCGGTGGACATCTTGAGCGTCGAAAAATCCGGCACGTTTCGCGGCAGGTTTCATGTGCTGGGCGGGAAAATTTCACCGCTCGACGGCGTGGAACCGGACGATTTGCGCATCGCCGAACTGGAAAAACGCCTCACGCTCGAACCCATCAAGGAAATCGTCATCGCGCTGGGCACGGACGTGGAAGGCGATGCGACTAGTTTTTATCTCGCCAAGCGGCTCGGACGGCCCGGACTCAGGATTTCGCGCATCGCCTACGGTTTGCCGGCGGGCAGCGGCCTTGAATTTGCGGATGAACTCACCTTGAGCCGTGCGCTCGAAGGCCGGAGGGAAATGCAATGAAATCAAAGCACCAAATCTCAAGCTCCAAGCTCCAGAGAACATCCAATCTTCAAGCTCCAATCCAGAGCGGTGACTACGCTGTTCGTGTTTGGTGTTTGGAGATTGAAGTTTCTCTGGAGCTTGGAATTTGGAGCTTTTTCCAACCCCATGAATAATTCTCCCGTCATTGTCTTCGATCTCGGCAAGGTCCTGGTGGATTTTGATTACTCCATCGCCGCCCGCCGGATTGCGGCGCGTTGCACCAATGCACCGGAGAATCTGCACGCCTTTCTCGGCAGTTCACCGCTGTTGGTCCAGTATGAAACAGGTGCGCTAAGCCGGCAGGATTTTTTCGAGGCCATGCGGCAGGCCACCGGCTTTCTCGGCGAGGTAAACGAGTTCGGCGAATTCTTCGCGGATATTTTCACGGCCATCCCGCCAATGATTGAACTGCACGCCAGCCTGCGGGCGCGCGGATTGAAGACCTACATATTCTCAAACACGAACGACCTGGCCATCGAGCACATCCGCCGGAATTTTCCGTTCTTCAAAAACTTCGACGGCTACATTTTCTCCTACGAAGTCAAGGCCATGAAACCGGATGCGCCCATTTATCAGGCACTGGAACAGATGACCGGCAAACGCGGCAATGAGATCATTTATATTGATGACCGCACCGAAAACATTGCGGGCGGAGCGGTGCACGGCTGGCGGACGATTCTGCATGAGACACCGGAGAAAACACATGCAGCCATGAAAAAATTTGGATTCTGAAAGCAATCTCTCATCATCATTACGACATAAACCCAGTGGACAACCTTCAGTGAATATAGAAAGTTACAAATCGCTTGACCCGGCGCGCTGGAATGCGTGCATTAAGCTATTGTGTCGTCCGCTCGATAGCTTGGACGCCGTCCAGCGCTCCGCTGCGCTTGTATTTCATTATGATGGTCGCGTGCAGAACGGCGGACATTCATCACACTGGGATTCGCCCGATACGGACGATGATGAGCTTCTTCAGGCTTTACGCGGCATCGGCGCTCACGAGCAGGCGAGGATTCTTGCGGAGGCTCGCATCCTCAAACGCCGTAATGCGAGCGAGGAGATCGAGGAACTTGATCGCCGATATTATAAATTGCAGCCGAGCATCCCGGAACTTCTTGCGCGATACTTTGAGGCTTTTCGAGAGAATTTTCCAAAATGAGACGCTGATAGCAGGATAGGCTACACCTACGAATTAAAGTCGCTTCCCAATAAAAAACGGCGCGGACTTGCGTCCGCGCCGTTCCTCAATTCCTCCGCTGATTGCCTGATTATTTCTTCGCCGCCTTCTTGGCCGGCACGGTGGCAATCGTCTGCAGGATGCGGCTCGTGATCTTGTAGGGGTCGCCCTGCGAGTTCGGCCGGCGGTCTTCGAGATAACCCTTGTAGCCGTTGTTCACGAAGCTGTGCGGCACGCGCACGGACGCTCCACGGTTCGCAACCCCATAGTTGAACTTGTCAATGGACTGCGTTTCGTGCAGGCCGGTCAGGCGCAGATGATTGTCCGGGCCGTAAACGGCGATGTGTTCGTTCTTGTATTTGTCGAACGCGGCCATGAGGGCTTCGAAGTAATCTTTGCCGCCGACTTCGCGCATGTAGGCGGTCGAGAAATTCGCGTGCATGCCGGAGCCGTTCCAATCCACGTCCTTGCCCAGCGGCTTGCAATGGAAGTTCACGTCCACGCCGTATTTTTCACAGAGGCGGACGAGGAGATAGCGGGCCATCCACATCTGATCGGCGCAGTTCTTGGAGCCTTTGCCGAAGATTTGAAATTCCCACTGGCCTTTGGCGACTTCGGCATTGATGCCCTCGTGATTGATGCCGGCATCGAGACAGAGGTCAAGGTGCGTGTCCACGATCTCGCGGGCGATGCAGCCGACGTTCTTGTAGCCGACGCCGGTGTAGTATTCACCCTGCGGAGGCGGAAAACCGCCGCCTTTCGGGAAGCCGAGCGGAACGCCGTCCTGGTACAGGAAATACTCCTGCTCGAAACCGAACCACGCGCCGGGGTCGTCGAGAATGGTCGCCCGGGCGTTACTGGGATGCGGGGTCTTGCCATCGGGCATCATGACTTCGCACATGACGAGGACGCCGTTTTTCTTGGTGGAATCGGGAAAGACCGCCACGGGCTTGAGCATGCAATCCGAGGTGCGGCCTTCGGCCTGGCGGGTCGA
>DATLVR010000115.1:0-35038 GCA_035577265.1 Verrucomicrobiia bacterium | reverse complement strand
ATGACGGTCGCACAGAACGCGAGTCTGGAAAGCTATTCCACCGTCGTGAGCACGATAGCCACGCCGCCCGCGCCGGTGACGATTCACGTCCGGTTTTCGGGCGGGAATCTGAGTCTCAGCGGCACGGGCGGATCGGCCGGGGCCACTTACTATGTGGTCGGGTCCACCAACCTGGCGGTGCCGCTGGCACTATGGCCGATACTATCTACCAACGTGTTTGATGGCAGCGGCAACTTCAGCAACAGCGTGCCGGTGGACGTGACCCGGCAAGCCCAGTTCTTCGGCATCAAAGAATAGGATTTCTATTTAACTGATGAAGCATCAAACTATGCGATGAGCAAATGAATTGAACTGGCGGCGGGAAGCCGAATTTCAGCCGCCAGTTCCGCAATGCAAGCATGTTAAGTATGAAGATGAATCGCAGTCATGAATTAAGACCGGCAATAAGGATGGGCAATGGTTTTACGCTAATCGAGTTGTTGGTTGTGATCGCCATCATTGCCATTCTGGCCGCCATGTTGCTGCCGGCCCTCAGCGCCGCCAAGAAGCGGGCGCAAGGCATCCTATGCCTGGGCAATACGCGCCAGTTGACGCTGGCCTGGAAGATGTATGCGGATGATAACAACGGCAATTTCGTGGTCAATCATGACGGGGGAGGTGCCGGCGATGTCACTCCCTCATGGGTGACCGGCTGGCTGGACTACAGTGCCTCGCCGGCTGACACCAATCTCAGTTATCTGATAGACCCCCAGTATGCCATGCTGGCGGCCTACCTTGGCAAGTCATCCGCCGTCTATAAATGTCCGACGGACCAGAGCTGCACTCTGGGTGCCACCGGTGATCCGCGGGTGCGCAGCTATTCCATGAACGCGGCGCTGGGCATCGGTGGGGAACCGGAAACGGATCCACACAAGAAGGCCAACGATTGGTTAAAATATCCGACCTACCGGACCTATATCAAGGAAAGTGACATGACTTCGCCGGCACCTTCGGACCTGTGGGTGTTTTTGGATGAGGCTCCGGACAGCATCAATGACGGCTCGTTTGGGGTGCAAATGCCTGCCAGCGCCAATGGCACGACGTGGATTGACATGCCAAGCAAAGCCCACGGCAATTCCTGTGGCTTTTCTTTTGCCGACAGCCACTCGGAAATTCATAAATGGCTCGCCCCGGGAAATATTAACACGGTAACCTATCAGACTCTCACCAAAGGGACTCCCTTGTTGGGTGATCCGGATATTCTCTGGCTGGCCAAGCACACCTCCGCACGTAGCGACGGCGTGGCGCTGCCTTATTGAACGCGATCATGGAAATGCCGATCGTCCCTTCACGGCGCCGCCGGATTAATGCGTGCGGACACCACTTATTCGCGGCGATCATCGTTTTTGCCGCAGCGCAAAGCCTCCTGTCGGCGGCCACCTTGTCCGATCCCGCCGTGGATGCTTACAATGTCCGCGTCGGCACCGAAACCTTTGCCGCGATGTATAAGTTCAGCACCAACTCCGCGCTGGTGGAAACGGCCCAGGCCATCACCAACCTGGGCAGTGACACCATCAAACTTTATCTGGCCTCGAATACTTCCGGCCAGGCGGGGGTGACGCTCCCCGGCAATGTCACGAACCTGATCACGCTGGCGCGCGACGATCCGGACTATCACAAGGTGTTCGACATGCCATTCCGGCATTTCATCATGTGGGCCTATCCCTTTGCGAATTCGGACCAGTGGTGGGGCAGCGGCTACAATGCCACCGCCGGGGCGAAAGATTACCGGGAGATGTATGACGTGACCCGTTACTTCCTGACCAATTACAACAACTCCGGAAAAACGTTTTACCTCGGCCATTGGGAGGGTGATGGCTATCTCAAGGTCAATAACTGGACCACCAATCCCAGCGTCGCGACCATTCAAGGCATGATCGGCTGGCTCAACAACCGGCAGAAGGCGGTGGATGACGCCAAGGCCGCCACGAGCTACACCAATGTCAACGTCTTCAACTACGCGGAATGTAACCGCGTGCGCGACGCCATGAACAACGGCTCCAACAATAATCAGCGCGTCATCAACTATGTCGTGCCTTATGTGACGAATCTGGACTACTTGTCTTATTCCTCTTACGACGCCCAAAACCTGAGCGCCTCGGATCTCTATACGACGCTCAACTATATGCAGGCCAAGCTGCCCACCAGCAAGGCGAACCTCGTGCCCGGCGGGCGGATGTGGATTGGTGAATACGGCTGGGGCACCCAGTCCACCGCCGCCCAGGAGCCATTAATCCGGGCCTACATCCAGCGGTTGCTCGGCTGGAGTTCCGGGGGCCAATGCCTTCCTTTCATTCTCTACTGGGAGATGTATAGCAACTTCAATCCGGGCGGAGGCACCAACTATTGTCTGATTGACTATTTGAACCACAAAGCCCCGGCGTGGTATCTGGACAATTACTTCTTCAACGCCGCCCGCCTGTTGACCGCCCAGTTCAAGGAAACCAACGGCCGGCTGCCGACTGACATTGAATTTGCTTCGCTGGTATCGCCGCTTTTAAATCAGCCGCTGACCGCACCGGTGAACCTTCGTCTCAACAATCCCGGCGTCGCGCTGCTTTCGAACCTGACCGTGAAAGTTTCCAGTTCGCTCGCGCAGGGAGTTTACGGTGACGACGAAGCCGGCGTGTGGATTTTCTATGGTCGACAGGATGGTGGGACGACCGCCAGTGCCTGGGAGGCAAGCCGGTTCGTGGGCGTGAACACAAGTTTCAACCCGGCCACCTTCACCGCCACGCTCAACAATCTCGCTCCAAACACAAATTATTTCTTCCGCTTTTACGCCGCCAATGCGAGCAGCACCGCGTGGGCTCCGTCCTCCGCCCAGTTCAGCACGGTGACGATCAGCCAGGCGGACTATGGTTCACGAATGAAGCTGTCGTTCGCCGGTTATAACCGTGGAGAGTCGTTGCAGAATTTTCCCGTGCTGGTGAATCTGGGCACGAACCTGCCGGGCTTCTCTTACCATCAGTTCGCGTCGCCGGCCGGCGGCGACCTGCGGTTCAGCGACTCCGGCGGGCAGCTGCTGATTCCCCACGAGATCGATGAGTGGAATACCAACGGCACTTCGAGTGTTTGGGTGAGCGTGCCGTCGCTGTCCAGTTCGAACGATTTTATTTGGGCTTATTGGGGCAATCCGGCGGCGACGAATCCCCCGGCTTACACGACCAACGGAGCGGTATGGTCCAATGACGATCTCGTCTGGCACTTGAAACAAAGCGGCTTTCCGTATGCCGACAGCACACTGCAATATCCGGCGACCAATGGTCTCGCACCCGGTTCAACCACCGGGATTGTGGGACAGGGCGAGTGGTTCAACGGCAGTTCGCAATTTCTCAACGCGGGTTTGGTGCAGATGGGAAAAACCTTCACCCTGTCAGCCTGGGTCAATATCGCACCCGCCGCCACGAGCGAACAAACCATCTGGTGCAACAAACAGAGTGGCTGGAACACCGCCGGCTTTGATTTCTATGTCAATAGCTACCAAACCAGTGATGGCAAAATCTATTTCGACAGCGCCGATGGAGTCGGCGGCGATGTCTCGCCCAGAACCGCCGCGCATGCGGTCAGCTTCGGGCAATGGCATCTTCTCACCGGCACGATGGATGGGGTCAATGGCGTGGTCCACGTTTATGTGGATGGCGTGGATCAAACGATTGATACCGGCGTGGACACCGCTTTCCAAGCGACCAATTATGTGCGTTGCGGTTCGCTCCTGACCGGCACCCCCGGCCTGACCGGAAACTTATGTTTCAACGGCTTGATGGACGAGACCCGCATCGAAAGCGGCGTCTGCTCCTCCAACTGGATTTGGGCAAGCTGGATGAACGTCGCGTCCAACGCCGTCCTGACCAGTTATTCCGCAATCGCACAACAGCCGCCGTGGTTGAGCTATACCACTGGCGTGGGCGGGCTGTCGTTGAACTGGCCGGGTAGCGGCGTGGGTTTCGCGCTTTACTCCAGCACAAATCTGACTCCGCCCGTCGCCTGGACGCTCGCGACGAACCAACCGACCCTGGTCACCAACCAATGGACGATCGCGCTGTCGTCTGGCAACAACCACTCCCGTTTCTACCGTTTGCAATCGCAATGAAGTCGGGCCTTTGCTTCTCGTGCTCTCCTAAAAATGCAAACCGTCATCAAGAACATAACGCCATTGAGATTGAGTCTTGTCATCTTATGTTTTCTCGCGATTACAACAGGTTGCTCACTCAAGGCAGCCACCACCAATGATGCCGCGTTGTGGCGTCCGCGACTGGTGACGCCAGCCATGGTGGCGCTGGATGGCGCGGCCAACCGGCAGTTCACGGCGGAAGTCAGGGCTACTGCTTCGGCCAACAACTGGCGGGCGAGCATCGCCAACGATCTGAAAACGTGGCCGTGCCAGATTGTGGGATCGGTTTACTCGACGATCAACCGCGGCACGGAACCCGGATGGCAAATTAAAATCAGTGTTCCCGCCGATGCGTCGCCGGAGCTGTTTGGACTCACGATTTCATCAAGTGAAGGCGTGAGCGTGCAACCGCAGTCGGTCAGCGTGGTTCCGGCCTTTGCCACGAACTTTTACATTCTGCACATCACGGATGAGCAAATTGTGAATCAGTTCCACACCGATCCTTCGGGCCAGTTCCATAAAGGCAGCGGCACCTGGGAGGAGATGAAGTGGATGCAGGAACCGGTGAATCTCATCAATCCGCGCTTCGTGCTGATTACCGGCGACCAGATTGATTTCAACGGGGCGCTGGATGGCTGGAACCATTGGTCGAATTGGGGATTGGAACCCGCCGGCAAAAAAGTGTTTACGCGGGAGGAAACCTTGAAGGTGGAGGACCGGTTGAGCGAATTATACCAGGATTGCCACAAGGGTTACCATGTGGCTTACGTTGAAGCGCCGGGGAATCACGATGTCACCCCGCCGCAAAAGCTGCTCCATGGCTCGACCAATGACTGGCACCCGCTTTCCGTGCTCACTTACGAAAAATATTTCGGGCAACGCTCCTGGTCTTTTCGCATGGGTGATTTCTATGTGCTGATGCACGATTGGAGCGATGCCGCGCTCAAGACCTGGGCCGCCCGGGATTACGATGAGGCCTCGAATGATCCGACCATCAAGTATCGCCTGATCGGGCAGCATTATCACGCCAAATGGAGCGGAGCGCCAACGGGCAACGATCCGTTCACCCCGCCGAGGTGTGATCTGATGCTGATCGGCCATGGCCATGTGACGAAGACGGTTCAGACGGCACCGTATTTTATTTACATGGAGCGCGCCGCATTCTTCTGGGGCACGGCCGGATTCTTCAATTTCCAGCGCACGCCGGACGGCTGGAGTTGCGACCAGACGATTGCGCCGCGCGATGAGACGAAAGCTGTGTGGCCGCTGTTCACCGCCAACGGCGTTACAAAAAGAGTCCGCTGCGACCAGCCCGACACGATGAACCTCACGACCAACTGCGTGACGATCATAAACGATCTGCCGCAGAATTTTTACGATGGCCGGGTGCGGTTCGTGCTGAACAAGAAAGTTTATGGTCAGGTGACGAACGGCACCATCCTCGCCCAGTATGATTGCAATAACGGAAGCAAGACGGCGGTGCTGGTCAAGGTCAACATTCCCGCCAACGGGTCCATCACGGTCCGGTTGCCGGAAGGCGCAGCGGGAACATGAAAGGCAAGTCCCGGACTGATCACGGGCCGGTTACAGGGATTGAGACTGCGAACCGGCGGAAAAGAATCTTGGATGTCTAATTTAATTTTAAAGAAGTATGTTGAAAGCAATCCGCGGCTTGCTCTACGGCCTCGCTATTTCATCGGGCGTGGCGGGGTTGTTTGCCGGCGGTGTCCCGCTGGCAAAATACGCGGCTTTCAAATGGTTTCATGGTCCCGATTCCGACTTCTATGATGACCCCAATTACCTTTTTTCGCCGGAGGTCATTTTTCTACTTTCACTAATCGTCCTGATCGTGGCCCACACCAGCCTCGTGCTGGGCATCCCTCCGGCCAGCCTCCCGAAGCCGGGTTCGTCCGGGAAATCAACGGAAGATTCACCCGCGCCGGCCAGCGAAATTTCCCGGCCGGCCAAGACCACCGGAACGACGGAGCAGACGGTTCAAGAAACCGCCGACGAAAAGCTGGCACAATTGCTCAACCAGAAAAAGGATTGACCCGCAATTTAGCCACCCACATGGATGCCAATCACAAAACAGTGCCAGCAAGCCGACGCCGGTGCCGGTCCATGTGGCGTTCGCCGTCGCGCATTCCAAGCAGAGCGACGCCGATTGATCGGGCGGCGTCTGTCCAAAAGCAGTTTTAATTTATGAAAAAAACCATTCGTTTTACTCAATCCCGCATGCGGCGATGGCTCTTGCTCAGCTGTCTCCACGCCTGTGCCATCGCCTCGGCTTGCCGGCTCGCGGCGGAGGTGCCCGGCGAATTCCGCCCCCGGCCCATTGAATTCCCCGTCGAGAACGCGTGGGCCAAGGGCACCAACGTGCAGCCGGCGGACACGTTGCCAAAATCCCGCGCACCGCTCGTCAACACCGCGCAGCGGAAACCGAAGCGGGAGCAGCCCGGCCAGCCCACACTCCGCGGCCAGGAACTCGTTTTCAATTCCGGCTGGGAACTGATTGAAGCACCGCGGCTCGAACACGCGGACGGCGCCGCGTTGTCGAAGTCCGGCGTGAACACGCACGACTGGTATGACGCCACCGTGCCGGGAACGGTGTTGACGACACTGGTGGATCAAGGCGTCTATCCCGACCCGTATTTTGGGCTGAACAACCTGCTCATTCCAGAAAGCCTGAACAAACAGGATTACTGGTATCGGACGGAGTTCACCGTGCCGAAGGATTTTGCGGGCCGCGAACTTACCCTGCAGTTCAACGGGATTAATTACTACGCCGAAATCTGGTTCAATGGCGAGTATCTCGGTCACATCACCGGTGCCTTCATTCGTGGCCAGTTCGATGTCACCAAGTTTGCCAAACCCGGCGAGGCGAACGTGCTGGCCGTCATGGTCGCGCCGCCGCCGGATCCGGGAATTCCCAGCGAGCAGTCGATCAAATTTGGCGCGGGCGACAATGGCGGCAAGATGTGCCTCGATGGTCCCACGTTTGAATGTTCGGAAGGCTGGGATTGGATTCCAGGCGTGCGCGACCGTTGCACCGGGCTGTGGCAGGATGTGATTTTGCGCGCGACGGGTCCGGTGACCATCGCCGATCCGCAGGTTGTCACCAAGCTGCCGTTGCCGGATGTTTCCCGCGCTGACGTGATCATCCAGACGGAGTTGCACAATACCTCCGATTCAATTCAGCAAGGCCTGCTGAAAGGCTCCTTCGAAGGCGTGAAGTTTTCGCAGCCGGTCACGTTGCAGGCGGGCGAGACCAAGACCATTGGTTTTGCGCCGAAAGATTTTCCGCAACTCACCGTGAAACATCCGCGCCTCTGGTGGCCGAATGGTTACGGCAAACCGGAGCTCTATCATTTGCAGCTCGCCTTCGTCACGAAGGACAAACAGGAATCGGACCAGGCGGCGCTGCGTTTCGGCATTCGCGAAATGAGTTATGAGCTTGGGATAAAAAAGCCGGACGGCGGATTTGACCGCTACGAATTCCTGCCGACCATCGCGCGCGAATCGAACCAGCCGGTGATTGACAATCGCCGCGACACCATGGTTTGGGGAATGGAAAACAAAGCGAAGCGCGACCAGGCCATGGTGGCGGCCGGCGGGAAAGCGCCGACGACACCGTTTTGGTGGGGTGCCGGACAGGACACCACGGTTGGATTATGGCCCGGCGCGGAAAACTCGCCGGCCTTGCGACCGGTGGCGGACCGCGGGATGGGGCGTTTTCTGGTTGTCAAAGTGAACGGGCAGAAGATTGAATGCCTCGGCGGCGACTGGGGGATGGACGACGCGATGAAACGTGTTTCGCGCGAGCGGCTCGAACCTTGCATCCGGATGCATCGTGACGCGAACATCAATATGATTCTCAATTGGGCGGGCCAGAGCACGTCCGGGGCGTTTTATGATTTGTGTGACGAATACGGCATCCTAGTCTGGAATGATTTTTGGATGAACACGGAAGGAAATAATTACGCGGCCGCCGACCATGACCTGTTTCTCCAAAACGCGGCGGATGTGCTGAAGCGGTTCCGCAATCATCCGAGCATCGCGCTCTGGTGCAGCGGCAACGAAGCGGTTCCGCCGCAATCCCTGCACGAAAAGCTGGATCATCTCATTTACGAACTCGACGGCACGCGTTATTACCAGCCGGACTCGCGGCTGGTGAACCTGCGGAACAGCGGGCCGTGGTCGAACAAGCCGCTGGCAACCTATTTTCACGACTTGAACCAGGGTTTCAGCACCGAGATCGGCGCCAGTTCGATCCCGTCCGCCGAAGTGATGCGCACCATGATGCCCGAAGCCGACCTCTGGCCGATGGGTGATGACTGGGCTTATCATGACATGACCACCACCGGCGCGGGGGATGGCGTTTCCACTCTTGGCCGCATCACCGCTCGTTTTGGTGCGCCGCACGATGTGGAAGACCTTTGCCGCAAAGCGCAGATGCTCAACTATGAAACCATTCGCGCGATTTATGAAGGTTTCAACAGCCGGCTCTGGAATGACTGCAGTGGCGTCATTGTGTGGATGAGCCATCCTTCCTGGCCGAGCGCGCGCTGGCAGTTTTACACGTGGGACTATGATCCGAACGGCTCGTTGTTCGGCGCGAAGAAAGCCGCCGAGCCGATCCATATTCAGATGAGCGTGCCGGACTGCAAAATTGCGGTGATCAACCATCGGTCCGCGACGCTGAACCAGGTGACTGCCCAAGCGACGATCTATGACCTGGCCGGCAAGCCGGAATCGAATCGCAAGACGGTTCTCACGGCGGCGCCGGATGCCTGCACGGACGCGTTCACTTTGGACTGGCCCGCCGACGGCGCGCATTTCGTCCGGCTGGAGCTGCGCGACGCGAAAGGGCATTTGCTCTCGGAAAATTTTTACTGGCACGCCCGGGACGAGCATCAACTGCAGAAGCTGGATGCGCTTTCCAAAGTGAGTTTGCAGGGCAGGGTGCATGTCCGGAGCGGCGCGACCGGCTTGGTGATCAAAGGGAAGGTCACCAATCCGAGCCAGACGCCCGCGTTGCAGGTGCGCCTGACGTTGCGGGACGCGAAGACTGGCCAGCGCATTTTGCCCGTGTATTACGACGAAAATTATTTCACGCTGCTGCCCGGCGAATCGCGGGATTTTCAGATCGAAACTCGTGACCCGGTGAAAGGCGTGGTCGTGGATACGGACGGTTGGAATATCGAATCAACCCGCCTGCCCTGAGCGCTGGAAACCAGACGGGCTGATCTGAAAACACGTCCCGGAAAAATTGCGGCCTCAACCGCATTGGCGATGACGTTGGGGCTGCCCGCGTTTGGACCGTGGCTCGCGATGGCGCATTCGTTAAATTGCTGCGGCGTGACGATTTTCCATCAGCCGTAACCCTGCAGTGGGAATTCAACGCCAAGGCGCCAGGAGGCAAATATGGATACAGCAAAACCCGAAGAAGGGCCTACGGCAGTTTGCGCTCAGGAAATGGTGACTCCCATGACTGGCCGTTTCTGGGTTCTAAACTCTTGCGCCTTTCCGCCTTTGCAGTGCTATCTCCCAACTTCGTCGCGTTCTGCGAAGATTTTTCCGGAGCGCGGGCGGTCCCTCGCCCGCAGCACCCCCCCGCCCGCAGTGGGACGCCAAGATTGCCATCTGGACGTCTTCCGGCGTGCGTGAGCGCTGCGGGCGAGGGACCGCCCGCGCTCCGATTTGGTTGCGGCTATGCCGCGCTACGTCTTTGCGTTGAAAGTTTTCCGCATAGATACGACTTAGCCGGAACGATGCAGTGAAACCACGGATGGACACGGATGGACACGGATAAAGACCGGAGAAAGGACCACTTCAGCGAACTTGGTAGAAGGCACCGATCGGTGAACGCATTTTCGTTTCAGAAAGCCGTTTCCAATCCGTGTTTATCCGTGTCCATCCGTGGTTAAAACTTTTTTCTACTGAATTGCTCCGGCTTGGAATTGACGTTTGGAACATGGTCGCCCGCGTAACGCGGGATAATGGGGAAATGGAGGTGGCGCAACGTCCGGGGCGTATGGGCCGGGCCGGGAGTTTGTGTCAAGAGTCAGGGCTGACCCGTTTTTGTAGTTAAACCACGGATGGACACGGATGGACACGGATGAAGACCGGAGCAAAGACCACTTCAGCAAACTTGGCGGGCGGCCCCGATCGGTGAACGCGTTTTCGTTTCAGCAAGCCGTTTCCAATCCGTGTTTATCCGTGTCCATCCGTGGTTAAAACTTTTTTCTACCGAATCGTTCCGGCTAAGCCGGTTTAGCGCCTCAATGGTCGTCCCTTGTTTCCATGTTGCTTCGTCGAGGAAGCCGGCGAGCTAGCTGGGCGCACGTTCACGCGAACGGCCGGGCTGGTGCTGCGTTTCAAATCCTACGGCGCGTTGGTGTCGGAGCATTGGGCGTGGGCATTATGTGCTTGCTTGGCCGGCATCTGACGACAGACGAAACGACTGGCGAATCAAATCTGCGCCAGCAACGCTTGGGCCTTGGGCGGCATTCCCTCCGCCGCGCGTCCGGCGGCGATGACTTTGCGAAGCACCTCGGGTGCGGGAGAAGCAATGACTTCGAACTCTCCGGTCTGCATGGCCTTGAGCAACTCCGCCTCCACCCGTCCGCACAGCGCCGTGGAATACGCCACGGTTGAGTTGCGATCCAATTCCGTCCAGTCCGCCGGGGTCAAAATGCAGTCCCGGTCACGCCACTTGCCGTCGTCGGTGGTGACGCGCACCAGCACGATGTAACCTCCGTTGGTTTCCGGGTCAGAGAGAATCAGGCAGCGGTGATACGGCTCTTGGCGGCACTTCAAGGCCGCGCCCAGACGCAGCCGGAACGGCTCATCCTTGGGCGAAGATTTCATTCAGACGATTCAGCTCGCGCGCTTCCCGCGTCAGCCAGGCGATTTCATCGCCCGCTTTTCCCAGTGCCTCGCCGATTTGTTCCACGGAGATCGGCGACTGGCCACTCAAGACCGGCGTCCATTCCTTACAGTGGTCGTGACACCAGTCCACCAATTGCCATTGAGTTTTGCCGCCGTGCTCGGCCCAGATTTCGTCCAGCAACTTCACCTCCGCGTTGGAGACTTGTTCGCGTTCCGGCATCCGCAAAAGCGCCACTTCATGATCCGCCCGGTCGCTGATGCACTCTTCCCAGCGGTGGTCGGTTTCATGGTAGAGCCGTCCTTCGTTGAGGAGGTCGAGGATTTCGCTCGTCACCGGGCCGTTGCGCATCGAGAGATAGTCGCCGCCGATCACCGGGATGTTCCGGCGATCCAGCGACCGGCGATCCAGCAGATACAGCAGCTTCACCAGCTTCATGCTGTTCATCTGCCGGTTGCCGCGCTCCAGAAACAGGCACGCGGCCTCAGTCGCCTTGCCGATTTGGAAACGAAAGTTCATAACGTGGACAATATAGCCACACCCGCGGGCCGGTTCAATCAATCAAATCTTTCGGTGGCGATGCCGGCTCGCCCGTCTCCAATTGCATTCCACGCGGCAGGAATTGGTTGTCACGCAGCCACTGGAGGCAGGCGCGAGGTCGCGTTTGCAATTTGAATTGGGAGCGCCGGTCTCCGACCCGGCGGGTGGCGGTGAGCCGCTGGAACGTGCCGGGTCGGAGACCGGCGCTCCGTTCGTCGGCCGGACCGGCGTTTTTATGTTGGATACCAAAGCGTGGCGAGGCGCAGGGGTGGCGGACAGAAAATGCGGCGGGAGCAACGTGAGCATTCGCGAACCAACGCCGTCCGACCGGTTACTTGTAACCGGCCGCGAGCTTTCCAGAGGTCGTGAGGATGCCGGCCTCCTTGAGGGATGCAACGCGATCGCGGTGAGACATGCGGCGAATGCGGCCAAGCGCCACCCGCATAGCCACGACAATCTGATCCGGCGTTGGTTGAGCCGTAACCGTCGGTTGTCTGGTGCCGTGTTGCTTCACGGCGATACTTTGGCTTTTGCGTTCCAAGTGTAAAATCCCGGGTGGAAAGTAGCCCAAAATAACCTCCCTGTCACGGACCACGACTTGAATGTGCGATTTTTTGAGGATGCCTGAGCCGGGATGGATGATCCAGCGCTCTTTAGGCACGTCGAGATTGCCGCGTAGTTTCCACCCGTGGGATTTCTTAAAATCGCCCGAGCCATATTTTTCACCCGAGCCATATTTGGGCGGCCTTTGGGAGGATGCCGGCTTTTGTGTCAATAGTTAGGTCTGACCCGTTTTTGACCCGTTTTCGTTTTTGACCCGTTTTCGAGGAGATCATCAAGCAGATGCAAACGCTCTCCAGACAAACCCTCTTTGAAAGAGTGCCAGGAGTCCTCAGACGTAAACGATTGGGGAAAAAAGTTTTAGGCCTTATCTAAGGGCCATTCAGGTCTGACCCGTTTTCGTTTTCGGGGAGTTGAAGCGGCAGCGGTGGACGGAACAGACTCTGGAGCAGAAGCGTAAAGGCGACCCGGTGAAGCTAAAAATCGCCAGGCGCCTGCGTCGGGAAACCACGATGACCTTGGCTTGGATTGCGACGCGGTTGCCCATGGGAACCAAGACGCATTTGGCGCATCTGCTGTATTGGGACGATCCGGCTGCAAAATGAAAGAGTTGCCAATACTAAGAACCGACCCCTTCGTGAAAGAGTTGCCAATACTAAGAACCGACCCCTTCGACGACCCCTTCGAGAACCGACCCCTTCGAGAACCGACCCCTTCGTTGCCAATACTAAGAACCGACCCCTTCGCGACCCCTTCGCTAAGAACCGACCCCTTCGCGTAAACACTTGCGCCTTTCCGCCTTTGCGTTGAAAGTTTTCCGCATAGATACGCCTAAGCCGGTTTAGCGCCTCAAGGGTCGTCCCTGGTTTCCGCGCTGCTTCGTCGAGGAAGCCGGCGAAATATTCGCCGAGGCCGGAGGTGACTTCGGGGTCGAAGTGCCATGGTTTCAGCCACGGCAACAGATCGGCGACGCCGGCCAGCAGCGGTTGTAGCTTTTCCGGCGTCCAGCCGGGTTGGGTGCCGGCTTCCACGTAGTCGCCAGCCAATGCTTTGGCCTGTTGCAGATGATCCCAACCGGCCCACGCGATTACGGGGCTGGGGTCGCCGTCGCGCCCGGCACCGGGATGGATGATCCAGCGCTCTTTAGGCACGTCGAGTTTGCCGCGCAGTTTCCACCCGTGGGATTTCTTAAAATCGCCCGGGCCATATTTGGGCGGCCTTTGGGAGGCTGCCGGCTTTTGTGTCAAAAGTTAGGTCTGACCCGTTTTGGTCTGACCCGTTTTCGTTTTCAAAGTTAGGTCTGACCCGTTTTGACCCGTTTTTGACCCGTTTTCGTTTTCGGGTTGAAAACAATTTCACTTCGACCGCTGCAAAAAAATGACGCGCGTGACTTCGCTTAAAGGCGTGATTGAGCCTTTGTGATGCGCGGCGACTTCTGCCAGATCGGTTGAATTTCGCACGGGCTTATAGTTGCCGACATATTCCCATTCGTTGACACGGCGTTTGATGAAAATGGGGACGGGATATTCCTGTTCACAGAAGATTTTTGCCCTTCGTTCAATAACACTACCGGTGCCAGGCAGCACAACATTGGGAGCATCAGGATTATGGTCTAACGTGAAACATCCGCAAACGACTTTGCCTTTTTCTGTCGGCAGAAAATCAATTTCACTCCCGCCGAGAATTTTGCTGATTTCCACGCGGGTATATTTGTGGCCCAGGACAAACGCTGGCGGGTCTTGCCAAACGGTCTCTACAAAATCACTCAAATACAAGTCATAATCTTCGTAGTAAAGAGACCCCTGTTCATTGACCGTGAATCTCCAAACATGGGAACTCCGCTTCCGGTCGGGTCCGCCATCTATATCTTCGTCAACGATCTCATTAAAGGACATCGCGAGGAGTCTGCGAAACAAATCAGGATTCTCTTTTCTTAGTTTTTGGGCATCGTTTATGATGTATCTCCGTTTCGTTTTGGCATCCGCCGAGAGGGGGACAATGCAGGTCTTTTCAATGCCACTATCTCCATCCATGGTGCAGTCGTATGCCTGGCCATGCTTGAGTTCGTTCGCGTTCATATCAGTCTGATTTTGATTGCCATCATTAAGTTGGTCGGTTCGTCTCAATTAAGCGGTCAGGCACAAAGAATTGGTTCCAATTCAATGCTTTTTCCAATTACGGGACGGGTGTAGCTCGACTTCACATTAAGCAAATGCTTGTCATCTGCGACGATGTAATCCGCGTTGCCGTCCAGAGCGCATAAAATGAATATTTCGTCGTCCGGGTCAGAAGGTATAACTGGGGCGTTGGCGGTGACAATTTGCACACGGCTAAATGCCCCCATTAAATATGTGATCAGCCGCTGGGCGCGGTCCGAGGGGTGATTAAGGTCAACAAGCTTCTCTAAATACTCGCCGATTATTTTCCCGGAATAGAGGCCCGTGTGGGACGCTGCGACTTGGATGAGAATCTTTTGGCATAGGTTCCGATCAGACACGGACCTTGCGTCCACCAGCCAACGGCTGCCTGCGCCAATAATCTGGTTGGTGTCCAGGACCACCCGGTATTTTTGGTTGGGCATAATTAGTGCCCTCCCTTATCGATTAGGAGTTCACGTAACGCGTTCGCAAAGTCTTTTTGGGTCCAGCCCAGCGAACGCAGTCGTTCGACTTCTGCCTCCGCGTTGCCTTGAAGCTTTTTTGCAAGAATTTGTAATTTTTGGCGGCGTTCCGCCATGAGTTCGGTGAGCTTCATGGGCAATGCCTGGGGGTTCCAGCATGGTAAGAACGCCCACTCGCCCAACTTTCCCCAATGATTGACGGCTTTGACCCAGCGCTGGGCCGCTTGATGCTTGGCATCGGTATCTTCATGGGCGCGTCCCTTGATTTCCAGAATGACGTTCACCCAGTTACACATGCGGACGATAAAATCTGGTTCATAGACGTGCGGGTTGCCGTATAGCTCGTAGGGAATGTTGAACTCCAGCCGCTCGTTCCGCGCATAGCAGTAAACCACATCTTCCTTCGCCAGTTTTTCAAGCTGGAACATGGCGGCTTGTTCCCAGGAATTTGTGTCGCACGCGACAAAATTCAAATGGCTGGCACCCGTTATTTGGACCGGCTTGACGGTTTTGAAGTGGACGCGTTCGGTGCTCTCGATGGGGCGGTAACGATTCAGCCGGGGCAACAATGGCGATTCGCCCTTGGTATCGTCGGGGGTAATGCCAGCGATCAACAATCCGATGATGCGTTGCGCGTAAGTCTGCAAACCCACCTCGCAAGGATGCAGTCCGTTAAACTCAACGCGATCCTGAATATAGCTCTGCACGATACGGAGCACCTGTGGAAAAAGCGTGCTTCGGCTTTCGCGTCGCAACCGTTCTTTACCAGGATACGCAGCTTGCGTGAGTTCGGCCACAATTTGAAGCGCAATCTCAAATTGAATGGTCTGGGGATGAACCGAATCGTAGTAACTCTGCCGATCCACCAGCTCAAAACCAAAACCACCGTGTGCGCTTGGATGGCCGATCTGGTAGCCAACTTGCGGACGCACGAAGGCGGCGGTGGGCGTCGTGGAGGCGTCGAGCTTCGTGCGCTCGACTTTATCCACATCGCACGCCACCAGGTTGCGCTGCAACGAAACGACGTAGCCTTCGACATTTGGAAAACGAATCTCGAATTGCTTCCGCTCCGGCAGCGCCATGACCTCGTGCTTGGGTCGGTCTTCGGGCGGCGGACCTCCGCCCGGCGCACGTCCCTTGAACGGAATCAAGGAGAAAGGCACGCCGAAAATGTCCACATATTCGGCGGTAAGCAAACCCGTGACGGGGTCCGGCGTGTAATCCATGCGCCGCAAACCCCGCCCGACTACCTGCTCGCAGAGCAACTGACTGTGAAAGGCACGCAAGCCGAGAATGTGCGTCACATTGTTGGCATCCCAGCCCTCGCTCAACATATTCACGCTGACGACGCAACGAATCCGCTCGCCCGGCTCACCGGGGCGGCCCACGCTGGAGACAATTTTCCGCAATTCCTCCGCCGATTCTTTGCGCGTGGCCTTGGGGTCTTCGCTCTCGGCGGCGGCGAGCAATTCCGAATCAATGCGCAAGGTGACTTCCGCGCCTTTGCGATTCCAAAATTCATCGAATCCGGCCAGGCCGGCACCGTAGCGCTTTTGCGCCTTCGGTTTTTTCTTGCGGCGTTTTGGCTGATCTTCCTCGTCGTCTTCCTCATCAGGAATATCGGCTTCGATGGTTTCCTCACCGGAAATCATCTTGTGGAAATGCTCGGCGATGTCAGTGTTGTCACAAACGATAATCATCACCGGCGGCGTGCGGTCCTGTCCGGGCGTGGCCTTAATGATTTGATCAAATCGATCTTTCCACTCCCCGGCAAGAGTCAGCAACGCATCCTCTGCTTTACGGTAAACAACTTCCGGTTTGGGTTTGCCGCCGGTCAACCGCTCGCCGGCCTTCAAATCACGAGTGATGTGTTCCCAAAGTTTGAAATACTTTGGATCGGGAAGCCCGGTATTGTCCAACGCCGGCAAGCGCGGGATTTTGGTGATGCCGCTCTCGATGGCATCCACTAAACTGAAATCGCTGACAATCCATGGGAACGGCGAGCCTTCGGGATAACCGCTACCGTGAATGTAAAACGGCGTGGCCGACATATCCACACACAACGCAATGCCACAGGCGGCATTGATCTTATCCAATCCGGAGACCCAGACCGTGGCTTCCTCGCGCTCGGCTTTTTCTTCCGCAGAAAGTCTTACGTCATCGGCGAGCGGCGCGGGACGGTAGGCATGATGGCCTTCGTCGTTCAACACCATCAGCGGCTCTTCGTCCCACAAATCGCCCAGCCGGTTCTTCGCAAATGCCTCCGGTGTCTCTGCGCCCAGCTTGCCGACCGCCACGCCGCCGACTTTGATAACTTCGGATTCCGGGCTGAACCAATGCCAGTTCGTCACCAGCACTTTGCCTTTGGCCAGTTCCGGGCGTAACGACGACGGAACGATGTCGAACTTTTCGTAGTAGCTGTTCGGATCGCCCGGCCGCAACACGGTCAACCGTTCTTTGATGGTGAGGTTGGGGCACACTACCAGTGCCCGGCGCGGATAACGCGGATCGCCCGGCTTGGTGCCGCGATTACAAAACGCCCACGAAATGAGCATGGCCATCACGACGGTCTTGCCGCTGCCGGTCGCCATCTTACAGGCGTAACGGGTGATGACCTTGGCCGCCAGTTCGTTAGGGATGTCCGCCAGTTTGGGGTGTTGCGCGACTTGGGTGATCCATTCCTCTGGGCGCGGATTTTGTCCACGACCGAGCAGATTAAATTCGTCCAGTGTTAACTTCGGCGTCCAGCGCGGCTTTTTGTTCAGCGCGAGAATTTCGCGGAGATAAATAATGGTCTCGACGGCTTCAAGCTGGCAGAAAAACAGCCGCCGCATCCGGTCATCACGCCACCAATGCCGCAGTAATTGCTTGGTGGTTTCGCTGGCGTTTTCCCATTTCGACTCGCGCCACTTGCGCACGTCGTCGCGCAGCGCGTTGACGAGCGGCAAGTCATCGCGTTCTTCTTCCGCGAGCAGCGACATTTGCGCGCTGCCGGTGCGTTCGGTCTTGAACCAATAGCTGGCTGGTCTGCGTCCCGGCGTCTTCGACGGGATGCCCGTCCTAGTGTCGTAAAGCCAATGCTGATCAGGTTCTTTGTAGGGCGAACAAAGAATCGGGTTTTCGACCGGCTGAATGGGAATTTCCTTTTGAAAATTTGTATTCACGTTAGGGTTTATATCCCTTGTATTCTAGGAGGGGTTGTCTGGATTGTCTGATCTCGTCGGCTTTACCGCTACTGGACGAGGTATTGTTTTTTGGGGTTCTGGCTTTGATTCTTCCTTTTGGCCAAAAATCCTTTTGATGATCTCAACAACTATTGCACCTAATACAAATATGAAGGCTGGAAGCAACCACTTGGTCACCCAAGGCGGCAACCCGGTATCGTCGGTAATGAACATATCGATTTTCACCGTGGGTCCAGGCACATAATCGTTTGTGTTTGTTTGCTTTTTCACGAGAACTACCGCTGTGACTCGCTGTGGCCCTAAAGATTTTTCACTTGGCGCGAACACACAATCCCAAACTGCATGACGCGCTTGTGAAAAGGGAAGTGGAGTTTCAACCGCGATTCCGGATATCGGCAAAAAGCTCGGTGCTATCAATCCCAACTTGGCCAAGTAAATTTCGTTGGTTTCAAGAACATAGCTATCAATGCGCGGAACTTCGTTGGTTGCATAGAGCGTCACCGTGGCCCCCACAGAACTGCCGGCCTTGAAACTTTTTTCACCATCGAATGTTGCTTCCGCTACCAGACATTTTTTTTGTTGCATGGCAGCCGCGACGGTGTTTAACAGCGCCATAGTCTTTTTAAATTCAATCTGTTCATTCCACGACGCAAAAGCAATGGTTGGTTCAAATGCTCTGACTCGATCTAATTCAGAGCCTAACTCCCACCCGGGGGCAACGGAGAAAGACTTTCCATCAAGCGCATCGTAGCTAGCCGTGCGGAGCGGTCTTAGGTCGAGCTTCGAATATTTCTCTGCCTGGCCGATCCGAAGGTCAATAAGTTGTTTTAGGGCTGTCGTTGACCATTGTGGCAAAGTTGGATTTTGAAAGTTCTGATAGTTGCCAAAACCAATTATTACTACAACAGTGATTATCATCGCAGCGCCAATGAGTTTGGGGAGTAACCGTAATTTGCCGAAATATTTTCCGCCATCGAGCCTATCGAGCATCTGAGATTTCCAAATGGCAATCCCGCTCAAAATTAGCACCATAATGATCGCAGATTCCGCTAACTCCGGATTGACCCAAGGTGACAAGTTAAATTTCGGAATGGTAGGACTCTGTAAGTGTGAAATTGGATCTGTCACTGTGATTGCCTTGCAGGAAAGCCGCCCGCCAAACAAATGCCATAAAACCCTATCGCCATAGATGAGTGCGGCAACGGCACAGATCGTGCCGACTAACCAGTGAAGGTTCTGGCGAAGCCATCTGGCCATTTTTTTGCTCTTTGAGTTCATGGCGAAGCAATTATACCCTGTATTTTATTTTCGTATCCTATTCATGCATCAAACAAACCCGCAAACCTTCGTTGCCTCGTGGATCAATCACCTTCACGGCCACGCGCCATTTCTCGCCCTTGCCCAAACGCACCGGGCGCGGAAAAGGCAGGCTGGTCAGACCGCTTAATGAATCGAAGGCATCTTCTTCGATCACATCGGCATCGCCGAGGGCCTTGGCGAGTTTGGCCCATTTGCTCTTGTCCGGGAAAAATGCCTGACAGATGCAGAACGTGCGTCCGTCATAATCCGTATCCAGGAACCATGCGGCGATGCGCTCCTTGTCCGTCGGGAAAAGCGTATTGCTCACGGGGTCGTAAACGTCCATGCCCTCGACCTCGACGGTGAACTCGCCATCCGCCTGCTTCATCGGTCCCTTCACGCGCGGAGCACTGAAAACGGTGAAGAGCTGGCTGCCCGGCTGAGTCTTGAGCAAGTCACCCATCGCCACGTCCGGGCGGATGAGTGCCATGTGGCAGCGAACGCGCGGATTGGGATCACCATCAATGATGGCCTGCGCCGTGGCATCGAAGCCGAAGCCGGCAAATACAATGTCGTCGTAGCTCCGCCGGCCAGCGGCGTGAAGCGTTTCTTCAACCTGCATGGCGGAGACGTTGCCAACTTCCGGGCCGATGCTCACGGCCACGCGGCGATCCTTCTTATCCCCATCTATCCACTCGCCTTCGGCGTGGATGAGTGAGGTGCCGGACAATGGATCAAGCCGGCTGAACTTCATGTTCTTGTTGCCGGGGAAATCCACGCCGCTGGCTTTGAGCAAGCGGATGATTTTATCCAGATAGGCTTCGGAATTTTTTACCGCCGCGTCACCATCGAAGGTTTCCAAATCGCCCGGTGCGCCGCTGATTGGCGAGTCGGGGCCATCTTCTACCGCAATGACACCTTCCATTGAGAATGGACCAGCTACACGCACGACATCTTTTACCGGGTCGAGCTTATCCACCAATTCTTCCATCTCGGCATTGGCGGCGATGCAAGCATTGACTTCATCCATCTTGGCTCGCCATGCGGCGCGGTAAGCGGTCAGCGTGTCCTGCAACGGTTTGGGCCAATCCGCATCGGTATCGAAGGGCACTTCCCATTCCTGCCAACCGCCTTTTGGTATGGCTTCGTGATAAACTGCCGCCTGCTTCGGCGTCACTCCCTTGAAGGGTTTTTTGGCGGGGAAAGTGCGAATCAATCCAGGCTGCGTATCGGGTAGCAGCCACCGACGCATATCGGCGTCCGTCACGGCGCTGGACCCTTCCTCGCGATGTTTGCGAATCAACTTCTCCAGCAGCTTCTCTTTCAACGGCGCTCCAACTTTGGAAGCAGCTCGGTTTAACTCTTTCAGTTTTTCCGCGAGGATTGGTTCGTGCTTGGAAAAAATTGGGTCAAGCGAAGTATTCTTGGCGATGCTTTTTAGTGTGACATGCGGCACTATCTTACATTTGAGCGTGGCCTTACCTTGAATACTACCCATAGGGTCAATAAGCCAGGTGCCTTTCGGATTGCGTGCTACATCTTCTGCATTCAACGGCCGCAATTGGTGATAGTCGAACTTTGCCGTCATTAGTCGGTGCTTGGCAAGCGCCAATGCCACGCGACTGGAATCACATGTAATCCAACGACGGCCCCACTGTTCGGCCACAAATGCTGTCGTCCCACTGCCGCATGTTGGATCTAACACCAGGTCGCCTGGATCAGTGGTCATCAAAATACAGCGTGCTATAACATCAGGCTGAGTTTGGACGACGTAGATGGACTCTGCCGACTTGCCGGCAGTATCAGTCCATACATTCAGCATTCTTTTAAACTGACCATCATCGTAAAATTTAGTGAACCAAAGTCTTCCGCGACATTCAAGGCGGTCGGCCTTCTCAAGTCGCTTTATTCCCTCTGGTGAAGTCTTCCAATGCTCATTGGGATTAAGCTCAAACGTTTGCCCAAGCGCCGTAAGTTTTTCGACCTTAGTAGGTGCGCCAGCAGATGTGATTTTTGACAGCGCATAGACCTTTGAATCTTTAGGCAGGAGATTTACGTCATCTTTTTCCTCTGGCGTTAGGGAGCGGCGCATATTGCCAATTTGAACACCCCATGAACCACCCGGCGTGTCCCTTGCCCACTCATCACAAGGTTTCTGACCATACAGGGGAATAAACTTCATTTTCTCAACATTTCGTGCAAACCAAATTAAATAGAAAGCACCATCATCTAGTCCGTTGCTAGGAGTGGCAGTCTTCCGAACAACAATGGTGGAAACAAAGTTCTCCATACCAAACACATCATCCATCACTGCCCTAACTCGGTGCAGATTTTCATCGCTGATTTGGACAAAGATACTACCCGTATCTGCAAGTAGTTCCTTTGCCATGGTTAGACGGTCGCGGAGGTAGGCAAGATAGGAATGGATTCCAAGTGTCCATGTGTCCCGATAAGCTTTTACCATTTCCGGCTCGCGAGTGAGATCTTGCTCACGGTCTTTCACTTCTTTCTGACCGAGCTGCGGCTGGAAGTTTGAGGCGAATTTGATGCCGTAGGGCGGGTCGAGGTAAATCATCTGCACCTTGGTCGCGAGGTCTTCGCGTCGGGCGAGGCTGGCCATAACTTGCAGCGAGTCCCCAAGAATCATGCGGTTCGCCCAATCCACGTCGTGCTGATAGAACTGAACGGCTTTGGCGTAATCGTGCTGCGGGTCGGCAAACAAATCGCGCTCAACATCCTCCCGCGCCAGCACGCGCAAGATGGCCTGGGTAGAAATGCGCTCGTGCATGTGCAAGGCCACCGGTTCCACCTCGAACCAGGGCTTTTCCCGTTTACCGCTCCATTCCAACCACGGCTCATGCCGGCGCAGCGCGTCCGCCAGCACCTTGGCTTCTTCCGCCGAAAGCGCCCGTTTCCGTGCGATGGCCAGCAGCTCTGGTAATTTGTCCGTGCCGGTCGCGTCGGTTGCCGACCGTAGCACTGGCGGCAGGTGCGGATTATATTCGTAACGAAGCTTGGGCGCGTCCTTCAGAACTCCCTGCGCCTCCAGTCCGGCGGGCGGGAGATTTTTCCGCTTGGCCGGATATTTAATGGAGGCGATGGAATCTCCCGCTTTCCCCTGGGCCGTCGAGTCGGACTTTTTAGTGCGTGCCATAGAAGTCAGTTGATAGTTTCGGCAGTATAGATGGCGGTGGGAGTGTTGGCCTGCGCGCGGATGACGGGCCAATAAAATGGAGTGCCTCGCCAGCCCTTATCAGGTGCGTCCGAACCATCCTGCCGCAACAAAAACAGAATCGGATGGTCAACGGCGTGAGTCTTGGCGAGTTGACCTTCGGTCTTTTCTGAGTCCGGCGTCTCAATGTAAGTCGCGTGGGAACTAGCGCTGGCCATGCGTGCGGAATTGCGATCCTTAGCCGCCCAGATCAGCACTTTTCCCCGCTGAGCCGGGTCAGAGTGCTGGTGACTCAAGTGAGTCAGCGCAGCCCTGGCGGCGTTCCAATTAAACGGCGGGGCATCGTCCTCGGGAAAATGTAACGTCGGCTCAATGTCCTTGAGCAGGGCGAGCGCGGTTGCAAGCGGCACGAGTTTGGGCGCATTCGCGTTGAATCCGCAAAGGGTGGTAACCTTGACGTCGAGCGCCTCGACCATTTTGCCGATTCCACTCGCGCCGGTCTTGTAGCCGGATTGAAACCCGATCGGCAGGATGCGTTTGTGAGGCCGCAAGGTCTGGGTGGTGGCGACCAAAATCTTGTTTGGGTTGCAGGGGACGATGGTGCCATTGGCAGCCGTGCGGATGAACTGAACCGCCTTGTCGCCTCCGGCCTCAATGGCGGAACGAAGTGAGACGTCAAATTCCTCCATCTGCGACATGGCGAAGCGAATCGCACTGGAAGTGTAGAAACGCGTCACAGCCAGGTCGGGCCGACGGTAACCATACATGCGGGAATGCTGAAGAACGGTGTCCTGTTGAAACTTGTTGGGGCGGCGTCCGTAGTAGAAGCCGATGAGATTGGCGAGGGTGACGCCACGGTCCAGGACTTGCCCACCGATAAAGATGTTCAGCGGCGTGCGCAACTTGAGTTGTCCCGAGTTGTCCAGCAATGCGGCGACATCCTCATCAGAATTCACGGTGGTGATCGTGATGTGATCGCCGGCCAGCGCTGCTTTGACAGCGGAGAATAGCTCGGCATTTGATGGCACCGGTTGCCCAGCGAGCTTAAGCGATTTGGACAGGTCGTCATACGCGGCGGTGACCAAGCTGGCGAATGTCGCAACATTGGCCGTGGACGTGGCTTGGAGTTTCTCAATGATGTTCCCGGTTAGCACTTCCTGCCAGGAGTGTGCGCCTTTGCCGGCCTCGGAGTGGAGCAGGAAGGAATAGCGGAGTTTTTTTTCCTTAGCACCAGCCGCTATGCCGTTGATGCGTTGAATACAGCCGCCGACAATGAAATTGACGATAGCGCGTCGGAAGCCGTCAATCGCGGGAGTAATTAGCGCATCGTCCAACTTGAACGACCGCTTGTCGTATCTCTTGAGGCGGTCAAATTCATTGTGATCCACCGTGTGATGAATCAGGCTTTCAAGCGTGTCGGTTTGACTCCGTGAAGAAGGGCCGAAATAGGTTTCGCCGCCCACATACTCCGGAGGCACCGGCACCAACTTCGTGAAGGCTGGACGTGTGGGCTTGAACTCCAAAACGTTGGTCACGGAGACTTCGTTGGGCTGGAGATATAGCGAGTAAGGCGTAGCCGTGACTTGAAAAAAGGACGACAACTCGATCACCGAGCGCAGTTCACTCACCTGTTTCGCAATGGTTCGTGCTTCAATTAGCCCCTGATTCTGGGTGTAGCCGATGGACGCGTTGTCCGCCTCGTCGTCAATGATGAGTGTGCGCTTCTTCGCCATTGCGGAGTTTTGCTTGTAGAGGTCTATCAAGCGCCGAAGATTATCGCTCTGCTTCTTGGCAACGAAGATCAGCTTGGAGTTAAGCTCGAACGTGCCAAACGATTCCGGCGCATGCATGATGTCATAAATCTCCAGTTCGCCCTCGTCAGTGAACATGGAGAACTCGCTGTTAAGGCGCTTGGCCGTCTGTTCGATCAGGGCGCGGGAGTTCTTGCTCAGCACGATGGCGATGTCGAAGCCATTGTCGAAGGCATTGGCAAGAACGCTGATAAAGGTGCGCGTCTTGCCGCTCTGAACTTTGCCCAGCAGCATTCCGGGATGTTCGGAGCTGGTGGCCGTGGTTAGCAGCGCATCCACAGTTTGTTCGGCACAGGCGAACGTATCGGCCGAAAATCCTGGGTTGGCCGCCTTGTAAACAGGGTAGAAATCACCGGTTAAATTTAAGGGCATAGAATATTTTCAGGATTGAATTGCTGAATCAGGTGAACCGATATTTTTCAACGATGGTGTTACGGGTGCGAATTTTTTACGGCAGCGCCGCAAGCCGGGCCCGATGTTGGTGAAAATCAGAGGCATATTCGGGCGGGAGTTTCAGGGGATTGAAGGATGGGCGCAAGCGAGAAAGAGCGAAACATGGCAGAAACCGGAAATCAGAAAGCGGAAATGAGCGGGGCAACTATTACCCCAATACAATACGCGTGAACTCATCGTTTCTTTCAACATTTTTGGCGACCAACGGAAAGGGGAAAAAAAGCAGAAATCGGAAATCAGAACGCAGAAATTGGGAAAGCGGAATAAATCAGCGACGGGAGCGGGGAAGGCCGGGTGAGGGGGTGGAGGGCAAAATGAAAAATTCAAAATTAAAAATGAGGACGGAAGATGGAAGCTGGCTGGCGATCGCGCGCGATGAAACGACTAAGCCGGAAGAATTCTTTTAAACCACGAAAGACACGAAACACACAAACTAAGGTCCGAGAAGGCCAACCCCATGCTGGCAGGTTTCAAATCCGAGTTCACCGATTGGTGCCGGTTGCTCCCGCGCCATGCTTTCGTTCCGTCTTTCGTGTGGTTCGTGTGGTTCGTGTATTTCGTGGTTAATTCAACTGCATGGTTCTGACTAAGCCGGAACGATTCGGTCCGGGTGAAACTTACCTCACGCCAAGACCGCCAAGGACGCAAAGAAAACTGACGCTTGAGTTCAAAAGCAACGCACAAGGGATTCAGAATTCTTGTGAGAAAATCACGGCCTGCCCCTTCCTTTGCGGCCTTGGCGGCCTTGGCGTGAGGTTCTTCTGCTTCGTTAGGATTGTTCCAATTCTTTTTTGGGTTTGACGATCAGCAGCAACAGCACCGCGACCACCACGCCGCCAGCGCAGCATTGAAATATTTTTTCCAAACCCACGTTGGCGTCCTTGAGCGCCCCGGCCAGATACGTCATCGCGCCGCCCATCACGCAGCCGACAAAGTTCAAAACGCCATAGCCCGTGGCCCGATAACGCGCGGGTGCGATCTGACAGAGAATGGGCATGTTGTTCGCATCGGCAAATCCGCGCGCCAGGCCGAACACGATCAACCCGGCAACGGCAACCATCAGCGTGCCGGTAGAGGACGAGAGATACAGTGCCGGCCCGGCGAAACAGAAGCCGATCAGGGGCACGAATGTCCGCCCGCGCAGGTTGTGCCGGCACCAATGATCAGCCCACACGCCGCCAACCAGCACGCCCGCAAACGATGCCATCTGAATGTATGCGGTCGCAGACATCCCGGCAGCGCCCTGACCGAGATTGAATTGCTGGCCCATGTAAGTGGGGAGCCAGCCGTAGATCGCCCAGTAGGCGACGGAGAGCAGGCCAAAATAGCCGAGCAAAGCCCAGAAGGATGCCGAACGGGAAAAATAACCAAGCGCAGAAAAGAAATTAATCTTTTCCACCGGCTGGCCGGCGGCAACCGGTGATTCACCTGACTTTGGCGCCTCCCGCAGGACAAACACCAGCAGGATGCTGTAAGCAACCCCGATGGCGCCGAAAAGATTGAAAGCGCTCTGCCATTTGAAATGTTCCGCCAAAACTCCGCCCAGGCCGCCGAGTGCCGCGCCGGCATACAGACCGCTCATGTGCAGGCCGGTGGCCAGCGAACGCGTGGGGCCGCGATGATAATCAGCGATGATGGCCAGCGCCGCAGGGATGTAACACGCCTCGCTGACGCCCATCAAAGCGCGGGCCAGGAGCAATTGATTGAAATTATGAGCGTGCGCGGTCAACCAGGTGACGGCCGACCAAACAAAGACGCTGGCGATGATCAGCCAGCGGCGGCTGAAACGGTCCGCAAAATATCCGGCCGACGGACTAAACACCGCATACACCCAGAGAAAAACCGAGGTGAGCAGACCGAACTGCGCGTCCGTCATCGGGATCCCGGCCTTGATGGAATCACGCATGGAGGTGATCATGAGCCGGTCAAGGTAATTGAGGCAGGCCACGGGCCAGAGCAGGGCCACCACCAACCAGGCACGGGTTGAAATATAGTTGTTCAGGGTTTTATAAACTCCGGGATTAATTCCTGCGCGACCGGGCGAACCCGATCCACTTCCGCCGCGGGAATCGAGCGGTAAGGCCAGCGCATGCGTTCACCGACATCCGTCCACCCGCCCAGCAGCGCCATGAACCGGTCGCAGGCGGCGTTGCAATATTTCTGTTCCGTGATGAAGGGCGCAATGTAGCCGTCCATGAAACGCCGCAGTCGTTGCTCTAATTTCAGTGCCGCCGGAAGA
The DNA here is from genome assembly GCA_035577265.1 of Verrucomicrobiia bacterium. GTDB lineage: Bacteria > Verrucomicrobiota > Verrucomicrobiia > Limisphaerales > UBA11358 > UBA11358. The sequence continues at coordinate 8,116 of DATLVR010000115.1, read as the reverse complement.
TCCGTCTTCATCTGGTCAGTCCAGTGTTGGGCGGCAAGCGGGTTGAGGCATGCGGCATTTGAATACGCGCCCTGCGCGCCTCGCTGAAAACCACTCGCAAGGAGATGGCCGGGAATGAACACACTTAGGCGGGCGAGATGCTCGCGCATTGCGGCATACCAGGCATCATCACCACCGGCGGTTTTGATTCCGACGAGGGCGGGAATCCGTCCGGCGAGCCGCCCCAGCTGCTCCGGGTTCAGCACCCGTTTGGCGTGGGGCGGATTGTAGAGCACCAGGCCGATGCCGCCCGCAGTTTCCGCCATGACTTCGAGAAAGGCGATCGCTTCGTCCTCGGTCACGGGAAACCAATCGGGCAGGATGACCTGCACTGCGCCGGGCGCCAACGGAACGATGCGGCGCAAACGTTCGCGGGAAATTTGTGCGCTCATGTGGCTGACGCCGATTTGGAATCGCATCCCGGCGGCGTTGCATTTTCCGGCAAGGCATTCCGAGATTTGGTCAAACTCGGCCTCCGTTTGCGTATGAAATTCGCCGGCCGTGCCGTTCGAGTAGATGCCGTCCACCCGCATGGCGATCAGGGCGTCAATTTCGGCCGCCACGCGACCGGGATCGAGCGAGTCGTCGGCATTCCACGCGGATAACAGAGTGGCCCAATTGCCGCGGATTTGGTCAGAGGAAAGAGGCTTCACGAGTTATTGAGGAGAATTGGCGGGCCTGCCTGCGGGGGCAAAGGTCCAGACTTCCGGGGAACGCACGCCGGGATGCGCTTCGCCGTTGACGAGCACGAAACGCCCTTGCCAGAAGGCCGTGGGCAACACCGCGCGCGGCGCCGGCACATCGCCATTCGTGCGCCACAAATCGGTTCGGGTGTCATAGCTCAGAACAGTCCTGGTAAAGCCCGGATGCTTTTCAATGGGTTGAAAGCCGGCCAGCGAGCCATCGTCGCCACCGATGATAAAAAATTCCGGGCCGGCGACGGGCGCGGGCGTCGGCGCGGCCACGGAAGGTTTGGGCAGATCCGCCAGCCGTTTCCAACCCGCACCCGGCTGATAGCGCCAGGCGTCGCGGAGATAAACGCGGGCCATTTTTCCGTTCGTTGGCTCCAACGCCGCTCCACCCGCGATGTAAAACGAGCCGGCCAGTGAGGCTGCCACCGGCAAAATGCGCGGCTGGCCCGGGCAAGGCGCCAACTCCTGCCACCGGGGTTGCGCGGCTGCAAGGTCCAGCGCAAAGAGACGATTCAGGGCGGATTGCTCACCGGGTTGTTCCGAGCCGCCGGAGATATAGATGGTTTCGCCGACCAGCGCACCCGCTCCATTGGCGAGCGGCACGGGCAGGCTGGGAAGGTCCTCAACTTTTAGATGACCTTGTGGCAGCGTCAGTAGAAAAACTTCCGAATGATGTTTATCCGCGTCGCTGCCGCCAATGCACACCACGCCCGCCTTGGTCGAAACGGAAACGCCGTAGCCCAGTGGCCGCGGAAGTTTGCCGACGACCTTCCACGTTCCATTGGTTTTTTCCAAGGCAAACACACTGTCATACCAGACTTTCCTGCCGCCTTCCCATGGCTTCTTATCCGGAAAGTTTGCGCCGCCAGCCACAATCAGATGGCCGCCGGCAACGCCGGCAAAGGCGCCCGCAAAACCCTCGCGATCCGGCAGGGCGGGGAGTTTCGAGAATTCCGCCGAGGCGGCGGATGCGATGGAGTATGTGCTCATAATTAGAAGGCCAAGGAAAATTTTTCTTCGGAGTTTCATTTGATCAAGCCAGACACAAGGGAGCCATTGCTGGTTTATCACTTCGGCACGTTTGCTTTCAGACCCTCTGGTTCGAGCGACAGCCAGTCCAGAGTGAGGTTTTGGAACACAATAGTCTCGTAAGCGTTGGTGGCGCCGGCTTCGTAGAGGGAGGCAATCTGGCCATTCGCCAGCACGGCCAGGTCGGAATAGGCACTGGGGCCGGGATACAGCACCCGGGAGACCGGCCAAGTCTGGCCTTCGTCAAAGCTGGCGCGCAGGGTCAGGTTGAGACGCTTGGTTTGATTGGCCGGGTTGCTGAAAAGAATGACGCTACGATTGGTTGCTCCGGGCCAGCTCATACGCTCTATGGCGGCCTGACAGCGCGGCTCAATCAATGACTCGTCAATGTGCTGTTCCTGCCAGGTCAATCCGCCGTCCTCGCTGACGGCTACCTGCCGGTGGTTTTGCGTGCGGTCGTAGCCGCGCATGTTCAGCATCAACTTACCGCCGGGCAACTCCACCACCTCGCATTCATTAACGCTGGCTTGGGGCGTGGTTCCCCCGAGCTTCCACGTCATTCCATGGTCGTCCGAAAAAATGATGTGCGAACAGGCCTTTTTTGGTTCGGCTTCAATGTGGTCGCAAGGAATGACGAGCCGCCCCTGATGCGGGCCCTGTTCGATCTGGATGCCGCTGCCCGGACCGGTCGCATACCAGGTCCAGTTGGTGAGTTTCACATCGGTGGTAATTTCGCGCGGCGCGCTCCAAGTCTTGCCATCGTCGGTCGAATGGAGGACGAACACGCGGCGGGTATCGCGGCTGGTTCTGGCAATGATGTCTTTCTCATGAACCTCGCCACGATTCCAAGTGCTGAGCAGCCAGATCGTGCCGTTGCTGCGGTCCACCACGGCGCAGGGGTTGCCGCAGGTGTTGTCATGATCGGCCCAAACCATTTGCTGTGCGCTCCAGGTAATACCATTGTCCGTGGACCGGCGGACAAACAAATCAATTTTGCCGGCGTCACCGCCGGCATTTTTTCGTCCTTCGGCAAAAGCCAGCACCGTGCCCGAAGGAGTGACGGCCAGCGCGGGAATGCGGTAGCTGAAGTATCCTTGCTGGCCGCGAGCGAACAGCGGCCCGGCCGGACGTTCTGCCGGTGATGAGTTTGTGCCAGCACTGGCGGGCAGGGTAACCGCAGTCATCAAGGCGGTAATCAACACAGCCGATTTAATTGCTCGTATCATGTTCGTAAAAATCACCAATATCCTGAGTCAAAGCCGGAGCCTGGCTCATCTGGTTCATCGCTGGTGCGCCATAACATCCGCGAAATTGCGCCGGTCAACAAGCGGCTTGAACTTGTATTTTTTGTGAACCAAAGCCGCGACCGCCGCCGGTGGTTGCCAATTTGTGAAACCCGGTTCCTTCATCACCATGAACCAGGCGCACAGCCTCGGCCGGAACGAGGCAGTTAAACCACGGATGGACACGGATAAACACGGATGAAGACCGGAGCAAAGACCACTTCAGCAAACTTGGCGGGAGGCACCGATCGGTGAACGCATTTTCGTTTCAGAAAGCCGTTTCCAATCCGTGTTTATCTGTGTCCATCCGTGGTTAAAACTTTTTTCTACCGAATCGTTCCGGCTTGGAATTGACGTTTGGAACATGGTCGCCCGCGTAACGCGGGATAATGGGGAAATGGAGGTGGCGCAACGTCTGGAGCGTATGGGCCGGGCCGGGAGTTTGTGTCAGGTCTGACCCGTTTTAAAAGTTAGGTCTGACTTGTTTTTGCAGTTCAACCACGGATGGACACGGATAAACACGGATGAAGACCGGAGCAAAGACCACTTGAGCAAACTTGGCGGGAGGCACCGATCGGTGAACGCATTTTCGTTTGAGAAAGCCGTTTCCAATCCGTGTTTATCCGTGTCCATCCGTGGTTAAAACTTTTTTCTACCGAATCGTTCCGGCTCAGCGCCTGTCTGAAAATCGTAGCGTCGGCCAGCTTGGCTGACGTAGAGCCTGGGCGTCCCGCCTGGCGGAAAAAGCGTCGCCCCGCAATCATCTCTGTAAAAGTGGGGACGTCAAAGCGAGTGGTCCTTTCCGGGCGGCAAGATGCCGGCCTCTACGGCAGGCGGGACGCCCGCCGCTACAGTTTCAGACGCGCTCTCGGCAGCGTTTTCATAAACTTGATTCGAAGATTTAAAATTCATTTAAACCGATGTCTTCGCCGTCATTTCCCGGCGTCGCGGGCAGCGGTGAGCCATTCCAGATTGAAACGGGCCAGAGTGATTTGGGCATAGGCCCAAGGCCGGTGATGTTTCAGGTCGGCTTCGGGAGTTCCGGATTCGTAGAAACAAAGAATGGAGCCGTCGGATAATGCGGCAAGATCGCTGTAAGCACTTGGACCTGGTTGCAGCAATCTGCTGACCGGCCAGGTTCGTCCGCCGTCCTCGCTGGCTTTGATGGTGACATTCTCACGGTCTCGGTTTTCGCGTTTGGTGGTGTTCGGGTTTGAAAACAGCAACAGCGGTTTGTTTGTATCGTTGGTTCCGGCATAACTGACCATGCCAGCCATGCAACGCGGCTCAAACAACTCCTCGACGAACGTCGTCTCCGACCAACCTGTCGCGCCATCACGGCTGTAAGTGACCATACGCCGGTTGCGCGGATCGCCGTTGCGCGCTGTGATGAAGACGCGTCCATCCGGGAGTTCCGCGATGTTCGGTTCATTGCCGGCCGGAAGCACGATCTCGCCGCGTCGCCACGTCTTGCCATCGTCATCACTGTAAATTGTCGCGGCCGCACCGTGAAGTTTGGACGCCTTATTGGTGGTGGACATCCACAGCGGCGCGACCAACCGCCCCGTCCGAAGTTGGACCGCATGACCCGGCCCGGTGGCGATCCTTTGCCAATCGAGTTCCGAACGAAACTGCTCGAACACCGGCGTTATCTCCACCGGTTTGGACCAGGTAACGCCGTCGTCCTCGCTACGCATGTAGAATCCACGCTGATATTCAACGCAGTAAAGAAAATGAATCGTCCCGTCACGACCCGCGATGGCAACGGGATTGTTGACGGTCTGGGTTTCCGGTTGGCCTTGCAGCGGCCTGCGCTTCACCGGGCGGTTGAGCGGGAGCAACTGCAAGCGCGGCCCCATGTGCGCGATTTGTTTTGCAGGCGACCAGGTTTTTCCCCCATCGATGCTGCGTCGCAGATGAATCTCGATCTCGCCCTCATCGGCGCCCGAATATTTTCGCGCCTCGCAATAGGCCAGCACCGAACCCTTGGCCGTAACAACAATGCCGGGGATGCGATAGGAGGCGAAACCATCTTTCCCCTCTTCAAAAAGATTGGTCTTTTCCAGAAACGGAGCGGCCATCGCGACGCGACTCGCGCACAGCAGAAAGACCAGTGTCAGGGCAAGGCGGTTGTTCATGAGAATAATCAGGGTGATCGCAGGCGATACCAGACGCTCGTCTGCGCCGGGCTTGGTATGATGTTCAAATTCGTCACGGTGGATGTTCCCGGAATATCGAACCAATTGCCCGGGCTGGACAGGTCCGTGGAATTGGACTGGGCAATCCAGCCCAGATGCGTGGACGGCCAAGCCAGTGAGAGTATCCCGCCCGACACAGTAAGGTTGAGGCTCGTCGGATACGTTGCTGTCGTTGACACCACGGTAAGCAGTCCGTTGGTTGGATTGAAACTCCACGCCAGTCCGCCGTCAAGAGATGGAGTAATACTGCTGAAATTGCCCGAGTGGTTTGCCGGCACGCTGAACAACTGGAATGACTGGCCGTTGGTGATGGTTCCCGCAAGATTGCTCACCACCAGCGTTCCGCCGTAGGCGAGACTGGTCAATCCTTGGATGTGGTCGCACTGACCGTTGGAGCTGTTGACTTCCATCAGCGTGGTGCCGGCCAACGTGAGAGAGTTGCTGATGGTGAGTGTGCCGACAGAAACGCCCGGCGAAAGTGTGCCGCCACTTACCACGATGACCGCGCCGCCGATGAAACCAATGCCGCCCAAGGCGGCACCATTCTGGACGGTGACGACACTGTTGCTGATGGAACCATTGATGAGCAAGGTGCCGTCATTCACCGTGGTCGGCCCGGTGTAAGTGTTCGTGCCAGAGAGGGTGAGCGTGGCCGGCCCGCTTTTTTTCAAGGCGAGGACGCGGCCGGAGGTTGCGTCAGCCATGACACCGGAGAACACGCCGTCGGAGCTCTGGCTGATCTGAAGTGTGCGCGTGCCGGCACCCGAATTGAAAGCGGGGTCAATCCCTCCCGCGCCAGTGAGGTTGGCGATGGTGGCTGTGCCACCGATGAAGCTGCTGCCAATGGAGAGTGTCGCTCCGCTCGCGATGTTGACACTGGGCGCACCGTTTTCACTGTCAGCCCCGGCAAAAGAAATTTTGCCCGCCTGAATATCAATCAACCCGGAAAAGCTATTCATGCCGGTCAATCCGAACTCAACCGCGCCGCCGACGCTCTTGAGAATGGTTCCGGTCCCGGAGAAATTGTTGGGAAAATCCGTGTCGGAGTTGGTGCGATTAAACTGGAAGGTCGCGTTGGGCCCGATCGCAATGGCGCTGGCATCGGCCAGACTGCCGGAACTGCTGCCATCACCCAGTTGCACCGTTCCGGCGAAGAGGGTGTTTTGGCCGGTGTAGGTGTTTGCCCCGGTTAGTGTCAGCGTGCCGGTGCCGTTCTTGGTCAGGCCGCCGTTGCTCACAACCCCCGCCAATGTCACCGGGCTGTTGATGGTGAGCGTCCTCGTGGCACCACCGAGATCAACTGCTCCGGAAAATGTCAGCAAACCTGAGCCGTATGCCGCCACGCCGCCGACGGAAAAATTTCCACCGATGGTGACATGGTTGTAAATCGGACGGCTGGCAGCGGTGCTATTGCAGAGGGTTCCGCCATTGAGGAACATCGGGCCGCAAGTAGAGGCGTCGCCGAAGCCGCCCGAGTTGCCGCCGGTGACAACCACTCCGGCGTTGATGACGGTGCTCCCCGTGTAAGGATTGCTTTGCCGGAGAAAAAGAATTCCGCTGCCGTTTTTAGTGATGCCTCCCGGGCCGGAGATGGGCCGGTCGAATCTGAGTTCGCCGCCGCCGTTGTGGGTCACCACCAGGTTGTTCGCCAGTGTGATCGCGCCCAACCCGCCGGCGCCACCGACGCCGATGATGAAATTACCCATCGCGCCGCTGGCGACGGTGTTCGAGGCATTGCCCAGAAAGCCATCGAAGGTCAGGACCTGGTTGGTCGCCGGCGAACTGATTTTTTCCGCCAAATAAACGCTGACATCACTGTCCGCATTGCTGCTAAAGGTCAGCGAGCGAATGGTGCGATCGGCCCCGATGGCGTTTGTGAGGTTGACCGCGCCGCTGGTGTTGAAAATCACGTCGAGGCCGGAATCGAACACCGGCGTTGAATTGGAGCTCCAGTTGTTCGCCTGCTGCCAGGTCTCGTTGCCCGTGCCGGCGCCGCCATCCCAGGTTTGCGGCGGTTGGTTGCCGGGGGGATTGGGCACCAACACGCCCATGGCAAACTTGTCGAAGGTGATCTTGCCGTAGCCGTCACGCTCATACAACAGGCCGACGCTGTTCGTGCCAAGCCGGGTCAGGCAGGAGTAGGCCGATGAACCAGAATAGACCAGCTGGCTGAAAGGCCAGGTGACGCCGTCATCCAGACTGCACTTGATCGTCATGTGGTCGCGGGTGGTGGATGAAGGATTGGAGAACACCAGCATCCGGCCGTTCAAGCCCGAAGGATGATTCACCGTAATCGTGCTGGCCTGGCAGACGGGACAAGTCAGATCCTGCCGGACCTCCAGCGCACCCCATGACGCACCTTGATTGCTGCTGCGGCAGAAAATCCGCGCGTTGTAGGCCGCGTTCCCGCCGGCCGCGCGGTCGTTGCGCAGGAGCACGCCGCCGGATATTTCCACCTCCTGCGACTCGCTGGAGCCGCCCGGCAACGACGCGCTTTGATTCCAGGTCAGACCGTGATCATCGCTGTAAATGTTCCGGTTGTTGGCGGGAATGATGAGGCGGCCGGGAACTCCGTTCACCATCTGGATTCCGCACCCGGGCCCGGTCGCGTCCCAACGCGTGTTGGCCGGCTGCACCTCGGCAAACCGGTTCACGGGTGCCGACCAAGTGGCCCCGTCGTTGTCGCTGTAGCACGAATAAATTTTGCGCACATCGATGCTGGTGAAATTCTGGATTTCAGTTTGCGAATCATTCCCGTTGTTCCACGTCAGGAACAGCCAGAGCCGGCCATTCGCGCGATCCTGCACCACGGTCGGGTTGCCGCAGGTGTTCGCGCCATCGCTCCAGACCACTTGTTGCGCGAACACCTGCGGCA
>DATLVR010000114.1:0-13538 GCA_035577265.1 Verrucomicrobiia bacterium | reverse complement strand
CGGAACGATTCGGTAGAAAAAAGTTTTAACCACGGATGGACACGGATAAACACGGATTGGAAACGGCTTTCTGAAACGAAAATGCGTTCACCGATCGGTGCCTCCCGCCAAGTTTGCTGAAGTGGTCTTTGCTCCGGTCTTTATCCGTGTCCATCAGTGTCCATCCGTGGTTTAACTGCATCGTTCCGGCTGAGGTGTGCTGGCATGAAGATTCGTCGCGGTGAATTTCAAATCCTGGCACCGCCGCGGCCGGTCAATGCTGGATCGGAATAAAATTTTCAAGGAATCTCTCTCCCGCCGCGACGCATGCAAATGGACTCTCGCCAGGCCGAAGCACCCGAGTCTGTGCTGCTCCTCATGGCAGGCATCAGCGTTATCCGCGTTACCTGCCCGATTAATGGCAAGACACTCGCGCACACCGCCCGACCATCATCACTGAACTCGTCAAAGCCGTTGTCAGGCAGATCAAGTTGCTGCTCGAGGCGGCCAGATAATCTGCAAGCCAGAAAAACCGCTGCCCGGCTAACTGGCGGCAAGTTTTTGCACCGAATCGATCAGTGCCTGGAAGTGATACGGTTTGCCCAGAAAAATGTCCGGTTTGGCAGCGGAGTCGGCATAAATATTTTCTTCCACCGTGCCGCTCACGAGCATGAATTTTTGCTGTGGATTCAGGCGCTTGCATTCGCGAATCAGATCAAGCCCGCTCATCTCGTGCATGGCAAAATCCGTCACGACGACTGCGGGTTTCAGGGCGATGAATTCCTCCAGGGCAACCTCGGGATTGACGAAGGTTCGCACATCATAGCCGAGCGGTTGAAGAATCTCCGTTGCCAGATCAAGCAGCAACGGTTCGTCATCCACGATAAAAATTGTGCCCAGTCCGTTGCCACCGCTCTTAGTCTTTGTCTGATCCATTGGTATAGAGACAACCCCTCGGGCAATTGTGTTAGAATATTATTATGTCGACGACTTGGGCTTGCCTAATGTTGCCCATGTCTTGAACCAAGTCTTGATACTGTGCCGCCGAGGGTGTTTGACAGGTTAACCGATCCTCGCTCGGAATTGGCAGGGCAGGGTGCTCAGGCCCGGATGCTGCGTTCACTCCCGTTTTCCCGACTGAACTAAGCCGGATCCATGCAGTTGAATTGACCCCGAAACACACCCAACACACGAAAGCGAAGACCGACCAGGAGATTGAGGTTCCGGCTCCGACCGAACCAAGCGGTGCGGACGCATGGGAAACTGCCCCAAGCGAAGACCAACCGCCACCCCCGCAGTTTTAGGTTCGTGTGATTCGTGTCTTTCGTGGTTTAAAAAAATTCTTCCGGCTAAGCCGGAACGATTCGGTAGAAAAAAGTTTTAACCACGGATGGACACGGATAAACACGGATTGGAAACGGCTTTCTGAAACGAAAACGCGTTCACCGATCGGTGCCTCCCGCCAAGTTTGCTGACGTGGTCTTTGCTCCGGTCTTCATCCGTGTTTATCCGTGTCCATCCGTGGTTTAACTGCTTCGTTCCGGCTAAGGCTTCAAGAAATGTTCGAGATCCTGCTGCATCTTTTTCAGATCCGGCAGATTGATATACATCATGTGGCCGGAATCGAACACGGCGTAGCTCACGTTCGTGCGATACGCGTCGTCGAGCTTCATGTGTTCGAGCGCGTAATGCATCGTGTCCAGCGGGCAGACCAGGTCGCGCTGGCCGCCCAGCACCAGCACGCGCATGTAAGGATTCGCGTTCATGGTGGCCGCGAGCTTCTCGCCCGCGCTGGCATAACTGTTGCGGACGCCGTAATTCCAGGGCTGCACCCCGGCGATGATTTCATAAGGCAGATCGTCCTCGAATTTCAACTCGCTGCGGACATAGGAGTTCATTGCCGCCGAAAACGGTCCAAGCGTGGCGGTGGCCGACGGATCGAAACCGGGATATGACGCGGCGGGATCATTGTCGCGTCCAGTGATGCGCGCATCGTAGGCGCCAAGGATCAGCCCCTTGTCGTGCAACAATTGTTTGCGGAACACGCCCTCGTCAATGCGGAAATTGTTGTCCGTGACGACCTGCGGCGTCAGGCCGGTAAGCCGCACCAGTTCGTCGGTGATTTTCTTGCGTTCCTCCGGCGACAGCGCGTTGCCCTGTTGCAACGCCGCCGTGTATTCGCCGCGGGCAAACGTCCGCGCCTCGGCGACGGCTTTGGGCAGGTCTTTTTGCAGGTCCGCCGGCAGCTTGCCGTGAAACTGCGCCGCCGCCGTGAACGAGGGCAGTGACAACGGATACGGCAGATCGTTGCCGGGATTGTTCCAGATGGTCGCAAAATCCAGCACGCCGGAGACGAGCATCAGGCCGTTCAAATACATTCCGTAACGACTGCGCAAATGGTCGGCCAGACCGGCGGCGCGAAAGACGCCGTAGCTCTCCCCGCAGAGATATTTTGGCGAAAGCCAGCGGTCGTGCCGCGTGGTCCAGAGCCGGATGAATTCGCCCACGGAATCCAGGTCGGCGGAATCGCCGAAAAAGTCCTCGCGCTTCCCGTCCTTCGCCACGCGGCTGAAACCCGTGGCCACCGGATCAATGAACACCAGGTCGCTCGTGGCGAGGATGGAATAATCGTTGTCCACCAGTCCGAACGGCGGCGGCGGCAGGGTGCCGTCGGGATTCATCTTCACGCGCCGCGGGCCCAGCCCGCCGAGGTGCAGCCAGACGGACGAGGAGCCGGGGCCGCCGTTGAAACAAAACGTGACCGGCCGCTGTTCGATTTCCGATTTCCGGTTTCCGGTTTCCGGTTTTTCAGCCAGTCGCGTGTAGGCGACATAGAACACCGACGCGCTCGTGGTGCCGTCCGGTTTCAAGATCGGCAACATGCCCGTTTCGGCCATATACTTCACCCGTTCGCCGGCGATGGTGACGGTGTTCGTGGTGAACACCGGTTTATGCGTGGCATCGGGGATGGACGCCGCCTCGTTTTTGGCGGCGGGCGCGTTCGTGGCGGGTGAATTGGTGGAGGCCATCTCAGCCGCGCGCAGGCTGACCACCACAGCCATCAGCAGAATAAAGGTCGTTTTTTTCATTTGAACTTTGATATCGGGAGACACGGACAATCCGACACGAAGATAATCGGTTTGTTCACACGCGCCTACGGAAAATTTGCGCCGGGGCGGTTACGATTGCGTAAATTGTGAGCAAAATGTGAACAAGTTTAAAGATAAGTGCTTGCCACATTTTAAAAATATGGGAGAATCCTCGTGCTGGAAAACAAATTAAGGAGTCGTAAAATACTGTTAGGAATAAAATGAGAAGGACTCCTATATCTATGAACAAAATTGGATTTGAGAATGTCAAGGCAGCGAACTTGAACCCGCAACTGCAACCGCACAGGGCATTTACCCTGATTGAACTCCTCGTCGTCATTGCCATTATCGCGATTCTAGCGGCGATGCTTTTACCCGCGCTGTCAGCGGCCAAAAAAAAGGCGCAGACGATTTCTTGCTTGAGCAGTCTTCGCCAGTGGGGGCTTAGCGGGCAAATCTACGCCACCGACAACAATGATGCGGTGCCTTATGACGGGACTTTTAGCGGTCAATATTATCCCGACAATTCGGCCGGGCCCAACTACCAAGGCAGCCCGAACGATCCATATGCCTGGTTCAATGCGCTGCCGCAACTGGTGGCGGATCACCCGCTGTCATACTATTACAACTTGACGACACCGACACTTTATCAGCAAAAATTCCCGTTTCCCAACAATGGCGTTGGGAAAATCTGGACTTGCCCTTCAGTGCAAGTGGTTCCGGCCGACTCAACTTTGTTTTTAGCCAGCGGCCAGTATGGATTCTTTGCTTATGTATGGGATTTGGATTTGAAACTCAAAAGCGATGTCAAAAACGGCGTGGTGGCCAACAGCTACCCCTATCCAAGCATGCCCAAACTCTCATCACTTCGCAGATCCAGCGCGCAGGTGATGATGGCGGAAGCCACCTTCAGCCCCACTTTGGAAGGTGGCCGCAATAGCGGCACTTACCCGTCAGCCCGCTGGACTTATTTTCCCAAGCGCCACAGCAAGGGCGGCAACATAGTCTTTATGGACGGCCACTCGGCCTATTTTAAATATGACTATGTTTTCAATCAGAACCCGGTTTCCGCCGCCAGCGAGGAAAAGCGGAATCCTGACATTTATTGGAATCCCAACCGGGATGATTCAATAAATTAACAAGTGCTTTTTAAGCGAAACAAAAAACCAAGAAACAAAGATGCAAAACCAATGAAAACGATGAAAACAAGGATGGCTATACTCGGGAACCTGCTGACACTATGCCTGCTGACTTTTAGCGCGCCGGCGGCAATGCTGTTCCAAGATAATTTTGACAGCTATGCTCAAGGATTGCTGCCAACCAATGTTCCGCCTTGGATTGCGCACAGCGGCAATCCGACCACTGGCATCCTTGTCGTCGCCGATCCGACCAGCAGCAGTCCGAACGCATTGCAGGTGTCGCAAGCCCTGACCGAGGACGTGCATGCCAATCTGGATACCAATGGGACTTATGGCGACATAGCCGTTACAAATATCTTTGGCCCATTTACCACCAATATTGTTGTGGGAGTGTCTACCAACATCTATGGCACCTCGACAAATATTGCCTATGCTTTCAGTCCCAGTAATTCAGTTGCCACGCTCTATTCGAGTTATACGATTTATGTAACCACAATTCCTCCCGGCCCAGCCAGCAGTGAAACATACTTCGGACACTTTTATGGGGATAGTTCAACCTTCAAAGGCAGATTATTTCTTGTTACCAATGGAGTGGCAACGCCGGGTAATTTTCGCATCGCCATTCAAAATGGAGGGACGGCAGTAACGAACACTATTCCGGTGGATCTCACTGCCAACACATCATACACCCTTGTCACTCGCTATGTCCTTAGCACCGGTTCGAACACTGTCTGGTTAAATCCTGTTAATGAAACCTCTGGAAATACCGCCACTCCGCTGGACACGGCCAGCGCGGCCAACATTGTGGCCTATGCCTTCCGTCAGGCAAGCACTGGCGAAGGAGTATTGGATGTTGATAACCTGGTGGTGGGAACCAAGTTTGCCGATGTCGTGCCAGGCAGCGTCAATCCTCCGACCTTCCTGACGCAACCGGCGGACACCAATGTCTTTTCCGGATCCACCGCTGTTTTCAGCACGCTGGCTGCCGGCGATGCCACTTTGGGTTATCAATGGTTTTCGATTACCAATGGTGTCACGAATACCATTGCCGGAGCCACCGGAAAAAGTGTGACGCTGACCGGCCTGACCACCAATCAAACCGGTTCCATTTTTTGCGTGGTCACGAATGGTGTCGGCACCAACTCCACGCGTCTGGCAACATTGCTGGTAAGCCCGCAGCCGGTGCCGCCCACCATTGATGCGAACATCACGCCCACCACCACCACCAACATAATCGGCGACACGGTGAGCTTCAGTGTGACCGCACACGGTCTGCCCGCGCCGGCTTTTCAATGGAAATTTGTCCCGGCCACAAATAGTCTCGTGACCAACATCGTGGTGGGCGTGAACGCTTCCGGCACCAACACGGCAACCCTCACCTTGGCGAACATCACCACCAACCAGGCCGGATCATATTTTGTCACGATCACCAACTCCAGTTCGGTTGGCTGGACATCAACCAACAGCGCCAAGGCTACCCTCACGGTGCTTCCGCCGCCAGTTTTGACGATTGCCGACTTCCGCGCCAAAGTAGACAACGCTTATGCCCCGACAAACACGACGGCAATCTACACGCTGCAAGGCACGGTGACCACTTGGACGAACATGACGAGCAGTTCCACAAGCTTGGAATTTTACATGCAGGATAACACGGGCGGCATCGCCGTTTTCTGGTTGGGTTCCAACCCCACCAATCTGCCGCCCGCAGGCTCGATTGTGCGGGTGACGGGAGCGATGGCAGCATTTAGTGGTTTGCTTGAAATCGAACCCGTGTTCACCAACGCATTGACCAGTGTGACGGTTTTGGGCTCGACCAGTCTGCCGGCCCCGCAACCATTGCCGTTTGATCCCAACATCACGGGCAATTTAGCTGCGATGAAAGCCATGGAGAGCACCTATTTTGTGGCTTCCAATGTGACCTTGACTGCCGGCGCAAATTTCACTTCCGGCGCCAACGAGCCGATCACCGCCAACGCCAGCAATGTTCTGACGGCCAGCATGTTTAATTTGAGCTTCACCAATCAACAAGGGCAGACCTTCACCTTGTTCATCAACGGCCCGACAGATATTCCCGGCAAAGCCAAGCCGGCCGGACCGGTGACGATTTATGGCATCTTGGGATTCTTCACCGCCGCCGGCTTTGAATTCACTCCCAGCCGCTTTGAGGACATCATCTCTTACGTTCATGTGACTAATACTCTCACCCATGCGCGCAAAGGCGATCTCGCCACCAACAGTTATTCCGAACTGGTTCTGCGTTCGGGCGAAACTCTGAATACTCATGTCAGCATCGGTGACGCGGCTGGAGGCACGGTCACCCTGACGCCCATCACTGACGGTTTGTCTCCTAACTCTGGCTGGTCGGGCCTCGCCAGCGGCTTGAATGCCACGGGCAACTTTAGCTTCAGTCCCACGGTGGCTGATGCGGGAAGCAATTATTTAGTGAATCTTCAGGTTTCCAGCTCTACCGGCACCATCTACACCAATACCATTGCGGTTTATGTGCCGACCTTGGATGAACAACAAATTGCCATCAGTGAATTCCTCGCCAATCCCACGACGAACACGGGTGCGCCGTATTTCAATCCTTTGAAACGCTCGACCGATACCATTGGTATCAGCACCAATGACCAATACCTTGAAATCGAGAACCAATCCGTTAGCGACTTGGGGCCGGGAGGCTTTAAGATCGACACCGGCAATCCTGCGAAGCCTGTATTTGACGCCAACGCCGGTGCTGGAGCGACCGTTCCTTCGCTCAGTTCGCTGGTTGTCTACGGCGGCAACGCCGGCGAGGCTCCGGGGCTCGCCACGCCCGTTGCCATCTCCTCCGGTTTGTTCCTTCCAAAAACCGGCAGCGGGGTTCTGGTTCTCCGCAACGTCAAGGGAAACATCATTGACCGCGTAGTCTATGCCGAATCCGACCTGTCCACCAACGGCTCGCTGTCACGTTTCCCCGCCAACAGCAGTGCCTTCGTGCCGCAGGCCTACATCAGCACCAACCTGACGACTGCCGGGCTGCAATACGACGGCGGTTCCTGGAGTTCGCCCACGAAAGTTCCAGCCGGTGTGAACGGGGTTGGCATCTCCTATGTCAACGGCGCGGCGGTGTTCAGCTTCACGGCAAACACCAGCCAGGCTTCCACGTTGTGGAGCGCCAGTGATGTATCCGGGCCTTACTCGGTCATCTTTGGGGGAACATTCCCGACCGGAACCGGCATTTTCACCAACGTGAATCCGGCCACAATGCAGTTCTACTTCATCTCGACGCAATAGCCCTGCGATATAGAAATCAAGGGCGGCCAGCAATGGCCGCCCTTTTTTGTTTTGTCGGAGACGAGGTAACGAGACTCTGACTCGGTCTTGATTTTATTCAGGTTCGCGGACTGAAGGGGACTACTTTGAGTCTCCTTACGTCGTCTCCTGCGATACTGAAAACCTGACGGCTCAAACCACCGCCGCAATCGCATCATCCATCTCGCGCATGCCGACTTGCGGAACATTCGCTTCCCTGACACTAATGACGTCACCTAAGGTCGGTTGAATGCACGGGGCTACGATTGGGGGAAACACGCTCCTCTAATGTGGTAACAGCACAGCATTATGTCATCACCACAATCACCGCGCCGGCCGCCCGTTCCCACCCTCATCGGTTGCGTTTGGCGGCCGAAAATAAATGGTAGAGTCCTTGATATTCACTGTTATTAAAGATAGTCTTTAGCCAAGGAAAAGAACGGGATTCGAGCCAAGCTGATTTGGTTCAACGATTCAAAACTATGAACATATCGGTATCATCAAGGCCATCGCACAAGGCTTTCACTCTCATCGAACTCTTGGTCGTCATCGCCATCATCGCGATCCTCGCGGCCATGCTGTTGCCGGCGCTCGCCAAGGCAAAGCAAAAAGCGCAACAAGCCTCCTGTCTTTCCAGCATGAGGCAGTGGGGATTATCCATCCAAATGTATGCCGGGGATAATGGCGATAAAATACCGTATGACGGCAACCCTTCCGCCGGTTCTTATCCTACTGCCGGCCCTGCCTACCCCAATGACGGAACGCCAGACGACCCCTTTGCCTGGTTCAATGTTTTGCCGCCCTTGTTGGGCGAGAAGCCGTTCACCTTCTACAACCAACAAACACCAAACGTTCCTATAAACAAGTTTCCTCCATTTAATTTTACTCCTCCAACTGGCTACGCGGCTGCCAGTAAAATTTGGGCATGTCCCGGTGCCAATATGTCCGTAGCCACGGTGCAGAACGTCTTGTCGGGCGGTGGTGCGGCTGGTTTTTGGAGTTACGCCATGAATATTGACTTGGCGCGGTCTGCGACTACCACTCAAAATATTAAAAACGGCAACTTAGTGGTTCAACCCAAATTGACGAATCTGCAAAAGCCCTCGGCAACGGTGTTCTTGTTTGACATCGTTTTTGATCCGGTCACCGAAGTTGCCAACAGCTCGCCAACATTTAACTCAGTCAACCCGTGCGGTCGCCAAAACAGTTTCGCCTGGCGTCACAGCAGAGGTGGCAGCATCAACTTTTTCGACGGCCATTGCCAATGGTTCAAGACATCGTATATCCAAACAAAGCCTCCCTACGGAACCAGCATTGCTTCCGCCGGCCCTGAGGGGGAACCTTTGCTGCCAGACGTGATCTGGAGTCCGGCCTGGCGAGCCATCGCTCCTTGATTTTAAAAATCATCTCCTTCCCGGGCGGCTGGCAATGGCCGCCCTTTTTTGTTTTGTAGGAGACGAGGTGACGAGACTCTGACTCTTCTTGTTTTGGTTTTGTTCAGGTTTGTAGTTCAAGAGGAACTGATTTGAGTCTCCTCACGTCGTCTCCTACGATTTTTAAACCACCGCCGCAACCGCGTCGCCCATCTCGCGGGTGCCGACTTGCGGAACATTCACTCCCTAACACTAAAGACGTCGCTTTACGTCGGTTGAATGCGCGGTGTTACGATTGCGGGAGACACGCTCCTCTAATGTGGTAGCAGCACAGCATTATGTCATCACCACAATCACAGCGCCGGCCGCCGGTTCCCAGCCTCATCGGTTGCGCTTGGCGGCCGAAAATAAATGTTAGAATCCTTGATATTCGCTTTTATTGGAAATAGTCTTTAGCCAAGGAAAAGAACGGAATGCGAGCCAGACTAATTTGGTTCAACGATTCAATACTATGAACATATCGGGATCATCAAGGCCATCGTACAAGGCTGTCAGGCGAACCCTTGAATCTTTTAGAAACAAAATGAAACACTGAACGCGAAAAAATACCGAGGCCGGGTAAACAAGGAGAAAATCGAAACAAACTGCAGTCACCAAACAAACCATCACTCATCAACCATTATATTCTTATTTATGTTAGTCACATTTTCAAAATCTGAAACCTTCCCGCCGCGGCAAAGCCAGGCGCCGGCGGCGCAACCGTTTTCCACTTGCTTTAAATGGGCAAACGTTGTGGCGATGCTGGTTCTTTCCGGCTTTCTGGCGACGAATGCACATGCCGCTTCGATTGCGGCTTGGGACTTTACCGGCGAGAACACATTGGCCACCTCGACCGCAGATTCGTCTGACTTGCATCTGACCAATGCTCCTGTGCTCACCCGCGGATCCGGTGCAGCAGCCAGCGCGGGGGCCAACTCTTTTAGAACCGTAGGGTTCAAAAATGAAGGCATATCAACGGCCAGCAATGACTACTTCCAGGTGACTTTCACCGCTACGAACGGATACACATTGTCCTTGAGCACCATTGATGCGCATTTTGCCGGAACGTCGACTTTTTTTGCATCGCCCGGAGTTACCAGCCAGTTCGCTTACAGTTTGGATGGAACTACTTTTACTTTGATTGGATCACCGGTTCAATCAACCTCATTAACCATGCCGCAAGTCTCGCTTTCCGGCATCAGTGCGCTTCAGAATGTCCCGGCGGGAACGACGGTCTATATCCGTTACTACGCAAGCGGTCAGACCACAACTGGGGGTTGGGGCTTTAATTCGCCAAGCGCGGGCAGTCTTGGCTTGGATTTTGGCGGCGCTGTCAACCCGCTTGTGCCATCCGCTCCCACGGCAAATGCCGCCTCGGCCATTACGAGCACCAGTTTCAGCGCAAATTGGTCCGCCGCCGCCACTGCAACGGGTTATCAGTTGGATGTTGCCACAGACAGCGGGTTCACCGCGTTTGTGCCGGGCTTCAACAATCTCGATGTGGGAAACGTGCTGACGGCGACGGTAGCGGGATTGAGCGCGAATACCGCTTATCATTATCGGGTTCGAGCCTACAATGCCGGCGGCACCAGCGGCAATTCCTCCACCATTGACGTCACGACCTCCAGCACCGCCACGCCAAAAATCACGGTCACACTACCTGGTCAGCTTTCGGCCAATTCGGGCACTCCTTCCGATGAGACGGCAGGAACCGCTTTCAATGTCACGCTTACGGCCACAACCGATGGCACGGCTGTTAACTCAAGTTACAATGGTGTCAAGAACATCACGTTCAGCGGCCCGACCGGCAGCCCCACCTATCCGTCAACCGTCACTTTTAGCAGCGGCGTCGGAACGGCAAACATTACCTTGACCAAGGTCGAGACTCCGACGTTGACGGCGACCGACGGAACCATCGCCGGCACCCCCAGTTCCAGTTTTACGGTGAACCCGGGCGCGATTGACCATTATCTTGTCACTGCTGCCGCAGCTCAAGTCATTGGGGCGGCGTTCAACGTCAACGTGACGGCCAAGGACGTTTACGAAAACATCGTGACCACCGATAGTTCCACTTCCGTAACGATGAACAGCGGTTCCGGCAATGTTGGATTTGCCGTGAATCCGGTCACGCTGGCCAGCGGAACCGTGATTGCCAGTGCCGCGGACGGCACACTGGAAACCACGACGATTACCGCAACGGATGGAAATTCCAAGACCGGGACTTCGGGTAGTATCGTCATCAATCCAGCTCCCCAATACCGCAGCAAACAAAACGGCAACTGGGGTGATTTCACCACCTGGCAGGTGAATTCCGGCAGTGGCTTTGTGGATGCGACCATCGGTCAAACGCCCGATAGTAGTTCCGCCGACACCATTGAGATTCGGAGCCCGCATGTGGTTACGGTGGCGGCGCCCGTGACCGTGGATCAGGTGACCGTGGATGTCGGAGCCCAAATCACCACCACGGCGGTGCTGACGGTCACCAACGGCACGGGCACGGACCTGGATGTGTTCGGCACCTTGAACAGCTCGGCGAGTCTATTTTTGACGAATTCGCCGGCGATCGTTTTTGAAACCGGCGGCAAGTATCAGCATAACTTTACCACGGCCGGCACGATTCCGAAGGCCACATGGAACATCGGTTCGACTTGCGAAATTGACAACCAAACCAGCGGTAACACCCCGGGTGGATTGGCGCAAGTGTTCTATAATTTCACCTGGAACTGTCCAAGCCAAGGGGCCAACATCAGCATGGGCGGAGGATTGACCAACGTTAGTGGCGACTTGACCATCCTCAGCACCGGCACGAAGGAATTCAGATTCGGAGCGGGCACCAGTCCGACCATCACCATCGGTGGAAATTGGTTGGTGCAAGGCGGAACCAACGTGACCTCCACCGGTGCGGGTTCGCCCACCATCAACCTGGCCGGCAACTTGGTGGTATCCGGCGGCGGGCTGAACTTGGGGAGCGGCGCGGGCACCACCACGATCAATGCCGCCAACAATGTTTCCGTGACCGGTGGGTCACTTACCCTGGGAACAGGGACTGGCAACTTCAATTTTGCCAAAGCCGGCACGCAAACCTTCACCGGCGGCGGCACGATCAGCGGCGCAATCAATTGGACGGTCAATGACGGTTCCACCTTGGACACGGGCGCGAGCACCGTCGGTGGCACAGGAACCTTCACCGTGAGCGGCAACGGCACCATCATCGGCAACGGCACCATTGACAGCACCACGGCCACCATCAACGGCACCCTGTCGCCCGGCACCAGCTCCACCATTGGCACGCTGACGTTTGCGAACGCACCGACCTTCTCCAGCACGAGCACGAACCACATGAAGCTCAACCGCAATGGCGGCACCCCGTTGGCGGATAAAGTCGTCGCATCCAGTGGGGCGTTAAATTACGCCGGCGCACTGGTGGTGGCCAACATCGGCACGGCCTTGCAGGTCAACGATACCTTCACGCTGTTCACCGCCAGCTCATATAATAATCCGTTCGACACCTCTGCTCTGCCGACCGGTTATACTTGGGATACGAGCCCCCTAACCACCAGCGGGGCGATCACCGTCACGGCGGTTGCTGGCGGCGCACCGGCCTTGAACCTGAGCGCTTCGGGTGGCATCCTCACCTTCAACTGGACGGATCCATCGTTTAGCTTGCAGTCGTCAACCAACGTGGCTGGTCCGTATGCAACCATTCCCGGTGCGGTTACCGGGTTTACCACCAACGCAGCCTTGAGCATAGTGCGCAATCAGTTCTTCCGTCTCTCGAACTGATCCATCAACGAAAAATCCAAGGGCGGCCAGCAATGGCCGCCCTTTTATTTTGTAGGAGACGAGGTGACGAGACTCTGACTCTTCTTGTTTTGGTTTTGTTCAGGTTCGTAGTCTAAGAGGAACTGATTTGAGTCTCCTCACGTCGTCTCCTACGGTCTTGATACGCCTCCGCTCAAACCACCGCCGCGATCGCATCGCCCATCTCGCGCGTGCCGACTTTGCGCGCATTCGCTTCGCTGGAGCTGAAGATGTCGCCAGTGCGGTGGCCGGATTCGATGGCGTGCTGCACGGCGCTTTCAATCGCTGCCGCCGCCTCGTTCAGACCAAAACTATGCCGCAGCATCAGCGCGCTCGACAGGATCTGCGCGATGGGGTTCGCCAGATTTTTTCCGGCGATGTCCGGCGCGGTGCCGCCCGCTGGTTCGTAAAGGCCGAACGTGATTTCGCCGCTCGTCGCCCCCAGACTTGCGCTGGGCAACATTCCCAGTGAACCGCCAAGTGCCGCCGCTTCGTCGCTCAGGATGTCGCCAAACATGTTTTCGCACAGCATCACGTCGAACTGCGTCGGACGCAGCATGAGCTGCATGGCGCCGTTGTCCACGAACATGTGTTCCAGCGTCACGTCCGGATAATTTTTGCCCACGCGCGTCACGACTTCGCGCCACAGGATGCCGTTCTCCAGCACGTTCGCCTTGTCGATGCTCGTCAGTTTCTTCCGGCGCAATTGCGCGGCCTTGAAGCCGACGTGCGCGATGCGTTCGATCTCCGGCGTGGTGTAAACCATCGTGTCCGTCGCGCGGAAATTGCCGCCGCCAAGATCCTCGGTCTTTTTCGGCTGGCCG
>DATLVR010000113.1:0-14120 GCA_035577265.1 Verrucomicrobiia bacterium | reverse complement strand
TCCATCAGTTCATGCTCGTGACGGAAGGCGTGAATTGCCCGCCCGGTGAAACCTATTTCGGCCACGAAAATCCGAAGGGCGAGCTGGGCTTTTACATCAACAGCAAGGGTGGCGGCACGCCGTATCGCATGAAGATCCGCTCACCTTCGTTCGTGAATTTGAGCATCATTCCCAAGATTTTCCCCGGCTGCATGATGAGCGACACCGTGGCGATCCTGGGCTCGCTCGACTTTGTGATGGGAGAATGCGACCGATGATTTCCAAACCAGACATGAAACGCAAAGACGCAAAGGTGCCGGGGCGCAAAGGTTTTTTCTTTGCGTCTCCGGGTCTTTGCGCCTTTGCGTTAAAATTTTGAAATGAGTTTTCAAGTCACAGCAAATTTAGAAGCCGAAGTGGACGAGTTGATCACGCATTATCCCGTGAAGCGCGCCGCGTCACTCATGGTGCTGCACGCCATCCAGGAACAGTTCGGGTGGATCTCGCAGGAAGCGGTGCAGTGGACGGCGAAGAAGCTGGAACTCCAGCCGATCAATGTCTTCGAGATCCTGACGTTCTATCCGATGCTGCGGCAGGAGCCGATGGGCAAATATCAGATCAAGGTCTGCCGCACGTTGAGTTGCGCGCTCGGCGGCGCGTATGAACTGCGCGAGCATTTTTGCAAGAAGTTCGGCCTGGACGCGCACAAGCACGGCGCGCAAACGACGCCGGACGGAAAGTTCACCGTGGAATTCGTCGAGTGCCTCGCGAGCTGCGGCACCGCGCCGGTGATGATGGTGAATGATGATTTTTACGAAGGCGTTTCGCACGCCAAGGCGGATGAGATCGTGGGGAAATGCAAGTGAGATGGTTGCCCGACGAGGATTTGAACCTCGACAAACAGATTCAGAGTCTGCTGTGCTACCGTTACACCATCGGGCAGATGGGCCGATTAAACTAGAGATTTTTGGTTGAGAGTCAATTGCTGATATGGCGCAAGAATACAAATTGATATTGAAGCATGCCGATGAACCGGGCTACACCCCCGACGTCGAATGCTATTTGCGTCATGGTGGTTACGACGCTTTGAAGAAGGCGCTGGCCATCCAGCCGAAGGATTTGCCCGACGGCAAAAAACTTTCCGGCCCGGAACAGATCCGCGAGGACGTGAAGGTTTCCGGGTTGCGCGGTCGTGGCGGCGCGGGTTTTTCCTGCGGCCTCAAGTGGAGCTTCGTTGACCGCAAGAGCGGCAAGCCGATTTATCTCATCTGCAACGCCGATGAATCCGAGCCGGGCACGTTCAAGGATCGGCAGATCATGTATAAGGATCCGCACCAGTTGATTGAAGGCATGGCCATCTCGTGCTTCGCCAACGACGTGCATCTCGCCTACATCTACATCCGCGGCGAAATGGTGGACGGAGCGAAAATTTTGAATCAGGCCTTGAAAGAAGCCCGCGCCAAAGGCTTCCTTGGGAAAAACATTTGCGGCTCCGGCTACGATTTGGAAATGCACGTGCATCGTGGTGCGGGCGCTTACATCTGCGGCGAAGAAACCGGCCTGATCGAATCACTGGAAGGCAAGCGTCCTTATCCGCGCATCAAGCCGCCGTATTTTCCAGCCGTGCTCGGCCTGTGGATGTGCCCGACCATTGTCAACAACGTCGAGACGCTCTGCAACATCAAGCACATTGTCGCGATGGGCGGCGCGGAATTTGCGAAGCTCGGCACGCCGAACAACACCGGCACGCGCATCGTCAGCTTGAGTGGTCATGTCAAAAAGCCCGGCTACTACGAAATTGAAACCGGCAAGGCCACGATTGGCGAACTCATCAACGACCCGAAATTCGGCGGTGGTCTGCTGGATGGTCGCAAGTTGAAAGCCGTGATTCCCGGGGGTTCCTCGGCGAAAGTTTTCAAGGCGGGCGAGAAATTCAAGCTCAAGAAGAAGGATGCCGAGGGCAAGGAAATTCTGGTCGAGACCGACATGCTCGATCTGCCGTATGATTTCGATTCGCTGGCCGCCGCCGGCTCCATGAGCGGTTCAAGCGCGATCATCGTGATGGATGACTCGACCGACATCGTCGAGGCGCTCGCGAATATTTCCGAATTTTACGCGCACGAAAGTTGCGGCCAGTGCACGCCCTGCCGCGAAGGTTCGCTCTGGATGAGCAAGACGCTCCATCGCCTCACGCATGGCGAGGGACGTGCGACCGATGCTGATTATCTCGTGAAGATCGCGGACAACATCCCCGGCGGCCGCACGATCTGCGCGTTCGGTGAGGCCTGTTCCTGGCCGGTGCAAAGTTTTGTCGCAAAGTTCAAGGATGAATTTGTCGCCAAAGGCGCCGCCGATGAGGCCCGTCGCGCGAAGGAAATCGTCGCGCCCGTTGAATCAAAACCATTGGCCGCCGCACATCACTGATTGCCATGTCAACCGCTGCCACAACTGAAATCAAGTCCGCGCCGCCGGTCGAAAAGATCAAGGTGAAGGTGGACGGTCGCGAAATCGAAGTGCCGAAGACGATGCCGGATCCGCTCTCCGGCAAGCCGGTGCCGACCACGATGATTCAGGCGTGCGAGCTGGCCAAGACCGAGGTGCCGCACTACTGCTATCATCCCAAGCTGCCGGTCGTCGGCAACTGCCGCATGTGTCTCGTGGAGTACGGCATGCCCACACTCGGACCGGATCGCAAGCCGGTGTTGAATGCCGACGGCACGCCGAAAATCTCCAAGATGCCCCGTCCGGCGATCTCCTGCGCCACGCCAATTTCACCGGGAATGGAGATATACACGAGCACGCCTGGCGTGAAACAGATGCGCGAAGGCGTCCTTGAATCGCTGCTCATCAATCATCCGCTCGACTGTCCGATCTGCGACCAGGCGGGCGAATGCAAGCTGCAGGAATATTCCGTGGACTACGGCCAGAGCGCCAGCCGCTTTGTCGAAGCCAAAGTCCACAAGCCGAAAGCGGTTGATCTCGGACCGCGCATCATGCTCGACGCGGAACGTTGCATCCTGTGCACTCGTTGCATCCGGTTCACGAAGGACATCGCGGGTGACGACGCGCTCGGCATCATCAATCGCGGCAGCTTCAACACCATCGCCACGTTCCCCGGCTCACCGTTCGACAACAATTACACGCTGAACACGGTGGACATCTGTCCGGTCGGCGCGCTGACGTCGAAAGATTTCCGTTTCAAGATGCGCGTCTGGTTCCTTAAGGAGAGCAAAAGCCTCTGCACGAGCTGCGGCACCGGTTGCAACGCGCTCATTGGTTCGCGCGAGGAAAAGATTCAGCGCTACACGCCGCGCGACAATGACGCGGTCAACGGTCCATGGATGTGCGATGCCGGCCGGTTGAATTATAAATGGATTGGCCGTGACGACCGTTTGAAGGATGTTTTGGTGCGCGGCCAGAAATCCACCTGGACGGCGGCGCTCAACGAAATTTCCGACAAGCTGAAGAAATCCCAGGCCGGTTCCGTGGCGATGGTCGCCTCGGCACGGCAGACGAACGAGGAACTCTGGCTGATTTCCAAGCTGAAAGCCAGGCTCGGCGCGGTCAGCGATTCCGTCGCGCGTGTCGGGGAAGCCGACAAGCTGCTCGTCAGTGCCGATAAAAATCCAAACACGAACGGCGCCCGGCTGACGGGAATTTGCTTCACAGAGATCGGCACGAATCTGCCGCAGATCACGAATGGCATTTTAAGCGGCAAGATCAAGACGCTGATCGTTTTCGGCGAAGATGTCACCAAGCACGGCATCGGCGCGGATTTGCTTGGCAAACTGGAGACGCTCATTGTCAGCGACATTTTGCCGAACGCGACCACGAAGCTGGCGCATTATGTTTTGCCCGGCTGCGCCCATGCCGAAAAACGCGGCTCGTTCACCAACACCAAGGGCCGTGTCCAGAAATTCATGAAGGCCGTCGAAGCGCCCGGCGACGCGCGTGCCGAATGGGAATTTTTGCACGACCTGGTTTTCAACGTCACCGGCCAGAACGGTTTTGTGACGATTGAAGGCCTGTTCAACGCGATGGCGGCGGATGTTGCCGCGTTCAATGGTTTGACCTGGGCATCCCTTGGCGACACCGGCGTAACGGTGAAAATCTAAAATGGACTGGAATTTCATCATCTTCAGCGTGGTCAAGATCGCCGTGGTCATCGGCGTGGTGCAGGGGCTGGTCGCCTACACCGTGCTGGCCGAGCGCAAGATCTCGGCGTGGATCCAGGACCGTGTCGGCCCGAACCGCACGGCGCCCCCGTTCGTCAAACACATTCCCGTCCTCGGCCCGTTTCTGATCCGGTTGGGGATTTTCCAGCCGCTGGCCGACGGCTTGAAGTTCATGTTCAAGGAAGACTTCACGCCCGCTGGTGTGCGGAAGATTTATTTCTTCCTGGCTCCGGCCATCGCGGTGATTCCGGCGATGCTGACAGTGGCGGTGATTCCGTTCGGTTCAAACATCGGCGCGGAGAAGATGGTCATCGCGGATTTGAACGTGGGCATCCTCTACACCTTCGGCATCGTGTCGCTGGGCGTTTACGGCATCGTGCTGGCGGGCTACGCGGCGAATTCAAAATTTCCGTTCCTGGGCGGCATCCGTTCGAGCGCGCAGATGATTTCGTATGAAATTTCGATGGGCTTGAGTGTCATCCCGGTGCTGCTCATCGTGGGCAACCTCAACCTTGGTCAGATCATCAGCTGGCAGGTCAACCATGGCTGGCTGGTCATCTATGCGCCCGTGGCGTTCGTCATCTTTCTGGTCGCGTCCTTCGCGGAAACCAACCGTCTGCCGTTCGATTTGCCGGAGGCGGAAACGGAGCTGGTCGGCGGCTATCACACCGAATACGGCTCGATGAAATTCGCGCTGTTTTTCCTCGGTGAATACTCCAACATGGTCGCATCGTCGGGCATGATGGTGACGCTGTTTTTCGGCGGGTGGACGCTGCCGCTCTGGGGCCTGGATCAACCGGCGCAGTCGCTGGCCATGGGCGTGGCGCACATCCTGGTTTTCCTGGCCAAAATGATTTTTTTCATGGCGCTGTTCATCTGGGTGCGCTGGATGTTCCCGCGTTTCCGCTACGATCAATTGATGGATCTGGGCTGGCGCCGGTTTCTGCCGCTGGCACTGGTGAACATTCTGGTCACGGCCATCTGGCTGTGGCTCATTGCCGGCAAATAAGCAAAGGGTAATCATTATGGCATATATCAAGACGACATTGACGGACGATGTGACAGGCAAGAATTCCGAATTCTGCTTCAACACGGAACACGTGATCGCCCTGCAGCCAACCCGGGTGGCGACGATCCTGACCTTTTGTGACGGCCAGAAGCTGATCGTGGATATCCCGTTCAAGAAGTTGTTAAAATTTGTCGGCGCGAAGGAAATTTCGGATTGCTGATCCTGCCATGATTGTAAACCGCAAACCTTTGACGTTTTGGGAAAGGCTTTATCTGCCGGCGATTGTCGGCGGGTTCAAGGTCACGCTGAAGCACGCCTATGCCACGCTCTTCCAGGGCAAGGTGGTGACGATGGAATATCCCGAGGAGAAATGGGCCGTGCCGGCGGATTATCGCGGTGCGCCCTATCTGGTGAAGGACCAGGAAGGCCACACCAAGTGCGTGAGCTGCCAGCTCTGCGAATTTGTCTGCCCGCCCAAGGCCATCCGCATCACGCCGCCCGGCCCGGCCGGCAAGACGGCTGACCGCACCAATGCGGAAAAGATGCCGGAGGAATTCGAGATCAACATGCTCCGCTGCATCTACTGCGGCTTCTGCCAGGAAGTCTGCCCGGAAGAGGCGATCTTTTTGCAGAAGGACTATTCGCTGGTTGGCAGCAGCCGTGAAGAGATGATCTACAACAAGGAAAAATTGCTGGCGCTCGGCGGCACGCACGGCGGCATCCAGAAATGGAAATTGAAACTGGAAGAAGCGAAGGAACAGGAAAGCTTTCCGGTCAAACCCTGAAAATGGAAGCGCTCAATAATTTCATCAGCCCGACGATGCTGCCGGACATCATGTTTTATGTCTTCGCGGCGCTGACGCTGCTGTTCGGCGTTCTCGTCGTCGCGAATCCGTTCAGCCGCAACCCGGTCACCAGCGCGATGTTTCTGGTGCTGACCATCATTTCGATGGCGGGATTGTTTGTGTTGTTGCATGCGTTCTTTCTCGCGGCGGTCCAGATCATCGTTTATGCCGGCGCGGTCATGGTGCTCTTTTTGTTCGTCGTCATGTTGCTGGATCTGAAAGCGGAGCAGCAGCGCAAGATCAGGAAAGTCGCGGTCCTCGCGGGCTTGCTTTCCGTCGGAACCATCGTCGCCATCTTTGTGAAAAGCCTGCATGCGACCGGCCTGAACGCGCATGCGGCGCCGACGACCGAGGGCGACACCGCGCTGCTCGGCAAGCTGCTGTTCAGCCAATACGTTTTGCCGTTTGAAGTCGTCTCCGTCCTGCTGCTGGTGGCGATGGTGGGCGTGATTTTGCTGAGCAAGAAAGATTTGAAATAATGAATTACTTAAACGCAGAGACGCAGAGAACGCAGAGAAACGCAGAGGATTTATTTTCTTTGCGAACCTCTGCGGGCTCTGCGCCTCCGCGTTTATCTGGTTTTTTACACAAAGAATAAAAATGCACGTCGGACTCGAACAATATCTGATCGTCAGCTTCCTGCTGTTTGCGCTGGGCTTGCTCGGTGTCATCATGCGGCGCAACCTGCTGGTGATCTACATGTCGCTCGAACTGATGCTCAATGCGGCCAACCTCGCGCTCGTCTCTTTTTCACGGTTCAACGACAACCTGAACGGCCAGATCCTGGTGTTCTTCATCATCACGGTGGCGGCGGCGGAAGTCTCGGTCGGTCTCGCGCTGATTGTGGCGTTGTATCGCCGGCGCCAGTCCGCCCATGTTGAAGATCTGACCACGATGAAGCTTTGAAGCGATGAAGAAACATTCAACCTTTAACATTCAACCTCCCACGCCGAACTTTCGGCGCGCGGCGGCGTTGAATGTTGGGAGTTCAATGTTCAATGTTGAATGTTTCAACTGATGAAATACGAAATTTTACCCTGGCTGATCTTGTTCCTGCCGCTGCTGGCAACGGCGGTCATCACGCTGTTCACGTTGCGTTGTAAAACGACGAGCAGCCTGCTTTCCATCGGCGCGGTCGTCACCGGCTTTGTCCTCACCGTCATTTTCATCGCGGCCAACGGCTGGCATCCGGAAATTTCGGAAACTTCCAAAAACTGGCTGACCATCGGCGACCTGCACGCGGATTTCGGGCTGAAGCTCGACGCCTTGAGCATGATGATGATGCTCATCGTCACCGGCGTCGGCGGCGCGATCCACATCTATTCTTACAGCTACATGGACGAAGACCCCGGCAAGGCGCGCTTCTTCGCGTTCATGAGCCTGTTCACGTTCTCCATGCTCGGCATCGTGATGTCGAATAATTTTCTGATGATGTTTATTTTCTGGGAACTCGTTGGTGTGTCCAGCTACCTGCTCATCGGATTCTGGTTTGAGAAACCCAGTGCCGGCGATGCCGCGAAGAAAGCCTTTATTACCAACCGTCTTGGCGACTACGGATTTTTACTCGGCATCCTGATGGTTTGGGGAATTCTCGGTTCCTTGAATTTCTCCACGCTTCAAAGTTCCATCGCCGCCAATCCCGCCGCACTCGGAACGATGGCAACCATCGCCGGCCTTTTGGTTTTCTGCGGTGCAATGGGCAAATCCGCGCAGTTCCCGCTGCACGTCTGGTTGCCCGACGCGATGGAAGGCCCGACGCCGGTCAGCGCCCTCATCCACGCCGCGACGATGGTGGCCGCCGGCGTTTACATGCTTTGCCGCACCTTGTTTTTATACAACCACGACGCGCTGCACGTCATTGCCTACATCGGCGGCTTTACCGCGCTGCTCGCGGCGCTCATGGCCGTCCAGCAAAACGACATCAAGCGCATCATCGCCTACTCGACGCTGTCGCAGCTCGGCTACATGGTCATGGCGGTTGGCTTGAACGGTCCGACGCCGGCGATGTTCCACCTGACCACGCATGCGTTTTTCAAGGCGCTGCTGTTCTTGAGCGCCGGTTCGGTCATCATCGGCATGCACCACGAACAGGACATCTGGCAGATGGGCAACCTGCGAAAGAAAATGCCGATCACGTTCGGGACGTTCCTCGTTGGCGCGCTGGCCTTGAGCGGCATTCCGCCGTTCAGCGGTTTCTATTCAAAGGATTCCATTCTCGCGCAGGCGTTGGAACATAAAAGTTACCTGCTCTTTGGGATCGGTGTCTTCGCGGCCGGGCTGACGGCGTTTTACATCTTCCGGCTGTTCTTCGTGGTTTTCTTCGGCAAGGAGAAATCCGAAGCCGCTTCGCACGCGCATGAATCCCCGGCGGTGATCACGCTGCCGCTCGTGGCGCTGGCGGTGTTCGCGGCCATCGGCGGTTTCATCGGCATCTGGAACAACTACGGATCGCAATTCATTGCCGGAAACGAACCGCTTTCCTTTTTACAGCAAGTGCTGGAGCCGTTGCACAAGCCCGTCCCAATGTTCGTCGGCATCGGCTTCGGATTGGCCGGCATCTTCCTGGCGTTCTCGCTTTACAAAAAAGCCGCCTCGGATCCGCTGCCCGCCAAGCTCGGCGGCCTGGCGACGGCGATGAAGAACAAATTTTATTTCGACGAACTTTACGAAGCCACGTTCATCCGCCTGCATGATTTGATCGCAACAATTTGCGATGTGATTGACCGCTGGATCGTGGAGGGCGCGTGCATCGGGTTCCTACGCGGCGGCACAGACTTGAGCGGGCGCACCTTGCGCCTGCTGCAGACCGGCAATCTCCAGACCTACGCGTTCCTGTTCGTGCTCGGCGTGGCGCTGGTGCTGTATTTCGTTTTGGGGAAATAAATGACGACGTCCATTTTAACTTACATTTTAGGCATTCCGCTGCTGGCCGCCGTGTTGCTGGTCTTTGTGCCGGGCAATTACCGCGTCATCATCCGCGCGATCGCCCTCGCCGCGACCTTTGTCCCGATGGTGCTGGCGATAAAAATGTTCTGCCAGTTCGCCACCGTCCACACCGGTTATCAGTTTGAACAGCAGATCCCCTGGGTCGAATCGCTCGGCATGAGTTATCACGTAGGCGTGGACGGCTTGAACGTCGGCCTGATTTTGATGGGCGCGATCGTTGCCTTTGCGGCGGCATGTTGTTCGTGGGAAATCCAGACGCGGGAAAAGGAATTTTACATCCTGCTGCTCGTGATGACCGGCGGCATCCTCGGGGCATTCGCGTCGCTGGACCTGTTTTTCTTCTACGCGTTCCACGAATTTGCGCTTATCCCAACCTTCATTATGATCGGCGTCTGGGGCCGCGGCGAACGCAAGAATTACGCGACCTTCCAGATCACGATTTACCTGAGCCTCGGCGCGCTGCTCGCGTTGATCGGCCTCATCGCGCTTTACGTCCAGTCCGGCGCGCACACGTTCGACATCCCGGAACTTGTTAAACATATCGCGGCCAATCCACTCGCGGCGAAATCGCAGAACTTCATCTTCCCGCTGCTCTTGTTCGGCTTCGGCATTCTGGTTTCGCTCTGGCCGTTTCATTCGTGGGCGCCCTTGGGCTACGGTGCGGCTCCGGCGCCGACGGCCATGCTGCACGCGGGCGTGCTCAAGAAATTCGGCCTTTACGGTCTGATCCGCGTCGCGCTGCCGCTGATGCCGCAGGCGGCGCAGAGTTGGATGCAATTTCTCGCGTGGCTCTGCCTCGGCAACATCCTTTACGTTGGCTGGGTCGCGATGAAACAAAAGGATTTGAACCTGCTCATCGGCAATTCCAGCGTGGCGCACATGGGCTTCATCTTTCTCGGCATCGCCAGCCTGAACCTCATCGGCGTGACCGGCGCGGTGCTGGTGATGATCGCGCACGGTTTTCTCGCGGCGCTGACGTTCGCGTTGAGCGGTTACATCCATCAAAAGACCGGCACGCTCCAGATCAGCGAATTGGGCGGTTTTTGCCGTCCGCTGCGCTTCATTGGCGTGACGCTGCTCATGGCGGCGATGGCGGGTTGCGGTCTGCCCGGCTTTGCGAATTTCGTGGGCGAAGTGACCGTCTTCTTCGGGGCTTGGAAGGTTTTTCCGCTGGTGACGACGCTCGCGGTCTGGGGCGCGTTGATTATCGGAGCGGTTTACATGACGCGCGCCATCCGCAACATCTTGCACGGACCGGTCCCGGAAAAGTGGAGCCAGCTTGCCGATGCGACCGACGTCTGGCGCAAGCTGCCCTATGCGTTGCTGCTCGCCAGTTTGCTGGTGTTCGGCTTTTTCCCCAGCTTGCTGACGGACAAAATCATCCCGGACGTGAAGCTGATTGTGCAAATGGCGAAGCCGGTTTCGGATCAGCCGGGCGCGGTCGCCCTTTCCGAAATCCGAAATCCGAAATCCGAAATTTCAAATTGATGAACGCTTCCTTGATGACACTTGAAATCTGCGTGATGGCGCTCGGCGTGGTGCTGATGCTTGCGGATTTCTGGCTGCCGGCCGAACGCAAAAAGTTTGCCGGCTACGCGGCGGTGGCGGCGCTGACCGGACTTCTCGTCATCAGCTTCAGCGGTGGCGGCACTTGCAGCCTGGGCGGCTCGGCGTTCAACGGCATGTTCGTGCAGGACGGGCTGGCGATTTTCTTCAAACGCTTCTTCATCGTGGCGGCCATCCTGGTGTTGTTCATGGCGGTGGAATTCTCCGACCGCATCGCCGGGGGCGTCAGCGAGTATTATTCGCTCATCGTCTTCGCGCTGTCGGGCATGCTGTTTGCCGCGTCGGCGAATGATTTCACGATGCTGTTTGTTTCCATCGAACTCATCACGATCACCTTCTATATCCTGACCAGTTTCCAACGCGGGCGGCTCGTATCACTCGAAGCGGGCGTGAAGTATCTGATCCTTGGCGCGCTGTCGTCGGCCTTCATGGTGTTCGGTATCGCGCTGGTTTGGGGCACGACGGGCAAGCTGAACTTCAACGAACTCGCCGCCGTGGCGGCACAATTTGAGACCAGCAAGATTTTCCTGTTCGGCGTGCTGTTCATCCTGGTCGGCCTCGGTTTCAAGATCGCCGCGTTTCCGTTCCAAATTTGGGTGCCGGACGTCTATCAAGGTGCGCCCACGCCGACGACGGCGTTTCTGGCGGTCGGCTCCAAAGCGGCGGGGTTTGTCCTGTTGCTGCGTGTGCTGTTCACCGCCGTTCCGACCGTGACGGCGCATTGGATGAATCTGCTCATCGTCATCTCCGCCATCACGATTCTCTACGGCAACCTGTGCGCATTGCCGCAGCGCAACTTGAAGCGCCTGATCGGTTATTCGGGCATCTCCCACGCGGGGTATCTGCTGCTGGGCGTGGCGGCGTTGACGGCGAGCGGCCAGTCGGCGCTGCTGTATTATCTGGCGGGCTATCTGTTCACCGTCATGGCGGCGCTCACGGTCATCTGTCTCGTGACCCGGCATCTGGACAACGACGACGTTTCGGCGCTGGCCGGCTTGAACCAGCGCTCGCCCCTGCTGGCCGCGACAATGACGCTGGCCATGGCGTCGCTCGCGGGCATTCCGCCGCTGACGGGCTTCATCGGGAAATTTTTGCTGCTGAAAGCCGTGATTGAACAGGGCCCGGCGCATCCCGGCTACTATTGCCTCGCGTTCACGGCGCTGGCGGGCGTGGTGATTTCCTACTATTACTATTTCGGCGTCATCCGCGCGATCTACTGGAGCAAGAACCCGGCGGATATGTCGCCGATCCAAGTGTCCGGACCGATCAAAGTCGCCATCTGCGTCTGCATCGCGGGCATTTTCTGGCTGGGCATTTTCCCGAGCACGGCGTTGGACATGGCCAACGCTGCCGTGGCGGTCTTCGGTAAATAAGTTGAGAGTGGGGGAGTTGAGAGTTGAGAGAAAGCATCCGCGCAGAGTTCACCTCTCAACACCCAAAACTCTCATCTATCAACGTCACTGTTGCAGCCGGTGGAAATTCTGCGGCGTTCCCGCGTCCACCCCGTTCGTGAAGCTGAATCCGCAGTTCGCATCAAACTGGTTGGTGGCGATGCGCAGCCAGTTCTTCAGCGGTGTGGTCAGCTTCGTCGCGGCCAGCCCGTAGTAATTCACGAATGGCGTGCCATTGCTGCCGCTGAAAATCAGGTTGGTGCCGTTCAGGCTGATGTTTCCAAAACTCGGCGGTGCGGGCAAGGAGACCAGCAGCTTCACCGTGCCGGGCGTGTGGGTATTGAAGTTGTAATTGAAGCCGCCGCGTGCAGAAGCCAGGAACCGGTTCCCCAACGTCAGCCCGCCCGTGCAGATGAACAGCGAGTAAGTGCCGGCGCTGAACCCGGCGATGTTCGTGACGTTCACCTGACCATGTCCGATCGCGGCGGGCTGTATTGGAACAACATGGCCCCATCCACGGCTCCGTCCCCCCATCCACAGTATTGGTGACACTGCAAAAAACCTTGAGAAATATGCCCCGCAGAAGTGCGCCGCTAGACCGTCCGCATCTGCACCGCATCCACGATCTCCGTGCCGACGGAAATCGCGCCGATGATGACCACGGTCGAGCCGGGCAGCAACCGTCCCTGTTCGGTCAGGTTTTTCAGCGCAGTCTCAATCGTGTTCTGCGGATTGATGAAGTCGAACTCCATGACGAAAGAGGTGACGCCCCAGCACAAGGCCATTTCGTTCGCCGTCTTTTCAGTCTCGCACATCGCGTAGATGGGCGAGTAATGTGGGCGCATCCAGCTGGCATATTGCGCCATGCTGCCGTGGCGGGTGAAGACCAGCAGCGCGGCGGCCTTCAGTTCGTTCGCCATGACGACGGCGCTTTTGACGAGCTTCTGCCGCGGTTGGGTGAGTTCCGCCGCGTCGTGAAACTGCGCGCTGCCGCTGCGTTCGATGCGCGTCGCGATCTTGTCGAACACTTCAATGCACTTGAGCGGATATTTTCCCACCGTCGTCTCGCCGCTCAGCATGATGGCGTCCGCCTCCTCGAAGACCGCGTTGGAAACATCCGTGACTTCCGCGCGCGTGGGCATGGGCGACTCGATCATGCTTTCCAGCATGTGCGTGGCGACGATGACCGGGCGGCCGATGCGCAGACACGTCTTGACGATGCGGCGCTGGACGATGGGCAGTTCTTCGTAGGGAATTTCTATGCCCAGATCGCCGCGTGCCACCATGATGCCGTCGGCTTCCTGCACGATCGCCTCCAGATTCTTGATGGCCTCCTGGTCCTCGATCTTGGCGATGACAAACGGCTGTGATTTGCCGCCTTCGAACATTTCGCGGAGTTGCAGCAGGTCGCGGGCTTCACGCACGAACGACAGCGCCAGAAAATCCACGCCCAGTTCCAGGCCGAGTTTCACGTCCTTGATGTCCTTGGCGGTGAGCGCGGGCAGGCTGACTTTGACGCCGGGCAGATTGATGTGGCGGCGGCTGCCGAGCGTGCCCTTGGTGAGGACCTCGCATTCCACCTTGTTGCCGTCCTTGGCGAGCACCTTCATCTGGATGGTGCCGTTGTCGATCAGCACCACGTCGCCGACGCTGATGTCGTTGACAAAATTCTCGTAGTTCACGTCCACGGAATGTTCTTCCAGATCCCGTTCACCGCGCACGGTGAGGGTGAATTTCTGGCCGGGCTGCAGGTCCAGCGGCACGCTGAGATCGCCGGTGCGGATGGCCGGGCCCTGCGTGTCCATGAGGATGCCGGTGTGGCGGTCGCGTTTGGCGGATTCGGCGCGGATGTCCGCGAACACGCGGCGCACCCAGTCGTGGGGCGCGTGCGACATGTTGAGGCGGAAGATGTTCACGCCCGCGTCCATGAGCTTGCCGATCATCGCGGCCGAGTCGGTGGCGGGGCCGAGCGTGGAAATGATTTTGGTCCGGCGAACGGTTCCTCGTTGCATCGGGACAGGATAAAATGTCCCGCCACGATTAAAAGTTTTTTAATCGGCCTTCCGTGGGGCGCATCTCAAAATTTGAAGGGGTAAATCTGGCGAGGAAATGATATAAGCGGAGACATGAGCAACTGCTGCATGAAATCGGTCCCTCAAACCGACGGCAGTTTCGAGACGTTCGCCCGTCCGGTAGCCGACTGGCAGGC